>DATCEO010000275.1:0-7762 GCA_036510065.1 Streptosporangiaceae bacterium | reverse complement strand
TCCGGGGGCTGGATGGGGCGGGTGGAGCTGGCCGGCGCGGCGCGCCTGGAGCTGGTGTCCGTGGTGGCTCGGTTGCGGCCGGAGGAGGCGATGTTCGATGCGATGCTGCGGGGCTGGCGGGCTCAGCAGAAGTCGAGGGGGCTGAGGGATGAGACGGCCGGTGACCGGGAACGGCTGATCCGCCGGTTCCATGAGTTCACGAACGAGTTCCCGTGGCAGTGGACGTCGGGGCACATGGACGAGTGGTCGGCCTGCCTGACGGGCGAGAGGCACATGGCGCCGTCCACGATCCGCGCTTACCAGGGCGACGTGCGGCTGTTCACCGAGTTCCTTACCGATGCCCGCTATGGATGGGGGCCGGCGTGCGAGGAGGCTTTCGGCGCGTGCCCGGCGGCGATCTGCCATGAGTGGAACACCGTCACTCATCTCAATGGCTATGAGGGCAGCCCGGAGGCCAGGCCGTTCACCCGGGAGGAGCTGCAGCGGTTCCTCGACTATGCCGATGATCAGGTTGAGAGGGCGGTGCGGTCCGGGCGCAAGGGCGCCCTGGCTGCCTACCGGGACGCCACGATCTTCAAGGTCATCTACGGGTGGGGGCTGCGCCGGACCGAGACGGCCAGGCTGGACATGGCCGACTTCGGCCGCAACCCGCGGGCACCTCAGTTCGGCCGGTACGGCACGCTCAACGTCCGCTACGGCAAGGCAAAAAGGGGGCAGCCGCCGCGGCGGCGGAACGTGCTGTCGGTGATGGACTGGGCGGTCGAGGCGGTCGCCGACTACGTCGAGAAACATCCGCCCGGAGTTCGGGTTCGCCGATCATCCGGCGCTGTGGATCACTGAGCGGGGCGGCCGGGTCAGGCCGGCGGAGATCAACGCCCGGTTCGCCGCCTACCGGGATGCGCTGGGGCTGCCCAGGGCGCTGACGGTGCACTCCGAACGGCACGCTTACGTCACGCACCTGACCGAGGACGGGGCCGACCGGCGTTTCATCCAGCAGCAGGTCGGCCACGAGTGCGACAGCTCCACCGCCATCTACACCCACGTCAGCGATGACTTCATGAACACTGCCCTGAGCAGGGCGCTGGCTCCGGCGTTCGCCGGCGCCAGCGTGTGAGGAGGCGAGACGCAGATGACCGCCAGGCTCGACTACCGCTGGCACCTGCGCAAGATCATGGCCGACCGCGGAATGTTCTCCACCACTGACATCATCCCGCTGCTGGCCGACCGCGGCATCACCTTGTCCTCGAGCCAGGTCTACCGCCTGGTCACCGAGCGGCCCGAGCGGCTGAGCCTGAAGATCCTCATGGCGCTGCTGGACATTCTGGACTGCCCGATGGACGACCTCATCGAGCCCGTCGCCGCGGCCAGCCCGGCCCGGCGGCCCGGGAAGGCCGCCGTCGGCGGAGCTGCGGACGCCGCGGGCATCGGCGCCCGGCGCCCGAAGCAGGCCCGGATTGCCGGCACGGCGCAGTGACCGGCGGCCCCGGCCGGCCGGGGCCCGGCGATCCGGCCGGTGCCCTGCTCGCCCTGCTGGCGAAGCTGGAGCCCGCGCTGAGCCCGGAAGTGATCCTCGGGGCACTGGGGCAGGCGGCGGCCCGCCCGGACGGGCGGTGCCGCATCGCAGCCGCCGTGACAGGCCAGCCCGAGCTGCTCACTGGCCAGGGTGCCCGCGCCCCGGTCCCTGGCGTCCTGCGGTTCATCAGCGCGCTTGCCGACGCGGGCGCCGCCGCCGTGATCGAGCCGCCCTGCCCCCGCTGCGGCAGGCAGCGGGAGCTCGGCGTCCCGGTCGAGGAGCTGCGCCTTTGCGCCGGGCGCAGGAGCAAGGCCCGGGCCCTGCCCTGCGGCCGGTGCGGGAAGGTCAGGCCCGCTGCCCGCCTCAACGACGGCGGGCAGCCCATCTGCCAGAACTGCTGGCATCGCGACCCGCGGAGCTGGAAACCCTGCGCAAGGTGCGGGAACAGCCGCCGCGTCGCCGCGGTCACCGAGGCCGGGCCGGTCTGCCAGAGCTGCCGCCCGGGTCCGGCTCTTCGTTGCAGCATCTGCGGGTCGGTGGGCGGCGGCCGAATCGGCATCTCGCGGGCGACCGGCACCCCGGTCTGTGAGAGATGCCGCAAGCGCTGGATCACCTGCTCGCGCTGCGGCACTGGGGCACCTCTGAAGGGAGGCACGCTGCGCGAGCCGTTGTGCGCGCGCTGCCTCAACCCTGACCCGGCCTTCTGGAAACGGTGCGCGGCCTGCCAGGAGACCTGGCAGCTGTCGGCGGCGGAGTGCACTCGCTGTTCCCTGGACCGGAAACTGCAGCAGATCTTCACCCCGCCCGGCGGCCCCGCCGCACCGGAGCTGGACCGGCTCCGCGAGGCCCTCGTCCGTGTCGACCGTCCCGACCTGATGCTGGACTGGCTGAAGAAGGCCGGCGTCCGCCGCGCCCTCCAGGCCGCCGCGGCCTGCCGCGACCTTACTCACGAGGCGCTGGACACGCTGCCACCGGGCCGCACCCTCGTCCATCTGCGGTCGATGCTGGTCGCGGCGGGTGCGCTCCCGGCCCGGGACGAGCACCTCACCGCCCTGGAAAGCTGGATCAGCCAGGCCATCGCCGGGCGCACGACCCCAGAGCACCGGCGCGCCCTGCACGGATACGCTGTCTGGCACCACCTGCGCCGGCTGCGCGGCCGCCTCGACGGCCGGCCCGCCTCCTGCCAGCAGGTGAAAAACGTCCGTGACCAGGTCACCGCCGCCGCGACGTTCCTGGACTGGCTGGAAACACGCGGGCTGACCCTGGCCGGCTGCACCCAGGCTGAGCTTGACCAGTGGCTGGCCGGGAAATCCGGCCACCTGGCCCGGTCGGCGAACTTCGTCCGCTGGGCGGTCGCCCGCCGTCACGCGTCCCGCCTCACTGCTCCGGCCTCCCGCTGGACCGGTCCCGCCGGGCCGCTTGACCAGGACCGCCGCTGGGCAGACGCACGCCGGCTCCTCCAAGAGGAGGCATACCCGGCTGCCGACCGGGTCGCCGGGCTCCTCATCCTGCTCTACGCCCAGAAGCTCAGCGTCATCACGGCCCTGACGACCAGGCATGTCCTGCACCAGGACGGCCGCACCCTCCTGCGCCTGGGCAGCCGCCCGGTCATCCTGCCCGCTCCGCTGGACACCCTCGTCGCCGGGCTCGCGGCCGGCCGCAGGCCACCGGGCAGCAGCCTGCTCGGCGTCTCTTCCCCCTGGCTGTTCCCGGGACGCCAGCCGGGAAGCGCGCTGACCGAGGACGCGCTCGCCCAGCGCCTCCACGCCCTCGGGATCAGCCCCCGCCAGGGCCGCAACACCGCACTGTTCACCCTGGCCGCCGACGTCCCGGCCGCGATCCTGGCCAAGACGCTCGGCATCCATGTCAAGGCCGCGATCCAGTGGCAGAAGATCTCCGGCGGAGACTGGGCCGCCTACGCCGCCGACATCAGCCGCCGCGGCCAGGCGCAGGAACGGACCCGGGCAAGAGATCAGCACGCGGACCCGCTGCCCAGTGCCTAGAGGTCACGTTCCAGACGTGCTGCGACCTCCCGATAGCGGCTGACCGGCACCAGATGCACGCCGTCGAAGGCTCCGCTGTCGCGGATGGCCAGGATCTGCTCGCACGCCGCGTCCACCCCGGCGCCGCGGTCACGCTCAACGTCGTCGACCAGCTGGCCGGGGATATCGATGTCCGGGATGGCGGCCGCCAGGCTGCGGGCCATGCCCGCGCTGGCCAGCACCATTACCCCCGCATAGACCGGAACCCGCAAGCCGGCGCTCTCACGCCACCGCAACAGGGCATCAACCGAGAAACTGACCTGCACGAATGCGAAGTCGGCTGCGAGCTTCCACGCAGGAACCGGGCGCAGGCCCGACGTGACCCCGACGCCAAACGGCCGGCAGCCGGCGAACGCCGGATCCTCCGTCGCATTGCGCGCTTCGCCGATCATGGTCCGCACCGTCAGCTCGCTGGTCCGCCCGCCCACGGTGGGCTTGTCGCCGTAGACGAACAAGAACCGGTCAACCCCATACGCGGCCGCTGTCAGCAGGTCCCGGCGGAACCCCAGCAGGTTACGGTCCCGGGAGTTCAGGCACGCGATGCCACGGGCACCCATCGCCTGGACCTCATGCGCGACCGCCACGCTTGACACCGTCGCCCGCCCGATGTGGTTGTCGGGAATCAGGAACGAGTCCGCGACCAGGCTCAGTACCCCGATCTGGTGACGCACCCGCGTCAGGTCCGGGCGAGTAGGCGGCTCGATCTCACAGACCAGCTCGAAACGACGATCAGCCATGCCGTGACCCTACAGACAGCACTCCAGGCCACGGCATTCAGGCAGTTCTGATACCCGACTGTGCCATTAGAGGCGATCCGCCGAGCGCTGTCCGGTGCGGTCCAGGCGGGTGACCGCTGGCACCTGTGGCACGGCCTGGCCGAAGCTGTGCTGAAGGAGGTCGCCGCGCACAGCTCCTGCTGTGCCGCCTCTGAAAGAGGGCAGGCAGGCCCAGACGACAGCCGAACGGTGGCGGCAGGTTCACGACCTGCTGGACAGGGGCACCGGGCTGCTCGAATGCTCGCGGCGGCTGGGGTTGTCGCTGAACACGGTCAAGCGGTACGCCCGCGCCGCCGAACCCGGGCGGATGATCCGCGCGCCCAGGTACCGGGCGACGCTCGTGGACCCCTACCGCGACCACCTGCGCGCCCGCCGCGCCGAGGACCCCGCCGTGCCGGTCCAGCGGCTGCTCGCCGAGATCCGGGAGATGGGCTACCGCGGGAGCATGAACCTGCACTACCGCTACATCACCCAGGGCAGGGTGGAGGCTGACCGGCCACACCTGTCACCCAGGCGAGTTACCCGGCTGCTGCTCACCCGGCCAGACGCCCTCACCGATGCCCAGCGGTCACTGCTCGCAGGGCTGACCGGCGCCTGCCCCGAGATGACCAGCCTCGCCGCCCTCGTCCGCTCTTTCGCCGCCCTGCTCAGGCCGGATCCCGCGAACGAGGTCAGGCTCAGGGACTGGGCCTCCGCCGCGAAGGCCGGCGATCTGCCGAACGTCCACGCCTTTACCGGCGGCCTGGACCGGGACATCGACGCCGCCATCGCCGCCGTTACTCTGCCGTTCCATAACGGCCGGACCGAGGGCGTGAACACCAAAACGAAGATGATCAAGCGGCAGATGTACGGTCGCGCCGGATTCACCCTCCTCCGCCACCGCATCCTGCTCAACTGACACCACGCAACGTCACCACCGAAAGTGAGACAGAACCGAAGAAATTACAGTCCCTGCCGCGGCGGCGGAGCAGTGCCTGAGCAGGGTGTTGCAAGCCGGCCTTCCCCAGGGATGAAGGGACTTCCGGCCTGGCGCCAGGGACGTAGGTCCGCTGTCTGCATAGGCATCTGACCGGTTTACTGGTGGGGTGTTCGTCGGCGACGAGGTGCTCCTGGCTGTTACCTTCGCTGTTGCGCGGGCCAGGCTGGCGAACCTGGCTCGTGGCGGCTCGCTGCTGCCCGTTTCGGAAGATGCCTACAACGGGGGGATCACCGGCCTGGCCCGAACGCGCTCGCCAGGTTCCGCACCGGGTCTGTCCAGGCTGGTTCAGGTGCACTTCCTGGACCTGATGGAAAGGAATGACTCAGCCGGGCTCGCACTACGGTGGCAGGCCATCGAGCCCGGCGGCGGACTCTTGGCCGTCCTGGATGCCGACATCACCCTGAGCCCGTCGGGGAAGCAGGCCACTCTGCTCACGCTGGCCGGGACATACCGGCCGCCGCCTGGTTCCCTCGGAGCCGGGCTCGACTGCGCAGTCTTGCACCGGGTTGCCGCCGCAACGATCCGGAATTTCATTAACGGCCTGGCAGCCGGCATCACCGGTTATGCCGCCACCGCCGAATCGGGAACAGCAGGTCCGGGTCCCTCGTGGCTGCCGCCAGCGCCCGAGATGTCATAGATGGCCCCGCCACTCCCTGCGCAGGAACCCCGCCTGATCCTTAAATCGCTGTCCGCTACCGTGAGGCACGGCCGTCTTCGCACGTGAGGACTCTGATACTCACTTCGCGCCGTTGGGTGACGCGGGATCGGGCGGCGGTGCTCCCCGGTCGCGGACGGCAAACAAGTGATCGCGGATCTCATGGATGGTGTCATCCAGCCGGCCCAGAGCCTCCGAGATGCGCTCTCGGGCCACGTCGCTGGGCAGGTCGATGGCTGCCTGCAAGCTGAGCCCGACACTGAACAAGCTGTGGACGACCCGGTCAAGCAGCTCCTGGCCCCGGTGCGCCTGCTCGGCAACAGCGGCCCGGGCGAGATCCGCGAGATCCTCACGGCGCCGGACCTCCGTGGCATCCCGGATCACCGCGAGCGTGAAATGGCCAGTCGCCGTCGGCACCAGGCTGAGGCTGACCTCGACCGGGATCGTGGATGCGTCCTTGCGCAGCCCCACCAGGCGGCCCCTGCCGCCCATCGGCCGCGCCTCAGGCGCCCGCTCATAGCCGGCACGGTAACCGCGGTGCGCTGCCCGCAGGTCAGCCGGGACAAGGGTTTCCACCGGGCGGCCGATCAGCTCGGCGTGCTCATAGCCGAACATGTCCGCCAGCCGCCGGTTGACCAGCACGATCTTCCCATCACCGGCGGTCAGCGCCAGCCCGTCGCCAAGAGCGTCGATCAGTTGCCACAGCACGGCAGGCGTGATGGCCACAGCTCTAGTCCCGCTCGGCCCGGGCGGGTGCTTGCCGTCAGTCCGTGCTCTGGGATGGGCCTGCGCAGGGACATCCGTTGCTGGCGTCCCGCCGGCGATCGCCGCTTCGAGCGAGGGGTAGATCGAGACCAGGCGATCGAGTCCCTCAATGCCGAGCACCTGCCGGACAACCGGAGCGGTGACCACCAGCCTCAGCTGGGTGCCGTTGACGACCGCGCGCTGGAAGGCACGCGCCACCGCATCGGCGCCCGCGTGATCGCATGACACTGTCACGGTCATATCCGCGATCAGCACGGCGGCCCCCCGATTGATGACCGACAGCAACTCCTCGCGGATCTGGCCGGCATTGGATACATCGATGTGCTCCGGAAGCGACACGACCGCCTGATGGCCCATCCACTCCACCGGGAAAGGGTCCTCAAGCACGGCAGCGGCCCAAGCCGATGCGAGCAAGCGCGAGCACCCGAACCGCCACGCCCGCGACAGACGTCATAGATGACTGGTGCATCGCATCGATCCCATCAGGCCGTAACAGGCGTGCCGCCCAGATTCTACTGGCGAGCCCGCTCGGAGCTTAGCGCAGCGATCAGCACGCGAGTACAGCACCGCTGTCGGCTGGCAGCGGCGAGCAGCGGCACCTGTGGGACGACGACCTGCCCAAAACGGACGGTACGGCCTGGCGGTCCTGGCCATGATCACCATGTGGTTCCTGTGGTACATCGGCAACTACGGGTTCCTGGGGGACGCCGCGACCCTGCTCTCCGTGCACGGCCTGGCGATCGGCAGCTCGATCCTGTACCTGGCGGTCGGAGCGATCGGGTACCCGGTGGGGGCGAGGATCATGATCGTCACGGCCGACAAGATCGAGCGCAAGCACCTGATCTTCGCCGCCACCGTCGTCTAGCTGACCGGGATGCTGCTGATCGGGACCCTCGCCAACGGCGCGGTCGTGACCGCCGGCTCATTCCTGGCGTCGCTGGCATTGGGGTCCTACCTGCAGGTGGCCTGCACCTTCACCGCCGAGAACTTCCCGACCCGCCTGCGCTCCCGCGGGTTCGCCCTGGCTGACGG
>DATCEO010000274.1:0-5823 GCA_036510065.1 Streptosporangiaceae bacterium | reverse complement strand
GCCGTTCACGTCGCCTGCTCTCTGAAGGATCAGCTCTACCTGCAAGCTGATCAAGGATGAACCGGCCGTCCCCCACGCCGGGGACCGCCGCAAGGCATGGCGCGAACGATCGTTCAGGGCTCGACCTGATTCAAGCTATCCGGCTTCCTGGTTCGTGGTAGTCGGGCGGATCTGGGCGAGGTGGGCCGACGACGAGGCCTGTCAGGTGCCAGAGGTCGGCCTATTCCTGTGGCCTGGGGCGACAGGCGAGGCATGGCCGCGGGGCATGACGATCAGCCGTGTCCCTCCGCCTGCTCTATCTGATCTTCGTCCGGCTCTGCGGTTATCCGGCTAATAACTGGTCAGCCGGATCGAGTGGTGCTGCGACGGCGGGTCAGGGGCGCGGGGCCTTCTCGGGGCGGAAGTACCATTGCGTCTGCTCTCGCTCAGTCGGCGCGGGCAAGGCGGCGATCCGGGCGACGCGGGGGTTGAGGTACTCGGTGACCCGCTTGATGATGCTGCTCTTGCCCGCCGCGTCCCGTCCTTCGAAGATCACGACGATGCGGAACCGCTCGGCGCGGACCCACTCCTGCAGCTTCACCAGCTCGCCTGCAGCCGGAGCAGCTCTTTCTCATAGACTTTTCGCGGCAGCCGGGCAGGCTGCTCCTCCTTTGTCTTCGCCGGCACCGTCTTCTTGCCGTCCTTACGCGCCACCGTGGTACCTCCGTCCACTCGCGGGTCAGCCAGCGGCGCAACGGCGCTCAATTGCACGCTCCCCGAAGGCGGAGGATCCGGTCAATCCGGTCAAACCCCTGCAGTGGTCTCGGGCAGTTCCGCAGGGATGGCGGGATGCACCAGCTGCGCCACCACTACGCGTCGGTGCTGCAAATGAGCGGAGTTGCGCCGGATGCATCACTCAGCGCGATCTGTGAACGGGGCTGGACCTGCGCTGCAGCATAGGGGCACAGCGGCGGTCGGGCGAGCCAGCCTGGTCACATTCGCCGGGTGACCTGCGATGTCATTACCTCGGTCGCATCAGATCTCACGATGATGCACCCAGTGCCGTGGCATCTGATGACGGAATGATGCACCTTGGTGCGGCCACCAAGAGCATCACCGAGGAGGAATGCACCTCGGCTCGTTCTCAAAGCGGAGCTATTCCGCAGGGTTGGAACAATGCTCTCTACCAGTTTGCACCGAGTGGGCGTCCGGGCTCTGCTGGAGTACCTCGGCCACCCTGACCCGGCATTCACGTTCCGGCCTGACATCACGTGTTTCGCGAGCTGCTGGCCTGCGGCTCATCGTCAGGCCAGGTCACGCGGCGGCCATCTACCGGGAGACCGGCGACCGGCACCGCGAGGGTTCTGCGCTGAACAACCCCGGCAACGCCCTGCGGGCGGTGCGGCGGTTTGACGAGGCGATCACCGCGCACCAGGACGCGGCGCCATCTTCCGGGAGACCGGCGACCGGCACCGCGAGGGTGTCGCACTCAGGAATCTCGAACGGGACCGGGCCGCACGGCGGGAGACATAGGACCCGCCTGTAACCTGGTGTTCCGCTCTGCCGGGCCTGCCGATTGCCTATGTTTCCCGTTGCAGGACAACCGGTCGCGACTGCCAGTCTCCCGCCCAGCGTGCGGCTGGCCACGGTCAGGCCCCCTGACCCTTGGCTCCGCCCTCCTCAGCGTCGACTCCGTAGCCGGCTCTGCTGAGCATCCGGCGCAGGTCAACCACCGTCTGGACGTCGATGTCCTTACCGGTGGGAGGATCGAAGAATTCGGTCTCAGACCCGAGAGTCACTTCAAACTTGCCGGCGTGCTGCTCCACGATCGAGCCAACCGCCTCCAGCAGCGACACCACGGCACGCCACTCGATGTTATGGCTCACCGGATGCTGGAAGAGCTGGCGCAGCGTGTTGCGGTGGTGGTTGCTCAGGTGCGCCGGCTCTGACGTCGATGACATTCCTGCTCCTGCCTGCCACCGCCACCATAGCCGGAGCTATGGTTCCCCCGGTTTCGCGGGATCGCGAAATAGGCGAACGCATGTCTCTGGCCGGCCTTGAACCGCGACGAGTAACCGATACGCTTGCCGGGCGCCGCCGGCCCGAGATCTGATGCATGCGCCGGCAAGCGCCGCTCGCTGAACGACCTCATTTGACCGCTGCGTGGGCGGCTGCGAGCGGCGTCGCGCGGTCGCCTTGGGCATGACTGTTGGGTGACACGGCATGGGCCGGTCGGGGCCTGCGTCGGGGTCGGGTGCCTTGGTCGCGGGGGTTTGTCGTCCGGGGCGAGGCGCGCCACAGCGTCGATGTGGTAGCTGGTAGCGTTTCCCATGACCGCGATGCCCACGCCGCGGGACGGATAGATCCGGATCACGTTGAAGGGCAGTCTTGCATTGGTCGATCGCTGCGCATGACAGAGCGCGATGGGCGGAGGGGTCGCGCTGCGGGCTGCCGGGGCTCACGGTTTTGCGCTGGCTGGCGGTAATGCGCTGGTGGCGCACGGGATCCTGCTGGAGGACCTGGCAGATGCCGCAGCGGCGCGCGAGGCGCTCGCCGAGCCCGGCGATTCCGTTCCGTGGGAGCACGTCAGGGCTGAGGCCGGGCTGTAGCCGTCGACGTCCTCGCTGTCGATCCGTGACCGCCCGCGGCGAAGATGATCACAGGCGCGCACGGCGTACTGCGTATCCGGGTTGGCGATTACCGGGTGCTTTACACCTTTGACGGGGGTGAGCTGATCGTTCTGGTGCTGGGCGCCGGGCATCGCAGCGAGATCTGCGGCGGGTAACTCTTGGCGGCGACACCCGGGCAATGCGACGGCGGAGGCTTGGCAGGGCAGGCACCGTATCCGGCATCTCTGGCGGCAGCGCTGCTTCGGGGGCGTCAACTCGTAGACGCCAGCCGCGATCGCAACTGCGCCGGCGGCGACAGACCCGTGCGGCCGGTACAACGCATAGACGGCGACAGCCACGAGTGCCCAGACGGCGAGGTATGACCCGACGAACAGCGGCCCGGTCCGCAGACGACCGCTGACATGGGCGCGCCTCAAGACTGCAGGAACCGCGCCCGGCAGCATCATCGCCGCCATCATCACCACCCACAGGCCGACAAAGAACCCGAACGAACCCAGCCGGCTCGCCATACCCATGTCCATCCCGTGCATCCGCCGGGCCGCGACGACCCAGGATGCGGCCGCGAGCCCGAGCGTCGCCGTCAGCGTGGCTGCCGTCGCGGCTGCCCTGACGTCTGTTACGGCGGCGGAGTCTGACCGTGCCGAAGTCGCGCCGTGACCTTCGTGTTGCTCACCGGTGCACCATCCTTGTGTCGGCGGTTCAGGACCAGGACTCCGCGTTGATCACGACGGCGAGGTCGAACCCTGAGCGGCCTGTGCGTGCCGAGAACCTCGTCCGCGGCGCCGGCCAGCAGGGTTGCCCTCCGGTCCTCCGACCGTGAGGATCACCACTCATGTGCCTGCGGTTCGTGTTCCTCCTCATCACGCGAGTCGCCGCGGGGCTGCGGCTGGCGCGGCGTGAGAAGACGCGGAATATCGCGGAGATCCTGATGCTGCGCCATCAGCTTGCCGTCCTGCAACGGCGGCAGCCGGGCCGGCCGAAGCTGAACTGGGCGGACCGGGCTCTGCTCGGCGTGATACCGAAAGCACGCCGCCAGGGACTGCGGCTGCTCGTGTTCCCGGACACGGTCGTGCGCTGGCACCGCGACATCGTCCGCCGCCGCTGGGCCGCCAGGTCCACGCCAGGACCGGGCGGCCGGCGACCCGGCGGAGTATCCGGGCACTGGTCCGGCGGCTGGCCCGCGAGAACCCCGGCTGGGGTTATCGCAGAATCCACGGCGAGCCGGCCGGACTCGGCGTTAAGGTCGCAGCGTCCACCGTGTGGGAGATCCTCAGGGCCAGCGGCATCGACCCTGCCCAGGGGCGGGCCGGGCCGGCCTGGTCACAGTTTCTGCGCTCCCCGGCGGAGGCGATCCTGGCCTGCGACTTCTTCACGGCCTGCCTGCTCGACGGCACCCGGGCCTACGTCCTGGCCGTGATCGAGCTTGCGACCCGCCGCATCAGCATCCTCGGACTCACCTTGCACCCAACCGGCGAATGGACCACCCAGCGGGCCCGAAACCTGATCATGGATCTCGGCGACCAGGCCGACCGGGTCAGGTTCATGATCCGCGACCGCGGCTCGAACTTCACCACCGCATTCGATGCCGCCCTCGCCGGCACCGGGATCCGGACCGTGCTCTGCAACGTGCGGACGCCCCGGATGAACGCCATCGCCGAACGCTGGACCGGCGGATGCCGCCGCGAACTCCCGGGCCGCACCCTCATATGGAACCAGGCCCACCTGCGACGGATCCTGCGCCAGTACCAGACCCACCACAACCAGCACCGCCCGCACCGCCCGCACCGCGCCCTGCACGGCGCCGCGCCACTGAAACCGCTACCCGAACCGGTCAACCTCGACCAGCACCGCGTCCGAAGACACGCTCACGTCGGCGGCCTGATCAACGAGTATCACCTGGTCGCATGACGTGGATGAGGTTATCGGCACGCACAGGCATCGGCCACTGGCACGCCCACGAAGGCCGTCACACCGCGGTATCGATCATGAGCAGCAACGGTGTCCCGATCCAGGACATCAGCGACACGATGGGCCACAAGTCCACCCATGTCACCGAGACCGTCTACCGGCACGTCATCGTCCCCGCCATCCGGGGCGGCGCGAGCGTCATGGACGACGTCTTCGGAGACACCGGAACCGGCAGCCATTAGTCTGGCTGCGTAGTCACTTGATTAGTCACTGACAATCGAACAGAGGCCCGGAAAACCAGTGGAGCTACGGGGATTCGAACCCCGGACCTCTTGCATGCCATCCAGCGGCAGGACGTCCACCGTCGTCCATACGTGCAGGTCACCGTCCCAGCGCGTCCGCACACGTCCCCCGGAATCCAGGCCGGTTGCTGTACTTTCCTGCTGTACCGGTCAGCCTGCGCGGGGCGGCGCAGGATTTTTATCTGACGGCCCGATATGGACCGCCATTGGCTAGAGCTGTGTTCTCCCATAATGATAGGTCAGCGGCCAGCGGACGCCCGGCATTTCCTGCTGCGACGCCTCGCGGCCCGGTTAGGCTCTTGAACACGGTCAGCGTCCAGACCGTGAGGGCGGACACGGCATCCGCTGGCAGAGTGCCAGCGGCAGGCCGGAACTCACGGCCCCAGCGGCGCCGGCGGCCCAGCGCGACGATAACCGCATTGCTGGCCTGGCCCCGCGATAGCCTAGATATTTCGGCGCGGCGTTCATGGTGGTTCGTGTCCGCGCTAGACAACGCGGAAGAGACCCAGGAGGCCGGTCACATTGCCGTACACGACGAAGATAGCCGCCTGAGCCAGGCGTGCCCGGGCCCGGCAGCTAACGCAACCGCGGCTACCGGTTCCCCAACGAGCACCTGCGACAGATCGCAAGCAGCACCGGCCTCACCGCAGCCAAAGCTGCCTGAGCTGAGACGTCGCTGCGGGCTTCCCAGCAGTTCTGGCCGCGGGATATGCGCCAGGCGATGCTGCGCGCAAAGCTGGGCATGCCACTCTGCGGCGACACGAGCGGTTAGCCCCTGCCGCGGCGTCGGCACGACGGGCTACGCAAGCGGCTGAGCAGTCAGATCAGTACCCTGCCGGGATTGTCAACGGCGGCTGAATTCTGGCTCTGGCACGATTTTCGGTGCGCCACGAGGCGCTGCTGGTTCGGATGGAGGTGAGAGACCGTCCATCTCCTCGCCGTCGTAG
Source organism: Streptosporangiaceae bacterium (assembly GCA_036510065.1). GTDB lineage: Bacteria > Actinomycetota > Actinomycetes > Streptosporangiales > Streptosporangiaceae > DASUBV01. Next base: position 57 of record DATCEO010000274.1, on the reverse strand, counting down.
CGGCGGGGTGAAGCTGAGGGAAGCCTGAGCCGGGGGTCGCCGGGGAGGGCGGGAGCA
>DATCEO010000273.1:0-7684 GCA_036510065.1 Streptosporangiaceae bacterium | reverse complement strand
GGAGACGCTGGTGAGGAGGCTGTCGGCCAGGCCGCTCCACTTGGCGCCCTGCCCGGCCGGGGCGTGCCCGGCGATGGCGCGCAGCCCGGCCGCGCAGGTCAGCCGGGAATGCGCCCAGTGGCGGTTGTCCAGTTCCCAGATCCCTGCGTCCGGGTCCCGCCAGCGTTTCTCGATGGCTGCGACGGTGACCTCCGCCGCGCGCCAGTGCTCGCTGTCGAGCCGGCCCTGGCTCGCGGCGGCGGCGAGGAGCAGCAGGACCTCGCCGAAGGCGTCGAGCTGGAACTGCTGGTTGACCCAGTTGCCGGTCTTGGCCGCGCCGCCCGGGTAGCCGGGCAGGTCCAGGCTGCGCTCGTCGGGGACCGGGCCGCCGGTGATGGTGTAGGCGGGCTTGAGCTGCGGGCCGTCAGCCAGGATCCGCTCGGTGGCGAAGCGGACCGCGGCGTCCAGCAGCGGGTAGGGACCGTACGCGGCGACTGCCTGGCCGGCGTAGCACTGGTCGCGGATCCAGGCGTAGCGGTAGTCGTAGTTGCGGCCCTGCTCCGCGCGTTCGGGCAGGCACATGGTAGCGCCGGCGACCATCCCCCCGCCCGAGCTGGTGAGCCCCTGCAGCACCGCGTAGGCGTGCCCGGCGTCCCGGTCGGCGATCGTGCCGGTGATGGCCGGCACGGTCCGGCTCCACGCATCGCTGGTGGCCGCCCAGGCCCGGCCGGGGTCTGCCGGCGGCCCGGCCAGCGGCTGGTCGGAGATCTCCAGCACGAGATCGTGATGGGCGCCCCCCGGCACCGTGATGACCGCCTGCAGCGCGCCGTCCTGCCGGGTCGCTGACTTGCCGCGCCCGACCAGCGCAGGTGCAGCGGCCCGCAGCGCGCCGTCCAGGCCTGCCCGTCACGTGACAGCCGGCTCAGCTGGTGGCGGCCGAAGCCCGCGCGGGGGTCGAGCATCACCTGCACCTGCGCCTGGCCGTCGACCGCCAGGACCCGGCGCAGCACCACCGCGGTATGCGGATCACCGGGGAACGCGAGCGCCTCCCGGCACTCCAGCACCTGGGAGTTAGTCACCCAGCGGCTGTGCCAGATCAGCGTGCCCTCCTCGTAGTAACCGCCCCACACGAACGGCCGGGCGGCCGGGGTGACCGCATACATGCCGCCGCCGCCGATCAGCGAGGAGAACACTGCCTCGGAATCCCAGCGCGGCGCGCACATCCACGCGAAATCGCCGCGCGGGCCGACCAGGATCCCCCGCCGTCGGCGAGCAGCGCGTACTCGCGCAGCACCTGCACCGGGAACTCCGCGGCCGGGAGGCCGCCAGCATGCTTATCCGTCATGACAGGCTCGTTTCCTAGATGCCGGCGGCGCTGGCATAGAACTGCTGATCCTCCCGCCAGCCGCCCATGCCCATGCCGACGTCCCTGGTGCCGGCCACGAACTCGATGCCCTTGATCCACTTGACCATCTTGAACCCGAGCTGGGCCTCGATCCTAAGCCGCAGCGGCGCCCCGAACTCGACCGGCAGCGGCTCCCGTTCATCTCCAGCACCAGGATCGTCTGCGGATTTCCGGCTAGCTGGAGCGGAATGGTGCCGTAGAAGTAGCCGTCGCGGCCCTCCCCTTCGGTCAGCCCTGTCGTCCATCGCGTAGAAGACCCACGTGCTTGCTTCCGGAGCGGGCCCGGCATGCTCGATGAGCCGGGCCAGGGACACCCGGCCCACTCGGCGACCACAGTCCACCCACTGGATGCAGTTTGTGCTTGCCGCGAGCAGCCCCGCGCACACGGCGGCGAACCCTGCGGCCGGCGAGGACGCGTCCTTATCCTTGTGCGTCAAGCGGAGGCGCGAGGCGGTGAGCCGCTGGATCAGGAACCGGAGACCTGGCGGGCTGGGACGCCGCCGTTCTGCCACGCGGCGGTGCCCGGCGGCTGCGCTGTCTTAGCCTGCGCCCACTTGATCTTCGCTAGCTCGCTCGGCGGTACCTCCATCTCCCGGATCCACCGGCGAGTAGCCGAGAGCAGATGAGAGCCGCCAATGACCAAGCCCGCCATGGCGGTCAGCGTGCCGGCTGCGACGAGTGCGGCCTGTGGGCAGTGTTGCATTGGCCGATGGGTGCGGGTGACGGAGCACGCTGACGGGGATGATCCGGCTGTCAGATGGCCATGGCGAGCTGGTCGAAGGCTGCATGGATCCGGTGGCGGGCGGGGACGTCGGTGGCGAGTTCGTAGTGGCCGCGGCGGAGGTTCTGGACGAGCACGTGCCCGGCGGCCAGGATCCGGGCGGACCGGTGGCGTTTGATTCCGCGCATCGGCCGGAGCCTGGCTTTCAGCCGCCCGTGATCGGTCTCGACGGGGTTGCTGGCGTAGCGCTCGACGGTGTGCAGCGCTGAGGGGATCAGCTCATCCAGGACCCGCAGGTAGGCCGGGGCGCGGTCGGTGATGACCTCACCCGGGGTTGTCCCGGTGCGTAGCGCGCGGGTGAAGAACCGCCGGGCCGCGGCCAGGTCGCGCCGCGCGGACAGCATGACGTCGATGACCTGGCCGTGCTGGTCGACGGCCGGTACAGGGTCGACGGCCGGTACAGGTAGGTCCGCCGGCCAGCCACCTTGACGTACGTCTCATCGACAAACCACCGGTCACCCGGAGCATGCCGACAGAACCGCGCCGCCTCGATGAACTCAAGGAGTGAAGCGCTGGACCCACCGGGTACACGGTGACGTGGTCAACGGTGACGCCCCTTTCGGCGGGCAGTTCCTCGACGTCCCGGTAGGACAGGCCGTAGCGCAGGTACCAGCGGACGGCGACCGAGATCACCTCTCGCGGGAGCCGGAAGCCAGCGAACACCGATGATGAGCTCGACGACGTCACCACATCAGTCTCCCGGCCGCCGCGATCAGCCAACGCAACACTGCCCGCCGCGCTGCCTACGGCCAGCGCCCAAGGCAGGAGGCCGCCCCGGCTTCCGCCGCGGGAGTCGGCCAGCATCGTCGTGGACGCGGCCACGATCATGCCGTCCACCGACAGCGGCGTCAGCGCCGAGCTGACAAGACCAGAACCGTACCGGCTTGGGTCTGTGACCGGGGGTGCAAGGCAGGCATCAAGGCATGTGCAACATTGACGTCCGGGTTGGCGGCGCACGCTTGTGCTGGGGTTCCTGTCAGGGAAGCCGCCGGAGCAAGCTACCGGAGGGCGCCATGTCATGCGGAGGTGCGGTGCACTGGGCATTCGGCCTGGATCCGGTAAGGGACAGGCTGTCCGATGTCAGCGGGCTGTCCCGGTCACGCACCGTCCTGGGCGGCATGCGCCTGACGGCTAGCGTGCCCGTGCTGGAGTCCGGCCGGCGGCCGCGGGTGGTCCGCCGCGGACCTGGGCGAGCTTCCTTTAAGGACCGATCATGATCGGGAAGGACGGGCAATGACAGTGCTAGATAAGGCGGCCCGGGCTTTCATGCCGACGCGGAAGCGCAACGGGCGCCGCCGCCAGCCGGGCTCTGCGGGTGAACGTATTCTCCAGGAGAGATACGGCACTACGCAGCGAGCCGAGCAATTCTACAGCCAGCAGGTCACCGGTCAGCTCACTCCGGTCATGCGGCAATTCATCCAGCGCATGGAAATGGCGTTCATCGCCACGAGCGACGGCTCAGGACAGTGCGACTGCAGCTTCCGCGCTGGCCCTGCTGGCTTCATCAGGGTCCTGGACGACCGCACTATCGCCTACCCCGAGTACCGGGGCAATGGCGTGCTGGCCAGTCTCGGCAACATGCTGCAGAACCCGCACATCGGCATCTTCCTCGCAGACTTCACGCACGATCTCGTCGGCCTGCACGTAAACGGCGATGCCAGCATTGTCACTCCTGTACGCATGCAGGAATTGGATGCTGACATTCCGGAGTCTGAGCATGCAGGCCGCCGGCCAGTGCAGTGGGTCCTCGTGGATGTCACCGAGGCTTACATTCATTGTTCCAAGCATATTCCCAAGATGATTCCCCAGTCCCGGGTGCGGCACTGGGGAACAGATAACCCGCGCCATAAGGGCAGTGACTACTTCGGCGTGGCGGCCAGCAAGGTTGCGGCGGCCCAATCCAATCGGTCGCCATCGCGAATACCTATCTCGCCAGGCAGCTGAATTGCAGGTAACCTGCCGACTACCCATCAAGACGCCACTCGCCAGGCCTGCCGGGCTCGGCCGGTGCCAGGGAATCCGGTGACCTAAAGGAACCGGCGCCGACATTTCCCCGCCAGCAGGCGATGCACTCTCATAGCCGCAGAGAGCGGTGCAGATACGCCGGTCAGCCATGAACAAGAAGCAGCTCGTCAGGGCGCTGCGCGCCAGTTAGGAGCGTCTGCCATCCCGCACCCGGCCGCCTCCGGTCTCCTCGCGGTGCCGGAGGCGGCCGAGTGTCGGGACCGGGTCAGCCGCGGGCGCCTGGGAGCCACCCCGGCAGTCATCCCGGCGAGCGATCTTCCGCCGCTTCGGATGGCAATGAACTGCCGAGGAGCGCACAGCCGATCGCGCGGACTGATCTGAGCGAGGCTGGAAGCCCTACGGGTATCTGCGGAGCAGAAGTCGTGCCCGTGCCCGCTGCGTGCGTGTGAGTATGAGCTTGCGGATACCGGCCGCGGAGCGCGGCGAGCCGGGCGCGGGTGCTGCGTCCGAAGGGCAATCCGGGCACCGGGGACCTGCCGGCCGGCATCACGCGCGAGCGAGGCCACCACCCGCGCGGCGATCCGGATGGCCGCGCTCGGCGAGTTCCAGGGTGGACCAGACGTCGGCCGTCAGCCTGCGGATCTGGCCGGCCACCGCCGTCATCAGCGCCACCGGGACTGAGACAGGCTCGGGCGGCAAGGCGGCGCACGGGTGGCCAGACCCCGCTGAACTCGCGCAGCGCGGCCTGGCGGTGCGGGCAGCCCTGCTGACAGGCGGTCAGCTCGGCCGCTCTCCCGTCGGCCGCTGCTTCAGCAGCTCATCGACGTCGGCGCCGCAGGAAAGCTGACCGGTCGGGGGGCCGAGCAGGAGCCGGGCGGCGCCGGCGTCCGGACCGGAATCAGTCATGCTGCGTTCACCTCCAGTCCGCGAGCGTCTTAGCCAGTGTGCGCCTGCCCCGGAAAAGGTGACTGCGCACGGCCGGGACTGTGCTGCCGGTGAGGCGGGCCACCTCGCCGTTGGGCAGTCCCTCGAAGTGGTGCAAGAGGATGGCGACGCGCTGCGGCGCGGGCAGCGCCGCGACAGCCGCGGTCACCGCGCCGGCCGCCTGGTCCCGCTCGACATCTGCCGCCGGGCCGCCCGGGGCGCTGACGTCGCCCAGCACGTCCAGGGAACTCGTCACGCGGGTCCGCGTGATCCGGGTGAGCGCCCGGCGGCTGACGATCTGGTACAGCCAGGTCGTGAAGCTGGACTCGGCCCTGAAGGCGGGGAGCTGCTGCCATGCGGCCACGAGTGCTTCCTGAGCGACGTCCTCGGCGTCGTGATGGTTGCCCAGCAGCCGCACCGCGACCCGGTACGCGCGCAGGCCATGCCGGTCGACCAGCTCGGCGTAAGCGTCGAGATGGCCTTCCTGCGCCCGCTTGACAAGGTAAGCATCGTCGGCGTCTGCTCCCATCGGCCCTCCCAGCCCCGTCGTAGTAGGCGCGGGCGCCGGGCAAGGGTCACCGACCGGCGACCTTGACGTAAGTCTCACCTTAATCACCGGGCAGCCGGAGCACACCGACCCGGCCGCGCCGCCTCGATGAGCTCGGGAGCGAAGCGCCGCACCAATCGGGACATGGTGACGTGGTCAACGGTGACGCCGCCGGGTGACCGATACGCGGGAGATATCACTAACCGCGCTGGCAGGAGAAGGGCGGTGGGAGTGCTTCAGCAGGGCTGCGATAGCAGGCGTGTCCATGGCCGTCTGCCCAGCCGGTTGCCGCGACTCGGGGCGAATGGAGATGCGAGAATCAGCGGGACTCCATTGGACTGGTGCTCCGCGTCCTCGGCCCTCTGACCTGGTCGACTCGGTACGTACGGACGCGGGGCGGACAGATCGCGGTTTTCGCGCGGTGCGGAACGGGGAAATAGCAGGTCAGCGGCCATTCCGATGGGCGGGGATGAACGGTCTGTAAAACCGCTCCCTCTCTTGACCCGCGCTCCAAGAATTTCTAAGCACTCCTCCCCTGCAAGTGTGAGGCAGGTCGGGCATCCCGGTGTCGGCGGCATGTGAATACTGACCCCGGTGCCGGCGGGGCGGGTTCTAGTCAACGTCGCAACACTGGCGGATTTTCGGAGGCTAGCAGGGCGGCGTACAGCTCGGCTGGGGCCCGGTCGCCGAGGATGCGCCGGGGGCGGTAATTGAGCTCGTTCTCGACGGCGAGCAGGTGTTCCGGCGAGTGGGCGCTCAGGTCGGTGCCCTTAGGAAAGTAGTCGCGCAGCAGGCCGTTAACGTTCTCGTTCGAGCCGCGCTGCCAGGGCGAGTGGGAGTCGCAGAAGTAGACCGGGACGCCCAGCGACCGGGTGATCGTGCGGTGACGGGCCATCTCGGTGCCCTGGTCCCAGGTGATCGACCGCAGCAGCGCCGCGGGCAGGTCAGCCATCCGCGCGGCCAGCGCGTAGTGCAGGGCAGCGCCGTCACGCCGGGGCAGGTGCAGGAGCCGGACCATCCTGGTCTGCCGCTCCACCAGCGTGCCGATCGCCGAGCCCTGGTCCCTGCCGATGATGAGGTCTCCCTCCCAGTGCCCCGCCTGGGTGCGGTCCGCGGGCTGGAAGGGCCGCTGGTGAATGGTGAGCATCGGCTGCTCGAACCGGGGACGCCGCCGGTCGCCGCGCTGATGCGCCCGCCGGTGATCCCGCCCGGTCCGCAGCGGTGAACGACGGTCCGGTGCCAGCGGTGAGGGCCGTATTACCAGCGATCCTGGCTGGTAGACGGCCTGGTAGATGCTCTCGTGGCACAGCCACATCCCTGGCTCAGCCGGGAACCGCTGGCGCAGCTGCCGGCTGATCTGCTGCGGGCTCCACCGCATAGCCAGGAACTCGCCGACCGTGGCCCGCAGCACCGGGCTGGTCTCCATGCGCCGCCGGTGATGACGGGCCCGGCGGGCGGTCGCGCGGCGGTGCGCCTCGAACGGCCGGTACTGCCTGCCGCCCGCTGCGTTGCGGCGCAGCTCCCGGCAGACCGTCGACGGTGCCCGGCCCAGCCGGCCAGCGACCTGCCGGATGCTCAGCCCGGCACGGCGCAGGTCCGCGACCTGGATCCGCTCGTCCTGTGACAGGAACCGGGCGCTGACCTCGCGCACGGCCAGCCGGTCCAGCGCCGGCACGAACCCGGTCACCTGCCCGTGCCGGTACGTCTTATAGCCGCGGGACCAGCCATGGCCCGTCGTCCGGGACACCCCGACCTCGCGGGCCGCGGCCATGATGCTCCACCCCCGCCCGCGCAGCTCCGCGAACCGCTGCCGCTTAGCCGACTGCGGACGACGGCCAGGGCCCTTTTTCACACGACGCGACGACAACACAACTCCCGATGATCTAGGAAAGTGTTGCGACCGTCGCTAGAAACCACCATGCCACCAGGGGGTCAGAATTCAGGCTCTGGCACGATTTTCGGTGCGCCACGAGGCGCTGCTGGTTCGGATGGAGGTGAGAGACCGTCCATCTCCTCGCCGTCGTAGCGGCGGGGTGAAGCTGAGGGAAGCCTGAGCCGGGGGTCGCCGGGGAGGGCGGGAGCA
>DATCEO010000272.1:0-4665 GCA_036510065.1 Streptosporangiaceae bacterium | reverse complement strand
CCCTGGCCCGCGGCGCCCGCCGTCTGGGCTGACGGCAAGGCCTGCGCCCGAATGCCGCGTCGGCCTCTTTCATGTCGATCATCGACCCTCAGGCCGGATCGGTCTAGAGCCTTGTCATCGCCTCTGCAGTCATTGCCGTCCGCCATGACCGCGCCGCCCCAGCCTGACCGAGCAGTGGGGGCGCCGAGGATGGCCGGGCACGCGCTAACCCGGCCCGATTTCCCGGGCATCCTGACCAGGGCCCGCGGACCTACTGCCCGGCAGCCCTGAACCTGACGATCAGCTCGTCAGGCACCCGGCCGCGGGCGCTGACCTTGAGGCCCTGAGCCCGGGCCCACGCGCGAACCTCTGACGATTCCGGCCCGCCAGCGTGGGGCAGAGGACCTCCCGGACCGCAGGGAAGGACCGCGGCCCGCCTTGCGCGCCGCGTCCACGTAGAGCCGCACCGCCTGACGGAACTCCTCAGCGTGCGCGGCGTTCAAGTCAATCTCATACTGCGTTCCGCCGACCGCGAACCCGACAGTGACCTCGGCCTCCGAGCCATCGATGTCGTCGGCAAAGACGATCTGCGTCCGCTGTGCCATAGGTGCTGAACTCCGTTCCTGCTACGAGCCGGGATCGGTCAGCCTACCGCCCCTGAACCGCAAGTCAGTCAGCCGAAGCCCCGCGCGCAGTTCGTCACCGCCGCCACCCGGCAGCCCGGCCGGCGCCGTCCCGCCGCCGTTAACATGCCCGAGGCGGTGCCGCAGCCCCGTTCGAACAGAGGTCATCGACCAGATGCTCATCTCCACCGGTACCCGCACGGCCAGGAACACGCCGATGGTGATGCCCATCGCGGCCAGGGTGCGGCGCAGGAGCACCCCGGCCAGGACTCGATGGCGAAGGCGAGCAGGGTGCAGGCCGGCAGCGTCAGGCCCTCGACTAGATCCGCCAGGTGGCGGCTTCCCCGGTCTTGGCCAGGGCCTCGTCCTGCCGCCCAGCTCCGTCAGGCGGCCGGACCCGGCGGCATGGCCAGGCCGGGCAGGAATGCGCCGGGCCGGGCTTCGGCCGGCTGCCGCCGCTAGCGCCGGAGCTTATATTGACTCCGTGAAGCCGCCTTGTCACCTGCCGATCTCAACCTGCATCGGTTGCGGAGCGATGAGGCAATATGAGAGCTGTGCGGGGGCCTGCTCCGAGCGCGAGCGTGAGCTCGTCAGCGGCGGCGATTATGACGAGCTGACGGCGGCCGCGGCGGCTTGCCGTGTTCGCATCCAGGGACTCTGGGCTGTGATCGAGGAACTGGCGCGCAGAGAGCCAGGCCCGGACGAGTGGCAGATCGCGTACGAGGCGCTTCAGCAGTCTGCGCGTTCGGTGCTGCGTCGCTCCTGGCCCGGATCTGGGGGCCGGGATGATCCGCTTTCGTCTGCCGAGACCGTGACCGTCTGGCGGTGTCAGGACTGCGGGGGCGTTGATGCTCCGCAGCCGTGCATCGACGTTTGCATCTGGCGTCCGGCCGATTGGGTGGATGCGACTTCGTACGAGTCGGAGCGGTCGCGGGCCGCCTTCGATCGCGAGGTTGAGCAGTCGTTGGCTGGGCTGCTCCGCAGGCTCGCATTCGCAATGCCGCGTGACGGGCAGTGGAAGCGAAGCTGGCGTGCCTTTCAATCGCAGGCGCGGCTCGCTGCTCTTCGGACGCGGTCACGGCCTCCGGGCAGATTGGATGCGTCGTAGGGCATGCAGAAGTTCTCGCTGGGAGCTGGGTCATCAACTGCTGGAACGGGCCGGCACCGCGGGCGGAGGTCACACCGCAGATTCGGTCGTTAGCGGCCACGAGCGGATCCTGCGCCGGACGGTCATTGCCATGCACAAGGGCGCCGTTCTCGCCGAGCGCGAGAACCCGGGCGAGGCGACTGCGCACGTCTTGCGCGGACGCGTGCGGTTGCCGGCCGGCGGGCTGTGCTGGGAGGGATGGTCCAGTGAGCTGCTTGTCGTGCCGGACGCGCGCCACAGCCTGGAGGCCATGGTGGCCTCGGCTGTGCTGCAGGCGGTCGCCAAGCTGCCGTGTCCATGTCGCCGGTCCAACAGGCCGTTCTCTCTGTCGGAGGTCCCGGACACGATCCGGGCCGACACCCCGGCCTTGACGGGGTGGAGCTTCAACGTGAGGAGGCTGCCGATGGCAGACGCGAAGGTACAGGTGCGCCGGGCTTACGAGGAGCCGGCGCAGGGCGATGGCACCAGGGTGCTGGTCGAGCGGACCTGGCGGTCGCTGAAGGCAAGCGCGGGCTTTGATCAACACTCCGATCAAGGCGTGATCCGGCTGGGGGCTGGCCCGTACCGCGATCCGCAGCTCGCGCGTGGCCGGAAGCGCACACACGAGGGGAAGCGCATGACGGCGTCGATGGACGATGAGCGGACAGGCGCCCCCTCATCGCCAGCCACCGAGCATGAGGAAGGCGGGGACTCCGCCTGCTGGGCGCAGCGGGTCTGCCCGGAGCACGGTCGGCTCGACCAGGCAGAGCACCCGCATGAGCGTGAAGCCTGCTTGGCCGCTCAGTCCCGGCCACTCTAGACATGATCACGGCAGCCGCCGTGCACCGGCCGCGCGGGGGATTTACCGCGTGCCGAGGCCACACCCCCGGGGGCTCCGTCCTGGTTGCACGCAGCCGTCGTCGGGATGGGGCAGGTGACAGCGGTGTCGTGGGTGACCAGGATGAGGGTCAGCCCGAGTTCCTGCCAGAGGACCTCCAGCAGGTGATGATCTCGTCGCGGGCGTCTTCGTCGAGGTTGCCGGTGGGCTCGTCGGCGAGCAGCGCCGGGGGGTTCCTTGACCAGGCCGCGGCGATGGCGACCGCTGCTGCTGGCCGCCGGGCAGTTCCGGGGGCAGGTGCCGCAGCCGGTCGCCGAGCCCGACGTCGGCCAGGGCCTGCGCGGCTCGCGACGCCTGCCGCTGGGCCGTTCCTACCCGGAGCGGGACGAGGGCCGCCTCTACGTTCTCCTGGCGGACAGGGTGCGGATCAGATTGAAGGCTTGGAAGATGAAGCCGATCGAGGCCGCGCGCACCTGGTGAGCTGGCCCTCCCGCATTTGCGGCCAGGTCCTGGCCGCCGAACTCGACGGTGCTGAGGTGGGCCGGTCCAGGCGCCCAGGACTTGTAGCAGGGCGGTCTTGCCGTGGCCGGTGGTCCCCGGATGGCGAGCCAGTCGCCGTTGTCGATTTCATGCTGCCGACCGCGATCGGCGTGGTCGTGCTGGACGCGGCTGACCCTTTCTTCACCGATGTAACCTGGGGTATGAAGGATGACGCGAGCCGGCTTAGTCTGTCGGGCGATCTTGTGCGACAGCGATGATCCGCGGCAGAAGGAGACGAGCTATCACGAGCTGCTGGAGGAGGACCGCGGGCAGGGCGTCTTGCTCACGCCGGTCGCCGTGGCCGATGCGCGCATCGGCCGGCTGCAGGGCCGGGGTAACCCGGTGGCCCTTGTCGACAGCAGGTCGCGATTGCGCGCCCAATGCACAGGGTCGGCCGGATGAGGTGCCCGGCGGCGATCTGGCGATGTCGCACCTGATCGAGGCGGTCCATCGGCGGGTCGCGTACGCAGACGGCCCGTTCAGCATCCGGCAGGTGGCTGATTGCCGTGACGGCGCCGTCCAGACTCTGCAGCGCGTCGGCCGTGACCCGGACGATCTGCATATGACCGAAACGGCCGCGCTGAACGTCCCGGCCGCGCAGCGTACGGCCGCGGGCAGTATCGAACTGTCCGCCCGCAGCAGGCCCACCGCGGTGGTCTGCGCCAGCGACCCGCCCGCGCTTGGGCTGTTGCAGGAGATGACGGGGCACCGGATCTGGGTCCCGGACGACGTCGCCATCAGCGGCTACGACGATATCGAGTTCGCCGCGGCGGCCGCGGTGCCGCTGTCCTCGATCCGCCCGCACCGCTGGGAACGGGGCCGCATGACCGCGCAGCTGCTCGGGAGCGAGTTTCCTGGCGGCGACACGCACCAGCATCACCAGGTGATCTTCGAGCCTGAGCTGGTAGTCCGGCGGCAGTCCACCTGGGACAGGCCCTGCTTAATGCGGCGGCTGCCGTGCCCACCGTCCGCCGCCGAAGCCGCGGGGTGACACTGTGCGCATCGCCTTGTTCGTAACCTGCCTGGCCGACACGCTGTTCCCCGGCGTCGGCCGTGCCACCGTGCGGCTGCTCGAGCGGCTCGGCCATCGCGTCGAATTCCCGCAGGCGCAGACCTGCTGCGGCCAGATGCACATTAACACCGGCTACGTCCGCGACGCCCTCCCGCTGGTCCGCCACTATGTCGAGGTGTTCGAACCCTATGACGTGATCGTCGCGCCGTCCGGCTCATGCGTCGGCTCGGTCCGGCACCAATACGCGATGGTGGCCCGCCAATGCGGAGATGAGAAGCTCGCCCGGCGGGCTGAGGCGGTGGCGGCCCGGACGTATGAGCTGTCGCAGCTGCTAGCGGACGTGCTGGGAGTGGAGGATGTCGGCGCCTTCTACCCGCACCGGGTTACCTACCACCCGACGTGTCACTCGCTGCGGCTGCTGCGGGTGGGGGAGCGCCCGCTGCGGCTGCTGCGGAACGTGGCGGGCATCGATCTGGTGGAGCTGCCCGATGCGGAGGTCTGCTGCGGTTTCGGTGGCACGTTCGCGCTGAAGAACGCGGATGTGTCG
>DATCEO010000271.1:0-39488 GCA_036510065.1 Streptosporangiaceae bacterium | reverse complement strand
CCTGGTCAGCGAGGGCGTCGTCAGCTCGCCGGAGGACATCGCGGGCATCATGATCTGCTCCGGCGAGCGCTGCGACCACAGTGCCGCTGACCACGGGGCCGCTGACCACGGGGCCGCTGACCACGGGGCCGCTGACCACGGTCCTTCTGACCACGGGGGCGTCGGGAACATCGCGGATGTCACGCTGCGGCCTGGGCTGGCGCTGCGGCCCGAGTTGCGCCGCAACTTCATGACCACCAGCGCGTGCGGGGTCTGCGGGAAAGCCAGCATCGCCGAGCTGGCCGCCACCACCGATCTTGACCTGTCCGCGGACCGCGCCCGGATCACGCCGGCCGTCCTCGCGGGCCTGCCGGACGTGCTGCGCGCCGCCCAGCGCGTGTTCGACCGCACCGGCGGCCTGCACGCGGCCGGCCTGTTCACCGCCGCGGGAGACCTGCTGGCCGTGCGCGAGGACGTGGGCCGGCACAATGCCGTCGACAAGATCGTCGGCTGGGCGCTGCGCACGGGCCGGCTGCCGCTGTCAGGGTGCGTCCTGCTGGTCAGCGGCCGCGCGTCGTTCGAGCTGGTGCAGAAGGCCGTGCTGGCCGGGATCCCGGTGCTGGCCGCGGTGTCGGCCCCGTCGTCGCTGGCCGCCGACCTCGCGCAGCAGGCCGGGCTGACGCTGGTCGGCTTCCTGCGCGGCGGCTCCATGAACGTCTACACCGGCCAGCAGCGGGTGCTGGCCGCCGCGCAGCCCGCCGGATCTAGGCCAGGCGGATCTATGCCCGCCGCGAACTAGGCCAGCGCCGGATCCAGCAGCCCCCGGCGGCGGCGGATGCCCAGGTCCAGCTTCGTGAACAGCGTATCGACGACAATGCCGATGACCAGGATCACGATCAGCGTGGCGGTAGCGCCGGCGAAGTCCAGGTTCTGCTGGTCCACGCTCAGCTGCTGGCCGATCGAGAACTGCCCGATGATCTGGACGACCAGCTCGCCGGCCATCAGGCTGCGCCAGGCGAACGCCCAGCCCTGCTTCATCCCCGCCACGTAGGCCGGCAGCGACGCGGGCAGGATCAGGTACCGGTAAAGCGCGAAGCCGTGCAGGCCCATGGTCTTGCCGGCCCGCAGCAGCAGCGGCGGCGTGTAGTCCACCCCGGTGATCAGCCCGCTGGCGATCGACGGCGCGGCCCCCAGGATAACCACGAACAGGATGGCCGAGGTGTTCTCGCCGAAGATGATAATCGCGAACGGTACCCACGCGATCGAGGGCATCGTCTGCAGGCCGGTGATGATCGAGCCGACCGCCGCGCGCAGCGGCGGGATCCGCGCCACCAGGACGCCGATGACCGAGCCGATGACCAGCGCCGCCGCATAGCCGATGAGGGCGGTCTGCAGGGTCGCCCCGATCACGCTCCACAGGTTGCCGTGCACCGCCTGGTGCCAGAGGTCGGCGAAGACCGGGCCCGGCCCCTTGAGGACGTACTTCTTCCAGCCGGTGAGGGTCACCAGCTCCCAGACAGCCAGGACCAGGACGATGGCCAGGACCTTCGGCCACAGCGCCGCCCACGCCCTGCGGGCGATCCGGCCCGGCTCCGCCCGGGGCGTGACGGGCTCGAGTTCGAGGTTGTCCAGCCCGCGCAGGGCCTGATCAGTGACCATGCCGCCCCATTTCCTCGCGGAGCCGGTCGGTCAGCCTGGCCGCCACCTCCGACACCTCGGGCGAGTCGATCCGGCGCTCGCCGTACCGGGGCAGCGAGTACTCCTCGATCACCCGTCCCGGGCGGCTGGACAACAGGATCACCCGGTCCCCAAGCCGCGCCGCCTCCCGGACGTTGTGGGTGACGAACAGCACCGTCAGCGTCCGCTCCGCGCAGATCCGCTCCAGCTCGTCATGCAGCAGGTCGCGGGTCATCGCGTCCAGCGCGCCGAACGGCTCGTCCATGAGCAGCACATCGGCGTCCTGGGCCAGCGCGCGGGCCATCGCGACCCGCTGGCGCATGCCGCCCGACAGCTCGTGCGGGCGCTTGTCGCCGAATCCGGTCAGCCGCACGGTCTCCAGCAGCTCGGCGGTCCGGGCCTGGCGGCTGGCCCTGGGCACCCCCTTGGCCTGCAGGGCGAGCTCGACGTTGCGCGCGGCGGTCAGCCAGGGGAACAGGGCCGGCTCCTGGAACATCAGCGACACCCGGCGCCCGGCCGTAGATACCTGCCCGCTGGTAGCTGAGTCCAGGCCGGCCACCAGGTTGAGCAGCGTGCTCTTGCCGCAGCCCGACGCCCCGATCAGGCAGACGAACTCGCCATCCGCCACCGTCAGCGACACCTTGTCCAGAGCCTGCACGGCGCGGCTGCCGGACCCGTAGAACTTGGATACCTGGGTGAGCCGGACGGCCTCGGGACGCCCGCCGGGGCCGCCCCCGGACAGGGCTGACGCCCCCGGGGCAGTCCCCGGGGGCGCGGCCTGGCGATTGATGAGGCTCACGAACTGACCTGCGGCTGGCCGGCTGTGCTCAGCAGCTTGTTCAGCGGCCCGAGGTCGTAGATCGCACTCAGGTTCTGCACCGGCTTGAGCAGGCCGACGCTGACGGCGTGCTGCGCATCAGTGGTCAGCGACGCGGCGATCGGGTCATTGGTGAAGGTGATCTGCCCGAACGCCGCGCTCACGACGGCCGGCTTGAGGCTCTTGCCGCTCAGCGACGCCAGCTCGGCGTTAGCCGCTACCTCCGCCGCCTGCTTGTTGCTGGCGATGTACTGGTTCGCCTCGATCTGCCCCTTGAGCAGACCGCTGATCACCGACGGGTGCGCGGCGATGAAGGCCTGCGTCGCGACAAGCTGGGTGGTGACGAACTGCCCCTTCGGCCACAGGCTGGCCTCGTTGACCAGGGTATGGCCACCGTCGGCCACCATTTCCGCGTCGTAGGGCGCCGGCTCCCAGCCGCCGGCGATCGAGCCGGACTTGAAGGCGAGCACCGCGTCGGAGTTGGGCGTGATCGGCGTGATCGGCACGTCGCCGGTACCGGTCGGCGAGGTGGTCAGGCCCTGCTGCTTGAGCCAGTAGCGCATCGACACATCCTGGGTATTACCCAGTGACGGAGAAGCTAGCTTCTGGCCCTTGAGCTGCGATGCCTTGGTGATGCCCTGCTTGACCACCAGCTGGGCCCCGCCGGACGCTGAGCCGGAGATAACGCTGATCAGCTTCCCGCCCGAGGTCTGCCAGGCCTTGATGGCCGGGTTCGGCCCGACGTAGGCGGCATCCAGCTGGCCGGCCAGCAGCGCCGTGGCCTCCTCGGTGCCGGTGCTGAAGGGCGTGAGCTTCAGCGTCACGCCGCTGCCGAGATTCTTGGTAAAGAATCCCTGCTTGACCCCGATGAGGGCGCTGGCGTGCGTGATGTTCTCCAGGAACCCCAGGCGCAGCACGACCTTGCTGGCGGAAGTGCCAGATGCGGAAGTGCCAGACGCGCTAGATCCCGACGAGGCCGACGAGCCGCAGCCGGCCGCGAGGGCGACGACGGCAGCCGCGGCCGCCGTGGTCAGTGCACGTCGCATGGTCCACCTTTTCCGATTGGGTTAGTAGGCAGCAAGAGTTATAGCATAATCCCGATAGGGAATGCGAACTAGCTGGCCGTGCGTCGAGCCCGGTCCGCCATCCCGCAATCACCTCGAGGCCGCGGCCGCCTGGCCGGCAGAAGCAGTACCGCTAGCTCTTGTTGCCGGTGTCCTGGATCCAGACTCCGGACACGGCGCTGAACCGCTCCAGGCAGGTTCGCAGCGCGGCCAGGTCAGCTGCGGTGGCGTTGCTGGCCTGGTAGCGCACCGAGGACGGCACGCGCAGCACGGTGGGCGGAAGTGCCAGCGGCGGCAGGTTCGGCACGCTCGAGCAGGCCGCCCGGACCTGCAGCAGGGTCGTCACGGTGGTGTTGGGCCTGAAGTTGACCACGGCCGCCTGCCGGCTGAGGGCGGCGTCGATGCCCGAGCACCCGGCCAGGGCCGGGAGCAGCGCGAGCCCGGCCGCCAGCAGCGCAGGGGACAGCGCGCGCACGGGAGTCCGGGCACGAGCTGCTGGCACGTCAGGAAGCTTACGGCCAGCCACTGGTGGCCGGGGCCGCCGGGCCGATTATTGGCGGCCCGTTTACCCGCCCTGGTTCCCGGAGTCTCCGGGCGCGAAGCCCTGCACGAAGCTGAACTTCTGCACGCACTCCTGCAGCTGGGCCACGTTCGCGTCGGTCGCGTTGGTGGTGTCGAAGCGGATGCCGGCCATCAGGCTGAGCACGGTGTGCTGCCGGGGCAGCGGATACGGCCTGACGTTGGGCACGTGCGAGCAGGCGGCCCGCATGTGCTCCATCTTGGCCAGGGTGGTGCGGGGAGTAAAGGTCACGTCCACCCACTGCTTGCCCAGCGCGGCGTCCATCTGGGCGCAGCCGCCGAGCGCGAGGACCAGCGCGGCGGCCGGGGCGAGCCAGGCGCTCCGCCGCCACGGCAGACGAGAAAACGACACGCCAGGAAGCTTACGTCCGGCCGCGGCCGGATCACGCGACGGCTCCCGCCCCGACTGTAGGTTGGCATCCAGTTCCACCCAGGCGACGCGGGGAGGCGGCATGGCCGGGCTGATCGAGGACTACGCGCTCATCGGAGACATGCAGTCCGCGGCGCTCGTCGGGCGGGACGGGTCGGTCGACTGGCTCTGCCTGCCCCGGTTCGACTCCGATGCCTGCTTCGCGGCGCTGCTGGGCGACGAGCGCAACGGGCACTGGCGGATCAGCCCGACGGCCGCCGGCGGCCCGCAGCCCCGCCGCGGCGAGGTGACCCGGCGCTACGAGGACGGCACGCTCATCCTCCAGACCCAGTGGGAGACGATGAGCGGTACCGTGCTGGTCACCGACTTCATGCCGCCGCGCCGCGGCGAGCAGCCCGTGCTGGTCCGGATCGTGGAGGGCGTCCAGGGGGCCGTCGAGATGGAGTGCGTGCTGCGGGTGCGCTTCGGCTACGGCAAGGTGCTGCCCTGGGTCCGGCGCATTGACCGCTGCCTGGCGGCGGTCGCGGGGCCTGACGCGGTGTGGCTGCGCACCCCCGTCCACCTGCTCGGCGCCGGGATGCAGCACGAGGCCGCGTTTACCGTGCGGGCCGGGGACCGGGTTCCGTTCGTGCTGTGCTGGATGCCCTCGCACGCCGGGGCGCCCGAGGTCACCGATGCCGATGCCGACGAGATGCTGGCCCGGACCCGGGCCTTCTGGACCGGCTGGAGCGCCCGCTGCAGCTACCACGGCGAGTACTCCGACGCCGTGCTCCGGTCGCTGATCACCCTCAAGGCGCTGACCTACGCCCCGACCGGCGGCATCGTGGCCGCGCCGACCACATCGCTGCCCGAGGACATCGGCGGCGTGCGGAACTGGGACTACCGGTACTGCTGGCTGCGCGACGCCACCATCACGCTGGAGGCGCTGCTGCGGACCGGCTACACGGCGGAGGCCGGGGCCTGGCGCGAGTGGCTGGAGCGCACCGTGGCCGGGAGTCCCCGCGACGTGCAGATCATGTACGGGGTGGCCGGGGAGCGGCGGCTAGCCGAGTGGGAGGCGACCTGGCTGCCCGGCTACGAGGGATCGGTGCCCGTGCGGATCGGCAACGCCGCCGTGGACCAGCGCCAGCTCGACGTCTACGGCGAGGTCATCGACGCGATGACTCTCGGCAAGCAAGCCGGCCTGCGTTTCGACCGGCACACCTGGGCCCTGGTCCGGCAGTTGCTGGAGTTCCTGGAGAAGCACTGGGGCGAGCCCGATGAGGGTATCTGGGAGGTCCGCGGGCCGCGGCGGCACTTCGTGCACTCCAAGATCATGGCCTGGGTCGCCTTCGACCGGGCCATCGGCGTGGCCGAGCTGGCCACGACCGGCGCGGACGACCGCTGGCGCACGATCAGGGACCAGATTCACGCCGAGATCTGCGATCAGGGCTACGACGCCGAGCGCCGCACCTTCACCCAGTACTACGGCAGCTCGGAGCTGGACGCCTCGGTCCTGCTGATGGTCGAGGTCGGCTTCCTGCCGCCCGGCGACCCCCGCGTCGTCTCGACCGTCCGGGCGATCCAGCGCGACCTGATGCGGGACGGGCTGGTGCTCCGGTACACCCAGGCCGCGGTGGCCAGCGACGGCTCGGCCGGCGTGGCCGGCACGACGACCGAAGTCGACGGCCTGACCGGAGGTGAGGGCGCCTTCCTGGCCTGCAGCTTCTGGCTCGTCAACGCGCTGCACCTGATCGGCGACTACGACGAGGCCGTGGCCCTGTTCGAGCGGCTGCTCGCGCTGCGCAACGACCTCGGGCTGCTGAGCGAGGAGTACGACCCCCGGTACGGGCGGCAGGTCGGCAACACCCCGCAGGCGTTCAGTCACGTGCCGCTGATCCAGGCCGCGCTGAACCTGGACAATCACGCCGGCCACCACTGCCGGGTGCCCGCAGGCCGCCCCGCCGCCACGCAGTTGTAACACTCGCATCCAGCGGTCATCACGATCAATCGCACTGGCCGCCGCGCTGCCCGGGCAATGTCACACTGATGGGTAGCCATGCCACCCCGTCCGCATATCCTGGTCGTTAACGGCCGCAAGGTCCGCAATCCGGTCTTCATCATCGGAGCCCCGTACTCGGGTGCGGACCTGCTGGCTCGTGCCCTGAAGCAGTCGCCGGGCTTTCACGTCACCATCGGCCAGCAGAGCGTGCTGAGCGTCGTCTACGCGTTCGCGCGCAGCCCGTCGATCCAGCGCGGCCGGGGCGAGGCGGCCGCGACCGTGCTGCGGGATGCCTTCGCCCAGGCCTGGCAGGTGTCCGCGCACAGCTGCCTGGCCTGCTCGCCCGCGTGCCGCGAGACCGGGCGGGTCAACGGCGCCGGTACCTGCCTGCAGGAACGCGACATCAGCCGGTACGGCGACGCCACCCCGGACCTGATGTACTGCGCCGAGTCGGTGGTGGACGCCTTCCCTGACGCCCGCATCGTGCAGATCATCCGGGACGGCCGCGATGTCGTCGCCGCGATGCTGGGCGATGCCCAGCTGCTGAGCTTCCTCAAGCGCGGCACCGCCAGCCTGGAGAGCGAGTTTCCCAACCCGTTCTTCGGCATCGAGACCGAGCAGGACCTGGCCGCCTGGCCGGGGCTGTCGCCGGCCGGAAAATGCGCGATGCGCTGGCGCGGCTCGGTGCGCAAGATGGCCCGGCTGCGCAGCAGCCTGGACGCTGAGCAGCTGACGACACTCCGCTACGAGCAGATGATCAAGCACCCGGGCGGGTCCACCGCCGCTATCTCGGAGTTCATCGGGGCGCCGATGAACCCGATAGCCCCGCGCGACCGGGACCGGCCGGCCGGGCCGCAGACCGGGCCGCCGGCGATCGAGCCCGGCGGCTGGCGGCGGCTGCTCAGCGCCGCGCAGCTGACTCAGATCGAGAAGATCGCCGGGCAGGAACTGCGCCGGGTGGGCTACGGCAGCTGACCGCCGCCGGGCTCACCGGTCAGCGGGGGGGCGGGTCAGCGGGGGGACACGGCCCCAGGGTCCAGGCCGCGCAGAAACTCGCTGAGCGCGCGGTAGTACGGCGCGATGGTGTCGATGTCGACGTACTCGTCGGCCCCGTGAATCCCGTCGCCGCCCACGCCGAAGATGACCGCGTCAATGCCCCGCTGATAGTAGAACCGCCCGTCGGCCGCCCCGTGCTTGCGCAGGAAGTCGGGGCGGTAGCCCTGGCGGGTGATGGCCTGCTGCAGCTGCCGGACCTCCGGGCTGTCCTGGCAAGCGTGATGCGGCGGGTCAGCCTGGTCGACCTCGGCGCTGACGCCGGGCACGCAGAAGGTATCGAGGTAAGCGGCGATCTCCCCGGCGGTCTTGCCGTTCAGCTCCGCGTCCTGCGGCGGGAAGCGGATGTCGAGCCAGGCTTCGGCCAGGTCGGGGATCTGGTTGCGGGCCTGATTGGGAGTCTGAATGCGCGCGACGTTCACGGTCGTCCGCCACTCCTCCCGCGCCGGGACCGGGTAGGCAGCCAGCACGTTGCCGATGGAGGCCTGGAGCTTCAGCAGGGCGTTATCACCCTGCCAGGGGTAGGCACTGTGACCGCCGCGGCCCACGGCCCGCAAGGTGGCGCTGGCCCGGCCCTTGGAGTCGGTCACGATGCGCAGCCCGCTGTGCTCCCCGATGATGACGAAGTCGCCGCGGACGCCCTGCTCAAGCTGGTACGCCGTGCCGTCGCGCCCGCCGACCTCCTCGTCGGTCACGAGCTGGAGCGCCAGCGGGTAGTCCAGCCCGGCGGCCAGCTCCCGGAAGACCAGGGCCTCGACCAGTGCGGACACCTTCATGTCCTGGGCTCCCCGGGCGTACAGGCGCTGGCCGTCGCGGCGCGGCCGGAATTGCTCCGGCGGCGCCGGCACCACGTCGAGGTGCGCGTTGAGGATGACCCGGAAATGCGGCCGGGTCGCGCCCCGGTAGACCAGCGCGCCGGGCTTGCCGCCCGATTCGAACCGCTCGACGGTAAAGCCGGGCCCCACGAAGCCGAGCACGGCCTCCAGCGCCCGGCGCAGCTCCGCGGGCCGGTCGGCGGTCGAGGGCACGGCCAGCAGCTCACTGGCCACGGCAAGGAACGACTCAGTGTCCAGCGACTCAGTGTCCACTGCCTCATCCTGCTGCACGGCCGCGCTGGCCTGGCCGCCGCCCTGGCGCACCGGCGCCCCGAAGGACGGCCGGTCAGGCCAGCGCGGCCGGCTCCTGGCGGGCGAACTGAGTCCGGTACAGCTCCGCGTACAGGCCGTCGACGGCGAGCAGTTCCTCGTGCCGCCCGCGCTCGCGAACCCGGCCGTCCTCGATGACCAGGATCTGGTCAGCCTCGCGGATCGTCGACAGGCGGTGCGCGATGACCAGCGACGTCCGGCCCGCCAGGGCCGCCTTGAGCGCGCGCTGCACGGCGGCCTCGGACTCAGAGTCCAGGTGCGCGGTGGCCTCGTCGAGCACGACCACGGCCGGCGCCTTGAGCAGCAGCCGGGCCAGGGCCACCCGCTGCTTCTCGCCGCCCGACAGCCGGTAGCCCCGGTCCCCCACCACGGTGTCGAGCCCGTCGGGCAGTACCGAGATCAGGTCCCAGATCTGTGCCGCTCGGCAGGCCTGGGCCAGGTCCTCCGGCGACGCCTCGGGCCGGGCATACAGCAGGTTGGCCCGGATGGTGTCGTGGAACATGTGCGCATCCTGCGTCACCACGCCGACCGCGTCGTGCAGCGACTCCTGAGTCACTTCCCGCAGGTCGGTGCCGCCGATGCGGACCTCGCCGACCTCCGGGTCGTAGAGCCGGGACACCAGGTGGGTGATGGTCGTCTTGCCGGCGCCGGACGGCCCGACCAGGGCGGTCAGCTGCCCCGCGGCAGCGCGGAAGCTCATGTCGTGCAGCACGCCCTGGCCCGCGTCGGCCCGCTCGGGACTCGGCAGCGCGATCGACTCCAGGGAGGCCAGCGACACCTCCGCCGCGGTCGGGTAACGGAACGACACGTGATCAAAGTCGATGGTGGCGGCGGGGTCGCCCGGCTGCGACCCGGCCTGCCCGGCCAGCCGCAGCGCGGTCGCGTCCGGCCGGTCCTCGATGAGCGGCTTGAGGTCCAGCACCTCGAACACGCGGTCGAAGCTGACCAGCGCCGTCATGACGTCGACCTGGACGTTGGACAGGGCGGTGATGGGCCCGTAGAGGCGGCCGATCAGCAGCGTCAGGGCCACCAGCGTGCCGATGTTGATGGTGCCGCGGATGACCAGGTCCCCGCCCACCCCGTAGATCACGGCGGTGGCCAGCGAGGCGAGCAGGCTCAGCGCGATGAACAGCGAGCTGCCGTACATGGACTGGACCACGCCGATGTCGCGCACCCGGGCCGCCCGGCCCGCGAACACCTCGGACTCCTCGCGCGGCCGGCCGAACAACTTGGCCAGCATGGCCCCGGCCACGTTGAAGCGCTCGGTCATCATGGAGCCCATCTGGGCGTCCAGCTGCATCGACTCCCTGGTCAGCCGCTGCAGGCGGCGGCCCACGAGCCGGGCCGGGATGACGAACAGCGGGACCAGCAGCAGCGAGATGACGGTGACAGGCCAGGACAGCACGAGCATCGTGATCAGGACCAGGACCAGCGAGACGGCGTTGGACACCACCGATGACAGCGTGGAGGTGAGCGCCTGCTGGGCGCCGATCACGTCACTGTTCAGCCGGCTGACCAGGGAACCCGTCTGCGCCCGGGTGAAGAAGGCGATCGGCTGCCGCTGCACGTGCTCGAACACCTGCGAGCGCAGGTCGTAGATGAGGCCCTCGCCGATCCGGGAGGAGAACCAGCGCTGGGCCAGGGTCAGCAGCGCGTCCAGCACGGCCAGCCCGGCCGCCACCGCGGCCAGCCCGATGACCAGGGCGGTGTCCTTGGCCAGGATGCCCTGATCGATGATCACCTTGAGCAGCAGCGGCACCGCCACCATGACCACCGCGTCCAGCACCACCGCAGTCAGGAACAGGGCCAGGGAACCGCGGTAGGGACGGGCGTACGACACGATCCTGCGGACGCTGCCCGGCTTGAGCCGCTGGCTGGTGATGGACCGGTCACGGGTGAACGACCGCATGGTCTGCCAGCTACTCATGGACATACGGCGGTGAACCCATCTGGCATCCCAGATCTTCCCGTGTCAGCTCACGGCGAAGCGCCGCCTGCCGCACTCCGGCCGCGCCGCCCGCGGCTGCAACAGCGCTGGGCTGCTACTGCGCGAGCTTAGAGCGCAGCAGCCGGGCCTGGGCCCGGCGCTCCGCCGCGGCCTGCTCCGCCAGCGTCCCGCCCGCCGCCGCCTGGGTCAGCAGGGCCTTGGTCGCCCGGGACGCCGCGGCGTCAGTGGCCAGCAGCGCCGCCACCAGGTCAGCCACGGCCCCGTCGAGCTCGGCGTTGGGCACGACCAGCTCGGCCAGCCGGAGCTCAGCGGCCTCGCGCGCGCCGACGGCCCGGGCGGTCAGGCACATCTCCAGCGCCCGCGGCAGGCCGACGATGTCGACTAGTGGCTTGGTCCCCGTCAGGTCGGGCACCAGCCCGAGGGCCGGCTCCTTCATGCACAGGCTGGCGTCCTGCGCCAGCACCCGCAGGTCACAGGACAGCGCGAGCTGACAGCCGGCGCCGATCGCGTGTCCCTGGACGACGGCCACCGAGACGATGGCGGGGTCCCGCAGCCAGGTGTATCCGGCCTGGCAGCTCGCGACCCAGTCCTCGAAACCGGGGTCGGCGACGCTCGGCACCCGGTCCTCGCCGGGCACGCCCTGCTCGGAGAACAGGCGCAGGTCAATCCCCGCGCAGAAGGACGGCCCGGCGCCGCGGACCAGGACCACGCGCACCTGGGCCGGCAGGCCGGCGCCGATGGCCGCCAGGCCGTGCCACATGGATGGCGTCATCGCGTTACGGCGCTCGGGGCGGCTCAGCGTCACGGTGGCGACTGCGTCGCTGATCTCGACGCTCAGGCCGCGGGCGGCCAGGTCGGCCGGGTCAGGCAGGGCGGGAACGGCGCGATCCGGCACCTGGAGACTGGCCACCACGGAATTCATCACTGCCAGCCCTCCCGGGAGTCAGGGCAGGCGGCGCCCGACTGTGTAACCAACCCCTGACGGGTAACAAGACCGACCGTATCAGCGCTTCGCCTTCGCCTTGCCTCTGGTGGCTCCGCCCCGGCCCCGCAGCGTCACCCCATTCTCCGACAGGATCCGGTGAATGAAGCCATAGGACCGCCCGGTGGACGCGGCCAGCGACCGAATACTCTCGCCGGAGTTGTATCTCTTCTTGAGATCCGACGCGAGCTTGGTCCGGTCCGCACCAGTAACTCGGGTACCTTTCTTTAGCGTCTCCGTCACGCGTTCCTCCCGGTGAACTGAAGTGACCCCAGCGTTACCGTATCTCCGCCATGATCACGCATCAGCCCGGGATCGGCTACCCACACGGAAGCAAAAAGATCTGGCTTCTGAACCCGATCGGGCAGGCGGCCCTTTCTCAGGCCAGCGCCACCAGGTCCCCCAGCTCCTCGCTCCAGGCATCCTCGATGCCGTCGGGAAGCAGCACGACGCGCTCCGGCTGGAGCGCCTCCACGGCCCCCTCATCATGGGTGACCAGCACAATCGCCCCCTGGTAGCGACGCAGCGCGCCGAGGATCTCGGCTCTGCTGGCCGGGTCCAGGTTGTTCGTCGGCTCGTCGAGGAGCAGCACGTTCGCGCCCGACACGACCAGCAGGGCGAGCGCCAGCCTGGTCTTCTCGCCACCCGACAGGACCCCGACCGGTTTGGCCACATCATCACCCGAGAAAAGGAACGAGCCGAGGATGCCGCGCTGATCCGCCTCAGTCAAGTCGGGGGCGGCGGAACGCATGCTGGCCAGAACGGTCCGCTCGTTATCCAATGTCTCGTGCTCTTGGGCGTAATAACCCAGCCGCAGCCCGTGCCCGGGCAGGACCTCCCCAGCATCCGGTTCCTCGACTCCGGCCAGCAGCCGCAGCAGGGTGGTCTTGCCGGCCCCGTTGAGCCCGAGAACCACCACCCGCGACCCCTTGTCGACCGCCATGTCGACGCCGGTGAAGACCTCCAGCGAGCCGTAGGACTTGGTCAGGCCGCGGGCCGTGACGGGGGTCCGCCCGCAGTGCGCCGGGACCGGGAAGCGCAGCCGGGCCACCCGATCCGGCGCCCGGTCGGCGCTCACGCCCGCCAGGAGCTTCTCGGCGCGCCTGGCCATGCTCTGCGCCGCCTTGGCCTTGGTGGCCTTGGCGCGCATCTTGTCGGCCTGCGACTGCAGGGCGGTAGCCTGCCGCTCGGCGTTCAGGCGCTCCCGGCGACGGCGCCGCGCGTCGGTCTCCCGCTGGTCGAGGTACGACTTCCAGCCCAGGTTGTACACGTCCAGCGTGGAGCGGTCGGCGTCGAGGTAGAACACCTTGTTGACCACCTTCTCCAGCAGCGCCGTGTCGTGACTGATGACGACCAGGCCGCCGCGGAAGGACCGCAGGTGGTCCCGGAGCCAGGACACCGAGTCGGCGTCTAGGTGGTTGGTCGGCTCGTCGAGCAGGAGCGTCTCCGACCCGCCGAAAAGGATCCGGGCCAGTTCCACGCGGCGCCGCTGGCCGCCCGACAGCGTGCGCAGCGGCTGCCGGAGCACCTTCTGCGGCAGGCCGAGGCTGGCCGACAGCGACGCGGCCTCCGACTCGGCCGCGTAGCCGCCGAGCACCGAGAGCCGCTCCTCCAGGTGACCGTAGCGGCGGACGGCGGCGTCCCGGCGCGACGGGTCGGTGCTGGCCATCTCGTGCTCGGCGGCCCGCAGGCCGACGAGCAGGGCGTCCAGGCCCCGCGCCGACAGGATCCGGTCGACGGCCAGCGCCTCCAGATCACCGACTCGGGTGTCCTGCGGCAGGTAGCCGACGGTGCCGCCGACCTTCACGGTCCCGGCGGCCGGCTGACCCTCGCCGGCCAGCACCCTGGCCAGGGTGGTCTTGCCCGCGCCGTTCCGGCCGACCAGGCCGATCTTGTCACCTGCGGCGACCTGGAAGGACACCGAGTCCAGCAGCAGGCGCGCACCCGCGCGCAACTCCACATCGTGGGCCGAGATCATGGGAAATTCGCTCCAGAGAAATGCCGCGCGCGTGATCAGGGATCCAGTACGTCAGGAGGGATCCAGCACGGGCGCAGCGGGCATCACGCGGACAGAGTTCACCTGGGGGCGAGTTCACCCAGGGTGCGCCGTCAGCGCAGGAGCGGATGCATGACCCCAGTTTACCCGGCCGCCGCACCCCCAGCCAAAGCCTTTAGCCCTGCCCGCCCGCCCCCCCCGCGCCGCTCCAGCCCCCCAGATCATGATCACGACCGTTTTCCCGCGCCATACGCGGCAAAACGGTCGTGATCACCGGGATTGGCCTCGGTTGTTCACAGACTGGAAAGGTGATCGCTGTTATCCACAGCGCAAACTTCGGCAGAGACATGCTTCCTGGCCGCAGTGCACGCTGGCTGGCATGGGCATGGATCTCCCGCCGGACTGCCAGGACCTGCTCAGCCAACAGTCCGGTGTCATATCGCGGAGCCAGGCAGTGAGCTGTCGGCTCAGCGCGGACACAATCGAGAATCAACTGCGCGCCGGCCGCTGGCAGCGCCTGCAGACCGGCGTATACGCCACCTTCACGGGCGTCCCCAGCCGCGATGCTCAGCTGTGGGCCGTCGTGCTGCGAGCCGGGACCGGCGCAGCCCTGAGTCATCAGGCCGCGGCGCAGTTACACGGAATGGCCGACTGCCACGACGAGCCGATCCACGTCACCGTGCCAGTAACCCGGCATCCCGAGCTGATCCCCGGGGCGATCGTTCATCGATCTAGCCGGCTCGATCAGGCCAGGCATCCGGCCCTGCTGCCGCCGAGGACGCGGGTCGAGGAGACAGTGATTGACCTGACGCAGGCGGCGGCCGGCTTTGACGACGCGTTCGGCTGGCTATGCCGCGCGGTAGGCCGGCGACTGACGACGACGCGCCAACTGCAGACCGCCCTCGATGGCCGCCCCAAAGTCCGCTGGCGAGCTGGCCTGACCGCCGCCCTGGACGACATCGGCTCCGGGGTGATGTCCGGCCTTGAGCAGCGCTATGTCACAGCCGTCGAACGGCGCCACGGCTTTCCGGCCGCACGCCGGCAGGCCAAGTTCGTCCTTGGGCGGCGGACTCGCTACGTGGACAACCTCTACGAGGACGCGGACCTTGCCGTCGAGTTGGACGGCCAGGTCGCGCACTCGATTGAGGACCGCTGGGCGGATATGCATCGGGACAACGCGCATGCCACCGTCGGCCTCCTGACGCTGCGCTACAACTGGGCGGACGTGACCGTGCGACCATGCCTCGTCGCCTGTCAGGTAGCCGAGATCCTGCGGCAACGCGGCACGCAGGTCCGCCTGCGTCGCTGCGGGCCCTCCTGCACCATCCACGAAGCTGTAGCAGCGTGATCACGACCGTTTTTCCGCACATAGCGCGGTAAAACGGTCGTGATCACCCAGGGCCGCTAGCTGGGAGGCGGGGCTCTGGCGGGCGGGGTGGCTCGGTGAGGCGGATTTGGATGGCGCGGAACATGCGCGGCGTTCCGCGCAGCACCGCCAGCCGCGGGTCGGGCACGGTGAGGAACCGGTCCACGGCCAGGTCCAGGTAGGGCCGCAGCCGCGGGTCGCTGCCCAGGCCCGACATCGCGCGCTTGTCGCCGCCCAGCACGACCGCGTCGAGGCGGCCGGCATACGGCCCGAAGACCGCCGCCGCGGTGCTCGCGGCCGCCGTGAGTGCCTCGCTGGCCTGCTTCTCGCGGCGCCGCGCGAAGCGTCGCTGCGACGTGCCGCCGGCCGCGCTGCGGCCGTGCACCAGCCGGGAGCCGACCTTGGACGCGACCAGCTGCTGATCGGGGCCCGCGAACACCCCGGCCGCGTAGCCGCCCAGCCGGACCAGTAGGACGCCCACCACCCGCGCGGCGCACGCGTGCGCCGCGATCCGCCCGGCGAGCGCCGCGTGGTCAGTCCCGTCCGCCGCGCCCGCCGGCAGCGGCGGAAACGGGATATGGCACTGCGCCACCGAGCCATCAGTGGCGCGGAAGGTGACCACGCGCGCCAGCGGCTGCGGCTCAGCCTCGGCCGTGACCGTTCCGTGCCGCTGCCCGAACGACTCCAGCCAGGCGGCCAGCCGGTCGGGCGCGATGTCCAGCCAGCGCGTTACGCCAGGTGACCCGTTTTCCATTACCCACCGCTCTTGAACGCCTACTATCCGTAACATGGAGTCACCCGAGCTGAGCATCGTCACGGATGACCACGTCGTGGCAGACAACACTGTCATGACCCGCCGCCCCGCCGTCCTCGCCCAGGCCGGCGTGGTGATCAGCACCGGCAACCAGGATGACGCCGTCGAGCGGGCCCTGGCCGGCGCGGTGGCTGATCCGGACCGGCTGGGCGAGCTGCTCGACGTCCTGAGCCGGGGCCGGCTCTGGCTGCCGCTGCCCGGCGACGGGCGCCCGGTGACCGACGGCTCGGCGGTGTACCTGCCGACCGTCCGCTATCTGGGCAGCGCGTTCGTGCCTGCCTACACCTCGGCCGCCCGGCTGGTGCGCGCCACGCAGGAGCTGGCCGCCGGCCAGCGCGTGGCGGTGCTGCCGCACGCCGTGGTCCGGACCGCCGACCTGGCCCGGCGCCTGCCAAGGGCGCTGGGCATCGCCCTCAACCCGGGCGCCAGCGAAAGCGTGCCGGTCTACCCGCCGGGCGTGGCCTACCTGGCCGCCGAGCGCGTCACGGTCGGCGGCCGCCTGGTCAGCGTCGGGCCACTGCCCGCGCCGCCCGCCGACCTGCTGGCCGCGATCCAGATCCGGCTGGCCGGGGTGCGCGCGGCCTGGCAGGCCGCGGCGGCCTGGCTCTCGGTCGAGCGCTCCGGCGAGGGCATGGTGATCTCCGTGGCGCTGGATGACCCCGCCGACGAGGCAGCCCGGACAGCGGCCACGGCGGCGATCCAGGACGCGGTGACCGCCAGCCCGCGCGGCATCGGCTGGCCGATCGACGTGACCTTTCCCGGCGAGGGCGAGCCCGACGTCATTGATCGCTGGATCGACGCGGCCGCCGCGCCGTTCTACCAGCGCACTGTCGGGCTGCCCGCGCCCCGGCCCGCGACCGCCTGACCCGCTGCGCCGGCCCCGCACTAGGCGCGTTCCCGGCGCCGGACCGGGAGCCGCCGGGCCGGGAGCCGCCGGGCCGGGAGCCGCCGGACCGGGAGCCGCCGGACCGGGAGCCGCCGGACCGGGACCAGCCGCCAGGCCGGCCGCCCTGACCTGACTGGCTACCTGCTCCATGGCCGCCACCGACTCGGCCATGCGCACCTCCCCCGGCCTCTCGATGACCGAGCATGCTCCGCGGCCGGCCACGAAGCAAGCCGGCCCGGTCCAGCCGCCGCGCTGACCGCTGATAGCTTAGGAGTCAACGAAGTTAGCTAACTGAATCCTTATTATTAGCCCGTGACCAGGCGCAGTAACGGCGCTGTCCCGAGTCCGCGCCCACCAGGGAGGACCCGCCGATGGTGACCCTGAACCAGCTGCGCTCCTTCCTGGCCGTCGCTGACAACGGCTCGGTCCGGGCGGCGGCAGCCGAGCTGGTCGTGACCCAGGCGGCCGTCTCCGCGTCGCTGGCCACCCTGCAGCGAGCACTGGCGCTCCAGCTGGTGCAGCCGGACGGGCGCGGGCTGCGGCTGACGGCGGCCGGCGCAGCCTACGCCGACCACGTCCGCCGGGCCCTGGGCCTGCTGGGCGAGGCCGGGCGGGCCGCCGCCGCGGCCGCTGACCCCGAGCACGGCGAGCTGCGCATCGCAGCGGTCACCACGGCGGCCGAGCAGATCGTGCCCGCCCTCCTGGCCGGCTTCCGCCGCCGCCATCCCGACGTCGGCGTGCTGCTCGAGGCCGGCAACCGGGAGCGGGTCACCGCGCTGCTGGAGCAGCATCAGGTCGACCTCCTGATCGGCGGCCGGCCTCAGCCCGGCCTGGAGGTGACGGTCCAGGCCGTCCGGCCGCATCAGCTCGTCGTGGTCGCCGCCCCGTCCCTGCCCGGCCGGGCCGGGTCAAGTGGCCGGGCAGGCGGCCGGGCCGGGTCAGGCGGCCGGGCAGGCGGCCGGGCCGGGTCAGGCGGCCGGGCAGGCGGCGGGACCAGCAACGGGCCAGCCGCTGACCAGGCCCTGCTGACCTGGCTGGCCCGGCAGACCTGGCTGCTGCGCGAGCCAGGATCGGGCATCCGGGCCGCGACGCAGGCCCTGCTGGCCGATCTGGACATCGCGCCGCTGACGCTGACGGTCGGCTCGAACGGCGCGATCCGGGAATCGGCGGGCGTCGGCCTGGGCGTCACGCTGGTCTCCCGGGATGCCATCGAGGCCGAGGCCGCCGCCGGGCGGCTGGCCGAGCTGCCCGTGCCCGGCACGCCGCTGCACCGCGACTGGCACCTGGTCACCCGGCCGGGGCCACTGACGGCCACGGCGGCCTGGCTGGTCGAGGGGGCGCTGCGCTCGGGCGGCTTTGAGGCGGCGGGCAACCGCGCTCACTCATAAAGCAAGACTTATGAGTGAGCGCGAAACAATAGTTAGACACTGAACTGTCTGCCGGGCCATGCTGGCAGTGATGCGGCTGAAGCCGACCACGGCCCGGCCGGACAGGGAGGGCAGCATGGCTACCGGACAGGATCGCTGGAGCGCGGGCGTTATCCCTTATGCGGAGATGGGGTACTACGAGCCGGATTACGTGCCGAAGGACACCGACATCCTGGCCGCGTTCCGGATCACGCCGCAGCCGGGCGTGCCCCCGCACGAGGCGGGCGCCGCGGTGGCCGGCGAGTCATCGACGGCCACCTGGACGGTGGTCTGGACCGACCGCCTGACCGCTTACGACCACTACCAGGCCAAGTGCTACCGCGTCGACCCCGTGCCGGGCCGGGACGGCGAGTACATCGCCTACATCGCCTACGACATCGACCTCTTCGAGGAGGGCTCGATCCCGAACCTGACCTCATCGATCATCGGGAACGTCTTCGGCTTCAAGGCGCTGCGCTCGCTGCGGCTGGAGGACATGCGGATTCCGCTCTCCTACGTCAAGACCTTCCGCGGGCCGCCGCACGGCATCGTGATGGAGCGCGAGTACCTGGACAAGTACGGCCGCCCGCTGCTCGGGGCGACGACCAAGCCCAAGCTCGGGCTGTCGGCCCGGAACTACGGCCGCGTGGTCTACGAGGCGCTGCGCGGCGGCCTGGACTTCACCAAGGACGACGAGAACATCAACTCCCAGCCATTCATGCGCTGGCGGGACCGGTACCTGTTCGCGATGGAGGGCGTCAACCGGGCCGCCGAGCAGACCGGCGAGGTCAAGGGCCACTACCTCAACGTCACGGCCGCCTCCATGGAGGACATGTACGAGCGCGCGGAGTTCGCCCGCGAGCTGGGCAGCGTCATCGTCATGGTCGACCTGACCGTCGGCTACACGGCGCTGCACTCGATGTCGAACTGGGCCCGGGCCAACGGCGTGCTGCTGCACCTGCACCGGGCCGGCCACGGCACCTACACGCGGCAGAAGGCCCACGGCGTCAGCTTCCGGGTCATCTCCAAGTGGTGCCGCCTTATAGGCGTGGACCACCTGCACGCGGGCACCGTGGTCGGGAAGCTAGAAGGCGATCCGGCCATGGTCGCGGGCTACTACGACACGCTGCGCGAGCAGACCATCCCGCTCGACCTGTCCCGCGGGATCTACTTCGAGCAGGAATGGGGCTCGATGCCCGGCACCATGCCGGTGGCCTCGGGCGGCATCCACGCCGGGCAGATGGCCCAGCTCCTGGGCTACCTGGGCGAGGACGTCATCCTGCAGTTCGGCGGCGGAACGATCGGTCATCCGATGGGAATCGCCGCGGGGGCCACGGCCAACCGGATCGCCGTCGAGGCCATGATCAAGGCCCGCAACGAGGGCCGCGACTTCCGCGCCGAGGGCGACGACATCCTGGCCGCCGCGGCCAAGCACTCACGGGAGCTCCAGGTCGCCCTGGACACCTGGGGCGCCATCTCCTTCAACTACGAGGCGACCGACACCCCGGACCTGGTCGTCACGCCGTCTCGCTAGATCA
The DNA here is from genome assembly GCA_036510065.1 of Streptosporangiaceae bacterium. Classification (GTDB taxonomy): domain Bacteria; phylum Actinomycetota; class Actinomycetes; order Streptosporangiales; family Streptosporangiaceae; genus DASUBV01. The sequence goes on along the minus strand of DATCEO010000271.1, from coordinate 19,887 downwards.
CTCTCTCCCGATAGGTTCAGGAGCCTGCTCATGCGCGTTACTCAGGGAACATTCTCCTTCCTGCCCGACCTCACCGACGCCGAGATCGAGGCGCAGGCGCAGTACGCGGTCAGCCAGGGCTGGTCGATCGCCATCGAGTTCACCGACAACCCGCATCCGCGCAACGTGTACTGGGAGATGTGGGACCTGCCGATGTTCGACGTCGGCGACGGCGCGGCGGCGATGGCGGAGGTGGCTGCCTGCCGCGCCGCCCACCCCGGTCACTACGTGCGGCTGGCCGCCTACGACGCGCGCCTGGGCCGGCAGACTACCGCGCTCAGCTTCATCGTCGGCCGTCCGGCAGCGGAGCCGGGCTTCCGGCTCGAGCGCCAGGAGACCCGCGGCCGCCAGGTGCGCTACAGCCTGCACGCCTATGCCACCGACCGGCCGCAGGGCGAGCGCTACCCCGCCGGCCACTGATGACCAGGCCGGCCGGCGCCCCGGCCGCGGGCTTCGGGATGCAGCGGCCCGCCGCGGCGGAGGACCCGGCGGAGCCGGAGATCCTGGGACCCGACGACACCGTGGACATCACCCGGGAGCGGCAGGCGCTGCACATCCCCGCCCTGCTCGGCGAGCTGGACCGTGACTTCGTCGGCCTGACGCCGGTCAAGGACCGGGTCCGGGAGATCGCGGCACTGCTGCTGGTCGACCGGCTGCGGGGCCAGTTCGGGCTGAGCAGCGCCCGGCCCAGCCTGCACATGTGCTTCACCGGCAGCCCCGGCACCGGCAAGACCACCCTGGCCACGCACATGGGCAGGCTGCTGGCCGAGCTGGGCTACCTGCGGCGCGGCCACCTGGTCAGCGTGACCCGCGACGACCTGGTCGGGCAGTACGTCGGCCATACGGCGCCCAAGACCAAGGAGGTGCTCAAGCGTGCCCTGGGCGGAGTGCTGCTGATCGACGAGGCGTACTACCTGTACCGGCCGGACAACGAGCGCGACTACGGCCAGGAGTGCATCGAGATCCTGCTCCAGTTCATGGAGGAGCACCGGGCCGACCTGGTGGTCATCCTGGCGGGCTACGCCGACCGGATGAACGTGTTCTTCCGGTCCAACCCCGGCATGGCCTCGCGGATCGCCCACCACATCGACTTCCCGGACTTCAGCGTGACCGAGCTGATCCAGATAGCGGAGCTGATGCTGGACAAGGAGCAGTACCGGCTGACGCCCGCTGCCGCGGCGGCCTTCAGCGAGTACGTCGGGCTGCGGATGAGCCAGCCGCGCTTCGCCAACGCGCGGAGCATGCGCAACGCCATCGACCGGCTGCGGCTGCGGCAAGCCCGGCGACTGGTGACCGCCGGCGGCCAGGTCAGCCGGGCCGACCTGATGGAGCTGAGCGCGGCCGACGTGCGCGGCAGCCGGGTCTTCAGCGGCGGGCTGGCTGCGGCACCGGATCCAGTACCTCGGGCTGACTCAGCGGCACCGTCAGCGTGACGGTCGTGCCGCGGCCCGGCACGCTGGAGATCACCAGGTGCCCGCCCAGCAGCTCGGCTCGCTTGCGCATGCCCGACAGCCCGAACCCGGTGGGCCGGACGCCCAGGCCGGCCTCCGCGGCCTGCTCGGCGGCGCCGGCCATCCCCTTCCCGTCGTCGGTGACCTCCAGCACCACCCGGTCGGCGCCAGCCAACAGCCGGACCCGGACGCAGCTGGCGTCGGCGTGCTTGGCCGCGTTCTGCAGGGCCTCCTGCGCCGTCCGGTAGACGGCCATCTCGATGTGCTCGGGGATGGCGCACTCGACGGCGTCGACCCGCACCTCCAGGGGCGGGAACGAGTTCCCCAGGCTCTCCAGGCTGGCGGCCAGGCCCAGGTCGTCGAGCACCGTCGGGCGCAGCCCCGCGATGGCCGTCCGGGTCTCGTCCAGCGCGGCCGAGGCCAGATCCTGAGCCCGGGCCACCTGGTCGGCGGCGACGTCCGGCTCGCCGGGAATGGCGTCCGCGGCGGCGGACAGGTGAAAGAACAGGCTGACGATCCGCTGGCTGATGCCGTCGTGGATCTCGGCCGCCAGCCGCCTGCTCTCGTGCTCCTGCCACTCCATCGTCTGCTCCGCGAACTGCTCCAGCGCCTCCTCGCGCTCGGCCAGCCGGTGATGCAGCCGGGCGTTCTCGATGGCTCCGGCCACCAGGCCGGCCACCGAGCGGAGCATATGGACGTCGGAGGGCGCGAATTCCCGCCGCGTCCTGGTGTGCACGTTGAGGACGCCGACCAGATGGCCGAGCGGCGTCACGACGGGGACCGAGACCATCGAGGTGTAGTCCTCGCCGCGCAGCGCGGGAATGTAGCGGTAGCGCGAGTCGGCGGTCTTGTTGTCCACGATCACCACCGGCTCGCCGTGCGTGGCCACCCAGCCGGCGATGCCCTCCCCGGCCTCGAGCTCGACCTTGCCGACCATCGAGTCGAATGGCGGCGTCGCCCCGCGCAGGCGGAGCCGCCCGCCGCTCTCATCCAGCAGGTGCACGAAGCAGACGTCCGTGTCCGTCGTCTCCGTGACCAGCCGCGTGACGCCGCGCAGCATCAGGTCGAGGTCCAGGCCGGCCGAGATTGTCTCGATGACCCGGGTCAGCAGCCGGACCTCGCGCTCCGGGCCGGTGCCGGCGGCCGGGCTCAGCGGAACACTCCCTCGCGCAGGGCGGCGGCCACGGCGCCGGCCCGGTCGGATACGCCCAGCTTGCGGTAGACGCCGCGGGAATGAGTCTTCACGGTCTCCTCGCTGACCACCAGCTTGGCCGCGATGGCCCGGTTGGTCAGCCCCGCCACCTGCAGCGCGAGCACCTCGCTCTCCCGGTGCGTGAGGCCCAGGTGGGCGCCGGGCCAGAACTCGCCGCTGCGCAGCCGGGCCGCCGACAGCGCGACCCGCCCGGCCAGCGCGGGATCGATGAGCACCTCGCCCTCGCAGATGCGCGCCAGGTGGTCGACCAGCTCCCCGCCGCGGATGCGCTTGAGCAGGAAACCGGACGCCCCGACCCGGAGGGCCTGGAACAGGTACTGCTCATCGTCGTAGACGGTCAGGAAGACCACCTTGCAGCCCGGCACCCGGGACAGGATCTCGGTGCACAGGTCCAGCCCGCTGGTGCCGCGCAGGCGCACGTCCAGCAAGACCGCGTCCGGCTGCAGGGCGCTGACGAGCTCCGCGGCCGCCCGGGCGTCGCTGGACTCCCCCACCACCTCGACCTGCTCGCGGTAGGGCCGGAGCATCGCCTGCAGGCCGTCGAGCACCATCTGGTGATCATCAACGATCACCAGCCTGACGGGCAGCGCCGCGGCACCGGAACTCATACCTGAAAGGTACCCAGCCGCGGGCGCCTGACCAGGCGGCCCGCCGGTCACGCCGGCGACCGTCACTCCAGGGCCTCCAGCAGGTGCCAGACCAGCAGCAGCTGCGCGATCGCCAGCGGCTCGCTGCGGCCGTCGGCCAGCTCGCCGAGCGTCTCGGGCATCGCGGCGCCATGCCGGCGCGACAGCTGGGCCCAGATGGCCTTCTCCACGATCCGGGCGTCCTCCCGCGGCGCGTAGCCGTGGATGTGCAGCGCGTCGACCGGCCGGCCGTCGGCGTCCCGGATCAGCTTGAGATGGACGGTGCGCCGGTCGTCGTCGGTCAGCACCCCGGACAGGTCGGGGTGCCGGGCCGTCGGCCGGAGCAGCAGCTCGGCCGACAGCACCGAGCTCTCGCCGGCCGGGCGGCCCGCGATGGGGGCGAACTGCACGCAGATGTCGGCCCACTGACGCTGCGGCCGGATATAGGCCGCCGACTCAGGCTCCCGCCGGTTCAGCTCCGCCAGCACCTGCTCGGGCGTGTACCCGCGCTCGGCGGTGTCGCGGCGCAGTTTCCAGCTGCGCCTGATCTCCTCCGGCGGGTCCAGGTACACCGTGATGTCGAAACAGGCCCTGGCCAGCTTGCTGTGCAGCGGCAGCAGCCCTTCCACGAGCACGAACTCGCGCGGCTCGACCAGGACCGGCCGGCTCAGCTGGCCGGTCGCGTGGTCGTAGACGGGCTTGAGCACGGGCCGGCCGAGGGCCAGGAGCTGCAGGTGCTGCTCCATCACCTCGATGTAGTTGCACGCGGGGTTCAGCACGGTGATGTCGAGGCCCGCTCGCTCCGCCCGGTCATAACGGTGGTAATCGTCCACGCAGATGGCGGTGGCCCGGTCCGGGCCGAGCGCGTCAGCGATCCCGCGCGTCAGCGTGGTCTTGCCCGCCGCGCTGTCGCCGGCGATGGCCAGCATGACGGGACGGCGGCCCGGCCGGACGGCCTGGCTGCGCTGCAGCCTGATCGACTTATGGGCGGTCACGCTACCTCCTGGCGGGCGGCAGAGGTGGCCGACCACAATGACCGTAAGCCGCCGCCGGGCGGCGGCGCTTCCCCCCAGACGGTGAGCCCGCGGGTGAAGCCGGGTAGCCGGGCCCAGATCACCCGCGACTTCACCGGCTGGGGGGAAGCCGCCCGCCGGCGGCTCCGTTACGTTCGGGACCTGCAGCCCCTTCGGAGGGAGCCGGCCCATGAGGGACCTCACCGCCATCGCGGCGGCGCTCGTCGCCCCCGGCCAGGGCATCCTGGCCGCCGACGAGAGCATCGCCACCATGTCGGCGCGCCTGGCGGCGGCCGGCCTCGAGCCGACCGCGGCCAGCAGGCTGGCCTACCGCGAGCTGCTGGTGACCACCCCGGCGCTGGCCGGCGGGATCAGCGGGGTGATCCTCTGCGAGGAGACCTTCGGGCAGCGACTGGCCGACCGGACCTCGTTTCCCGCCGCGATCAGGCGGGCCGGCATGCTGCCCGGCATCAAGGCGGACGCCGGCACCCGGCCGCTGGCCGGCTGCCAGGGCGAGGTGGTGACCGAGGGGCTGGACGGCCTGCCGCCGCGGCTGCAGGACTTCGCCCGCCGCGGCGCCGCCTTCGCCACGTGGCGGGCGGTGCTGCGGATCGGCCTCGGCATGCCGTCGGCCGTGGCGCTGCGGGCCAACGCCCAGGCGCTGGCCCGCTTCGCCGCCGACTGCCAGCACGCCGGGCTGGTCCCGCTGGTCGAGCCCGAGGTGCTGATGGACGGGCCGCACTCGCTGGCCCAGTGCCAGACGGTGACCTCGCTCGTGCTGCTGGAGGTCATGACGGCCCTGCAGGACTATGACGTCGCGTTCGGGGCCACGGTGCTCAAGTCCAGCATGGCGCTGCCCGGCGGCCAGTCCGGCGACCGGGCCCCGCCAGACCAGGTCGCCGAGGCCACGATCGCGACGCTGGCCAGCCTGCCGGCCACCCTGGGCGGCGTGGCCTTCCTGTCCGGTGGCCAGCGCCCGGAGCAGGCCACCGCCAACCTGGCCGCCCTCCAGCCGCATGCGCTGCTGTGGCCGCTGACCTTCTCGTTCGGCCGGGCGCTGGCCGAGCCTGCGCTGGCCGCCTGGCGGGGCACCGCCGCCACCAGGCCGGCCGGCCAGCGGGCCCTGGCCCGGCGCGTCGCGATGAACGTGGCCGCGCTGACCGGCCGCTACGCTCCCGAGCTGGAGCTGCGCGCCGCCTGAGCCCGCCCGCCGGTCCCGGTCACGCGGCCGGAGTACGCGCGGCCCGGTTCAGCGCGCTGATGACCGCGCGCAGCGAGGCCCGCACGATCGACTCGCTGATCCCGACGCCCCACAGCACCCGGTCGCCTACTTCGATCTCCAGGTAGGCGGCCGCCTCGGCGTCGCGGCCGGCCGTCAGCGCGTGCTCGGCGTAGTCCAGCACGCGCACGCTGACGCCGCCCAGGCCCAGGTCGATCGCGGACAGGGCCTGGCAGAACGCGGCGATGGGCCCGTTGCCGACCCCGGTCAGGCTGTGCTCGACCCCGAACGCCCGGACGGTGGCGGCGATGCGCTCGGTCCCGGCGTCGCTGGTCGAGCTGAAGCTGGTCAGGTCGAACGGTCCGCCGGAGAGGTACTCAGCCGCGAAGAAGTCCCACATCTGCGCCGCGTCGACCTCGCCGCCCTCGTTGTCGGTGTGCCGCTGGACCACGTGGCTGAACTCGATCTGGAGCCGGCGCGGCAGGTCGAGGTGGTGATCGGACTTCATGATGTAGGCCACGCCGCCCTTGCCGGACTGCGAGTTGACCCGGATGACCGCCTCGTAGGACCGGCCGACGTCCTTGGGGTCGATCGGCAGGTAGGGCATGTACCAGGGCAGCTCGCTGACCGGCTTGCCGGTCTGCGCGGCGACTCGGTCCAGGTGGTCGAACCCCTTCTTGATCGCGTCCTGGTGCGACCCGGAGAACGAGGTATAGACCAGGTCACCGGCGTAGGGGTGCCGCTCGTGCACGCCGATCCGGTTGCAGTACTCCACCGTGCGGCGGATCTCGTCGATGTCGCTGAAGTCGATCATGGGGTCGATGCCCCGGCTGTACAGGTTGAGGCCCAGCGTCACCAGGTCCACGTTGCCGGACCGCTCGCCGTTACCGAACAGGCAGCCTTCCACGCGCTGCGCGCCGGCCAGCACGGCCAGCTCGGCGTCGGCCGTCGCCGTGCCCCGGTCGTTGTGGGTGTGCACCGACAGCGCGATGTGCTCGCGCCGGGTCAGGTTCCGGCTCATCCACTCGATCTGGTCGGCATAGACGTTCGGCGTCGAGCGCTCGACCGTGCAGGGCAGGTTGATCACGATCTCGCGGTCAGGCCCCGGCTGCCAGGCGTCCATGACGCCCTCGCAGATCTCCAGCGCGAAGTCCAGCTCGGTGTCCATGAAGATCTCGGGCGAGTACTCGTAGCCGAAGTCGGTGCCCGCCAGGTAGGTCTCGGCGAACTTCATCACCGCCTGGGTGCCCTGGACCGCTACCGCCTTGCACTGCTCACGGCCGTCGCCGTCCCAGCCGAACACGACATTGCGGAAGATCGGGGCCGCCGCGTTGTAGAGGTGCACCGTGGCCTGCGGCGTGCCCACCAGCGACTGTACGGTGCGCTCGATCAGCTCGTCCCGGGCCTGGGTCAGCACCGAGATCCGCACGTCAGCCGGGATCGATCCGCTCTCGATCAGGCCGCGGATGAAGTCGAAGTCCGTCTGGCTGGCCGCCGGGAAGCCGACCTCGATCTCCTTGTAGCCCATCCGGACCAGCAGCTCGAACATCGCCTGTTTGCGGGCGGTGTTCATCGGGTCGATCAGGGCCTGGTTGCCGTCCCGGAGGTCGGTCGACAGCCACCGCGGCGCGGTCGTGATGGTGGCGGCTGGCCAGCGCCGGTCGGGGAGGTCGACGGCGGGAAAGGCGCCATAGCGGCGGTAAGGCATGCCTGAGGGGCGCTGCGAATGCGGGATGCTCATGAATACTGCTCCTGGACTGTGGTGACCGGTGGAACCGGTCGGCGCAGTACTACGTCCCGCGACGAGGAGCCGACCGGCTGATTACCGGGCCTCGCCGCGGCCGCGAAGGAGCAGCACGCCAGTCATGATGGACCCGAGCATAGCCGGCGGGATCAGACGTTGAATCCCAGGGCCCGCAGCTGCTCGCGGCCGTCGTCGGTGATCTTGTCCGGGCCCCACGGCGGCATCCAGACCCAGTTGATCCGGAAATCGGCCACGAGCCCTTCCAGGGCGTCCCTGGTCTGGTCCTCGATGACGTCGGTCAGCGGGCAGGCGGCGCTGGTCAGGGTCATGTCGATGGTGGCCATCCGGCCCTCGTCCACCGAGACGCCATAGACCAGTCCCAGGTCGACGACGTTCACGCCCAGCTCCGGGTCGACGACGTCCCGCAGCGCCTCGAGCAGGTCCTCGGTCTCCGGGGTCAGCTGACCGCCAGGTCCCACCGTCTCGGCCACCTGGGCCGTCTCGGCCGTCTGCGCCGTCTGCGCCGTCTCGCTCAGTTCCGTGCTCTGATCAGTCATGGCTGCTCCCTGTCGGTCTGCTCGCTGCCGCCGGCAGATCCTGTGGCGGCGTCCGCCAGCGCGCGGGCGGTCGCGTCCTTCCAGGCCATCCAGCCCAGCAGCGCGCACTTGATCCGGGCCGGGTACTTCGAGACGCCCTCGAAGGCGACCGCGTCGCCCAGCACGTCCTCGTCCGGCTCAGTCTCGCCGCGGGACTGCATGAGCCGCAGGAACTCCCCGTTGATGTCCATCGCCTCGGCCACGGTCTTGCCGATCACCATGTCGGTCAGCATCGACGTGCTGGCCTGGCTGATCGAGCAGCCGAGCGACTCGTAGGAGACGTCAGCCACGGCCGCCTCGCCCGCCGCGTCCTTCAGCGTCACGCGCAGCGTGACCTCGTCCCCGCAGGTCGGGTTGACGTGGTGAACCTCCGCATCGAAGGGATCCCGCAGGCCCTTGTGGTGCGGATGACGGTAGTGGTCCAGGATGATCTCCTGGTACATGGACTCGAGCTGCATCACACCGGCCACAACAAGCGCGCCCCCGCCACTGTTCCGGTCAGCCCTGTTCCGGTCAGCCCTGTTCCGGTCAGCCCCGTTCCGGTCAGCCCCGTTCCGGTCAGCACCGTTCCGGCGCTCCGGCCAGGGGTCATGACGCCGTCCCGAAGAACTTCTGCGCCTTGCGGATGCCGTCAGCCAGCGCGTCGACCTCGTCGAGGGTGTTGTAGAGGTAGAACGTCGCCCGCGTGCTGGCCTGGACGCCCAGCGCCCGGTGCAGCGGCCACGCGCAGTGGTGCCCGGTCCGCACCGCGATCCCGAGCTCGTCCAGCACTTGGCCCACGTCGTGCGGGTGGATGCCGTCGACCACGAAGGACAGCGCACCGCCGCGGTCGGCCGTCGTGAGCGGGCCGAGCACGCGCAGGCCGGGGATGGCCGCCACCGCCTCCAGGGCGCGGGAGGTCAGTTCCTCCTCGTGCGCCGCCACCCGGTCCATGCCCAGTCCGTCCAGGTAGTCGCAGGCCGCGGCGAGCCCGACGGCCTGCGCGGCCGGGGGCACGCCCGCCTCGAACCGCTCCGGCGGCGGCAGGAACGTCGAGCCCTCCATCCGGACGACCTCGATCATCGACCCGCCGGAGACATACGGCGGCATGGCCTCCAGCAGCTCGCGCCGCCCCCACAGCACGCCGATGCCCGAGGGGCCGAGCATCTTGTGCGCGGAGAAGGCCAGGAAGTCCGCCCCGAGCTCGGTCACGTCCACGGGCCGGTGCGGGACCGACTGCGCGCCGTCCGCCACGACCAGCGCGCCGCGGGCATGAGCCAGCCGGGCGATCTCCGCCACCGGCGGGATAACGCCGGTGACGTTGGACTGATGCGTCACCGCCAGGAGCCGCGTCCGGTCGGTGATCAGCTCGCTGGCGTTGCTGAGGTCCAGGCGGCCATCGGGGGTTACGCCGAACCAGCGCAGCGTGGCGCCGGTGCGCAGGCACAGCTGCTGCCAGGGCACCAGGTTGGCGTGGTGCTCCATCTCCGTGACCAGCACCTCGTCGCCGGGGCCGACCCGGAAGCGGGCCGCCTCGGGCCCCGCGGTGGCGGCGTTGCTCATCGCGTACGCCACCAGGTTCAGTGCCTCGGTCGCGCTCTTGGTGAAGATGATCTCGCCGGGGTCGGCGCCGATGAAGTCGGCCACCCGAACCCGGGCGCCCTCGTAGGCGTCCGTCGCTTCCTCGCCCAGCAGGTGAGCGCCGCGATGCGCCGCCGAGTTATGCATGGTGTAGAAGTCGCGCTCGGCGTCGAGCACCTGGCGCGGCTTCTGCGAGGTGGCGCCGGAGTCCAGGTAGATCAGCGGGTTCCCGCCGCGAACCGCCCGGCCGAGGATCGGGAAGTCAGCCCGGATGGCGTCGGTGTCCAGCTCGCCCGCCGTGGTGACCTCCCCGGCGGCCGTCATGCCGTCGCGCCCGCAGTCAGGAAGCGCTCGTAGCCGCTCGACTCGAGCTCCTCGGCCAGCCCGGAGCCGCCCTCCTCGACGATCCGGCCGCCTACGAACACGTGCACGAAGTCCGGCTGCACGTACCGCAGGATCCGCGTGTAGTGGGTGATCAGCAGCACGCCGTGCTCGGAGTTCTCACGGAACTTGTTGATCCCGGCCGAGACGATGCGCAGGGCGTCGATGTCCAGCCCGGAGTCGGTCTCGTCCAGGATCGCGATCTTGGGGTCGAGCAGCTGCAGCTGCAGGATCTCGTGCCGCTTCTTCTCGCCGCCGGAGAAGCCCTCGTTGAGGTTGCGCTGGGCGAACGCCGGGTCCATGGCCAGGTCCTCCATCGCCGCGTTCATCTCCTTGACGAACGTGCGCAGCTTGGGTGCCTCGCCGCGCACCGCGGTGACCGCGGTGCGCAGGAAGTTGGCCACCGATACGCCGGGCACCTCGACCGGGTACTGCATGGCCAGGAACAGGCCGGCCCGGGCCCGGGCGTCCACGCTCATCGACAGGACGTCCTCGCCGTCCAGCGTGATCGAGCCCTGGGTGACCTGGTACCGGGGGTGGCCCGCGATCGCATAGGCCAGCGTGGTCTTGCCCGACCCGTTCGGCCCCATGATCGCGTGCGTCTCGCCGGCGGATACCGTCAGGTTCACGCCGCGCAGCACCTCACGGGCCTCGCCGGCCGCATCCGTCACGCTGGCGTGCAAGTCACGGATCTCTAGGGTGGACATCGTCTCTCCGTAGATTGAAGCTCCGTAGTTTGAAGCTCAGGTTGTTTAAGGGGCTCAGGGCAGCGAGACGTAGACGTCGTCGCCGTCGGTCTTGACTGGATAGGTAGCCACCGGCTGCGTGGCCGGGGGCCCGGTGGGCTTCCCGGTGCGCAGGTCGAAGCACGAGCCGTGCAGCCAGCACTCCACGGTGTGGTCGTACACGTCGCCCTCGGACAGCGGGACCTCTTCGTGCGAGCACACGTCGTGCAGCGCGTAGATCTCGCCCTCGGCCCGGACGATCGCCACCGGCACCTCGCCGATCTGGACGCCGAGCGCTCCCTCCGCCGGGAGGTCCGACAGCGCGCAGGCGCGGGCGAACTCAGCCATCGGCGCGCACCAGGCCTGTCCCGGCCGGCGGGGACGCCACCGTCAGCTCCCGCTCGATCGCGGCGCTGACCCGGTCCCGCAGCTCGGGCACCTCGATCTGCCCGATCAGCTCGCCGAAGAAGCCCTCGATGACCAGGCGCCGGGCCTCCTCGAACGGGATGCCGCGAGCCATCAGGTAGAACAGGTGCTGGTCCTCCAGGCGGCCGCTGGCGCTGGCATGCCCGGCGCCGACGACCTCGCCGGTCAGGATCTCCAGGTTGGGCACCGAGTCGACCCGGGTGCCGTCGCTGAGGACGAGGTTCCGGTTGTACTCGTAGGTGTCGGTCCCGACCGCCTCGGCCCGGATCGCGACATCGCCGATCCACACCGCGTGCGCGTCCTGGCCCCGCAGGGCGCCCTTGTAGGACACCCGGCTGCGGCAGTTGCGCTCGGTGTGATCGACGAACAGCCGGTGCTCCAGGTGCTGGCCAGCGTCGGCGAAGTACAGCCCGCGCAGCTCTGCGTCTCCGCCCGGGCCGGCGTATTGCACCGTGGGGGCGAGCCGGACCAGGCTGCCGCCCAGCGTCACGGCCGTGTGGGTGATCGTCGCGTCCCGGCCCAGCTGCACGTGATGGTGCGACAGGTGCACCGCGTCGTCGGCCCATTCCTGCAGGCTGACCACGGCCAGCGACCCGCCGTCCCTCACCACCAGCTCGACGTTGTCCGCGTAGGTGGCCGAGCCGGTGTGCTCCAGCACCACGACGGCCCGGGCGTTCGGCTGCACCTCGATCACGAGATGTCCGAAGGCGGCGCCGACCGCGTTCTCGCCGCGCACGGCGATCCACGTCGGCTCGCTGCTCTCCACCTCGGCCGGCACCGTGACCACCGTGGCCTCGGTGAACGAGGACCAGGCCCGGGCACTCACCCGGTCGGCCGGCACGAACGACGCGCCGAGCCGGGGGTCATCCCGGTCGACCGTCTCGGCCAGGACGCCAGGCGCGGCCTCGACCTCGACCGTTACCTTCCCGTCGCCCGGAACGGCGTCGGTGTGCAGGCCGCGCAGGCGGCGCAGCGGCGTGAACCGCCACTCCTCCTCGCGCCCGCCGGGCACGCCGAAGTCGGCCGGGTCGAACGACCGCCGCTCGTGCAGGCGTGAGACGGGGGCCGACGACTCGACGGCCCCCTGCAATCCTGGCTTGGAGGGACGACCCCCCAGCGCCCCCTGAGGGACCGACATCAGCCGACGCTTCCTTCCATCTGCAGCTCGATCAGCCGGTTGAGCTCCAGTGCGTATTCCATCGGCAGCTCGCGCGCGATGGGCTCCACGAAGCCGCGGACGATGGTGGCCATCGCCTCGTCCTCGGTCATGCCCCGGCTCATCAGGTAGAACAGCTGGTCCTCGGAGATCTTGGAGACCGTGGCCTCGTGCCCCATCTCCACGTCGTCCTCGCGGACGTCGACGTAGGGGTAGGTGTCGCTGCGGCTGACGGCGTCCACCAGCAGCGCGTCGCACTTGACCGTGGACTTGGAGTGCTCGGCGCCCTCGCGCACCTGGACCAGGCCGCGGTAGGAGGTGCGGCCGCCGGCGCGGGCCACCGACTTGGACACGATCGTCGAGGACGTGTTCGGCGCGCAGTGCACCATCTTGGCCCCGGCGTCCTGGTGCTGGCCCGGCCCGGCGAACGCCACCGACAGGGTCTCGCCCCTGGCGTGCTCGCCCATCAGGTAAACGGCCGGGTACTTCATCGTGACCTTGGACCCGATGTTCCCGTCCACCCACTCCATGCTCGCGCCCTCCTGGGCGACGGCACGCTTGGTGACCAGGTTGTAGACGTTGGCCGACCAGTTCTGGATCGTGGTGTACCGGCAGTGGCCGCCGGCCTTCACGATGATCTCCACGACCGCCGAGTGCAGCGAGTCGGAGGAGTAGATCGGTGCGGTGCAGCCCTCGACGTAGTGCACGTTCGCGCCCTCGTCGACGATGATCAGCGTCCGCTCGAACTGGCCCATGTTCTCGGTGTTGATCCGGAAGTAGGCCTGCAGCGGGATCTCCACGTCGACGCCCTTGGGCACGTAGATGAAGCTGCCGCCCGACCAGACCGCGGTGTTCAGCGCGGCGAACTTGTTGTCGCCGACCGGGATCACCGTGGCGAAGTACTCCCGGAACAGGTCCTCGTGCTCGCGCAGGGCCGTGTCGGTGTCCTGGAAGATGACGCCCTTCTCCTCCAGGTCCTCGCGGATCTTGTGGTAGACGACCTCCGACTCGTACTGGGCCGCGACGCCCGCGATGAGCCGCTGCTTCTCGGCCTCGGGGATGCCCAGCCTGTCGTAGGTGCTCTTGATGTCCGCGGGCAGCTCGTCCCAGGTGGCGGCCTGCTTCTCCGTCGACCGCACGAAGTACTTGATGTTCTCGAAGTCGATCCCGGACAGGTCAGAGCCCCAGGTCGGCATCGGCTTGCGGCGGAACAGCTTCAGGCCCTTCAGCCGCAGGTCCAGCATCCACTCCGGCTCGTTCTTCTTGGCCGAGATGTCCCGGACGACGTCCTCGGACAGGCCACGGCGCGCACCGGCACCGGCCACGTCTGAGTCGGCCCAGCCGAACTTGTAACGCTCCAGCCCCTCTAGCTCGGGGTGTGCGGTAGTCGTCATGCGGAGGCTCCTCCGGACTTGGTGTCGATGTTGCGATGGTGCCCTAGCCCCGGCGCGGTGACGTGCGTGGTGCAGATCCCGTCGCCGTGAGCAATCGTCGCGAGGCGCTGCACGGGCGTGCCGAGCAGGCGGCCGAAGGCTTCGGTCTCCGCCTCGCAAAGTTCGGGGTACTGCGCGGCGACGTGCGCCACCGGGCAGTGATGCTGGCACAGCTGCTCTCCCCCGCCGGCCGCCGGGGCGCCACTGGCGCCGGCCGCGTAGCCGTCGGCCGACAGCGCCTCGGCCAGCGCCTGAACGCGCTGGCCCGGTGCGGCGGCGTCAACCGCGGGGCGATACCGGCGCTCCAGCTCGGAGACCTGCTGCCGGGCGAACTGCGCGACCGCCTCCGGCCCGGCCGCCTGCGCGATGAACCGCAGTGCGTTGCTGGCCAGGTCGTCGTACGCGTGCACGAACGCCGAGCGCCCGGCGTCGGTGATCGCGAACATCCGCGCCGGGCGGCCGCGGCCCCGGTTCCCGTAGGTGCGGGAGATCTTCGTCTCGATCATGCCGTCGGCCAGCAGGTTGTCCAGGTGCCGGCGGACAGCCGCCGGGGTCAGGCCCAGCCGGGCCGACAGACCGGCCGCCGTGACCGGGCCGTTCTCCAGGATCAGCCGCGCGACGGCGCCCCTGGTGCCCCGCTCGGTCGGCACCGCCGCCGGCATGGCTATGGGGGCAGGCGTCACGCTGGCCCTGGCACCCTCAGGGGTGCGGGCGGTCGCGTCATCCAGTCCCATGCTTTTCACAACATCATTGTGCCGTAAATACTTCCGCCCGCGCAATCGGCCCCGCCGTTAGCCCCGCCGGCGGGCCGCGACCGCGATAGCACCCCGGCCGGCCCGGCTATTCCGGGCCGGCCCGGGCCGGTCACGCGGGACGGGCGCCCTGGACCGTTATTCCACGACATCCAGCGGGTGCGGACCGCGGTTCAGTTCCGTGATAACGCCCACCTCGACGCCGGCGCCGTCGCGCAGCCCCGGGCAGCCCCCGGCCAGCCGGACGGCCGTGTCGAGGTCGTCGGCGGCGATCAGCGAGTAACCGCCGGGCTGGGTGCCGGTCCCGCACTCGCCGAGCGGGCGGGACTCGAAGACCGGATTGCCCCGGTCGATGAGGCTGGCGCCCAGGCTCTCGAACCACGCGTTCCAGGCCGCCCTGACGTCCGCCCCGCCTGGCGCGTAGCTCTCGGGCATCCGGTAGGTAAGCAGGTATGTCGACATCGTGTGCTCCTCACTGTGGCGGCCGGCCCGGTGCCGGCCTCAGCTATCCGGTACAGACACCGGGGGCCCGCGGGAATGGCCGGGGGGCGGGCGCCCAGTTCCCGGGGCGGCGGGGGTCTGTCCTGGTGACCACCTCTGCTCCCCGCGCGGGGACGGCTTGCAGGAAGAGGTGATGGGAGGATGGCGTGGTGACCACCGACCTGCTCGAACAGGCCCGGGCCGGCGACGGGGAGGCGTTCCGCCAGCTCATCGAGCCGCACCGGCACGAGCTGCAGCTGCACTGCTACCGGATCCTCGGCTCAGCGCAGGACGCCGAGGATGCGCTGCAGGAGACTCTGCTGGCGGCCTGGCGGGGGCTGAGCGGTTTCGAGGGACGCGCCTCGATGCGGACCTGGCTCTACCGGGTGGCCACCAGTCGCTGCCTGAACGCGCTGCGGTCCGCCCGCCATCGCCCCGGCCCGCGCTCGATCGCGCCCGGTCTCGATCCGCCGGAGCCCAGCCGGCTCTGCGACGTGCCCTGGCTCGAGCCGTACCCGGACGGCCTCCTGGAAGGGCTTGCTGACAGCGCGCCCGGCCCGGAGGCGCGGTACGAGGCCGGGGAGGCCATCTCCCTCGCCTTCGTCACCGCCCTGCAGCTGCTGCCGCCGCGCCAGCGCGCCGTGCTCATCCTGCGTGACGTCCTCGGCTTCCGCACGCGGGAGGCGGCCAGCATCCTGGACAGCAGCGAGGAATCGGTGACCAGCGCGCTCAAGCGCGCCCGTGCCTCCCTGCGGCGCCGGCTCCCGCCATCCGGGCTGGCGCAGCCGCCCGCGTCGCCGGACTCGGCGCAGGCGCGGGAACTCGTCACCCGGCTCACCCGGGCCTACGAGACCGGCGCGGTCGACGACCTCGTCGCGCTGCTCACCGAGGATGTCTGGCTGACCATGCCTCCGCTGCCGCTGGAGTACCAGGGCGCCGAGCTGGCGGGCCGGTTCCTGACCGCCATCGCCTTCCGGCAGGATCGGCGCTACCGGCTCATTCCGACCAGGGCTAACGGGCAGCTCGCGTTCGGCTTCTACGTCCGGGACCCGCAGGCCCGGATCGCCCACGCCGCCGGGCTGCTGGTGCTCACGCTGGCGGCGGGCAAGATCTGCGCGATGACCCGCTTTGAGCCCGCCGTGCTGTCACGATTCGGCCTTCCGCGCACCATCCCCGACTGACCCGCTGTGCGGGTCCGGGCCCGGATCGCCGCCCGCGGCTCGGACGGCGAGGCGGGCGAGGTAGGTCTCCCAGGCCACCCGGTGGCCCTCCCGCAGCTCATCGGTCGGCAGCTCATGGTGCTGCAACGTCAGGCGGCTGCCGCCGTCCTGCGCCTCGAGCAGCACCACCACGCGGGTGCTGCCCGGCGGGAGATCGTCATCGCGCGCGTGGTCGTCGCCGAGCACTGCCTGACCCGCGCCGGGGGCCCAGCCCCAGGTCACGGACAGGCGACGGGGCGAGTCGATCTCCTGGAAGGTGCCGGAGACCCCGAACCCGTCGCCCATCCGCAGGCAGTACGCACCGCCGGGGACCGGCTCCAGCTCCGCCTCGCTGCCCATCCATCCGACGTGCCGTGCTGGATCGGTGAAGTACGGAAATACGTCCTCGGGCGCCGCCGCGATGCGCACGGACACCTCCAAGACGGGCGGCTTGCTCATGGGTGATATCTCGCCTTCGATGCTCGCGTCTTGCTCGGTCTGGGAGGTAGACACCGCCGGGGCGCCGGACTGGGCGGGGTGGGGGTGCTGGGCGGCTGGTGGAGCAGAGGGATCGGGGCCTGAATAATGCCGCCCATGGAGGACTCTTGGGTAACCGCCCGGCGGATGTGGACGCTCTACGAGCCTGTACACGTGGTGACCTAACTTCGCTCCCGAGGCCCGGAAAGCGTTCGAGGCCGCCGGGCTGCGCGGATTCTGGCGCGGCTACTTCGCCGGACGCGCCGCCCCGCTCGGCGTGGTCGATGCCCCGCTCGTCATCGCGACGTTCTGCAGCTTCGCGCCGTCGTTCGTGCACCGGGCGCTCCCGGCGATCTGGGAGCTCGTCACGCCGAGCGAGGCGCTGCGGGTCCGCCAGGCGGGCGCGGTGGCGGCTCTGCGAGCGCTGATAGAAGGATCGGCCGGGCAGCCTGCGCCGAGTGATCGGGGCGATGTGGCCGACCCGGGCGCTCCGGGCGTGGTGCGGGCCGCCGCTGACCTGCTGCTGGCGGCGACCGAGGATCTTGACGCCGCTGGCCGCCCGCTCGGCGGCCCCAACGCCGCGCAGCCAGTCCCCGCCGATCCATTCGCCCGGCTGTGGTGGGCGGCTACCGTGCTGCGTGAGCACCGCGGCGACGGACACGTGGCCGCCCTGGTCGCTGCGAGCGTCGATGGCTGCGAGGCGCTCGTGCTGCGGACGGCGGTTGATGCGGCGCGCGCCGCGGAGATGGATGCGGCGGAGGCAGGTGCGGGAGGCAATTCGGTTGGTGCGGGGGGCGCGGGTGCGAATGGCGGGGTCCGACCGATGGCCGGGGTCCGACCGATGGCGGGAGTCCGACCGATGGCGGGCTGGCCCGTGCTCGCGAGCGGCTGCAGTCCGTCCGCGGCTGGAGCGACGAGGCCTGGAACCAGGCGGCCGACCGGCTTCGCGACCGGGGCTGGCTGGATTCTGGCGGCGTGGCGACGGCTGCGGGCCTGGCAGTACACCAGGCCGTCGAGGAGGCCACCGACCGGGCGGCGGCCCGGCCATGGCTCCGGCTGGGCCGCGTGAGAACCGCAGAACTGGCCGAGTCACTCATCCCGATCGCGGAGGCCTGCGCGGCGGTAGTGCCCTACCCGAACCCGGTCGGGCTGCCGCGCCCAGCTACTCATCGATAAGTCGCTGCGTAGAAGAGGCCGCCAGTCACTTCCCCAGCGCCGCTACGGCTGCTACGTCGTGACGACTATTCGCCGCGGCTTCTACGCGGATAGCTCAGGTGTTCGAAGTTAGGGGCAAAATGTCAGTAGGGGTCGCTACGCTTATCGAAGACAGGAAGCAACCAGGGAAGTAACAGGAAGCCAGCCAGCTGTGAGGTGATCCGCATGCCAGGCCAGCCCGACAACCCGGTGCCTGAAGGCGAACCGCGCACCAGCAATCCAGGTCTCGGCCGGGCCGGGTACGCCGGGCAGCCTGGAGGGTCGTCGGAGGGGTTGTGCTGGTCGTTCGAGCTTGATTTGCCCGGGGTGCTGGCGGCGATCGGTGCTGCCGGTGATGAGGACCCTGGTGATCAGGAGGTGTCGCTGGCGGAATAGCTGGAGTGCGTGGGGGCGGGGCCGGAAAGGGACCTGACCGGGGTGATCGCCGAGCATCTGCCGGCGGGGCCGGGGCTGGCGGCGTGGCTGGGGAACGCGGACCCGGCGGAGTTCTCGGACTGGGACCTGCCGGGCATCGCGGCGGCGTACCGGCGGGTGGCGTCGTGGGCGCTGGCCGGGGAGCTGGCCGCGGTGGCGGCGATCGCGTCGCGGACCGCGGCGCGCGATGCCCGCGCGGACGTGGGTGGCCAGGGCCGCCCGGACCGGGTGACGGCGGGGGCGGCGTGTGAGGTGTCACTGGCGCTCCGGATGTCGCAGTCCGGGGCGTCGTGGTGGACGCGGCTGGGCGTGGAGCTGGCCTGGCGGCTGGCCGAGACCGGCGCGGCGCTGGCGGCGGGGGTGATTGACCTGGGCCGGGCGAGGCTGATCGCCGAGGCCGCCGGCCCGCTGACTGATGAGGACGCCCGGGCGGTGCAGGCCCTGGTGCTCCCCGCCGCCGGGGGGCAGACGACGGGGCAGCTGCGGGCCGCCTTACGCCGCGCCGTGCTGCGGGCGGACCCGGAGGGCGCCGACGAGCGGCGGCAGAACGCTGAGCGGCAGGCCGCCGTGAGCCTGCACCCCGACGAGGTCGGGACGGCGTCGCTGGTCGCCTCGAACCTGCCGGGGGTGCTGGGCGCGGCGATGATGGCCCGGCTGACCGCGATCGCGGCCGGGATGAAAGCTTCCGGGGCCGGGGGCGGGATCGGGCTGCTGCGCGCGGTGGCGCTGGCCGGCCTGGTCCTGGGCACCCTCCCGCTCACCCCCGCCCCGCCCGGCGCACCCCCCGACCCCGGCATCTCACCCGAGCCCGGCGACCCCGGTAGCGGCGGCGGGCCTGGTAGCGGCGGCGGCCCGGATGGTGGCGGCGGCCGTGGTGGTGATCCTGGGGGCGGCGGTCGGGGCGGCCGGCCGGGCGGCAGGCCTGGCGGGGGCGACGGCCGCCGGACCTCGCTGGTGACCGCCCGCCGCGGGGCGGCCGGCCGGGCCGGGCGCCGCGGCCGGGCCGACGCCCCGACGCCAAGCCTCCCGGCTGCGGGCCGCCGGGTGCCGTGCCGCCCGATGGTGGATCGAAGGATGGCGGGCCGCCGGGCGGGCACCCGCCTGGAGACCCCGGTGAGGCGCCGCCGCTGACCGACGCCCCCGATCACGACGACGGCGGTGCCTGCGCGCCCGCGCCCGGTCCTGGTGATCCCTGGGACGACCCCGACGGCGACTACGACGGCAGCGTGCTCCCGGCCTGGCCGCCGCTGCCGGACACCCTGGCCGAGATCCCCCCGTTCCTCGGCGGCCAACCGCGCCGCCACCCCGACCCCGCCTGGCCCACCCCGCCCGCCCCCGCCAGCCCCGGCGACCCGGACGGGACAACCCGCCGCCCCGCGGCCGGGCTGCTCGACCTGACCATCTCCAGGGCGGCCCTCACCGGCGCCCCCGCCGCCCTCGGCCGCCTCGGACCCGTCAGCACCGCCCAGGCACTTCCCCTCGCCGTCCTGGCCATATCCAACCCCGCCGCCCAGTGGCGCGTCATCCTCACCAACCCCGCCGGCCATGCCATCGCCGTGGAGCGGTCCGGCGGGGGCGGCTGTGCGACAACCCCGGCCGCCCGCCCGGCGTCACCGGCCGGGTCACGGTCACCATCCCCGCCGCCACCCTCATCAATGCCGCCGCCACCAGCGGGACTGGCTGGACCGGCACCGGCCGGGGCATCCGCGCCGCCGTGCTGCGCGCCGCCCGCCGCGCCGCCGCCCGCGCCGCAGACACCGCCGCTGCC
>DATCEO010000270.1:0-5508 GCA_036510065.1 Streptosporangiaceae bacterium | reverse complement strand
CAGCACGTCGATGACCTGGCCATGCTGGTCGATCGCCCGGTACAGGTAGGTCCACCGGCCGGCGACCTTGACGTAAGTCTCATCGACGAACCACCGGTCACCCGGAACATGACGGCACAGCCGGGCAGCCTCGATGAACTCGGGAGTGAACCGCTGGACCCAGCGATAGACCGTGACGTGGTCGACGGTGACGCCGCGCTCGGCGAGCAGCTCCTCAACGTCCCGGTAGGACAGCCCGTACCGCAGGTACCAGCGGACCGCGACCGCGATCACCGCCCGCGGGAACCGGAAGCCAGCGAACACCGAAGACGAGCCCGAGGACGTCATCGCACCAATCTCCCGCCCGCTGCGATCGGCCAACGCAACACTGCCTGGCCGCGTCATGGTGCCCGGCTGCTCGTCTCCCGTTTCATAGCCCGCCGTGCTATGCACGGCGGTAGTCGCAGCAGCGGCGGGGTGAGGCTCACGATCATCAGGCGTCACGGTGCCCAGCGCCGTTTCGCCGGCGAGCACCAGCCTGGACGGCGGTCGTCCAGTGGCGGCTGTCCCTGAAACCGCACCCGTCCGGTCCTTCCCCGCCCTGGGCGGGTGCCATGTCGCTGCGGCTGTCACGATGGTCAGCGCAATGCCTGGCAGCATCTGGTTCTTCATGACCTGCTTCCGCAGTTACGGACTGCAGTTGCCTGCAGGCCTTCGTTGCTGTGGCCCCGCATTGCCCGGCGCGGTAGCGCCGCGGGATCTGTTGCGGCTTTCCGGCTCTGGCCCGTCCGCACCGATCCGCCGGCCAGGGCCCCTCGCCGTCGCGTCCGCCTGGTATCCGGGATTCGGGCGGCTGGCGGGCCGGCCCGCGGGCGTGGGTGGCGATCTCCCAGGCGTTGGCTTCGGCGTCCTGGATCAGCCGCCAGTCGAGGGGCGGATCGTCGCGGCCGGTGCCGCGGACGTGCGCGGCGTGCTGGAAATACCTGGCTGTGAACAGTTCCGCAGACATTCCCGGGTGGCCACTGTCCCGGCCCGCGTGCATCGGGTACAGGTGTGCTTCGGTGGTTCTCATCTCGAGTCTTCCCCCGTCCGGGGCGGATGGTCAGGCGGCCGGGCCGGCGGCCAGAGTCACGGTGGCGGTGTGGGTCTGGCCTGCCTGGTCCAGCCAGCTGATGCTGATCTTGCCGCCGGGGTGGTAGCCCTCCAGGGCGCCTTGGATGTCCGTGGACGAGGTGACCTTGTGGCCGCCGACGGAGGTGATCTGGTCGCCGGCTTGCAGGCCAGCCTTGGCGGCGGGTGACCCGGACACCACCCCGGCGATGGTCACGCCGGTGCTGGTGCTGCCGGGCATGCCGACCTGGGCGCCGGGGGCGGTGGACTGCACTTCCACGCCGAGGAAGGCGGTGGCGCCGACGTGCACGGTGGCGGAGGACTTGCCGGCCTCGATCTGATCAGCGATCGAGACGGCCTTGTTGATCGGGATCGTGTAGGCCTGCGTCTGGGCCTGCTGGGAGCCGAGCTGGTAGCTGGATGATCCGGCGGTGTCGATGCCGATCACCTGGCCCTGGCTGTTCACCAGCGGCCCGCCGGAGTCCCCGGCCTGGATGTTCGCGTTGGTGCGGATCATCCCGGTCAGCTGCTCAGTGGTGCCGGAGGCCTGGTCGCTGGCGCCTATGGTCTGCCCCAGCGCGGTGACCTTGCCGGCCGCGGCGGCCGGGCGGCCGCCGCGGCCGCCGGCGTTGCCGATGCCGACCACCGTGTCGCCGACCTTGACGGCCGATGAATCGTCCACGGTCACCGTCTTGAGCCCGGAGGCGTGCTGGAGTTGCAGCACGGCGATGTCGTTTTTGGTGTCGTACCCGACCACCACCGCCGTGTAGGTGCGGCCGTTGCCCACATCGGTGACCGTGATCGAGGTGGCGCCCTCGATCACGTGGTTATTGGTCAGCACCTCGCCGGTGGAGGTCAGCACGATCCCGGTGCCGTCCGCGGTGCCGTTGCTGAGGGTAGAGACCACGTCGACCACGCCGGGGTCGGTCTTGGCAGTGATCTGCGCGGTCGTCAGCGTGACCGGTCCGCTGGATGCGGCGTAGGCGATCCCGCCCCCGGCCGCCGCGATGATGATCGCCGCCGCGGCAGCGGCCAGCGCCCGGCGGCGGCGTGGCCGCCGGAACCCGCCGCCTCGTTCATTGTTAATGCCACCGGGGCCGCCGGGGCCTGGGGGTGAGGATGGCTGGGCCGGTTCCTCAGTTACCTGCTTGTCGTAGATCGTGCTCATGGCTGGCTCGCCCGCCTTCTGTTGCCATGGTGTGGCGTTGATCCGAATGTCGGCTGCCAGCCTGTAGACGAGCCCGGCCGCTGCCCGGATAGGCGCCTACGGTCTGCCGAGCGCTTCCTGGCCGTTGCCTCTACGCGGTCGCTGACTGGCCGCCGCGCACTTGCGCCTGACGCCGTACCGCTGCGCCCGGCGGGAAGTATCACGACGGCATGCTGGACTTCTTTCCAGGAGGCGGGTGCCGATGTGCTGACCCGCAAGGCGGTCCAGACGTGTTGACAGCACAGCGTCACCGACCTGCTCATCGGCGGCGGCGCGGCGGCCAACTCAAGGACTTCGCGGTCAATATCTCGAGGAACTGAGTTGAACTCCAGGCATTGACCTCACCGCGGTCAGGAAATTGCTGTCGGCCCAGGTGGTTGGTGTCATGCAGATCGTGCTGTCGGCCAGCCCTGTGGGTGGCTGGGTAGCGGCTCCATGGCCGCCGCTGTCGCGGACGTGCTGCGCGGCGGTCCCGGGGCTATAGCCCTGGGCTTTGGCGATGATGACTTCCGTTACACCGGCCGGTACCAGATCCCTAGTCTCACCAGCGTGATCACCCTCGTTTGCGCTGGTGACCCGGCTCTTACCGGCTCACCCGAGTCGCAGGCCGGGTGGACCCGCGTCGCGCAGCGGGCGGCGGTTCCGCGCCTCGATCGTGGGCGCACCGCGCCGCTAACTCGGCTCCCCGCTCGCTCCCGCTGGTTACCCACGCTCAGCAAGTCCGCAGGTTACCCACGCTCAGAGGCTTGGCAGAACCCGGGCCGATCAGTTCCCCAGCCGGCCCGGGCAGGCTGTGCCTAACAACCTCGCCAACCGATGGGAGACCCGGTGATGATCAGGAAGCCGCAGCCGGATGAGTCGGCCGAGGCGGTGCGCCGGCGCGGCATGGCCCGGCTCGCCGGGGTGTCCGTCGGCATTGCCGTGCTGAGCGTCGGGGGAGCGGCCGGCGTCGCGGTGGCGTTGCCCGGTGCGGCGCATCACACTACGGGCACGGCCAGCGCTTCGGCGTCCAAGAAGAGCTCCGCCTCGCCAGGGAAGTCGGCGGCCCCGACGAAAACGTCGAGCCCGGCCGCGGCCACGTCGGGGGGCTCGTGATGACCGCGGTACTGGATGTCCCGCTGGCCGCGGCCAGCTGGCCTGCGATCGGGACGGGGATCCGGCTGGTCGTCACCGATCCGTCCGCGCTTGACCGCGGCCAGGCGCTGCTCAAGGCATATCTCGCCGCACTGGACGCGGCGTGCAGCCGGTTCCGCCCGGACTCGGAGCTGAGCCGGCTGTCCGGCGCGGCCGGCCGCCCTGTCGTGGTGAGCCCGGTGCTCGCCGGCGCGGTCGGCGCGGCGGTGCGCGGCGCGGCGCTGACCGGCGGTGACGTGGACCCGACCGTCGGCCTGGCCATGGCGGCGGCCGGCTACGACCGAGACTTCTCGCTGCTGCCGCCAGACGGGCCGGTGCGCGGCGTCACCGTCCGGCGCGTGGCCAGCTGGCGGGACATCGTGCTGGACGAGGAAGCCCGGACGCTGACCGTGCCGGCGGGCGTGTGCCTGGACCTGGGCGCCACCGCGAAGGCCTGGGCGGCTGACCAGGCGGCTGTTAGGCTGGCGGCGGAACTTGGCTGTGGCATCCTGGTCAGCCTTGGCGGCGACATCTGCGTCCCCGGGGAGGCACCCGCTGGCGGGTGGCCGGTCAGGGTGCAGGACGTCACCGGTGATCCCGGGGATCCCGCCCCGGAATCCTCAGTCGTCGTGGCGATCCATAAAGGCGGGCTGGCGACCTCCAGCACCACCGCCCGGCGCTGGCGGCGTGGCGGGGACGTGCTGCATCACATCCTTGACCCGCGCAGCGGGCTGCCCGCGCCGCCCGTGTGGCGCACGGTCTCGGTGGCGGCGGCCACAGCGCTGGACGCCAACATCGCGAGCACGGCGGCGATCATCCGCGGCCTGGCGGCCCCGGCGTGGTTGTCCGGGCTCGGCCTGGCGGCGCGGCTGGTCACCGCCGGCGGCGCCGTGACCACCACCGGCGGCTGGCCGGCGGAGGACCCGTCATGAGCGCCATCACCGCGAGCACCGCGTTGTGGTACGCGAGCCGGGCGACCGGGATCATCTCGCTGGTGCTGCTGTCCGCCGCGGTCGTCTTGGGAATCACTGTCAACCGGCAGGGACGGCTGCCTGGGCTGCCGAGGTTCGCCGTGACCGGGCTACACCGCAACCTGTCCCTGATCGCGGTGCTGTTCCTGGCCGTCCACGTGCTGAGTGCGGTCGCCGACAGCTACGTGAGCATTAGCCTGGCCGCGACGATCATCCCGTTCGTATCCAGTTATGAGCCGTTCTGGCTCGGGCTGGGCGCGGTCAGCCTGGACCTGCTGGCCGTGGTCCTGGTGACCAGCCTGGTCCGTTCCCGGATCCCGCGCCGGGCCTGGCGCGCGGTGCACTGGCTGTCCTACGGGCTGTACCCGGTCGCCGTCGTGCACAGCATCGGATCCAGCACCGACCTGCAGTCCGGCTGGCTGCTGACGGTCACCGTGGCCTGCCTGGCCGCCGTGGCGGGCGCGGTGGTCGTACGGCTGCGCCGCTCGACGACCGCGGTCCCCCGCTTCCGGCGTGTCATCACCGCGCTCGACGACGCGGCTGCCGGTTCCGCCGCCGGACGCCAGGCCGCTGAGCGAGGAGCGCGGCGATGACCGCCACCCACGCCCTGCCGCGGCACGACCGCCGCGCCACGGGCCCCGGGGGCCTGCCCCGGCTGTTGCAGGCCATGGACCTGGACGCCCACCTGGACGCCTACGGGCCACCGCCCTACCGTGGGGCGCGGCAGCTCATCGAGGTGGTCGCCGCGGCGGGGCTCACCGGCCGCGGCGGTGCCGGGTTCCCCGCCGCCCGCAAGCTCACGGCTGTGGCCGAGGCCGGCCGCCGGGCGGTCGTCGTCGGCAACGGCGCGGAAAGCGAGCCGACCAGCTGCAAGGACAAGCAGCTGCTGTGGATCGCTCCCCATCTGGTGCTTGACGGGCTGCAGCTCGCCGCCGAGGCAGTGGGGGCAACCAGGGCTTACCTCTACGTCCACCCGCATCCGGGGCTGCATCAGCAGCTGGGCAGCGCGCTGGCCGCGCGCGCCGCCGCCGGGCTGGACCGGGCCGAGGTGCAGCTGATGAGCGCGCCGCCGCGGTTCCTCGCCGGGGAGGAGTCCGCTGTGGTCAGCCGGATCAACGGCGGCCCGGC
>DATCEO010000269.1:0-6635 GCA_036510065.1 Streptosporangiaceae bacterium | reverse complement strand
CCGCCTGCCCAGCTTCGGTGGCCCGGCGACGAGGTAGACCAGCGCGAACGCGGGCAGCACCAGGAACGCCTGTAGCATCTTGGTGAGGAAGCCGAACCCGAGCAGGGCGCCCGCGAGCGCGATCCACCGTGTCCGGCCCGAGTCGATCGCCCGGGTCATCGCGTAGGCGGCCGCGGTCATCAGCAGCACCAGCAGCGCGTCGGGATTGTCGAACCGGAACATCAGCACGGCGACCGGCGTGATGGCCATGACACCGGCCGCGATGATCCCGGCGGCCGGGCCGGACCAGCGCCGGACCGTGGTATAGAGCAGGCCGACGGTCGCCACCCCTTCCAGGGCCTGCGGTGCCAGCACGCTCCAGTAGTTGAGGCCGAACACCCGGGCCGAGAGTTCGATGACCCACAGCGATGCGGGTGTCTTGTCCACGGTGATGAAGTTCGAGGAGTCGAACGAGCCGAAGAAGAACGCCTTCCAGCTCTTGGTGCCCGCCTGCACCGCGGCACCGTAAAAGTCGTTCCCCCAGCCGTTCCGGTCGAGGAAGACCATGTACAGCAGCGCGGTGAGTGCCAGCAACGAGAGCAGGGTCGGCCTGGCCCAGCGCGGGTCCGTGTCCGGGCCGCGCAGGAACCGCGGCATGCCACTGCCGCGGGCGTGGGCCGCTCTGCGGATCTCGCATGGGTCAGTGGTGATGGCGCTCATCGGTCGGTTCCTGTTGGTTGCAGGAGAGTGCTCGGGCTCGGCTGCAGGTCGACCGGCCGGGTGTTGGCCGACGCGATGGCCGGCTGGCTCGTCGCTGGCGGAGCCTTGCGGCGGAACACCCAGCGCCGGTAGAGGACGAACCGGACCACGGTGGCCGCGAGGTTGGCGATGAGCAGGACCGTCACCTCGGCCGTGCGGGATGGCCGCGGCGAGATCATGTGCAGTGCGTCCAGTGCGGCCGACGTGAGCAGCAGCCCCGTGCCGAAGGCGATGAGGCCGCGGGCCTGATGCCGGGTGGAGTCCGCGCGTCCCCGAATGCCGAAGGTGAACCGGAGGTTGACCGCGGTGCTGCCGACGGCCGTGACCAGCAGACTGACCGCGTTGGCTGCCTGCGCCGCCATGAAACCGCGCAAACCGAGATAGACAAGCAGGTAAGCGAGCGTGCTCGCCACGCCGACCGCGATGAACCGCAGCACCTGCCCAGGCAGGTCGACGCCGCGCGCCGCGGCCGGGGCCTGTCCGGGCGAGGCGTCGCGGAGGCTGGGCACCTGGATCGTGTCCCGGGAAAGTCCCCAGGCCATCCGGGCGATCCCACGCAGGTCAGCGCGCGCGGTGGCGAGGATATCGACGCGCGAATCGCTGTCGTCGACCCAGTCCACCGGGACCTCGTGGATACGCAGCCCGGCGCGTTCGGCCAGAATGAGCAGTTCCGTGTCGAAAAACCACGCGGTGTCCCTGGTCAGCGGCAGCAGGAGCCTTGCCTTATCCACACGGATCGCCTTGAAGCCACATTGCGCATCGGAGAAGCGCGCGCCGAGCGTGGCGTGCAGCAGCACGTTGTAGCAGCGGGAAATGACCTCGCGGCGCGGGCCGCGGATCACCCGCGCGCCTCGCGCCAGCCGTGTTCCGATGGCGAGATCGCTGTGCCCGGAGAGCAGCGGCGCGACCAGCGGCAGCAGCGCGTTCAGGTCGGTCGACAGGTCCACGTCCATGTAGGCGAGGACGTCGGCATCGCTGGCCGACCACAGGGTGCGCAGCCCCCGGCCGCGGCCAGGTTCCTCCAGCCTGACGGCACGCACTTCGGCGAACTCCTGCTCCAGTGCGGCCGCTACCACCCAGGTCCGGTCGGTGCTGCCGTTGTCCGCGATGATGACCCGCGACGGGAACGGGAACCTGGTGCGCAGGTAGCGCAGCAGGCGCCGTACGCTCCGGGCGAGGCCCCGTTCTTCATCGCGAACCGGTATCACGATCTCCACCTGAGGCGGGCGATAGCCCTGGAGCGCCTGGGCTTCGTGATCAAGCAGGGAGTGCGGCGGTGTCATGCTCCCACGATGACCAGTGGGGCTGCGGCCGGACTGTGATCACTCTCTGCGATTGCTATGAAGCGGAGCGCTGGGGCGAGCGGATGTCTGCTTGGGTACGGGGCTGCCTGGGCGAGGGCTGAGGGCCGGGCGGGTCTAGGCGGGGGAGCGTGATGACAAAACGAGTCCGCCCGGCCCGCTGGTGAGATCCACGCTGCCGCCGTGCCCCGCCGTGACGGCATCCCCGATGGCCGGGCCCAGGCCGGTGCTGCCGGCCGCGCGGGACCGGGATCTGGCCGCCCGGACGAAACGCTCGAACAGCGTGGACTGAAGGTCGGACGGGATCCCGGGCCATCGTCGGCCACGCTCAGCTGTACTGTGCCAGCCCTTCCCGGGCCAGCTTTTCCCAGCGCGAGAGCCAGGGCGACGGTGACGGTTGTGCCCGGAGGAGTGTGCTTTGGCGGCCTTGCTCAGCAGGCTGGCGAGCACCTGGTGCAGTCGGTGCTCGTCACTCAGCACCATGACCGGCTCATCGGGCAGCTCGAGCAGCCAGCGGTGATCTTGCGGCCACCTGCGCGTCGCTGGTGGCGTCGATGGCCAGCCGGGTGAAATCGACCGGCTCCCTGGCCAGAGGTCGGCCCGCATCGAGCTGGGCAAGCAGCAGAAGCTCGTCGACGAGCAGGCTCATCCGGGCGGACTCCGACTCCACCCGGTCCAGAGCGCGCTTGATGTCGGCGGAACGGG
The DNA here is from genome assembly GCA_036510065.1 of Streptosporangiaceae bacterium. GTDB lineage: Bacteria > Actinomycetota > Actinomycetes > Streptosporangiales > Streptosporangiaceae > DASUBV01. The sequence goes on along the minus strand of DATCEO010000269.1, from coordinate 3,891 downwards.
CCCGGGTGGCGGCGGGCAAGCTCCGCGTAGCCCCGGATGGCTGACGGTGGGGTGCGCAGGTCGTGACTCGCGTCCGCGGCGAACCGGCGCAACCGCGCCTCGCTCGCAGCACGCCTGGCCAGGGCCGCCTCGACGTGCTGCAGCATCCGGTTGGACGCGGCGCCGACCTGGCCCACCTCGGTCCGCGGATTGGCGTCGGCACCCGTTCGGTCAGCGGGACACTGCCGCTGGCCAGCGGGAGCTTGGTCACTCGGGTGACGGCGGCTGCCACCCGGCGGAGCGGGCACAGCGAAAGCCGCACGAATCCGGTGCCGGCGCAGCCCGCAATCAGCAGGCCGCTGAGAATGCGATGAGTTCCGCCAATTCCACCCGGTACAGCGTCAAGTCCATCCCCGCCAGCGGGAGGCCGGTGATGAGCACGTCGCCGTCGTGGCTGCGGACCGCCCTCAGCTGGTAGTCCCCGTGGAGCGAACTCAGGCCCATGGTGTAATACCTGCCGTCGGCCGTCGGCCGGGCCAGTGCGGCTTTGTCAGCGGCCGACAGGTCGGACTTCCCATTGATGATGCCCTGGCTCGTGACGACGCCGTTCTTCAGCCGGGCCCCGACGTGCCGTTGCCAGGCCCGTGATTGTGTTGCAACTCGCCGCGGTCGGCTTGGGGGGGCCAGCCCCATCTCCACCGCTAGCCGCCTCCATGCACGCTGCGTAACGCCCTCCCGCTTCACTCAGCTGGTAATCGAGCTGCGAGAGCGGGTGCGGGACAGCACCCCGTCGCGAGGCCGACGGTCGCACAGGCCAGCGCGAGCAGCGTCACCAGGCCGGTGATCAGCCTGCCGCGCAGGGTGCGGCGGGCCAGCCACCGACGTGGTGCCACGCCCAGGCGGCTCCCCCACCGTGTCGGGAAGCTGGTCATCAGGTCATCACACGCCGGTTCATCAGCTGGTCGGCTTGAGCACGTACCCGACTCCGCGGACCGTGTGGATCAGCGGCTCGCGGTCGGCGTCGATCTTCTTGCGCAGGTAGCTGATGTACAGCTCGACCACATGCGCCTAGCCGCCGAAGTCGTATTTCCATACCCGGTCCAGGATCTGCGCCTCGGACAGCATGCGCCGAGGGTTTCGCATGAGGAACCGCAGCAGCTCGAACTCGGTGGCGGTCAGCTCGATCAGGTCGCCGCCGCGGCGCACCTCCCTGGCGTCCTCGTCCATGGTCAAGTCGTCCACGGCCAGCTGGATCTCACCGCGGGAGCGGCCGATCCCGGCCCTGCGCAGCAGGCCGCGGAGCCGGGCGAGCACCTCTTCGAGGCTGAACGGCTTGGTGACGTCGTCGGCGCGGCAGCGGTGCTCATCGGTTCGGCTGCCTGGTACACATCGATGGTCCTGCTCCAGTTCAATGATGTGGGCACCGGGGACGGTGCCCGGCGGGTAGCCGGAGTGGTGCGCCGACCCCGGGCATGGGTGCCAGCCTTGGGCTCTGGGGCTAGTGCGGCCGCCCGTATCGCACCTCCGCTGGCCGATCAGGCGCAGGCGGCAACGATCACGGTGATCAATCCGACGGGGCGGGAGTTGCTGCCCGAAGCGAGTAATCATCCCTACGTCAAGCCATTCAAGGATGCGCTCATCAGCGACGGGGAGTCCGGCCTCCATGTTCAGACCGTGAGCGATCACGCAGCCGCGGTGGCGGGGTCCCTGGCTGCCCTGACTGGCACCCAGTCGGCCCGCGTGTCTCAGAGTCGGTTGAGAGCAATGCCTCGGCTAGCGGCCAGATCCGGCCGCGATGCTAGACCGGAGAAAGGAGGGAGCAAAATGGCATCCACTACAAACGGCCGGGTGCGGCGCCTTATCTTTACCGCAGTCCTTGCGGCCGGCATCGGTGCCGGTGCGACCGGCGTGGCGCTGGCCGCCTCGCCTGGGGCGTCACATGCGGCGTCCACGTCGACGGCGACAGCGTCGTCGTCACCGTCGGCATCGCCTTCCGCGTCGCCGTCGCATCACTGCACGCACATGAGGGGAAATTAGGTGATCATCCCGGTGCGGCGGCCGCCGCCAGGTGCACCAAGACTCTCCGCCAGCCCCAGGTAACGGTGTTACCCGGCGCATGCCCGGCGTCTTCCTGCTCATCGGCCGCCCGTCGGGATGCCAGCGCGGGGAGGTTCCAGGCTGGTGCGACCAGTGAGTGACCACGGAGCAGGCCGTCGGGGGTCCATTGCGAGCCGCTGCCTGGCTGGAAGTCAGTCAGGATCATCTCCGCCAGGCGCCCCCGGGCAGGCCAGCGACGTTATCGCGGCGCGCCCGGCGTCCGTCAGTCGAATCCAGTTCCACCCTGGGGGGCAACCGGGTAATGGCAGCCAGCGGTAGGAATCTGGCGGCAGCCGGAACAGCTGGGTGCGTGATTCCTGAGCTGACAGGATATTTTGCTGACTAGGGCCTGCCCCAATCCGGTTCCGGGGGGCTGATCACCCTCCAGAATCACGGCGTTATGTAATTCCTGGTCCAGCTGCCAGCCGGCCCCTGCCCGTGCTGACGGGCCGGCTGGCAGCTGGACGGTGAAGGTTGTCCGGCCTGGCTGGCTGGACAGGGTGACGCGGCCGTGGTGCGCGGTGACGATACCGTGGACGATGGCCAGTCCGAGTCCGGTGTTTCCCTCGGCGTGGGTACGGGCAGTGTCGCTGCGGACGAATCGCTCGAAGATCGTGGGATGCAGCTGGGCGGGGATGCCCGGTCCGTCGTCGGTAACGGTCATGGTGACCAGGCCGTCCTGGCCGCATTTCAGCTTGGCGGTAACCGTGCTGCCGGGCGGGGTGTGGGTGCGCGCGTTGGCGAGCAGGTTGGCGAGCACCTGGTACAGCCGGTGCTCGTCACCGCGGAGGGTGACCGGCTGGCCGGGCAGGTCGAGGATCCACTGGTGGGCGGGCCCGGCTACCCGCGCGTCGTTGGTGGCCTCGAGCGCCAGCCGGGTGAGGTCGACCGGCTCGTCGGCGAGTGCACGGCCGGCGTCGAGCCGGGCGAGCAGCAGCAGGTCATCGACCAGCCGGCCCATCCGCTGCGCCGCGGCTTGCACGCGGCGCAGCGCGTGGTCGGAGTTCTCCGGGGCGCGCAGGCCGAGTTCAGCGTAGCCGCGGATGCCGGCGATCGGGGTGCGCAGCTCATGGCTCGCGTCGGCGATGAACTGGCGCAGCTGGTTTTCGCTGGCCTGCCGGCGGTCGAGCGCGTTTTCGACGTGGCCAAGCATCCGGTTGAACGCCGACCCCAGCTGGCCGACTTCGGTCCTGCGGTCGGCGTCGGGCACCCGGTGGGACAGGTTCACGTCCCCGCTGGCCAGGGGAAGCTGGGTGACCTGGTTGGCCGTGGTGGTGATCTTGCGCAGCGGGCGCAAGGACAGGCGGACGACGCCGAAGACGGCTAGCCCGGTCACCAGCAGCGCGGCGCCGAAGACCACCATCTCGATGCGTTCCAGGCGGGTGATCGTGGAGTTCAGCTCGGCCAGGGGCAGCCCGGTTATGTGCACGTCGGCCTCATGGCCGGGAATGGCAATGAGCCGGTACTCGCCGAGGCCGGGCAGCGTGCGTGTATAGGGCTGGCGGTTACCGGGCAGCCGCAGCAGGATCCGCCGGGCAGCGGGTGACAGCGAGACCTTCTTCGCTCCGGACCGCGCTTCCTCGTTAGTGCCGACCAGCCGTCCGCGGGAGATCCAGGCGCCCAGCGTGCCGCCGGCTGCGACAGGGCCACGGTTGCCGAAGCCGTCTAGGCCAGTGCGGCCGCGTGCCTGCGACTCGATGAAGAATGCCAGCTGCTGATTCTGGGGTAGCTGGGAGTCGAGCTGGCCGAGCAGGAACATGTGCAGCGCGAAGACGGTGGCTGTCCCCACCGCCGCGCAGCTGGCCAGGAAGAGCA
>DATCEO010000268.1:0-6879 GCA_036510065.1 Streptosporangiaceae bacterium | reverse complement strand
CACCTGGCCGGGCCCGCATCGCCGCTGCCTGCCCCGCCGCCGCAGCGCCGCCAGGTGACGTGCCGGCGGCGATGAAGAACCAGGTGCGCACGCTGCGGACACAGCGGAGCCTGGCCCAGGGCCAGCTGGCTGAGGCGATGGGAGTGTCGCGCCAGACGATCAACTCGATCGAGAACGAGCGTTACACGCCCTCGCTCCCGCTCGCGATCGCACTAGCCCGCTACTTCGGCGTCACGGTCGAGGAGATGTTCGATGATCAAGGATCGTAGCCAGGCCATCTGCCGTTCCCGGTGGTTCGTGCCGGCGTTCTGCCTCGCCCTCGGCGTCGTGATACTAGCGGCGAGCTGGCTGGGCGGCCACCCCGGCGAGGGCCTGGCTGAGCTCGCTCTCATGGCCGGCTTCGGCCTGTTCATCCTGCTGGCCGGCCGCAGCGAGACGATCCGCGGCCTTCGGGGTGACGGCCGGGACGAGCGCTTCGCCCAGATCGACCTGCGGGCGACGGCCGTCGCCGGGCTGGTGGTGATCACTGCCGTGATCGTGAGCTGGCTGGTCGAGATCGCCCGCGGGCACAGCGGCAGCCCGTATGACTGGCTCGGCGCGATCGGGGGCCTGGCTTACGCAGCCGCCGTCGTGGTCTTCCGCTGGCGCGGCTGAACCCCGCAGACCAGGCGCCAGCCGGCGACGGTCACGGGCTGGCGCCTGGCCTGCTGCGCAGGCCGTCCATGACGAGGTCCAGCAGGTGCTGGGCCCGGGCGTCCCAGCCGTTGCCGTCGCCGGCGTGCCAGAGAAAGCCGACCAGGTGCAGGACCTCGCCGGCGTCCACGTCGGGGCGTACCGCACCGGCCTGCTTGCCCGCATCCAGGAGCGCGGTTATCGCGCCGGTCACCTCGCCGTAGTACTCGCTGGACAGGTCGGCGCGCGTGGCGGCGGCTACCGCGTCGGCCACGCCCTGCTTGATCCGCCCGTAGGAGCCGAGCCGGTCGAGCCAGAGCCGCAGCGCCTCCAGCGGGGGATGGGCGGCCAGCAGCGCGGGCGCAGCGTCGATGAGCTCGCGGACGTCGTAGCGATACACCGCCAGCAGCAGTGCTTCCCGGTTCGGGAAGTGGCGGTAGAGGGTGCCCTGACCGACGCCGGACTGCCTGGCTATCGAGTTCAGCGTGACGTCCCGCGACCCGGTCAGGGCCGTCCGGGCCACCTCCAGGATCCGGGCCCGGTTCCGCTCGGCGTCGGACCGCAGCCCGGGCCGCTGCTCTTGGTGCTGCCGCTCCTGAGGTTCCTGCTCCCGCTCGGACACGTCGTCCTGCCTCTGACTTGCTAAGCGGACAGCTGTCCGCTACGGTGACGATACCCCACCGGACAGCTGTCCGTTTCTTGATACGACGCTACCACCGCAGCCATCGGCAGGGGGCCGGCGCGGGTCGCATCTGCTTCCAGGGGAGGGCTCAGATGTCAGGAACGGACGGGAAGGTCGTCGCGCTCACGGGCGCGAGCAGCGGGATCGGAGCAGCCACCGCGCTCCTGCTGGCGCAGCGGGGCGCGCGAATGGTCCTGGCCGCGCGCCGGACGGACCGCCTCGAGGCGCTCGCGGCCCGGATCACCAGCGCCGGCGGCGAGGCCGTGTTCGCCCCGGCCGACGTCCGGCAGCGCCAGGCCCTGACCGATCTGGTGGCCCTCGCGCTCGACCGATACGGCCGGCTGGACGTGCTGATCAGCAACGCCGGCATCGGGCCCGTCGCCCCTCTCGACGACCTGCGCGTCGAGGAGTGGGAGGACATGATCGACATCAACGTCAAGGGCGTTCTCTACGGCATCGCGGCTGCGCTTCCGGTCTTCCGCGCCCAGGGCACCGGGCACTTCGTGCATACTCTCTCGACCGCCGGGCTGAGGATCGTGCCTGGCCAGGCCGTCTACGCCGGCACGAAGAACGCCGTGCGCGCCATCTCCGAGGGACTGCGCCAGGAGGCGGGCGCCGCGCTGCGGGTGACGACCATCTCGCCCGGCTTCGTCGCCACCGACTTCGCGGCCTCCGCTGCCGACCCGGAGGTCAGAGCCCAGATGCTCGCGCGGCGAGACGAGATCGCCATCACGCCCGACGCCATCGCGCGTGCCATCGCGTTCGCGATCGAGCAGCCCGGCGACGTCGACATCAGCGAGATCGTCATCCGCCCCACAGCGCAAGGGTAATCACGGGCCGGAGTGCGTCCGGCTTCTGCGCCCGGCCGGTCGCGGGACTGCCAGGCGGCCTTTGCGGCCGTTACCGGCCGGCGCCGTTGCTGCCCAGGCCTGCGTCGCGGGCGCGGGCCACCACTTCGGCCCGGGTCGCGGCGCACAGCTTGGTCAGGATGGCCGAGACATGGTTGCGCACGGTCTTGTCGGAAAGCGCGAGGCGGCGGGCGATGGCTGGGTTGTCGCATCCCGCGGCCACGAGGCTGAGGATCTCGCGTTCGCGGCTGGTGAGCTGCGGGAAGGGCGCGGGGCTGCGGCTGGCGCTGAGCGTGCTGAAGAAGCTGATAACCCGGTCGGCGACTCGCGGTCCGAAGATTGCCTCCCCGTTCGCGACGGTACGGGCGGCCCGGCGGATGTCCTCAGCACTGGCTTCCTTGAGCAGGTAACCGCGGGCGCCAGCCCGCAGCGCGGCGAACACCGAGTCGTCGTCCTCGCTCATGGTGAGCACGAGCACCGTCGTCCCGGCATGCCTCGCGGTGATCTGAGCGGTTGCCTCCACGCCCCCGGTTCCGGGCATTCTCAGGTCCATCAGCACCAGGTCAGGCTGGTAGGCCCCGACTGCGGCGACGGCGGCCTGCCCGTCAGGGACGGTCGCGACCACCGTAAAGCCGGGGTCCTCTTCCAGGATGGTCTGCAGCCCCTCGAGGAACACGGGGTGATCATCGGCGATAATGACGCGCAACGGGGACTTCATCGGAGCTGGAGGGGTAGCCAGCCGCGGATGGTGGTGCCCGCGGATCCGGTGTCGACGCTGAGGCCGCCGCCGAGTTCAGCGGCGCGGTCTCGCATGCTCTGCAGGCCCACGCCGCGGACGGCCTGGGGGTCGATCCCTGTTCCGTTGTCCTCGATAGTGACCAGCAGCCGGCCCGGGGCGGCGGAAACGGCGACGGTGCAGACGGTGGCCCGACCATGCCGAACGGCGTTGGCGACTGCCTCGGCGGAGATCCGGTAAGCGGCGACCTCGACCGCGGCCGGAAGTGCGGGCAGCTCGTCGGCAGCCACCTCGACACTGATGCCCGCTGCCCCGGCCGGGCCAGCGGGCGTCAGCGCGTACGCGGCGACGTGCTGGCGCAGTGCGTCGAGCAGGCCCAGTTCGTCGATGGCGGGCGGCCGCAGGTTGTCGACGACGTGGCGGACTTCAGCGACGGTCTGCCGCATCCGGTCTCGCAGCACCTGCACCCGCTCAGCCGCGGCGGACTGGCCGTCGAGCTGGCCCATGAGGCTGTCGAGCTGCAAGGCCATCCCGGCGAGTTCCGGGCCGAGCCCGTCGTGCAGGTCGTGCCGGAGCCGCCGGCGCTCTTCTTCGCGGGCGGCGACGAGGCTTTCCCGGCTCCGCTGGAGGTCGTTGACCAGGCCGGCCGCCTGGACCAGCGCGCCGATCCGCCGGCTGACGTCGGCCAGCACCGACTGTTCCTCCGGCCGCAGACGCTCTGCTTGATGCCGCAGCCCGATCCGCAGCAGCGCGACCTGGTGGCCCTCAACGACGACAGGCAGATCCCGGACGCCGGCGACCGCGGCGCCGGTCGCGATCACGGCCAGCCTGGAATCGTCTGGAAGAACAGCTACCGAAGGGAGCCGCAGCGCGACCCGGAGCTCGCTGGCGATCTGCTGAAGGGCGTCGATGGGACCGCTGGCCAGATCGAGCCGCTGACCGACCCGGTCCACGACTGCATAGGGATCCCGGCGGTAGCCGAATAGCATGCGGTCGACCCCTCGCTGTACCCGCGCGCGGGCTGCTGCCGCAAGCAATGCCAGCACGGCCACCGCAAGCAGCCCTGTCCGCTGCGCGGCCACCTGCCCGACCCCCGCGATCGCGGCCAGGTATCCGATCAGCACCAGGCCGGTCAGCAGGCCGTAGACTACCGCGCGGTTCAGTACCACCTCGATGTCCAGCAGCTGGTAACGAAGGACGGCGATCACGATGCCCGCCGGGATGGCGGCCATCCCGATCGCCCAGAACGCCTCCTGCCAGGGCTTCGGCACCGCGCTGGCACTGACTCCGAACGCCAGGGTGACCACGCCGGCGAACAGCAGCCATTGCATCTGGGCGCGCTCTGCGCTGTTCGCACGGCGCATCCGGAGCCCCAGCGCGAGCACCGACAGCGGGATGAGCACGACGCCGAGAACGGTCACCATGACCAGCAGCAGCCCGGTGAACACCGGGCTCTGGCCCAGCGGATTGTGCAGGGTATGGCTGGCGCTGGCATCTGGCCCGATGGGTGCGAGCATGGCCGCCAGTATCAAGACGCCGGAACATCCCAGGATGGCCCAGGCGAGCGGGCGCCACCGCGGCGACGGGAGCCTGCCGTCGGGGAACAGCAGCGGCAGCAAGCTCAGCACCGCAAGCTCCGGCGCCCAGGCCCAGGTGCCGACCCAGGCTGCCAGCTCGGCGCCCGGCAGACGGCCGTGCGGGCCGAGCAGCCCGGCCACCGCGTACTGGCCAGCCAGCGCGTTGATCCCGACCAGGCAGCCGGCCAGCAGTACCCAGCCGACCAGGTTGCCCGGACGCCGCCGGACCAGGAACGCGCCGGCCAGCGGAAAGATCATCCCGACGACGAGGTTGTCCCCGTACAGGTACTGCACGCGGCCCGCCGCGAAGGACAGGTTGTACGCGTAAAGGCCAAGCGAACCCAGCGCGCAGACGACCGAGACGGCGGCCAGTGCGCCAGCCACCCGCGGCGACCAGGCCGCTGGCCACCCGCGCTGAACGTTTCCTGCCTGCCTCACAGCCACATTGTCCGCGTCCCTCAGCCCGATTGCACGGTTAGCGGGTGCTGCCTGCCCGGAGCCGGACCAGCTCACCTGTCCGGCTCCGCGCCGGCATGGCGGGCGTCCCTCGCCAGCGACGCCCGCCGCCCCCGCGCCCGTTCTCATCCCGGCAGGCCGGTTTCCCACTCGTCATCAGTCATGCTCAGTACCCGCCAGCCGACCACAGCCAGCCCGGCGAAGACCAGGGCCGAGCCGGCACCGGCGCGCGGCAGCGTGGTGCCGCTGAACGCCAGCACCCACCCGGCGAAGATCACCAGAGCCGGCCACCACGAAGTCCAGCCAGCCCGCCAGGCCGCCAGCACGAGCAGCACGAGCCCGATGATCGCCGCCAGTGCGGTCGGCTTGGCCAGCACCGCGCCCATAGGCAGCTGCTTGGCCGCGTCCGACACCCGGGCCGCAGTGCCCAGCGGGAGCTGGCGAGCCAGGGCCAGGTCAAAGAAGTCGGTGACCAGCAATCCGGACAGGCCCGCTCCGAGGATGCTGAGCACCAGGCCAGTGCCGCTCAGCCTGCCCGCGCGCCGCCGGGTCAGGTACGCGAGCGTGAAGGCGGCCGGGACCAGCAGCAGGTAGCCGAAGTGCAGGAGCAGCGCCGCCACCTGCGCCTGAGTCGCATGCGCCGCGATCGTGCGCAGCTGCGCGCTAGTGCCCCCCGGTCCTTCCCACGGTGTCACCAGAAAGCCCGCGAAGGTCAAGGCGCCCGCCCCCAGCAGCGACAGGCCGCCAGCCCGCCGGCGCAGTCTCGTGCTCAGGCCGCGTGCTTCCACTCGTTCGTCCGTAAGGGCGGACCCCGTGCTCGTTCCCGCAACTCCGCTCGCCGGCATTCGATTCTCCTTTCCCCAAGAGGGCCAGCCCGTCGACGCTGGCCCATGCTGGTCACAGGATCGGCCACCCGGCGTCCTGACCACATGGGGACAGCGTCCTGTCCTGCCGGGAGCCGACGCGCCGTGCCGGCGAACGGGAACCCTGCCCGGCAGGTCGCGCGCCGGGCCGCCGGCGGCGAAGATTGACTCGTGGGCGAAAGGGCCGGAGGCCAGGGGCAGCAGGGCGCACCGGATGTGGTCCGGTTCGGCTCGGCGCGCCCGCGATCCCGCCGGTGGCCCGGCTGGCTGGTGCTGGCCGTGCTGCTCGCCGCGGTCATCGTGGTAGCGGTCCTGCACCGGAAGAGGCCGCCGGCCGCTCCGCCGGCGGTGCGGGTCACCCAGGCCGGCCACCGGCTGCTCGGCGTGGCCTCGGGCTGGAACCTGTTCGGCCTGGGTCAGGCGGGCGTGGTCCGGATTCAGCTGGAGCGCGGTCGGGTCACCCGCACGGCCGTGCCGGCCCTGGACAGCACCGGGCCGCTGTCGTTCGTGGTCGGTCCCCATCAGGCGCTGATCCGCCCGCTCGACCTGGTGCCCGGCTACCTGGTGGCCGACGGGCGGCCGGCCCGCAGCCTGCCGGCGGCTCTCAGCCACGGTGGCCTGATCGTGGTGCCGGGCCCGGCCGCCGGGCTGGTGTGGCTCATGGATACAGAAAGGAGCCGCATCGTCCTCTATGCACTGGCGAGCGGCGCCGCCAGGGTGTCGCTGTCGCTTCGGCCGGGTCTCGGTCCCTGGCAGGCGGGCGCCGACGGCCGCGGCGGCGTCCTGCTGGCAGACCTCGGCGGGTCCTTCTACGATGCCGGGCCGGGCGGCGTGCGGCTGATCACGACCGACACGGTCGTGGCGGTCGGGCCGACCGGGTGGCTGACGGTGCGGTGCGGGACCAGCGGGCGCTGCGCCTACGTGGTCATCGACCCGGCCAGCGGGACCCGGCGCGTCCTGCCCGGCAAGGCCCCCGGCCCGTCCGGGGAGGTCGGGGTAATCGCCCCGGACGGCTCGGCCGCCGCCGTTTTCCAGGCGGGGCCAG
>DATCEO010000267.1:0-3760 GCA_036510065.1 Streptosporangiaceae bacterium | reverse complement strand
CGCAGGAACCTGCGACGCATTCAGGGCTTGCTTGAGCCGGTTGCCTGGAAAGCGGGCACGGCCGGTTCTGAGGGGGCCGGGGTCGCAGCAATGCGCCCCGGCTACCCGACTGGAAGCCCGTGTCCTGCCTGCTGGAAGCCGAGGGGTTCACCTGCTGGCTGCTCAATGCACGTCATGTGAAGAACGTGCCCGGCCGGCCGAAGACCGACAAGCTGGATGCGATATGGCTGGCCAAGGTCGTGGAGCGGGGCATGTGCTCTCCCAGCCTGGTGCAGCCCCGTGATATCCGGCGGCTGCGGGACCTGACCCGCTACCGGCGCACCCTCATCCGGCAGCGCACCGCGGAGAAGCAGCGGGTGGAGAAGCTGCTGGAGGACGCCCAGATCAAGCTGCCCGCCGTGGTCAGCGACATCTTCGGGATGTCCGGCCGGGCCATGCTAGAGGCGATGATCGGCGGCGAGCGCAACCCGCGGGCCCTTGCGCAGCTGGCGATCGGCCGGATGCGCGCCAAGCTCGTGGTGCTGGAGGAAGCGCTTACCGGCCATTTCGATGACCACCACGCATTCATCTGCCGGATGATGCTGGACCGCATCGACGACATCACCCGGCAGGCCGCCGAGCTGACCGCCCGGATCGAGGAGCAGATCGCCCCGTTCGCTGACGCGGCCGCCCGGCTCGACGAGATCCCCGGCGTCGGCCGGACCGGAGCGCAGGAGCTGATCGCCGAGATCGGCGTCGACATGACCCGCTTTCCCGATGCCGCCCACCTGGTGTCGTGGGCCAAGTTCGCGCCGATCGATAAGAACTCCGCGGGCAAGAAGAAAACTGCCTCCACCGGCAAGGGCAACCCGTGGCTCGGCGCCACGATCGGCGAGATCGTCTCCGCCGCCGCCCGCACGGACACGTTCCTGGCCGAGCGCTACCAGCGCATCGCCCGCCGCCGCGGGAAACGCCGCGCCATCGTCGCCGTCGGGAATTCCGTGCTGACCATCATCTGGCACCTGCTCGCAGACCCCCAGGCCAGCTACCGCGACCTCGGCCCCGGCTACTGCGAATCACGCATCAGCGCCCAGCGCCGCCAGCGCAACCTCATCCGCCAGCTCGAGCGGCTCACCGGCCAGAGAGTCGCCCTCCAGCCCGCCGCCTGACCAACTTCCCCAGCCAGCAACGGGACCGCCATCGCCAGTCCCGTTCGCTGCCGCGCCCTCACTACTCACTATTTTCGAGTCAGACGGTGACCGCTCAATAGCTCTCACTTGCCTGACCTGCGGCGATGGCACTTGCCCGTTCGCGAGACGAACGGTCATCCCACGCATGTCCCGCGCGCGCTTCAGCTTCGGCCCTCGCCCAGCGACTTAGCCGACCCCCTGGGCTCTGGGCGTGGCTCTCGTTATTGGCTTACCGACGTCCGCTGACTGCTGAGGTCAGCTTGTCGATCAGCCGACGCAAATGAACACCAACCTCGTGCCAGGACATTCCCCCACCAGCACCTGAACCAGACGGCGTTGAGACGGAACTGTCTTGGTGACCACCGCCTCCGTGACCACCGCCTCCGTGACCACCGCCGCCGTGACCACCGCCTCCGCCGCCGTGACCACCGCCGCCGCCGCCGTGACCACCACCGCCGCCGCCGCCGCCCCCGCCTCCGCCACTGTGCATGTCTCCTCCGCATCCGCGCCGCTACGATCCGCGCCTACGCGATCGTGATCCGCTGCCGAACTCCGGGCCGCCCCCATCATGGACTCGATTCGGCTAGAGCGCTAGCTAAGGATCTCTCCGGCCTGCGGATGGAGCGGATGGGCCACTCAAGCACCCTGTGGGGGTGCCAGAAGTCTGCAGCCTTTGAGCTGGGACGACGCTGGCAGCTCGGGCAGGGCATGATGGCCGACCATGCCGATCCGTCTGCTGGACCTGATGTTTGCTTGGATCTGCGGCTTGCTGGTCCTGCTGGGCCGGCCCGCTCGATGTGCACGTTCTTGTTGGCCTGCCCGATGATCAGGCTCGATCCGGACTCGACGCCGAACCCGATCTGCACGCAGCCGGACCGGGCCATGAGTCGGGCTGACTGCGTGTCGATCCTGCCGATCGTCGTCTGCGTGCTCCACCAGATGCCGAGGTCGCGGCGGATGAGTTCCTCACAGATCGCGATGCCGGTGGGCTTGTGCGCCATGAACGTCAGGTCGCCCATGCAGACGAACTCCACGCCGAACCGGTCCCTGGTCGCCTCGATCTGGTCGGCGACTCTCGCGGCCAGCCGGGAGTTGAGCTTGTACCCGAACAGGGCTGCGCTGACGCAGAACACGCACCGCAGCGTGCACCCCCGGGCCGTAAGGATGCGGGGAACCAGCGGATCGGTCTCACGGGCCATCAGCTCATGAGCCGGGTAGGGATGCTCGTCCAGGTCGATCTGCGCGAGATCTTTCTCGCTGCTGACGATGACCCCGGCCTCGTCCCGGAAGGTCACGCCGGGAATCTCTCGGAGTTCTCCGTCTCCTGCTGCCCATCGCCACAGCGGCACGATGGCGTGATCCGCCTCCCCTCGCATGACCGCGTCGACCGCCCGGCATTTCGCCAGCAGCTCAGCGGCTGAGAACGTCGGGTGAACACCGCCCATCACCACCCGGCTGCCCGGGTGCATCTCCTTGATGATCTCGGCGATGCGCATCGCCCGGTTCGCGCCCACGATCTTGCTGGATATCCCGTGCAGCGTGGCTGATTTCAGGGCGATGACCTCGCGGAAGTCGTCCTCGCTGATAATCCGACCTCCCTTGCGCAGCGCGATGTCAAGGACGTGGAAATCGCAGGAGATATGGGCTCTGCTGCTCACTCATTTTGCGATCCGCCATCTCATGCGCGAAGCGGCGGACCAGGCCGACATCGACCCCGACCGATTGTCTTTCATGAGATCTCTGCGTGTCGCCCGCCGCCAGGTCACCGACCAGGCGGGACTTTCCCCCCTGCCGGCAGAGAAACGCCCTGGCCGGGGGTCTCGCAGAAATCCTTGAAAGACTTAACCTGTGCGTGCCGAGAATCTCGCCCGCGGCGCTGGCCAGCAGGGTTGCCCTCCGGTCCTCCGACCGTGAGGATCACCACTCATGTGCCTGCGGTTCGTGCTTCTCCTGATCACGCGGGCCGCCGCGGGGCTGCGGCTGGCGCGGCGTGAGAAGACGCGGAATATCGCGGAGATCCTGATCCTGCGCCATCAGCTTGCCGTCCTGCAGCGGCGGCAGCCGGGCCGGCCGAAGCTGAACTGGGCGGACCGGGCGCTGCTCGCGGCCCTGCTCGGCGTGATACCAAAAGCACGCCGCCAGGGGCTGCGGCTGCTAGTTACCCCGGACACGATCGTGCGCTGGCACCGCGACATCGTCCGCCGCCGCTGGGCCGCCAGGTCCACGCACGCCAGGACCGGGCGGCCGGCGACCCGGCGGAGCATCCGGGCACTGGTCCGCCAGCTGGCCCGCGAGAACCCCGGCTGGGGATACCGCAGGATCCACGGCGAGCTGGCCGGACTCGGCGTGAGGGTCGCAGCGTCCACCGTGCGGGAGATCCTCAGGGCCAGCGGCATCGACCCCGCCCCGCAGCGGGCCGGGCCGGCCTGGTCACAGTTTCTGCGCTCCCAGACCGAGGCGGTCCTGGCCTGCGACTTCCTCACGGCCGACCTGCCCGGCGGCACCCAGGCCTGCGTCCTGGCCGTGATCGACCAGGCAACCCGCCGCATCAGCATCCTCGGACTCACCTTGCACCCAACCGGGAACGGACC
>DATCEO010000266.1:0-11057 GCA_036510065.1 Streptosporangiaceae bacterium | reverse complement strand
CTGGCGCGCCGTGGCCAGCTCGCCGGCCAGGTAGTCGCTGACCGGGCTGACCCCGTAGCAGCGGAACCAGATGTCGGCGCTCACGTTCGCGCCGTCACGGGTCTCCACGGTGAATTCCCCCAGCTCCCCCGGCATGGTCGGCGGATTCTCCCGCAGCGGGCTGGACAGCAGCAGCTCGACGCCGATGTCGGTGAGCTGACGGCGCAGCTCCGCCTTGAGGTCGGGCCGGAACCGGGCGCCGAGGACGTCGTCGGCCGCGTCGAGCAGCGTGATGTGCTTGTCCGGCCAGGCCGCGCTGATCTCGCCGGCCAGCTCGATGCCGACCGGCCCGGCGCCGATCAGCAGCACCCGCGAGGCCGCCTCCAGCGCCGCGCTGGCGGCCCGGAACTTGTCGTGCGCGGCCGGGGTGGCGTCGAGGTCGCTCTTGGCCGGGAACGGATAATCCGACCCCGTGGCCAGCACGACGTAGTCGGCCTCGATCTCCTCTCCCGAGCCCAGGGCCACCCGGCCCGGCTCGACCTTCACGGCCCGGTCGCGGACGACCCGGCCGCGCGCGAGCAGCCCGTCGTAAGGGAAGAAGATCCTGGGCAGCCAGGACGGGTCCGCCAGGGCCCGCAGGGCGGCCACGTTGTGCACGAACGCGTCCTTGGGCTCGACCAGCACCACGTCCGCCACGTCGTCGAGGGACTTGGCCACGTTGATGCCGCCGTACCCGCCGCCGATCACCACGACGGCCGGCCTGGCCGGGGAAGGCATGCTCATCTTGAACTCCAGTCTGGCTCGGGCTAGCTCGCGGGGAAGAATTTCCGTTGTCATACAGATCGTATACTCAGCAGAGTATCTGTCGCGCCGATATTCGTCTATGACGACGATTCGGGGTATCATCACCGCATGAGCGCGCCAGCCAAGCCCGGAGCCGAGGCCGGGGCGGTCCCGGGCCCGCAGCCGGGCTGTGGTGGCGTGCTGCGCGATGACCTGGGCTGGGCCCTGGGGGTGGTGTTCCGGTCCTACGTGAAGGCCGCGACGGCCGCCTTCGCCGACGTGCCGGGCGGCCCGCGCGGCTATCAGGTGCTCGCGGCGGCGACGCGCGGCGAGCCGGGCAGCCAGCTGGAGCTGGCCCATCACCTGGGCGTCGACCGCACCGTGATGACCTACCTGCTCGATGACCTGGAGCGGGCCGGGCTGATCGAGCGCCGCGCCGACCCGGCCGACCGCCGCGCCCGCCGGATCGCGGCGACCGCCAGCGGCCGCGACCTGCTCGACGACCTCGACCAGCGGCTACGCGCGGCCGAGGAGCGGCTGCTCAGCGGGCTCGCCTCGGACGCCGACCGGCAGGCCTTCCGCGGCATGCTGGCCCGGCTCGCGGCGGACGCACAGGCCCTCGACCCGGTCCGCGACTCCTGCGCCGCGGCCCGGTCCGTCGCTCCCTGAGGCAGCGCCGCCTGCCGCCCAGGGCGTGCCCTCCTCAGACATGCGCCTCGCGGTAGTGGGCGGCGAGCACGTCGCCGCCGAAGTCGCTGCGCGGGCGGCGCAGCACCGTGTGCGCGTGATTGCCATCCAGGGTGGTGTCGTCGTACTCGATCAGCAGGTCGTCGCCCTGCACCCGGTAGTAGTGCGGCAGGCCAGGCGTGACCGGGCCCTCCCAGGCGAAGTGCAGCTCGCCGGCGTGCACCCGGGCGGCCTCCCGGGCCGCCAGGGCCGGGGGCAGCCGGTCCAGGTAGAGCGCGACCAGCTGCCCGAGCGCGGCTCGTGCCGTCGGCCCGAGCCGCCCGGCGGCTATCCCGGTCGGCTCGATGCCCTCGGCGGCCCGGGGCCCGGTGCCGGTGCGGATGTCCTCAGGCGGCGCGTCGGCCACCACGGCGGCCGCGCGCCCCGCCGGGCCGAGCGCGTCCAGCAGCGCCCGGGCCAGGTCCTCCTCCGGGCCCAGCGGCCGCGACACGGGCCGTCCGGCATAGCTGACCCGCGCCGGGTTAGCGCCCAGGAAGACCGGGGCCGGGGAGACCTGCTCGCCGGCGACGGTCATGGTGACCGAGACGTGGTGTCCCTCGAACCGCCACGACCACGGACTCTCGTCAGCCGGATCCCCGAAGACGGCCACCCAGTAGTCAGCGCTATGCCGGCCGTTGCACCAGTCCTCCCGGCGGTCGAGCACCTCCTCCAGGGCGATGATCCCCATGGCCTGGGCGTAGGCGTGCTCGCTCAGGGCGGTGGCCAGCAGGCGGTGAGCCGCCTTGCGGGCAGCCCCGCTCAGGTCCGCGATGCAGGCGCCGGGCCGCGGCCGGGGCCGGTACTCCAGCCAGCGGCGGGCCGCGTCGTCGGCGAACGGCCGCGCGGCCAGCGCCCGCTGCTCCCCGGTGAGCGCATCCAGCAGGGCGGTCGCGGCCAGGGCCATCTGGCCAGAGAGTGCATCAGCGGTCATGAACTCGGTATATCAGGGCGCGGCCCGCGACATCACCCCCGATATCCCTGACATCCCCCGGCGCGGGCAGGCCGTGGCGTGGCCGCCGCTCCCCGGTTACCGCCAGCCGGTGCGCAGCGCCAGCCAGTCGGCCGCGACGGCGCCCTGGTCCGCCTGGAACGCGCGGACCGCCGGGATGCCGGGCGGATCGGGCAGCCGCGACTGCGCCGCGAAGTAGCCGGCCAGCGCGGCCAGGACGGTAGTGACCGCAGCCGGATCGGCGTCGCGGGCGACGGGGTGGCTGGTGAACAGCTCCTCCGGGAGCGGACCGCCCTGCAGCGCGACGCTGGGCGCCAGGAACAGCAGGTCGATCCACGGCGCGGCGATGCACGCCCACGGCCAGTCCACGAAGACGACCCGGTCGCCGGTCAGCAGGATGTTGTCCGCCCGCAGGTCGGCGTGGACGAGCGCGGTGCCGTGGGCCGCGGCAGGCCAGCCCGCCTCCAGCTCGGCCAGGTCCGCCAGATGATCACGGGCCCACCGGCCGAGCCCGGTCAGGTCACCGGCGCCGCGCGCCGCGCCGGCCAGCAGCTCGCGCCAGCCGGCGAAAGACTGGGTGTCGGCGATCGCGGGCGCGTCCAGCGGCGAGGGCGTCAGGGAGCTTGCCAGGTCGGTCAGCGCGGCCAGGACGCGGGCTAGTTCCGGCTGCCGCCAGGGCTGGGCAGGCCGGGCGCCGTCGATGTCCTCGAACAGCAGCAGGACCCAGCCGTCTGCCTCGGCGGTGCCCAGCAGCCTCGGTGCGGGGACCCGCGCGGGCAGTGCCGCGGCGATCCGGGCTTCGGCCCGGTAGATGCCGGGTGAGTCGGGGTTCAGCTCGGGCCCGACGGCCTTGGCGAAGGCCCGGCGGCCGGTGTCCAGCCGCAACCGGACGGCGGCGCCCGGCGAGAACCCTCCCGGCTGAGTGACCGCTTCCGTCACTGCGCCGCCCAGCTGCCGCTCCGCGGCACGCCGCAGGGCGGACGGCACCTGCGCCCAGGGCAGCCGGCCGGTAACGACGGGCGTCACGGGGCCGTGAGGATGCGCGGGCCGTCTTCGGTGATCGCCACCGTGTGCTCGACGTGGGCCGCGCGGCTGCCGTCGCCGCTGCGCAGCGTCCAGCCGTCCTGGTCCACCCGGTAGCTGTCGTGCCCCCCGGCCATGAACCACGGCTCGATCGCGATGACCAGGCCGGGGATCAGCCGCAGGCCCCGGCCCGCCCGGCCGTCGTTGGGCACCGAGGGCGACTCGTGCATGGTGTGCCCCACCCCGTGCCCCCCGAAGTCGGTGTGCAGCCCGTACCCGGCCGACCGCGCGACAGCGCCGATGGCGGCCGAGATGTCCCCGAGCCGGCCGCCGGGCACGGCCGCGGAGATGCCAGCGGCCAGGGCCGCCTCAGCCGTCTCGATCAGCCTCGCGTCGGACGGGCGCGGACGGCCCACGGTAAAGGAGATCGCGGCGTCGCCCGTCCAGCCGTTCAGGGTCGCCCCGCAGTCGACGCTCAGCAGGTCGCCGTCGCGCAGCCCGTAACCGTCCGGGATGCCGTGCAGCGCGGCCTCGTTCACCGACGTGCAGATCACCGCCGGGAACGGCGAGTGCGCGAAGCTGGGCTGATAACCGAGGAACGGCGACGTCGCGCCGGCGCCGGCCAGGATCGCCCGGGCCACCTCGTCGAGCTCACGCAGCGTGACTCCGGGCGCCGCCCGCTCCCGGACGGCCGCGAGCGCCCGGGCGACTACCTGGCCGGCGGCGCGCATGGCGTCGATCTCAGCCGGCGACTTGAGCTCGACCACAGGCAGCCTCCCGCCTCCCGTGCGGATCCGCCCGCCGGCGCATCATCGGGCGGGCGATACCCCGTCAGGATCCCAGATGTACGGCGTGGTGCGGGCCAGCGGCACGAAGCCCTGCCGGGTCAGGATCGGCCGGCTGGCCGGCATCGCGTCCACTTGCAGGTAACGGTAGCCGCGGGCGGCGGCCAGCCTGGCCCGCCAGGCCACCAGGGCGCGGTAAACGCCGCGGCCCCGCCAGGCCGGCACCGTGCCGCCGCCCCACAGGCCGGCGAAGTCGCAGCCGGGCGGAAACTCGGCCCGCGCCGCGCAGATCGGCTCGCCGCCGGCGAAAGCGATCACCATGGCCACCGACTCCGGGGCGCCCCGCAGCCGGCTGTGCAGGGCCAGGCGCAGCCGCGGGTCGGACCCGCCGAAGACCAGCTCGTGCACCTCGAACAGCTGGTCGACGCCGGCCGCGTCGGTCACCTGCGCCACCGTCACGCCGTCCGGCAGGGCCACGACCTCCGCCGCCACCTGCGCGGTCTCGGCCACCATGAGCAGCTCTTCGTCGTCGGGGACGAAGCCGGCCGCCCGCAGCCGCCGGGCGAGGTCGGGCGGCTGATCGTAGTCGTAGAGCTTCCACTCGAACTGCTGGCGCCGGGCCCGGAAGAACTCCACCTGGGCGGCGATCACCTCGTCGGCGCTGTCCTCGTCCAGCCGCGACCAGGTGATCCACGACGCGCCCCGGTCGTCGGGCGCGAGGTAACGCACCACGCTGCCGTCCGCCTCCACGATCGCGCCCGTCTCCTCGGGCCGGACGTGCTGGCGGACCTGCGAGTCGAACGCGGCGAGCGTACTGTCGGAAATCATTCGTAGCAGGTCACCACGATAGGCCGGCCAGCGCAAGTCCATTATCTTGAGGGCGGATCAGCAAGGAGGTACGCATGCCCGGCGCCGACTCCCCCGCCGCCCCGCGCGACGTCAGGTTCGTGATCATCGGCACGGGATTCGCCGGGCTGGGTGCCGCGATCGCGCTGCGCCGGGCCGGCCACCACGACCTGGTCGTCCTGGAGCGGGCCGACGACGTCGGCGGGACCTGGCGGGACAACGCCTACCCGGGCTGCCGCTGCGATGTGGAGTCCAACCTGTACTCGTTCTCCTTCGCGCCCAACCCGGACTGGTCGCAGACCTACTCGGCGCAGCCCGAGCTGCGGTCCTACCTGCGCGACATCGCGGCCCGCTACGGCGTGCTCCCGACGGTCCGCTTCGGCCACGAGGTGACCGCGGTGGCCTGGGATGACACGGCCAGGCGGTGGCGGATCAGCACGACCCGCGGTGAGGATGACCCCGGGCCGGAATTCAGCGCTCGCTACGTGATCGCGGGCACCGGCTTCCTCGTCGAGCCGGCCCGGCCGGAGTTCCCGGGGATCGGCCAGTTCGCGGGCACGATCATGCACTCGGCCCGCTGGGACCCCGGCTGGTCAGCGGCCGGGCGGCGGATCGCCGTGATCGGCACCGGGGCCTCGGCCATCCAGATCGTCCCGCAGATCCAGCCCGAGGCCGAGCAGCTGACGGTGTTCCAGCGCTCGCCCGCCTACGTGCTTCCGCACAACAACCGGCCGGTGCGGCGCTGGGAGCGGCGGCTGTACCGCTCGCTGCCGGCGACCCAGGTCGCGGCCCGGATCGCCACCTACTGGAAACGCGAGATCCTGGCCATCGGCTTTGTCATGCGGCCGCAGATCCTGGCCCGGGCGGAGGTCATCTGGCGCCGGCATATGGAGCGCTCGATCACCGACCCCGAGCTGCGCCGGAAGCTGACCCCCGGCTACCGCCTGGGCTGCAAGCGGATCCTGCTGTCGAACGAGTTCTACCCGGCGGTCGCGGCCAGCAACGCCGCCGTCGTCACCGAGCCGATCGCCGGGTTCACCGCCGACGCGATCGTCACCGCCGACGGCACCCGGCACCAGGTCGACACGGTCATCCTGGCCACCGGCTTCCGCGTCAGCGACAACCCGATGCCGGCCAAGGTGACCGGGCGCGGCGGCGCGACCATGGCGACGATGCTCGGCCAGACGTACCTGGGCACGGTGCTGCCCGGCTTCCCCGGCTACTTCCAGCTGATCGGGGCCAACACCGGCCTGGGCCACAGCTCCATGGTGTACATGATCGAGAGCCAGCTGGCGTTCATCGTCGACGCGATCGCGAAGACGGAGGCGGCCGGCGGCCTGGTGCCGGACGTCCGGCCCGACGTCGCCGCCGCCTATAACGCCCGGCTGCAGCGCAAGCTGCCCGCCACGATCTGGGGCTCGGGCTGCGCGAGCTGGTACCTCGACCCGGCGGGCCGCAACCTCACCTTGTGGCCGGGCTTCACCTTCGACTACCGCCGACGGACCCGCCGCTACCGCCCGCGCGACTTCAGCGCGGGCTGAGCGCGCTGACGACTGGCCGGCCCGCGTCGGCGAGGTCCGGGCTGGACTCACTTATCGCTGGCCGGCGGCTGAGCGGCCAGAACGCGGCGGCCAGCAGGATCAGCAGCGGTCCGCTGCTGGGGTCGGTGCCCCGGCCGGTGAGGATGCCGCCGAAATCCTGGCCCACGACCCACATGACGAGCGCGGTCACCGCGGCCACAATCAGCACCGGGCGGGCGGCCGCCGGGATGAACACGCCGGCGGCAATGACCAGGAAGACGACAGCCAGGACGATCGAGATAGCGATACCGCCCGACCCGGCGATGCCGGCCGCCCCGCGGTCCATCGCGGCGATCCAGCCCGGCTCGCCGCTGGCCAGGCCGGCCAGGGTGTCGTGCAGCGCGCCCGCTGCCCGGTTCGGGGCCTGCAGGATCAGGTAGGCGAAGCTGGCCCACAGCACGGCCCAGAGCGCCTGCGCACAGCGCAGGCGCAGGCGGCTGCCCCCGGCAACGCTCGCAGCCGCAACGCTGCCCGCCGCCGTATCCCTGGCCGGCCAGGCCAGCACCGCGATGACCGCGTAGAGCAGCGCCGCGCCGGGCGCGCCCGTGACCGGGCTGGCCGAGCCGGTCAGCAGGCCGCCCAGCCCCTCGCCGAGCCACCACACCGACAGCGCCCAGACGATGCTCGCGGCCAGGGCGGCCCGGCTGGTCCGGCGCCACAGCAGGCCGAGCCCCAGGGCGAGCTGGATGGTCGCGAAGAGGGCGTTAAAAATGGCGACGTGCGCCAGCATGACCTGGCTAGTTCCCATGATCGAGTCCGAGACCAGCGCCGGGCTGCCCATGCCCGCGGGCTCAAGGATCTGGGTGACGAACCCCTTGGTGAACATGTACGGCTGAAACTGCAGGGCCGCGTCGAGTACCCAGACCAGGCCCAGGGCCACCTGCAGCCAGCGCCGGGGTCCGGCCGACTGCCGGTCGGCGGCCCAGGCCGGGATGCCGGCGCGGCGGCCCGCGGTGCCGATGGCCGCCTGCGACGCGGGCAGGAACAGCGTGGCGAAGGCCGCGAGGCCGCCGGCCGCGACGACCCACAGGCCGGGACCGCCGCGCAGCAGGACCATGGAATCACCGCCGAGCGACCGGAGGCTGCTCGCCAGCTGCAGCAGCAGGAAGGCCGAGAAGCCCAGGACCGGGGCGCCGAGCAGGCCGATCAGCCAGCGGGACGCCGTGTCCCCGCGGAGCAGGTGCCAGATTCCGGTGGCGCCGATCAGCAGGCCGGCCGCGAGCAGGACCTTGCCGTTGGTACCGCGCGTGCCGGGGATGTCGACCAGGCCGGCGAAGGCGCTGGCCCAGGGCAGGAAGGAGCCGATCACCGCGGCGCCCCCGGCGGCCAGCGCGGTCAGGCCGACGATGACGCGCCAGCTGCGCAGGGAGGCGGCCCAGTGACGGGGCGCCGGGCGGCGCGGCGTGGTCACGGTCGGGGAAGGCATGCTCGTCATCGCGGACTCCCGGATCTGCGCTGGACTTAGGTTGGCGGCCTGTCCGGGGCCGCGCCGCCGCCCGGGGGCTGGCGGCGCGGCCCCGGCCTGGTCAGCCAGTTACCTCACGGAGAAGAACAGGAACAGGTTGGTGACGATGTTGCCGGTCACGCCGCTCTTGGAGTGGCGCTGCAGTCGCTGCAGCTCCTCGTCACTCTTAGCGTGAACGATCTTGTTCCACGACCTCTGGCTGGTGACGCCGACGACGATGACGTTCCACCATTCGGACTGGCCGCTGTTCGCGGTCGCGACGATGTGACTGTGCGCCGGCAGCTTCAGGTTGCTCGTGCCCTTGCCCAGCACCGCGGACAGGTCGATGGTGCTCGGGTGGTCGATGCAGTGACCGGCGATCGGGCACTGCAGGGTGGACTTGCTGGGCGTGAAGCCGAGCGGGACGATCACGTACAACGGGTCGAAGGTGTGCGCGGGCGTCTGGGTATAGTCCGAGCCCGCCTCGCACTTCGACGATGCCTTGCTGGCAGGCGGCGCCTTGCAGCTGAAGTTCCGGGTGTACTTGAAGGTCACCGTGTGACCCTCGTACCAGCCCTTGGTGGTGCCCACATGCCGCCAGCTAGCACCGCTGGCCATATGCATGCCGGTCGTGGTCGCCGAGGACGAGCCGGACGACGCGAACGCCGTGCCCGACAGGACCGCCAGGCCGACGGCCAGCAAGCCCGTCAGAGCCAGGCCCGTGCGGCGCATGCCCGCCAGGCCCCCTCGTTTCGATCCAGCCATACAGGTCCCCTTCCAGGGATCAGGGACGCGCCTGGTGGCGTGCCCGATGTGGAGGGGATTCGCTGACGGCAGGAGTTCGGTTCGCGGCCCAGGGCGAATTTCTTCCGGGGACGGGGGGCCGCCGGGGTCGCGGACGGGCCTCAGCCACGATTACGACACATTCCGCGCAAAATTATTGATCTCGCGTTACGTCAGCGTTAAGTTATCGGCACGCCTGGCTCACCTGGCTGAATCGTCGGCTAACCCGAGGGGGCCGCATGAGTGCGACCGCGACTGATCCCGTCTCCGCAAACCAGGGGTGGAGCTCCACCCTCTGGCATCGTCAGCTCGATAGGTACCCGGATAAGGGCCTGCGCTACATGTACCTGGCCATCACCGTGCTGGCCACGATCATGCTGTACTACGAGCTCTACGTGGGCGCGTCGGTCTCGACGCTGCTGCTGCCCGCCCTGCACATGAGCTTCACCTTCTACGTGCTCACGCTGGCGTTCGGTAACCTGCTCGGCGCCTTCGGCTCGCTGTTCGCCGGGCTCGCCGACCGGGTCGGCCGGACCAACCTGGTGGTCTTCGGGCTGCTGTTCACCGGCATCTTCACGGCCTTCATCATCCCGACGGCGACCAGCAAGTGGCCGTTCACCATCTACGGCTTCGTAGTCGGGATCGTGGAAGGCATCGCCCTGGTGGCGACGCCGGCGCTGATCCGCGACTTCTCCCCGCAGGTCGGCCGGGCCTCGGCGATGGGCTTCTGGACCAGCGGCCCGGTGCTGGGCAGCCTCATCGTGGCCGTCGTAGCCAGTAATACCGTCCCGGCCGCGCCCGCCCTGTCGTTCTGGACCCATGAGTACCGGATCTGCGGCATCGCGGGCCTGGTCGTGTTCGCCATCGCCTTCCTGGGCCTGCGCGAGCTGTCCCCGCGGCTGCGGGACCAGCTGATGGTGACGATGCGCGACCGCGCGCTCATCGAGGCCCGGGCCAAGGGCATCGACATCGAGGCGGCGCTGCGCCACCCGTTCCGCCAGCTGCTCAAACCCGACGTGGTCATCTCCGCCCTCGGCGTCGCGGTCATGCTTCTGACCTACTACACGGCCGTGGCCTTCGGCGTGATCTACCTGTCCACCATCTTCGGCGAGACCACCAAGAACGCCAACGGGCTGGGCAACTGGAACTGGGGCTTCAACGTGCTGGCCGTGATCCTGATCGGGGTCGTGTCCGACCGGTTCCGCGTGCGCAAGCCGTTCATGGTGGTCGGCGGCGTCGTAGCCGCCGTCGTGCTGGTCGTATACCTCGAGCAGGCCGGGCACCATCCGACCTATTACACGCTGGCGATCATGCTGGCGCTGCTGTCGTTCTTCACCGGCATCGCCTACACCCCGTGGATGGCCAGCTTTACCGAGACCGTGGAGGCCCGTAAC
Source organism: Streptosporangiaceae bacterium (assembly GCA_036510065.1). GTDB lineage: Bacteria > Actinomycetota > Actinomycetes > Streptosporangiales > Streptosporangiaceae > DASUBV01. The sequence continues at coordinate 765 of DATCEO010000266.1, read as the reverse complement.
CCGGCGCTGATCGCCACCGGCCTGGCCATCTGGGGCTGGATCGTCCGGGTGACCGTGTTCGTCGCGTTCCTGATCATTCCGACGATCATCTCCTCGGTGACCCCGCTGGTGAACTACGGCGCCACCGTGTCGACCTACGCCGCCCAGTACAAGAGCCAGCTGGCGTTTGCCAGCACGCACCCGCAGATCGTCGCGAACGCCCAGAAGTACCAGGTGCAGCTGGGCAACGCGGTGAAGTTCGCCCCGGAGCTGGCGGTCATCTCGGCCAACCCGGCACTGTTCGCCCAGCTCGCCAAGTACCCCAACCCGGCTGCCATCCCGCCCAAGCTGCTCGGCCAGGCGGTCGCGGCGGCCGGCGGGGGCGCCAAGGGCGCGGTCGTCCTGCAGACCATCGCGGCGAACCAGGCGGCCATCACGGGCGTCATCGCCGTGGCGCCGCAACTGCAGGCCATCGCGCCGTTCGCGGCCCAGCTGACCGCCCTGTCCAAGGTGCCGCCGCGGGTCTTCGCCTACCTCAAGGCCCACGGGGCCGCCGTCCAGAAGGCGGCGGCGCAAGCTCCCGGCCAGTGGAAGACCTGGTACTGGATCTGCTTCGGCGGTTTCATCTTCTTCCTGCTGTGCATCCCGCTGCTGCGCGGACGCTGGTCGCCCAGGGCGGCCAAGCGGGACGAGGAGGAACACGAGGTCATGGTCGAGGCGGAGCTGGCCAAGCTCAGCGGCTGACCGGACCGACCCCACCAGGCCGCGGCGGCGGGCCAGCCCGAG
>DATCEO010000265.1:0-13986 GCA_036510065.1 Streptosporangiaceae bacterium | reverse complement strand
ACCCAGCAGGCCCGCAACCTGGTCATGGACATCGGCGACCAGGCGAACCGGATCAGGTTCATGATCCGCGACCGTGACAGCAAATTCACCTGCGCGTTCGACGCCGTCCTCGCCGGAGCCGGGATCCGGACCGTGCTCGGCAACATCCGGACGCCGCGCATAAACGCGATCGCTGAACGGTGGATCGGCGGATTCCGCCGCGAGCTCCTGGACCGCACCCTCATATGGAACCAGGCCACCTGCAGCAGATCCTGCGCCAGTACCAGAGCCACCACAATCAGCACCGGCCGCACCGATCCCTGCACGCAGCCGCGCCGCTGAAACCGCTGCCCGAATCAGTTAACCTCGACCAGCACCGCGTCCGAAAACAGGCTCGCGTCGGTGGGCTGATCAGCGAATATCACCTGGTCGCATAACACGGACAAGGTTTTCGGCACGCACAGCGTCATCAGCTCGCTGTGGCTGAGCGCGAGCGGCCTCGCGCTCATTCGCGTCTGACGTGGCCGGACCGGGCGTTGCTTGCCCTGCTGGCCGGGACGCTGCCGATCGACCGTCTCGCCGCGATGCGGCTGATCGTCACCCCGGGCACCATCTTGCGGTGGCACCGGGACATCGTCCGCCGCCGGTGGTCGCGCCGGTCGCGCCAGGGCCGGTCCGGGCGCCCGGCAACACACCGGAAGGTCCGGTCGGTGGTGCTACGGCTTGCCCGGGAGAACGAGTCGTGGGGTTACCGCCGCATCCACGGCGAGCTGGCCGGGCTCGGCATCACCGTGGCGCCGTCCACGGTCTGGCAGATCCTCAAGAACGCCGGCATCGATCCCGCGCCCCGCCGGGAGGGACCGGGCTGGGCTGAGTTCCTGCGGTCCCAGGCGCAGGGGATCCTGGCGCTGGACTTCTTCACCGCCGACCTGCTCAACGGCACGAAGGTCTGCGTCCTTGCCGTTACAGAGCACGGCACGCGCCGGATACGCGTCCTCGGAGCGACCGGGCACCCGGTCCAGGCGTGGGTGGTCCAGCAGGCCCGGAACCTGCTCATGGACCTGGAGGATGCCGGGACGCGGGTGAAGTTCGTCCTGCACGACAGGGACGCCAGCCTCACCGCCGCGTTCGATGAGGTCTTCCGTGCCGCTGGCGCCAGGATAATCCGCGCTGCGGTTCAGGCGCCCCGGATGAATTCGATCATGGAACGGTGGGTCGGCAGCTGCCGCCGCGAGCTACTGGACCGGACCCTGGTGTGGAATCAGCGGCACCTGATGATCGTGCTGCGCGAGTACGAGGACTCCTGCAACACCCACCGGCCGCACCGCGCCCTGAAGCAGGCAGCGCCGCTACGGCAACTGCCCGACGGCATCACGGATCTCAATCAGTTCCGGGTCCAGCGGCGCGATCGCGCCGGGGGCGTGATTCACGAATATCGCCTGGTCGCGTAGGTTTTCGGCACCCACAGGCTGCCGCACGGGAAGACTGTGCGCGACCTGGCGCGGCACAGTCCCGTCCCCCTTGTCATCGTCCCGGCCGGAGAACAGGACCCGATCCGGCTGGCAGGCAGCGGGGAAGATCACGGCTAAATGCCGGCGTGCACTTCCCAGTTACGTTCGCGGCGGCCGAAATCGGAGCGGGCTGCGACATAGCCGCTGGGCTTGCCCGCGCGATGAGCGACAAGGTTGACCAGCGTGAGGTGTTCGGGGTCGAGTTCGCCACGAAGCCGTTGGCTGGGCGGTCCCCGAGGCCGAGCTGTTCGCGACAGCGGTGTCGAGCCGCTCGCCATCGATGGGTTCGCGACCCGAACCGGCTGCGGCTGCTGGTAGCGCTGCTGGCGGGCGGCGAGATGTGCGTGTGTGACCTGGCCGCGGTTACCGGGATGAGCGAGTCGGCGGCTAGTCATGCGGTGCGGTGGCTGCGGGCGCACCGCATCGTGTCCTCGCCGCGGCGGCAGGGCCGGATGATGTACTACCGCCTGGAGGACGCCCACGTCCGGATGCTCCTGGATCTCGCGCTGACCCACACCCAGCACACCCTGGCGCTGCATCCCGAGCGGAAGGACGGATGACCGGCTGCGACGGCGATCACCCGGAGTCGGCGCCGCACCACCACCATGGCCAGGACGGCCATCCCGGCGGGACGGGCGAGCACGACCACGGCCATGGCATCACCGCCAGTTCCGACGCCCGCCTGATCGCGTTCGCGCTCGCGCTGATCGTCGGCTTCCTGGTCTTCGAGGTCATCATGGCCTTCGCCGGCCATTCGCTGGCGCTGCTGGCCGATGCGGGTCACATCGCCGTGCTGGGTGCCCTGCATGCCTTGAGCCGTTGACCTCACCTTCGGCTCTGGTAAACGGCAGGTTGCGGTGCTGGATCCGCGATCGGCGTTAGCCACGCTACGGCTGGCGGTTTTGCCGCCCGCGGCCTGGCCAGCTTGGGGCCGACGGTCCGAGTTCGCCTGCCGGCCATCGTACGTTCACTTGCCGTTCATTTTTAGGTCGGCGGAGCGATGCTTGCGCGCGGTAGTTTCCGCGCAGAAGGAACGCAGCCGGTCGGGAGACAGGCGGCATAGGCGACGGGGGATGCCGTGACCGAGACCCGGGCTAAGGACTTGATCACCGCACTGGACGAGGCCTCGCTGAGCAGGTTCCATCTTCGGGCGGTGCTGGCGTCGGGAATGGGGTTCTTCACCGATGCCTACGACCTGTTCGTCATCGGGATCGCCTCCGCGCTGATCACGAAGGACTGGAACCTGAGTCCGGGCAGGCTGGCCCTGCTCACCTCCACGATGCTGTTTGCCGCGTTCATCGGCGCCTTCGTGTTCGGCCGCTTCGCCGACGTAGTCGGCCGCAAGCGCGTGTACTGGATAGTCGCCGCGATCATGATCGCTGGCGCGCTGGGATCGGCGCTATCGCAATCGTTCTGGGTGCTGATCGCGTTCCGGTTCGTGCTCGGGTTCGGCGTCGGCGGCGACTACCCTGTCAGCGCCGTCATGGTGAGCGAGTACGCCAACCGCAAGGACCGCGGCAAGCTGGTCGGGATGGTATTCGGAACCCAGGCGCTCGGGCTCATCGTCGGGCCGCTGATCGCGCTGGCGCTGCTCGGCTCCGGGGCCAGTAACGATACGGCGTGGCGGGTCCTGCTCGCCCTGGGCGCGGTGCCCGCCGCCGCGGTGATCTACCTGCGCTGCCGGATGCCGGAGTCACCGCGCTACCAGGCCCAGGTCCAGGGACGGGCGGAGCAGGCGGCAAGCCGGATGTCCGATTTCACCGGCGGCCAGGTCAGCGGGAACGGGTCGGGCCCGGTCCTGCCGGAGATGGGGCTGCGGGCATTCCTCACCAACCGCCGGTGGCTGATCACGCTGGCCGGGACGGCTGGCTGCTGGTTCCTGCTCGACTACGCCTACTACGGGAACACGATCTCCACCCCCCAGATCCTCGGCCTGATCTCGCCGAACGCCTCGACCATGACCAAGATCGCCCTGCAGCTAGGGATCTTCACGGTGGCGGCGGTACCGGGTTACGTGCTGGCGATCGCCCGGCTGGACCGGATCGGGCACCGGCGGCTGCAGCTGACCGGGTTCGCGATGATGGCGCTCTGCTTCCTGATCATCGCGGTAATACCCGGCATGACCACCGCGGTCGTCCCGTTCCTGCTGGTGTACGGGGTGAGCTACTTCTTTACCGAGTTCGGGCCGAACATGACCACCTTCGTGATGCCCAGCGAGCTGTACCCGGTATCCATGCGCACGACCGGGCACGGGATCTCAGCGGGCGTCGGCAAACTCGGTGCCTTCATCGGAGTATTCCTGTTCCCGGTACTCCAGACCTCCCTCGGCCTGCGCGGCACCCTGCTGCTCACCGCCGGGGTGTCCGTGGCCGGGCTCGCGCTCACCCTGGTGCTGCCCGAGCCAGCCGGGCGCAGCCTCGAAGATATGACCACCAGCGCCCGCGACACCGGCGACCGGCCGCTGCCGGTGACCAATCAGCTTCAGCACGCCGAGACCCCTGCATCGGCCGCGTAGAAGCTATCCCTAGGTGTACTGCCCGGAGAGGTTTGTAACGCGGCTGGCGGCCGGAAGGGCAGTGTTGCATTGGCCGATCGGTGCGCAAGACAGAGCGCCATGACGATAATGACCAGCTGTCAGATGGCCATCGTGAGCTGGTCGAATGATGCTTGGGTCCGGTGGCGGGCGGGGACGTCGGTGGCGAGTTCGTAGTGGCCGCGCCCATTAGGTTCTGGACGAACGCGTGACCGGCAGCCACAATCCGGGCGGACCGGCGGCGTTTCAGTCCGCGCATCAGCCGCAGCCGCGCTTTCAGCCGGCCGTGATCGGTATCTATCGGGTTGTTCGCGTACCGCTCGACGGTATGCAGGGCTGACGGGATCAGCTCGTCCAGGACCCGCGGGTAGGCAACGGCCCCGGTCGGTAGTGACCTCGGCCGGGACCTTGCCTGCGCGCAGCGCGCGGGATTCGACACGAGCGCGTTAGCGTGCGGCGCGGGCCCTGATATCTGGGACTGAGGTGACGCTAGCCGCGGTCAGCTTGAGGAACTCCGCGGCTCGCTGGAAGATCTCCCCGATGGTGTGGCCTGCTAGCTGAGCCTCGTAGGCGTGGTATCGCGTCATCTCCCAGGCCTGCCCGCGCGGTGACAGCGACGCGAGTTCCGGCTGCCGTACCGACTTCCACGTCCAGGCCGTGATGCGGCCGTCGCCCGGGCCGGGCCGCGTCGCCGCGGGCTGGATGAAGTCAACGTGGTCGACGTCATGACCCATCCGGTTCCGGACGAAGCGCAGCCCGGCCAGGGTCTCCTCTACCAGGTGGCGCTGGACCCGGCCCCGGGCTGCCATCGCGCTGTCATAGGCATCGGGGTGATGGCGCACCAGGGTGCCGTCGACGATGGTGACCCACCACACTGCCTCGCTGATCACGGCGAGTGCCCGGGGCCGGTCCCATGCCCTGGCTCGGGAAAGCGATTGTGTCGCGTCGCACATGGCGGTGAGGGACCATTCCAGCGCGCTCACCTCAGCCGCCGGATCACTCCTGTTTTCGCGGTTCCAGGCGACCCGGCAGCGGGACGAGCAGAACCGGGCATGCTCGCGGCGCGGCATGAACGAGGCGGTGCACTGCTCGCAGTTCCGGATATCTGCCATTTCACTATGTTACGCGTAACACGGCTGGACGGTCGCGCGACAAGCAGAGACGCTCTTAAGACGCCCGGCCGCGGGGCCGGCTGGCCATCGCCTTCTGCGACTGCGATGCCGCCGACTCAGCGTCTCGGTTGAACATCATCGATCGTGACCCTTCCTGCCCGCGTGGTTGCCTCCCCTAGCACCTCGTGGACTATGCCGTGGCCGACCGGGAGCGTACTGCACTTAGCGGCGAAGGCAACTCCCCGAGCTTCGGGTGCTTGTCAGGCATGACGGCCAGATGCGGGGGCGGCGATGGCCGAAAGCAGGTCCGCCAGGGAAAGCGGCTTGTGCAAGTAGGCGCGTGCGCCGAGCATCAGGCATCGGCGCTGGGCCTGCTGGTCCGCCGTTGCGGACCAGACCAGGACTGCCTGGCGGGGCCGCTGCTGGTGCAGGCGCCGCAGCACTGCCTCTCCGGGAAGGTCTGGCAGGCCTAGATCCAGGAGCACCAGGTCGCGGGCATCGCTCAGCGCCATTCTGAGGCCCTCGCCGCCGCCAGCCGCCTCTTCGACGATGAATCCGGCTGAGCTGAGTGCACGTGAGGCAAAACTGCGAATACCTGGTTCGTCATCGATCACCAGGATCCGGCGCGCACGGGCACCCGTCCGCAAGAGCGTCATCATCTAATACCGTCTTTCTGGCGCCGGAATCTATTCCGGGTAGCGCGTGCCGGTTAAGCGGCGCGCTTCACCGCAGGAACAGCGTCAGGAACACCGCCGGCGTACGGGCGAGGTGCTGTGACGGGCAGGCGCTGAGCGTCCCGCCCCGCCTCTTCTTCCGCTAGGCGCTTGTACACTGCCCGCACGGCCAGAGCCCATCCGCTGACGAGAACGACGGCGAGCACGAGATTCAGCGCAAGCGCAGAAACCACAGCTTTCCCCTTCTCCTCGGCTGGTTCGGTCAGGCCTGACGTTACGGGCGCGGAATTAGGGAACGGTTAAGAAACGGCGAGAGCCCGGTGAGGGGATGCGACCATGTGCGCAATGAATGCGGCACGGATCCTCGTCGCTGACGATGAGCTGTCCCTGCGACGGCTGATGCGCCTGTACCTGACGAAGGCTGGCTTCGCGGTGGAGGAAGCCGGCACCGGCCAGGAGGCGCTTGCGGCACTCCGAAGGGGCGACATCGATCTCGCCATCGTTGACGTGATGCTTCCGGAGGTCGACGGGTTCGAGGTGGTCCGGCAGGCCAGGCGAAACTCCTCGATCCCGATCATCTTTCTGACCGCGCGGGGCGAGGAAGCCAGCCGCGTGGCCGGGCTGGAACTCGGGGCCGACGACTACGTGGTGAAGCCGTTCCTGGCGCACGAGATGGTGGCCAGAGTACGAGCGCAGCTACGCCGGGCACGCGGGTTCGGCGAAGGCCCGGACACCCTGCGCGTGGGCGTGGTCGAGCTTGACCGGCGCGCCCGCCTCTGCACCGTCCGGGGGACTGGCGTCCGGCTCACGCGACGGGAGTTCGATCTGCTGGAGACGCTGCTGGCTGACCCGGGCCGTGCTTACACGCGAGATCAGCTCCTCGACGCGGCCTGGGAGTCCCGCTATGTGAGCGCGAAGACCGTCGACGTCCATGTCGTTGCCCTGCGCCGCAAATTCGGCGACGCCCTGCGCATCTCGACGCTGCGAGGTATCGGCTACCGGCTTGAGACCGATGATTGAACGGCTGACATCACTGCGTGTGTGGCTGCTGATGGCCATGCTGGCCACCGCTGTGGTCACCCTCGCGGCCGGGAACTTTGTCGTCAACCGGCTCGGCGCTGCATCCGCGCTGACGGCCGACCAGGAGAAAGCCCTGGTGACCGCGCGGGCCATCGCCTCGCAGATCCAAGGTGGCGCCGGCCCGCCAGAGCTGCGAGCACTGCAGCAAGCCCTCCCCAACGATCAGATCGTCGTGGTCCGGCACGGCAGGACGATCTTCTCCGGTCCGCCGCTGGCCTCGCGCCAGCTGGAGCTGACAGCCCGCGCGCCGTTCCCGGGAGGACGGGTCCTCCTGCGCGACCATCAGTCACCCGACCCGGGCGGACTCGCGCGGGAAACCCTGGTGGCGGCCGCTATCGCCGTCCTGGTCATCGGCGAGGCCTGGCTTGCCGCCACGGTGCTCGTCCGTACGGTCCGCAAGCCGGTCGGGCGGGCGATCGAGACGGCCGACCGCCTGGCCGCCGGCGACTTCTCTGCACGGATGGGCGTGGCAGGCCCGGAGGAGCTCGCCCGTCTGGGCCGGGCGTTCGACGGCATGGCAGCACAACTCCAGCGGGCGGACACCGAGCAGAATAGGTTCCTCGCTGACCTGGCACATGAGATCGCCACCCCGGTCAGCGCCCTGTCCGGATTCGCCCTGGCCCTGACCGACGGCAGCGCCGCAACCGCCTCCGAGCGTGGTGAGGCTGCCGACATCGTTGTGCGCGAGTCTGACCGGCTGCGCCGGCTCCTCCAGGACGTTCAGAACCTTAACCGGCTCGAGCTCGCCGAAACCGTCCGCCGGGAAAAGGTAGATATCAGCGCGCTGTGCGCGGAAACAGCGCTCAGATTCCGGCTCGCGGCCCAGAGCGCCGGGGTTAGCCTCCTGGTGCACCCCGGGCATGTTTCCGCAGTCGCCGATCCCCGGCTGATAGAGACCGTAGTCAATAACTTCGTGTCGAACGCCATCCGGTACACCCCTTCAGGCGGCAAGGTCGAGATCCAGCCCCGCCGCCGCCGGGCAGCGATCATCATTACCGTGCGCGACAACGGGATCGGCATCGCCCCCCAGCAACTGGAGAGAATCTTCGACAGGCTCTACCGAGTGGACGAGGCGAGGGACCGCGGCACGGGCGGCTCAGGGCTGGGCCTGGCCCTCGCCCGCAGGGCAGCGCAGTCGCTCGGCGCCCGTATCGAAGTTCATAGCGAGCCCGGCAGCGGAAGCGAGTTCCGCCTAATCCTCCCGTCCGCCCCCGCCCTCAGGCCCGATGACAGCACGAGCGGTTAACGCCGGCAGCCCGCGAGCCAGGCGCACCTATGCGCGGAGGATCCACCTGAACCCCGCTCCGGGCGGCAACGCCGGCGACCGGCCCGCCACAACTTCGTCTCCCGCCTGCGGAAAGTCGACGCTAGCCACGCTTACGCCCTGCACGTGGTCGCGGGCATCGCGTCTCTGCCTCTCGTATGCACCGCCTAGCACGTGGCTGCGAGCAGGAAGGCCAGGGGCCGCTCACGCCGAGGCGCGCTCTGCGGCCAGGCGTGCCGTCACCCTGGCGGTCTCGCACAGGAGGTCGCCGCTACGGTTGCGGACCCGCCCGTGCAGGCTGCTTCGTCGCCCGGGGAGCCGGCAGCCGATCCGGATCCGTACCACCCGCCGAGGCCGCCGTCGCTGCGGCGCGCTCAGGTCACCCTGGCGGCCGCTGCCCGGGCCTCGCCCTTGTCCCTGGACCGGGCCGGCGTTCCCGGAGGATCGGGGTTTGCGCCGGCCCGGCGGGGAGGGTCTCAGTGCCGGAGGAAGACATTCATGGTGGTGACCTGAGCGTGGTCGCTGGTGAAGCCGAGCTCGCGCAGGTGCCAGTCGTCCTCGATGGTGCGCAGCAGCGAGTAGTGGTTGTAGGGGGTGTCGCTGGCGAAGTGCTGCGGCCCGCTGGGGTCGATCACGATGGCGGGCACCAGCGCCCCTCCGTATAGGCCGCCGGGCCAGGTGGGACTGATGTCGGGGTCGCCTGCGGGCAGGACCGGGGAGTCGCAGCAGCCCGCCGGGGAGTCCCAGCCGCCGTCGGCGGCGTTGCCGGTGTAGTCGCCCTCGTCGGCGACGACGACGATCGCGCTGTGCCGGGTCCACGCCCTGCTGGACATGATCGTGGTCACGGCGCCGCGGACGAACGCGTCGGCGTTGTGCTTCAGGTGCACGTCCGCGGGGTCGTCGCTGGCGTTGCTGAACGGGCAGGGCGTCTCCGGATGCCCGGCGATCGCTGTGTTCACCCCGCCATGCAGGTCGTTGCACTGGTCCGGGGTGATGAACACGAACCGGGGCGCGTGCGGGCTGCTCAGATCCCGGGCCAGGGCAGTGTACGGCTTGATGCTGGCCACCCGGCCCGGGTTGTCGCGGATATCGGTGAACAGCGCGAACGGGTTGTGCTTGGAGGCATACAGCGGACCGGCGGCTGATGGCCAGAAATCGGTGAGCGGGTCGGATGCCGGCAGAGCCTCCATGTAGGCGCCCCACCTGATGTGGTGCGCGTCGAGCTCGTCGATCAGGTTGGTGTGGTCGAACCTGTTGGCAGGGTTGTCGTTGTTGGTGAACCAGTTCGACCCGCTGATCATGGCGATGTAGTTCGGCTCGCTGGGGTGGGTCACCCCGAAGTAGGCCGTGGCCTCGCCGTACCGCTGCGCCAGCCTGGTGAGGTAGGGAGAGTTGGGATCACCGATGATGCTGTGCTGGGAATGGTTCTCCAGCATGATGATGAAAACGCGGTCAAGACGCGCGTGCTGGTCGCGGGCGCCCCGGTCACTCATTGCTGCGGCGCTGCCGGCCGCGGACAGCCCCACGGTCAGTGCCGCGGCGATGCCGGTGACTGCAATGACAACGCCAGCCTTCGTCCGGCTCCTCCTGAAGATCATGCCTACCTCCGGCTTGAGCGCGCGGGCCTGGCCAGCCCGGCCGTGCACCTTTCCTACGCTTTACGCTGGTCCGTCGCAAGATCATGTGTCAGCGAAGACGGGGTATTGCCGTCCCATCCCTCTCTGCGAACGGCCACTGAGCCTTTCATCCTGCAATCTCGCGGATTTGAAGGACGTGGATGGCCTTGGCGATGTGCCCGGCGCGCCAGGGACAGCAGCGGAGCTTGCGCAGGATGTGCCAGGCCTTGAGCTGGGCGTTAGCGCGCTCGCCGGGGGGCGCGCAGCTGGGCGCGGCGCGGCTGGCTGCTTTCTGCGAGGCGGGCTTGCCCCGGCCGCGGTACGGAGTTAAGACGTGCTGGCCAGCGCCTATGTAGCCCTTGCCGGCCAGCATGATCAGCCCAGCGGCAGCCAGCTCGCGGACGATGCCCCAGATCCGGGCCGCGGTCAGGTCGTGCACGCTGCCGGACAGCGGCCCCGACACCTGGCGAAGGCGTTCGGTGATTTCGAAACGCCGCGACGAGCCGGCCTGGCGCCAGTAACGCGGGCCGGGCACTATCGCCTGGTGGTGACCGGCGGGTGGCCGCCTTTCGCGGGTACGGCTTCCCGGCCTGGCCGCCTGGTGCCACCTGACCGGGCATGCCTGCCTCGGGCCCCAGCCGGGCCAGGCCTGATCCGCCGGCCTGCGGCAGGTGCTCAGCACGGCGGCCCGCGGCACGGACGGCACCAGCCCCTGGGGCCTCAGATCCCTGAGCTATTCATCACCTGGCTGAGTCACCTGCCGCAGTCCGGTCTGGGGTAGGTTGCCCTGGGGGTCAGGCTGCTGCCGATGCGGGTTTCCCGGTCACGGGCGCGCTCGGATGCGGGATTTTGGGAAGGATCGTGAAAGGGTGTGAGGCGCCGCAGCCTCCGGTCACCGCGCGTGGTAGCCGCCGCCCTGATCATGGCCGCGGTGCTGGCGGCGTGCACCGGGCCCGCGGCCAGCGGCCCGGCCAGGCGGGGGGCGGCGGGCGAGGCGGTTGCGGGCCGGTACCTCATCCCGGCGGGCATCCACAAGATCAAGCACGTGATCATCGTCATGCAGGAAAACCGGTCGTTCGACAGCTACTTCGGGACGTTCCCGGGCGCGGACGGCATCCCCACGCGCCACGGCGTCCCCGCAGTGTGCCTGCCTAACCCCGCTGGCGGATGCGTCCGGCCCTATCGTGACACCAACGACCGCAACGGCGGCGGCCCGCACGGCGCCGGTAACGCGGTGGCCGACGTGGCCGGCGGCAAGATGAACGGGTTCGTCCGGCAGCGGGCCAAGGCCCGGGCGGCCTGCCGTGTCCTGGGAGACCCGGCGTGCGCCTCGACCCGCACACCCGACGTGATGGGCTACCACACCGCCGCGGAGATCCCCAACTACTGGGCCTACGGCCGGGACTTCGCGCTCGACGACCACATGTTCGAGGCGGTGAAGTCGTGGTCGCTGCCCGACCACCTGTACCTGGTCTCCGGATGGTCAGCCCGGTGCCGGACAAGCTCGCCGGCCAGCTGCGTCAACGACATCAAGGGGCCCTACGACGTCACTAAGTTCGACGCCGCCGTCAGCCGCGAGCTGGCCACCGGGAAGACCTCGATCGACCTGGCCTGGACCGACATCACCTGGCTCCTGCACGCCCACCATGTCAGCTGGGCGTCCTACGTGCAGGCCGGCACCCAGCCCGACTGCGCCAGCGACTCGGCCGAGACCTGCACCGCGGTCCGGCAGAACGCCCGGACCCTGGGCATGTGGAACCCCCTACCGCTATTCGAAGACGTGCAGCACGATCACCAGCTGGGCAACATCCAGTCGCTGGACGGCTACTTCCGCGCCGCCCGGGCCGGGACCCTCCCGGCGGTCAGCTGGATCACCCCGTCAGGGCTCGACAGCGAGCACCCGCCCAGCAGCGTGCACCGCGGCCAGGCCTACGTCACCGCGGTCATCAACGCCGCCATGAAGAGCCCGGACTGGAAGTCCACCGCGATCTTCCTCGCCTGGGATGACTGGGGCGGCTTCTACGACCACGTCGTGCCCCCGGCAGCGGACCGCAACGGCTACGGGCTGCGCGTCCCGGCGATCACCATCTCCCCCTACGCCAGGACAGGCTTCATCGACCAGCAGACCCTCAGCAGTGACGCCTACCTGAAATTCATCGAGGACGACTTCCTCGGCGGCGCCCGGCTCAACCCGAAAACCGACGGCCGCCCCGACCCCCGGCCCGACGTCCGCGAGAACGCGCCCCTGCTCGGCAACCTGACCCAGGACTTCAACTTCAGCCAGCCGCCCCGCGCGCCACTGCTCCTGCCCACCAACCCGCCGACCGACTCCACCTCGGTTCCCGCCTACTTCCTCGGCCGGCCACCCTGCCCGGGATGCACCACCCCGCCCCCCGGGGCCTGACACCATCCGCCGCGGCGGCCTCACGCCGCCCAGCCCGCCCGAGAGCCTGACGGCCGCCCGCGCATATCAGGAGCCCGCAGCAGGACGTGAGGCTCATCCTGGCGGGGCAGCTCCCGCAATCCATGGGACCGGCAAACCGGGCCGCCGGCTCTCGCGCGCTGCGCGTCACGCGCCACGGCGCGGCCGGGTGTCAGGTCAGGCGGGATCCCGGCGAGGGCCACGGCGACGCCGGTCGCCCCGGCGGCAAGGAGCCCGCTGACCACCCCGCGCCGGGCGGCAAAGAACCAGAGGACGGCGCCGGCGAGGACCGGGATCTGCCACAGGTACTGAAGGGAAAGGCCCAGGGGAATAGCCGATCCCGCGATCGCGCCGATAACGGCCGGCCCGGCCCCGGTGCGGAACGACCCGACCGTCCCGTTTTCCTGGATCCGCCCGAAGCGCGGCCGCCGAGGAGCACGAACGCGAACGACGGGACGAAGGCGATCAGCGCGGCAAGGAGGCCGCCGCCCACGCCGCCCGCGGCATAGCCGACGACGGCCACGGTCTGGACCACAGGCCCGGGGGTGACCTGGCCCAGGGCGACAGCGTTGAGGAACTGCGCCCCGGTCATCCAGTGATAAGCAGTCACGGCGTCGTGCTGCATGAGCGGGATGATCACGAACCCTGTGGGTGCCGAAAACCTGCGTCACCTGGGCAGATGCTCTGCAGATCGCGGTCGGCGCGACCCGCGTTCGAACGTCGGGCAGGCTGTGGGGTTCCATAACTGTGCTGCTGGCCTTGACGTGGGCTCTATGCGACTCGCTGGTATTCGTTTGAGAAGGCCGCCGAGGACCGGCTGGCGGGTGATGCCCGTCCCGCAGGCCAGCTGCCCGTCACCGCCGGCAGGTAGTCCGCCGCGAGCAGTCCGGCCAGGATTGCCGCGCCGGCCCTTGCCGGTCCTGGCCTTCGCCTCGGCGATCGCCCGCGTCCTGGCCGGGTCAGAGACCACCACCAGGCCCGCGTGGCTGGCCAGCACGGCCGCGATCGCCCAGGTATTCCCGGTGACCTCCAGGGCCACCTCATCAGCCGGCCCGAGGCCGGCCGCGAACTCACGGACCCCTTCCGGAGTCGCATCGAGCCGGCCCGCCTGCCTCACCAGCCCGTCCTGCCAGACCGCTACCTGCGCGAAATCACGGTGCACGTCCAGCCCGATGCACCGCCTGGTACTGTCCATCCCGTTCTCCTCCGACGAGGACGACACCTGACTGGGAGCGGGCGGGCGCAGCGACACCTGCGGATCCGCGCGCGCAGCGCAACCGGGCAGGCCGCGGGCGGCCATCTAACAACACGGGCTCTCAGCCCATCGCCTAACACCGGCCTGCCCACCCTGCTTCACTCCCGGCGCCCCTGTCCCGGACCGCCGCCGCATGCCAGACAGCCACGCCCCGCCAGGGCAAAGCCGCAGCCGGCCGGCGAGGCCCGACATCTTCATACTGGGTAACAACCCCGTCGGGCCGACCACGGACGGCTGAAAGCCCGGCTGCGGCCGATGCGCCGCCTGAAACGCCACTAGTCCGCGGATCCTCGCCGCCGGGCACGCGTTTCGTGCAGAACCTCCGCCGTGGTCAGTATGAACTCGCCACCGACGTCCCGGCCCGCCACCGGACCCGCACAGCATTCGACCAGCTCGCGAGGGACTGTAATTTTAACGGTGTAACTCCTGACAAACAGGGAGACACCAGTGACAGATGTGACGACCAGCCAGGGCCACGATGGAGGCGAGCTGCCGGCGGCTGATGAGCAGCTGCTGCGGGAGCTGACCGAGCGGGCGCGG
>DATCEO010000264.1:0-6260 GCA_036510065.1 Streptosporangiaceae bacterium | reverse complement strand
CCCAGCAGCATCAGGGCACTGAGCAGGCACTGCGTGAGCTGATAAGCGACAGAAAAGATCACGCAGCGATGATGCCAGCCGCCTGGACGGCCCGGTCAACATCGATCAGCCAGGCGCAATCGAGTAATCGAGCCCCACAGGATGAGCGAGTCGTCGATGCCCTGGGTCTTGAGCCAGGTGAACAGGAAGTGGCGAAGCGTGTGCGGGGCCGCGTGCGCAAAGGTTTACGCAATGATTTGCTACTCTGACGGCATGGCCGGAACTGGGGCGCGGCGCACGGTGACCATGGCTGACATTGCCAGGGTAGCCGGCGTATCCATCACCACCGTCTCGCACGTGGTCAACCGCACTCGCCCGGTCAGCCCGGAAAAGGAGCGGGACGTCTTGTCCGCCATCGCGGAAGCCGGTTATGTGCCGGACAACGTCACGAGGTCCTTGCGGACTGTCGGCACCCAGACGATAGGCCTGGCGATGTCGGCTATATCTAATCTCTATTTCGGCAGCGTGGTGGCCGGAATGGAACGGGCCGCGGCCAGGGCTGGCTACTCGCTGCTGCTGGCCGATACGCACGATGAGGCCGGCGAGGAACTGCGGGCCATGTCCAACCTGCTCAGCAGGAGGGTAGAAGCGATTGTCCTGGCGCCGTCGCCGGAGCCGGCTGGCGCCTTGCAGTACGCCCGTCAAAGGGGCGTTCCCGTGGTGCTGATCGACCGTTTTGTCAAGGCGGATGTGGATCAGATCGGGACGGAGAACATCCAGGCGACAGCGGGCCTGGTGGACCATCTCGCCAGCCTTGGTCACCGGCGGGTCGGCATGATCAGCGGCCTGGAAGGACTCAGTACCACTGAGGAACGGCTGGCCGGTTTCCGGCTGGGTCTTCGCCGCAACAACCTGAGCCTGGACCGCCGCTGCGTGCTGTCTGGAGGCTCCAGCTCCGGGCCGGCCGAAAACGCCCTGCACGCGCTGCTGGCACGGGCGGAGCGGCCGACCGCGCTGGTAGTGGGCAACAACAGCATGACGATCGGTGTCATGCGGGGCGCGCGGGACGCAGGCATACGCATACCCGAGGATCTGGCCCTCATGGTCTTTGACGACTTTGAGTGGGCTGATCTGTTTCATCCGCGGCTGACGGTCATCGCGCAGCCGGTCCGGGCCCTCGGCGAACAGGCCGTCGAACTGATGCTGTCACGTCTGGCTGATCCGTCGTTGCCGGCTCGCAGGGTCGTGCTGCAGCCGGAATTCGTGCACCGCGAATCGTGCGGCTGCGCGGCGGCCTAGCCCCCCGGTAGCCCCGGCCTGACTCTTGACCTGCGCGCCGGACGCGGGTGATCCGCGATGCGACCGGACGCCGGCCCGGCCCGCCTCACCTCACAGTTGTTAGGGGAATGTTACCAAATTTACGTGCGCAACTGATTGCGCAAACCACTTTTCACATGGATGATGGCTTCAGTTTCGGCTTGTTTCCGCTGCCTGATGACTTCGGTTTCGGCCTTGTTTCCGCTGGTGACGATGTTTCCCGGCGCAGGGGCCGGTTCGTCACCGCGCAGGGAACTGGAGAGAGGAGCCTGGCGTGAGCCCAGGACAGCCAGGCCGGGCATCGGGAATGTCCGGCGTCGAAGAGGAAGCCCGGCCGCTGCTGGCCGGTGTTCCCGGGCCAGGGGTGCCGGCTGCGGAGCTGGTGTCGGTGTCGAAGGCCTTCGGTCCGACCCCGGCGCTGTCGGATGTGTCGCTCGCGTTGCGTCCCGGCGAGGTCCTGGCTCTCCCGGGCGGCGACCCCGCCCGGGACCAGGACCGCCCGCCATGTCCCGGTCACCAACACAGGAAGCGGCCCGTGGAACCCCAGGAGCATGTCCGCAAAGCCCACGCGGCCCAGACGGTACGCAGCGGAGAACCGCCGATGCGGCCGCCGTCATCCGTGCTGGCCGAGGTCCCACAGCGCCTTGAGCTGTCACTCGCCCAGCTCGCGGCCAGAGCACGCAGCCTGATCCGGCCTGGCCGGCGCGTCATTCTCGGTATTACCGGCGCGCCGGGTGCCGGCAAGTCCACCGTCGCCGGAGCACTGCAGCGGGCCATGACCGGAACAGCAGCGGTGGTGGGCATGGACGGCTTCCACCTCGCCCAAGACGAACTGGTCCGGCTAGGACGGCAAGACCGCAAAGGCGCCCCCGACACCTTCGATCCGCACGGTTACGCAGCTCTGCTCAGGCGCCTGAAAGACGAACGCGACCCGTTTGTCTACGCGCCCGTCTTCCGCCGCGATCTCGAAGACCCGATCGCCAATCATCTCCGCATCGATCGCGCCACCCCGCTCGTCATTACCGAAGGTAACTACCTGCTCCTCGACGAGGAAGGCTGGACGCTCGCCCGCCAGCAACTCGACGAGGTCTGGTTCCTGGACCTTCCCGACGAGATTCGCCGGCACCGGCTTATCCTGCGCCACCAGGAGTTCGGTAAAGACCCCGAGACCGCCCGCCGCCGGGCCGCCGGAAGCGACCAGGATAACGCCGACATCGTGCGGGCCACTCAGGACGCTGCAAACCTCATCGTCACCGTCATCGACGAACAACCCATCGGCGCGTAACGGGCGTACAAATGTGAGACGACGTTGTCATATACCAGTTTATCCCCTGCTTCGAAGGAGCATCGATGCGATATCACATCCCCCACAGAAATCTTGCGGCTATACCCAGATGGGCTCGTTACGTCGTCGTGGGGGCTGCCGCGGCGGTCACCTTGGCTGCCTGCGGCGGCGGCAACGCGGCGACCGGCGGCGGCTCGAACGCCGGCAGCACGGCCAAGGCCACCGGGCCGGTGAAGGTTGCCCTGATCCTCAAGGACTTCACCAACCCGTACTTCATCTCGATGGAGAACAGCGCCAAGGCAGACGCGGCAAAGACCGGCGTGAAGCTGACCGTTTCGGCCGGATCCACTGACGGTGACACGACCACCCAGATCAACGCCATCGACAATGCGATCGCCGCCGGCGACGCGGGCATCATCATCACCCCGAACGGCAACGCCGTGAATCCCGCGCTGGATCAGGCGAAATCCCATCACATGCTGGTGATAGCGCTCGACACCGTGCCCACGCCGCCGAGCACCGCCGATCTCACCTATGCCACCAACAACTTCCAGGCCGGCCAGCTGATCGGCCAGTACACCGCCAAGGCGCTCCACGGCAAGCCCGCGCACATCGCCATGCTTGACATTTTCAACAACCAGGTGGTGTCGGTGGACATCAGCCGCGACCACGGCTTCCTCACCGGCATGGGCATCCCGGTCGGCAACGCCGGCCTGAACGGCACCGAGCCCAAGTCCGGCAGCTACAAGGGCCAGCTCGGCGGCAGCGGCAGCTACACGATCGCCTGCCAGCTGCCCACCCAGGGCGCGGTGCCCGGCGGCCAGACCGCGATGGAGCAGTGCCTGACCAAGGACCCGAACATCAACGTCGTCTACGCGATCAACGAGCCGGCCGCGGAGGGCGCCGGGACGGCGCTCAAGGCCGCGCACAAGACCGGCGTCATCGTGGCGGCGATCGACGGCGGCTGCGCTGTCATCCCGTACCTGCAGAGCGGAGAGGTGACGGCCACCTCGGCCCAGTTCCCCGGCAAGATGGCCGCCCTCGGCGTGAGCGCGATCTACACGCTGGCCAAGACCGGCAAGAAGCCCGCCGCGACGCCCGGCCTCGGTTTCTTCAACACTGGCACCAAGCTGTTCACCAACAGCCCGGTCGCCGGAGTGCCCAGCGGCAACACGACCCAACTAGCCAACGTCTGCTGGAAGGCCTGATCCTGGCACGCAGCTCAGCTCCGGGCGGGAGGAAATCCTCCCGCCCGGATCACCAACCGCCGCAGCACGGAATTCCGCGGCGCGGGATCCTGACATTCAGTGCGAAAGGACTGAGGATCGGACCATGACAGCAGTCATCGAGCCCACCGGCGAGGTGCGCGAGAGCGAAGAGCTCGGCGTCCGCCTCCAGCACACACTGCACCGGCATCCGACGCTCGGCCCGGCGAGCGTGCTCGTCGCGTCCATCATCGTGTTTTCCCTCATCAACCACCGGTTCCTGAACCCTACGAACCTGTCCCTGCTCATCCAGCAGGTCGCCGTGCTGGCCACCTTGGCCATCGGCCAGACCATGATCATCCTGACCGCGGGCATTGACCTGTCGGTCGGCGCGGCCGCGATCCTGGCCCAGATGGTGATGGCCCAGACCGCGGCCAATAACGGCGTTCCGGGACCGCTGGCGCTGCTCCTGGGCATCGCCGTCGGCGCGCTGACTGGCTTCACCAACGGCTTCCTCGTGACCAGGATCAAGCTGCCGCCGTTCATCGTGACGCTGGGCACGCTGAGCATCTTCACCGCGATCGGCCTGCTGTATTCCAATGGCGCGTCGGTCTATGCCGCCGCGATGCCGAAGATCCTGATCTGGACCGGGAACTACGTGAACATCGGCCCGTACCAGCTGACCACCGGCGTGATCCTGATGCTGGCGCTGTTCGCGGTGACGAGCTTCGCGCTCACCCGCACATCATGGGGCCGGCACGTGTACGCGACCGGCGACGACGCCGAAGCCGCGCGGCTGTCGGGCATCAAGACGAACCGGGTGCTGCTGAGCGTCTACGTGGCCGCCGGGGTGATCTTCGGGCTCGCGGCCTGGATCCTCATCGGCCGGGTCGGGGTGGCCAGCACCAACAACCTGACCAACGCGAACCTCGACAGCATCACCGCTGTCGTGATCGGCGGCACCAGCCTGTTCGGCGGCCGCGGCGCCGTCCTCGGAACGCTGTTCGGCGCTCTCATCGTGCAGGTTTTCCAGAGCGGCATCTCGCTGGCCGGAGTGCAGAGCCTTTACCAGGTGCTAGCCGAGGGAATCCTCGTCATCGTCGCCGTCGCCCTCGACCAGTGGATCAGAAAGGTACGCCGATGAGCACGGAAGCAGAGGCCAGCGGCGTCAAGGCGGGCAGCCCGGGCGGCCATGTCATGTCGGGGACGCCGACGCTCGAAGCACGCGGGCTGGTGAAGACGTTCGGCCATGTCGTGGGACTGGCCGGCGTCAGCCTGAAGCTGTATCCGGGCGAGGTGCTCGCCATCATCGGCGACAACGGCGCCGGCAAGTCAACGCTGATCAAGTGCCTGTCCGGGGCGCTGACCCTCGACGAGGGCGAGATCTTGATGGACGGGGCCAAGGTCGAGTTCAAGAGCCCCGTCGATGCCCGGCACGCCGGCATCGAGACCGTGTTCCAGACCCTCGCGGTCGCCCCCGCCCTCGATATCGCCAGCAACCTCTACCTCGGCCGGGAGATACGGGACAAGGGCCCGCTCGGGAAGATCTTCCGCATGCTCGATACCCGCGGCATGCGGGCAGCGGCGAAAGAGCGGCTCCAGGATCTCGGGATCGCGACGATCCAGGACATGACACAGAAGGTGGAAACCCTGTCCGGCGGTCAGCGCCAGGCCGTCGCGGTCGCGCGTGCGGCCGCGTTCGGCTCCAAGGTCATCATCCTGGACGAGCCGACCGCCGCCCTGGGCGTCCGCGAGTCCGGCCAGGTGCTGGCCCTGGTCAAGCGGCTGCGCGGCAGTGGCCTGCCCGTCATCCTGATCAGCCACAACATGCCGCAGGTATTCGAGGTCGCCGACCGGATCCACATCCAGCGCCTCGGCCGCGCCGCCGGCGTCATCACCCCGCACAGCCACACGATGGAGGAGGCCGTGGCCATCATGACCGGCGCGACCACACTCGACGGAGCAGCCGAGGACAGCACCGCGGCCAGCGGCGGAGGCGGCGGAGGCGGAGATGGCAGCGCCGGAGCCGACCGGACAGGAAGCACCGGCACCGACTCCGGTACCGCTTCATGATCCTGGGTCGCCGGCGAGAGCCTGGTGGATCTGACCATCAGGGCTGACGGCAGCATTTACCCCTGTGGGGCTCGAATACGTGGTTGGGGTCGTGACCTGGCGTTATGCGATGATGCGGTACTCGCTGGTGAGGCCGCCGAGAACTGGTTTTCGGCGGACGCGATACTCGGCGAGATTGATCGGCGGTGGTGGGATCTCCGCTTGGTCGGGCGGCAGCTGGCCAAGCGCACGGTGCGGCCGGGCGGCGTTGTAGTGGTTCAGGTACTCGGTCAGTACCTGGCGCAGGTGGTGCTCGCTGATGATCAGCACCCGGTCGAGAAGCTCACGGCGCAGGGTGCCGATCATCCGCTCGCAGATGGCGTTCGCCTTCGGTGCCTGCGGCGGGCTAAGGAGGATCCGCG
>DATCEO010000263.1:0-13575 GCA_036510065.1 Streptosporangiaceae bacterium | reverse complement strand
CGACGTCACCGACGCGCTGACGCTGGCGCACCTGCTGGACTTTGATTCGACCTATGGTCGCATTGCCGCCAAGGTCGAGTACTCCGCGGACTCGATCACCGTCGACGGCGCGCCGATCAGGGTGCTGTGCAGCCCTGACCCGAGCACTATCGACTGGGGCGAACTCGGCGTCGACATCGTCATCGAGTCCACGGGCAAGTTCCGCGCCCGCGATGACGCGGCGCGGCACCTCAAGAGCGGTGCCCGCAAGGTCCTGCTGTCCTCGCCGGGCAAGAATGCCGACCTGACCGTCGTCGTCGGCGTCAACGACGGGGAGTATGACCCGCAGCGGCATGACGTGATCTCGAATGCGTCGTGCACGACTAATTGCGTGGCCCCGATGGCCAAGGTCCTGAATGACTCGTTCGGCATCGTCAGGGGCTTCATGACGACCGTGCATGCCTACACCGGCGACCAGATGCTGCTGGACGGCCCGCACAAGGACCTGCGCCGCGCGCGCAGCGCCGCGGTCAGCATGGTGCCGACCACGACCGGCGCCGCCAAGGCCACGGGCCAGGTCATCCCCGAGCTGGCGGGCCGCCTGGATGGCGTGGCCGTACGCGTCCCCGTCGAGGACGGGTCGCTGACCGACCTCACCGTCGTCCTGGCGCGCGACGTGACCGCCACCGAGGTCAACGAGGCATTTGAGCAGGCCTCGGCAGGCCGCCTGAACGGCATCCTGCGCTACAGCACTGACCCCCTGGTTTCCCGCGACATTATCGGCGACACCGCGTCGTGCGTCTTCGACTCCGGCCTGTCGCAGGCGTCCGGCAGCCTCGCGAAGGTCTTCGGCTGGTATGACAACGAGTGGGGCTACACCTGCCGGCTCGCCGACCTGGCCGGCATCGTCGGCACGCAGCTCTAGGAACGCAGCCCCATGCGGGGGGCGCCGCGTGCTGCCGGTCATGCCCACGCCTTGTCCGCGACACCAGGTCCGAGCCGGCCCCGATGGCGATCTGGACGTGGCTGGCGCGGGCGTGCCGAGCCGCGTTCGACAGCGCCGCGCGCAGCGCCACCAGCATCTGCTCGGCGACCTCGACGGGCACCTGGCTCAGGTCGCCGGCCAGGCGAGCGACGGCGTGAACCCGAGCGGCTCGGTCATCTCCTGCAGGATGTTCAGGCTCGCGTCCAGCGCGTCCACGGCCCGGCCCACCGGGTCGCTGGCCTCAGCGGCATGGCGCCCTGCAGCGACATCGCCGTGGCATAAGCCGCTGAACGACCAGGTCATGCAGGTCACGGGCGATGCGCTCGCAGTCCAGCAGCCGGTGACCTGCCCGGCGTCGCGTCGCGTTTCCGCTAGTTCCAGCGCGATGGCCCAGGTCAGCATAAAGCTCCAGAGCGCTCCCGCGCACCCGAAACTCCCACGGCTGGCTGTTGTGCACCGATGGTGCCCGCGCCGCCGTGGCGACGAGATAGGCCACGTCATCGGGCGTGATCCGCAGGCTGGCCGGCTGCGGCTGGCCGACGGTATCAGGCCTGCGCTGGCCCCGATCTGGCTTCCTGGTCCCGGTCACAGCCATCACCCCACTTGCTTTGCCCTGGCGTGATAACCGCGGCGGCGACCAAGGTCGAACGACCCTAGGTCGGCCGACCGGGGACCCTAACGCCACCGGGGACCGCCGCTGCCAGGCTGGTCGGGGTGATGTGGCGCACGGAGGGAGTCGATCGTGCAGTCTGCGCCTAACCGTCGAGGTGCGGCGCTGACCCGCGTGCCACCGGACCCGTCGCCCGCCGTGGCGACGCCTGACCCGCAGCAACCGTTGTAGTGGCTGCCCGTGACTTGCGCATATCTCGGGGCGGACTGTCCGGCCGCGAGGCGGCGCTGCAGATCCTCGCCATCGCCCTGGGCGCCGGCCAACTGCGCCGGCTCGTCCGCCGCCGGTCGTTACGGCCGGCCTAGCCGCTAGCCTCCGGCCCTGCCATCCGGGACGTTCGACTCTGAGCCGATGCGCCGCGCCCGCGGAAGGCTCAGTCATGAGGATCCGCAACGGATCCCGCGGCCCGCCGACCAGCAGGCCCGACAGATTCCGCGGCATGGGAGGTGACTGATGATGGCTCGGGTTGGCGACTGGCTAGTGCCGGAAGGGGATAACGTCCGAGCCGGCCTGATCATCGGGGTGCGCAATGCCGACGGATCTCCGCCGTATGTCATCAAATGGCGAAGCAGCGGGCACATCGCGCTCGTATTTCCAGTGCCTTATGCCCGGATCGTGCCAGGCAGCACGGAAGCCGGCCCCGTTTCCCAGGCCGCCACGGGTTACCCGCGAGGGCCCTGTCCCTGGCCACGGCCCCGTCGCCCGCACCGAGCGCAACGTTGCCACCGACACCATGCTGCGCAAGCATGCATCGAGGTCATCCCCGTCTCCGGAGAGGAACTCGGTCGTGGCCGCGGCGGCCCGTGCGGCATGGCCTGCCCCATCGAACTCGACCCTGCCTGAGCCGACGAGGAAAGGTTGCCGTGCTGTCCGAGCGCGACCAGGCACCGGGCGTGCAGGTCCCGGCGACGCGCGACGAGGTCGCAGCTTTGGCTACTACGGTGAACGATCTGCTGAGCCGGCTCCAGCGGGCCCTTGCGCGGCAGCGCGCGCTGGTCGCCGACGCCAGCCACGAGCTGCGCGCCCCGTTCGCCGTCCTGCGCGGCGAGCTTGAGCTGGCCGCGCGGCCGGGCCGGAGCCGAGAGAAGCTCCGGCGCTGCCTCAAGCGCGCCATCGCCAGGCGCCCCTACCGCATCATGGAGACCGCGGCCGCAGCCCTCCACCCGGCCGGCACTTGACAAACTAGGACGTCCAACGGCCTGCTCGGCCGGCACTACCTCGACGGCACCCACCTACACCGCCACAACCGCCGCGAGCTTGGCCACACCGCCGCGTTCAACGCTCGCGCAAGACCCTCGCACGAAGGATGCCAGCACAAGCACTCAACGAGCTCCGGGGGCCGCGGGGCGGCTCACAGTGACCAGCCGAATTTTCCTGAAACCGCAGACGGCTAAACGCGCCCGCAAGTGCCACTGGTCCTTAGTGATTGCCATTATGCCCGCCGGTCACCACGGGTCGCGGGCGCTGTTGGCGGCCTGCAGGGCGCGGACATAGCCGGCCCGCTCGTAAGCGGCCTGATCGGCATCCGCGGGCACGGCGAGGATGCCGCGCAGTTGGCCGACGGAGGAGTATCCCTTGCGGCCCATCCATTCGGACAGGCCGTCGAGCAGGACGGCCGAATGCTTAGGGCCATGGCGGATCAGTGCGGACGCGCTCATCACGACATCGGCGCCTGCAAGCAGGTACTTGACTACGTCGGCAGGTCCCTCGACACCGGTAGTCGCTGCGAGCGAGGCACGGACCCGCCGGCGCAGGAGGGAGATCCAGGTACGCGGCAGCCTGGCCTCGTCCGGGCTGGAGAGGTCCACGGCGGGCACTACCGTGAGGGTCTCCGGGTTGATGTCGGGCTGCAGGAACCGGTTGAAGAGCACCAGGCCGTCGGCGCCCGCCTGGTCCAGCCGCTGCGCCATCTCGCCGGTCGAGCTGAAGTGCGGGCTCAACTTGACCGCCACCGGGACGGTCACGACAGTCTTGACCTGGCGCAAGATGTCGATGTGCCGCTGCTCGACATCCCGGCCGGAAATATGCGGGTCGCCTGGTACGGAATAGATGTTCAGCTCGATCGCCGCGGCGCCCGCCTCCTGCATCGCGCGCGCGCAACCGGTCCAGCCGCCGGGCGTGACGCCGTTGAGGCTGCCGATCACCGGGACATCCACGGCGGCCGCCGTACGCTCGAGCAGGCTGAGGTACCGGCGCGGGCCAGCTTCCTCTGCTGCGCCGGCTTCCGCTGCGCCGGCTGGGAAGTAAGACAGGGACTCGGCGAAGCTCTCCGTGCCGGCGTCAGCGAGCCGCGCGTTCTGCGCAGCCTCCCGGCGCAACTGCTCCTCGAACAGGGAGTAGAGCACGACCGCGCCGACGCCGCCGTCGGCCAACCGCCGGACGCCGTCGAGGGTATTCGAGAGGGGGGACGCGGAAGCGACGAGCGGGTTGCGGAGCACCAGGCCCAGGTAGCGGGTCGAAAGGTCCATCAGCTATCTTTCCGCCCGTCGGCCGGGAACCGCCCTGCGCCGCGGGTAGCCATCTCCTCGTAGGTGTCCCAGCGCTGGTCGACTGCTTCCTGGGCCAGCACCGCTAGCCGTTCCGCCTCGGCCGGGTGGGTATTGCCGAGCGCGCGGTAGCGCAGCTCCCGCTGGGTGTAGTCGGCCAGCGGGATGCGCGGTCTGGGCGAGTCGAGCAGGAACGGGTTGCCGCCCGCCGCGCGCACCAGCGGGTCGTATCTGACTAGCGGCCAGTGCCCGCTGGCCACGGCACGGTACTGCTGACTGAGCCCGTCGCGCATCTCGATGCCGTGCGCGATGCAGTGGCTGTAGGCGATTACCAGTGACGGCCCGTCGTAGGCCTCGGCCTCGCGGAAGGCACGCAGGGTCTGCTGCGGGTCGGCGCCCATCGCGACCCGGGCCACGTACACGCTGCCGTAGGCCATCGCCTGCAGCGCGAGATCTTTTTTCGGCACGGTCTTGCCGGCGGCGGCGAACTTGGCGACAGCGCCAAGCGGTGTCGCCTTGGATGCCTGCCCGCCGGTATTGGAGTAGACCTCTGTATCGAGGACCAGCACGTTGACGTTGCGTCCGCTGGCCAGGACGTGGTCAAGGCCGCCTGCTCCGATGTCGTAGGCCCAGCCGTCCCCGCCGACGATCCACACGCTGCGCCGGACCAGGTGATCCACCACGCTGAGCAGGTCGGCAGCCGGAACGTCAAGACCGCCGAGCCGTCCTTTAAGCTCGGCGACCCGCTCGCGCTGGGCGCGCAGCTCCGACTCGCGAAGCTGTGGCGCGCTGAGGATGTCGTCCACCATCTCGGCGCCGATCGCGTCCCGCAGCTCGCGAATGCGGCTGCGGGCCAGCTCCGCGTGCTGGTCGGCGGCCAGCCGGAACCCGAGGCCGAACTCGGCGTTGTCTTCGAACAGGGAGTTCGACCAGGCCGGGCCGCGCCCGTCGGCGCCGGTCGTCCACGGCGTCGTGGGCAGGTTCCCGCCGTAGATCGAGGAGCAGCCGGTTGCGTTGGCGACCATCAGCCGGTCGCCGAACAGCTGCGACAGCAGCTTGACGTAGGGGGTTTCTCCGCAGCCAGCGCAGGCGCCGGAAAACTCAAACAGCGGCTGCAGGAACTGCGTGCCGCGCACCGTGCCGAAGTCCACCCGGGACCGGTCGGCCACCGGCAGCGTCTCGAAGAACGCAATGTTCTCCCGCTCGGGGGCCACGAGCGGCTCGCGGGCCGCGAGGTTGATCGCCTTACGCTCCGGGCGTCCCGGATCGCCGACGGGGCACGCCTGGACGCATAGCTCGCATCCGGTGCAATCCTCCACGTACACCTGCAGCGTGAAGCGCGTGTCCGGGAGACCGCGGGCGTCGAGCGGAGCCGAACGGAAGGCCGCTGGCGCCCCGGCCAGCAGCGACTCGTCGTAGTAAGTAGACCTGATCACGCTGTGCGGGCACACGAAGCTGCAGTTACCGCACTGGATGCACAGGTCAGGATCCCACTCCGCGACCAGTTCGGAGATGTTGCGCTTCTCGTAGGCCGCGGTGCCACTCGGATAGGTACCGTCCGCCGGCATTGCGCTGACCGGCAAGTCGTCGCCGCGGCCGGCCATCATCTCCGCGGTGACGGTGCGAACGAACTCCGGCGCGCTGGCCGGCACGACCGCAGGCAGCTCCCGGGCAGATGTTATCCGTCCGGGCACCTCAATCTGGTGCAGCCCTTCCAGTGCGCGGTCGACCGCGCGCTGGTTCCGCTCGACCACCTCGGCACCCCTCCGGCCATAGGTCTTGGCGATCGCCGACTTGATCTTCACGATCGCCTCTCGGCGGGGCAGCACGCCCGAGATGGCGAAGAAGCAGGTCTGCAGGATGGTATTGGTCCGCCCGGCAAGGCCGACATCGCCGGCGATCTGGCCGGCGTCGATCGCATACAGGTCGATCCGCTTGGCGAGAATCTTTTCCTGGACCGGGCGGGGCAGCGCATCCCAGACCTCATCCGGCGGCTGCGCGCAGTTGAGCAGCAGCGTCGCGCCGGGCGCCGCCCGGCGAAGCACGTCGACCCGGTCGAGCAGCCCGAACTGGTGGCAGCCGATGAAGCTGGCCTGCTCCACCAGATAGGGCGCGCGGATCGGCTGTGGCCCGAAACGCAGGTGCGACACTGTCTGCGAGCCTGACTTCTTCGAGTCGTAGACGAAGTAGCCCTGCGCGTGCAGGTTCTCCTCGGCGCCGAGGATCTTGATGGTGTTCTTATTCGCGCCGACTGTTCCATCCGATCCGAGGCCGAAGAAGACCGCGCGGACCGTGCCTGGCAGCTCTATGTCCAACGACGCATCGTAGGGCAGGCTCAAGCCGGAAACGTCATCGGTGATGCCGATCGTGAACCGGCGCCGCGGCCGCTCGCGCGCCAGCTCCGCGAACACCCCGGCGACCATACCGGGGGTGAGCTCCTTCGACGACAGGCCGTAGCGGCCGCCGGTGACCAGCGGCAGAACCGCGCGCTCACCGCCGGTGTACGCCTCAGCCAGCGCGGTGACTACGTCAAGGAAGAGTGGCTCGCCGCTCGAACCGGGCTCTTTGGTCCGGTCGAGGACGGCGACCCGCCCCGCGCCCGCAGGCAGCGCATCGAGCAGCGCCTGGGCCGGGAACGGCCGGAACAGCCGGACCTGGAGCACGCCGACCCGCTCGCCCTGCGCGCACAGGTGGGCCACGGTCTCCCCCACTGTCTGCGCAGCCGATCCCATCACGACGATCACCCGCTCGGCCTCCGGGTGTCCGGCGTATTCCACGATGTGATACGAGCGACCGGTGCGGCCGGCGATGCTGGCCATCGCATCCTCTACCGCGTCCGGCACGGCGGCGTAGAACGGATTCACCGTCTCCCGCGCCTGGAAGTACACGTCCGGATTCTGCGCTGTGCCCCGGATGACGGGCCGCTCAGGTGTGAGTGCCCGCCCGCGGTGCGCGCGGACAAGGTCCTCGGGCACGAGCGCGCGCAGGTCGTCGTCGGACATCAGCTCGATCGTGTTCAGCTCGTGCGAGGTCCGGAACCCGTCGAAGAAGTGCACAAACGGTACCCTGGTCGCCAGCGTGGCAGCCTGCGCCACCAGCGCGAGGTCGTGTGCCTCCTGGACCGAGGCGGAAGCGAGCAGCGCAAAACCGGTCTGCCGCACCGCCATTACGTCCGAGTGATCGCCGAAGATGGACAGCCCCTGCGCTGCCACCGACCGGGCGGCGACGTGCAGCACAGCCGGAGTCAGCTCACCAGCGATCTTGTACATGTTCGGGATCATCAGCAGCAGGCCCTGCGAGGAGGTGAAGGTAGTAGCCAGCGCCCCGCTCTGCAGCGCGCCATGCAAAGCGCCCGCGGCTCCCCCCTCGCTCTGCATCTCCACTACGGCCGGAACGCCGCCCCACAGGTTAGGCCGTCCCTGGCTGGCCCACTCGTCCGCAAGCTCTGCCATCGGCGAGGACGGCGTGATCGGGTAAATGCAGCAGACCTCGTTGAGCCGGTAGGCGACTGACACCGCGGCCTCGTTGCCGTCGACCGTGGAACGCATCACCGGTCCTCCGGGACCATCTCGATCGAATGCACCGGACACTGCTCGAAGCACGCACCGCAGCCGGTGCACCGGTCGTAGTCGAACTTGTACCGATGGCCGGCGCCTAGCTTGATCACCGCGTCCTCGGGGCACGAGCCCAGGCAGCCATCGCACTCACAGCAGTTGCCGCATGACAGGCACCGGCGTGCCTCGTAGGTCGCCTCCTGCTCGGACAGGCCGCCGAGTACCTCGCTGAAATCCGCGGTCCGCTCCTCCGGCGCGGCCTCCGCCTGCTGCCGGCGGGCGGCGTCGCCGAAATACCACAAGTTCAGGTCGCCGAACCTGACTAGCTCGTGCCTGGGCAGGGTCACCGGCACGGCATCCCGCAGCCAGGCATCGATGTTCCTGGCCGCCTTCCTGCCGTGCCCCGTGCCGACCGTCACGGTGCGCTCGGCCGGCACCATATCCCCTCCGGCGAATACGCCGGGATACCCGGTCATCATGGACGCCGACACCTGCACAGTGCCGTCCTGCCCGAACTCCACGCCAGGTACCTGACGCAGGAACGCGGTGTCGGTCTCCTGGCCGAGCGCCAGGATCAAGGTGTCCGCGGCGAGCGTCTCGAACCCCCCCGTCGGCCTCGGGAAACCGTTCTCATCCAGTTCCATGACCTCAACTGTCAGGCCCGGGCCGTCCACCTCGGTGATCGTGCGCAGCCAGTTGATCCGCACCCCTTCCCGTTCAGCCTCCTCAGCCTCCTCGGCATGGGCCGGCATCTGGGCGCGGGTGCGGCGGTAGACGATCAGCGTGTCGTCCGCGCCCAGGCGGCGGGCTACCCTGGCGGCGTCCATCGCAGTGTTGCCGCCGCCGTAAACGGCGACTCGCCGCCCGATCACTGGCCGGTCACCCGAGGCGACACTACGCAGGAAGGACACCGCGTCCACAATCCGTCCCGCATCCTTGGCCGGGATGTCGACCCGCTTGGACAGGTGGGCGCCCACCGCGACGAAGGCAGCGTCAAAGCTGCCTTCGCGCCGCTCAGCGTCCAGGTCCTCCACAAGATGGTCACCGGTGATGCGGACGCCCAGTGCGGCGATCCGGTCCAGCTCGCCGTCCAGGACATCCCGCGGCATCCGGTAGGCGGGGATGCCGTAGCGCATCATCCCGCCAGGCCGCTCGCCCGCGTCCCTGATCTCGACCTCGTGGCCGAGCCGGGCCAGATGGTAGGCGGCGGAAAGCCCGCTCGGCCCGGCGCCGATCACGAGCACCCGCTTACCGCTGCGGACGGGGGGAGGATCGAACGACCACCCCCGCTCCAGCGCCAAGTCGCCCAGGAACCTCTCAACACCGTGAATCGAGACGGCGCTGTCGAGGCTGGCACGATTGCAGACGCTCTCGCACGGGTGATAGCAGACCCGGCCATGGATCGCCGGCATCGGATTATCGGCGACCAGCTGCCGCCACGCCTGCTCATGACGGCCGGCCTCCGCCTGCGCCAGCCACGCCTGGATGTTCTCGCCAGCCGGACAGCCGGCATTGCACGGAGGCAGCAGATCGACGTAGACGGGGCGCTCTGCCCGCACGGGCCCGGCGAGGGAACGTCCGTGCAACAGATCCGGCAGCGGCGTGACATCCCGCCGGTCTGGCAAGGCGGCCATCTCGTCAGCCGAGTGGCATTGTGGCGGTGCCGGGCCTCAGGCGGGTGCGCGCCGTCTCACCGGGACATAGCCGGAACCCCATCCCAGCTGGTCGGTCCATGCGCATGCGCTCCTTGGTCCGCCAACCGCGGATTCGGGTTCGAGTTCGTGCCAGCTACCGCCAGAGTCACGCTACGCCGTGTCCGGATCAAAGGGAATGCCGACGTCGTGAACTGCTGAGGACGCTGCGACCACGGGTAAGCCTGTCCAGTCAGCGCCCGCGGATATGTCAACGGCGCTCGCCACGGCTGGCGGCCTCCGGCCCAGATCCAGCGTCAGACGCTGCGGCACTGCAGCCCCAGGGGGACCATCCCCGACAGGATCTCACGACACCGGACCATGCGCGCGGATCCGGAATCGGGCGAGGTTCCGACTCGCTAGCATGTACGGTTGCCGCAGGAGGTTTGCGGAGGCGAAGCAGCATGCGATGCCGACGGGGCGATCTCCGCGCTACAGTGCAGGCGATCTCCGCGCTACAGTGCACTTGGCGCATCAGCAGCGCCCGCGGGAAGTAACCACCACGGCCACGCGCATGCGAGTTGGCCAGCAGCGTGGTCGACGCAGCCACGATCATCCCGTCCGCCGACAACGGTCTCAGCGCAGCAACCCACCCCAACTGCCCGTGCCACTTCGCCAGCATGTGCAATGCAGGTAGGAGACTGTCGCTGCGATCAGCGCTAGCAGCACCACGCAGCCGGTCGTCGTCGACCTGATCCAGCGGTCTGCCTGCCTGTACCGCTCCAAAACTCGTCGCGTGGTGTCTAACTGCACGTTCGTGGAGTTGTTCATGCGGCCCTGTAGTACTCGTTGATCACACCGCCGAGCACTTTCCGTCGCTGCACGGGTGCTTCGAGGGGCATGACGACTGGCATGTCGTGGTCGGGTGGTCGTTGCTGGCGGGACTGGTGCGGGCGGTGACCGTTGTAATGGCCGACGAATGTTGCGAGCACCGTCCGCAGGTGCCGTTCGATACCCCCAGGCCGGGTTCTCCCCCGCGAGCCGCAGCACCAGGTCCCGGAACTCCCGCGTGGGCCCAGGGCGTCCTGGCCGATTCGGATAGGTCCATGAACGTGCGACCAGACGGCGGTGCCAGGCCAGCAGCGTGCCAGGCGTGACGAGCCGCCGGGCTCGCAGCGCGGCTGGCAGCAACCTGGCCGGCGCGGACAGGACCGCCCGGTCAGCCCAGTCCGGCTTCGGCCGGGTGACCTGACGCCGCAGCACTGCGACCTCGTGCCGGAGCACCATGATCTCGGCATCCTTGGACGCCTGCCCGCGGCCCAGCAGCGCGAGCCAGCCGAACACCCGGGTCACGATCAGGTGGAGCAGACGAAGAGCCATGAACCGCGATCCTGGCGCATGTGCCAGGCTGGCCAAGCAGCAGGTCACAGCCCAAGCACGGAATTCTGGAGCAGTACACCCTCGACTACGCCCTGCCCTGGGTCGACCCGCGCGACATCGGCGACATCACCGCCGCCCGGCTGCTCTCTACAGGCTGGTCAGGCCGCCAGGTCCAGGCCGTCCACGGCCCCGAGGACCTCACGCTGGCCCAGGCCGCCGAGATTATCAGCGAGGCGAACGGGTACCGAGTCCGAGCCAAGACGATCTCCCAGGAGACGCTGCGCAGCTTTAGTGCGCACCTGAACGCCGGCGGACTCGGTCAAGGGCCTGGCGCAGGTGGCCAGCAGGGGGTTACATGTCGCTGTCCGGGTTTGCTGTCACGGCCGGCCGGTGCCGGGCACCTCGACCGGCAGGGCGAGGATCTCCCCTGTGCGCGGCCCCGTGGCTAGCCGTTCGAGGTTGGCGGGGCCGCCGTCGGCCTTGTGCCACTCAGCGGTGCAGATGAACAGGGTCCGCCGGTCCGGGCCGCCGAGCATCAGCGCGAACGGTGCCCGGTACTCCTCGAGTTCGACACGTTGCAGGACCTTGCCGCCCTCGGCGACGCGGGCGACCGAGAACCCGCTGGTGCCGGCCCAGACTGCGCCTTCGGCGTCCATGCAGATGCCGTCCGGCCCCAGCCCCTCGGCGAACACCCGCCGCCCCGACAGCCCGCCATCGCCGTCGATGTCGAACGCGGTGAGCCGACCCGCGAACGACTCGGAGATGATCAGCGTCCGGCCGTCCGGAGTGATGACCATGCCGTTGGGGAACTGGATGTCGCCGGCGACCTGGCGCAGTTGCCCGTCCGGCGTGACGAGCTTGATGTAGCCCGGCTTGGGCGGCGCACCGGCGACGAAGTCGAAGTCCGCTCCGTTAACGTAGGCGTTGCCGCGTGCGTCCACGACGATCTCGTTCGCCCGCTGCCCGGCGTGGACGGCCATCGACCCGTCGGGCTCCTGGCGCCGGACCTTGTCGCCCGTCGTCAGCAGCCTGCCGTCGGCCAGCCAGTCGATGGAGTACCCCATCGAGTGGCTTTCCGGGTCGCGGGTGAGTATGACCTCCACCTTGCCGTCCATGTCAACCGCCATGACCTGCCGGTCGATCCAGTTGCAGAACCACAGCCGCCCCTCATTCCACCGCGGCGACTCAGGAATCCCCAGGCCACCCAGCAGAATCTCCGGCTCAGGCATAACGCTCCTCTCCTCCTCCGGCTGCGCCGGTCTCAGGCCAGCCGTCTACCCCCTATACGAATGGCCACGTGCCCGATCGACAGGGCGCCGGGCGTAATCGGCCTCGGACATGGAGCGGCGCTCGCCTTGCGGCCACGGTGGACCTGGCCCAGGACCGCCGGAAGCTGACCCGCGTACGGGGACGCCGGCCACTCTACGGTCCCGGCTTAGTGCGCAAACTCACTCACGACCAACCGCGAAAGCCCAG
Organism: Streptosporangiaceae bacterium; assembly: GCA_036510065.1. Lineage (GTDB taxonomy): Bacteria > Actinomycetota > Actinomycetes > Streptosporangiales > Streptosporangiaceae > DASUBV01. Next base: position 1,414 of record DATCEO010000263.1, on the reverse strand, counting down.
GTCAGCGAGCCGCCATCGCTCAGGACCGCTGAATGTGCAGGTCTTCACATTGGCGGTGACCTGCGGTAACGGGCGCTGATCGCGGGTGTGCTCACAGGTTAAGCGTGGCGCTGCCACAGTGTTATGCGCTGGTTTGCCTGGTGTGGCGGGCGGGGACTGCGGGGCGGCGCCTGGCCCGCGGGTCAGCGTCGGCGATAGCCAGGGTGAGGGGCTTCGGGCTCGGTGACCAGGGCGCGTAGCCGGCGGTGGTTGTCGAGCCATTGCCGGTAGTCGTCGAGCCGGTCGTCGGGGACGAGCCGGGTGACGGCCTTGCCGGCCACCTTGCGGGTCCACTGCCAGTAGGGGCCGTGCAGGGGGGCGGTTCGATCACTGCGAGTGATCGAAGCCCTTGGAATCTTTGCAGAAGCCGATGCCCGGTCCCGTGCGCAGGCTGGCGATTCGCTAGCAGTACGCCGCACCGCGGCCGTTCACTGCGCCATGGGGGTTCAAGTCGGTTTTCATGGGGATTTGAGCCGGTTCCGCGGGCCGTCAAGCCTGGTTCTGATCCCTGAGTGACTCCGGACCAGCAGCTGCCTAGGCGGCAGGCAGCGTTTCTGCACGTCAGAGAGCAGACGGCCCGTCCGCCTGCTGGAGATCAATATCGGCACCGTAGCTTATAGAGCAATGTGGGGGTATGGGGTCGGTCCCCCCGCCGACATGAACCCCATATTTCCCTGGTGCTAGCGCCGCGTGCAAAACCGATCGCTCTCTCTTCCGCAGCGCCATTGATGCCCCGCTCTGGTCACGTCGTGGCCGACCTTCAGCTGACGCGCTGCCTGACCGTCGGCCGCACAGGAGATCAGCGGCCTGTCGGCCACGACCGGCGCCCTCGGTGGAGCTGGCCGATGACCGGGGGACCAGGCGGCACAGGCGTCCGGGCGCGTCAGACCTCGCAGGCGCCGGGCGACAGCCGCAGCTCATTCGCCGGGGCGCTCTCGGGGCGCGGCCGCCGCGTCTTCGTTCCCGCAGCCAGACGACCCAGGACGACGACGCTGTGTCCCCATCACGACAACCCGGCGCTGCCGGTCGCGCCCACAGCCAGCACAGCCGACGGTCCCGTTACGACAGCGGAACGGGGCCAGGACGGCCCCGTGTGCCCCAGTCCCGGCCCCGGACGCCGTTCGCTATATGTCCCGTGCACAGCCGGAAACAGCCGGACTCACAGGGACACGATGGGACGCCATCGCGCGAAACGCAACAGCCCGCGAGGCCGGGAAAACCCCGGTCACGTGCTGTTTTCGCTGGTGGTGGCAGGTGTTGTGTCCAGCCTCAAGACATTGAGGACAGGGTGTCTCAAGACATCGAGGACAGCTGCCGGCGTGGCTGGCAGGCCTTAGCGGCCGGGTGGCCATCACGCTCGCCGGATGTCGAGAGC
>DATCEO010000262.1:0-12696 GCA_036510065.1 Streptosporangiaceae bacterium | reverse complement strand
TCTCTCGATCAGTGAGCGACTGCCCTACTTCGTTCGCCATTCTGCTTCTCCCTGTGTCTGCCTAGAGGTCTGCTTAGAATACCGGACGCTCCCTTCGAGCTCCGTGCGATTTGCAGTTGCCGAAACCTTCGACCGGATACCTAGAGCTTCTTGACCGCGTGGCCGCCGAACTCGTTGCGCATAACCGCGAGCATGCGGTCCGTAAAGTTGTTCTCTTCGCGCGAGCGCAAGCGGCGAATCAGCGACTCCGTAATCACCGGCGCTGAGACGTTGAGATCGATTGCCTCAAACACAGTCCAGCGGCCTTCGCCCGAGTCCGTCACGTAAGCTTCGAGACCTTCAAGGGTTGGATTTTTCTTCAGCGCGTCCGCGATTAGATCCAGTAGCCAGGAGCGCACCACCGATCCATAACGCCAGATCTGCGAGATCTGTTCGAGGTCGAGGTCGAGCGGCTGCTTGGCGCGCATGATCGAGAAGCCCTCCGCATAGGCCTGCATCACGCCGTACTCAATGCCGTTGTGCACCATCTTGACGAAGTGCCCGGCGCCGCTCGGCCCGCAGTGCAGGTAGCCCTGCGGGGCGGTGCCCCCGGCCTTCCGCGACGCTGTCGGCTCCGCGCTGCCCGAGCCCGGCGCGATCGTCTTGAAGATCGGGCCCAGGTGCTCGACCGGCTCGTTCTCGCCACCGATCATCAGGCAGTAGCCGCGGTCCAGGCCCCAGACGCCGCCGCTGGTCCCGCAGTCCACGAAGTGGATGCCGTCGGTGATCAGCTGCTTGGCCCGGTCGATGTCGTCCCGGTAGTAGGAGTTGCCGCCGTCGATGACGATGTCGCCGGGCTCCAGCAGCGGCCGCAGGTCATCGAGTGTGGGCTGCACCACGGCGGCCGGCACCATGATCCAGACGGCCCGCGGCTTCTCCAGCTTGGCCACGAAATCGGCGAGCTTGGTGGCTCCCTGGGCCCCCTCGGATTCCAGCGCCTTGACCGCGCTGGCGCTGACGTCGTAGGCGACGCAGGTGTGGCCGTCGCGCATGAGCCGGCGGACGAGGTTGGCGCCCATCCGGCCCAGGCCGATCATCCCCAGCTGCATCGGCTTGTCTGTTGGCATCGGTCAGCCTCTCGGTTGTCTCAGGATCCGGCCTTGAGCGAACGGTAGCGGCGGATGAGCGCGCTGGTGGACGAGTCGTGCCGCAGGTCGGGCTCGCCGGCTGATTCCAGTTCCGGGATGATCTGCTGGGCCAGCACCTTGCCGAGCTCGACCCCCCACTGGTCGAACGAGTCAATGTCCCAGATCGCGCCCTGGGTGAACGCGCTGTGCTCGTACAGGGCGACCAGCGTGCCGAGCAGGCGCGGGGTGAGGATCTCGGCCAGCAGCACGTTGCTGGGCCGGTTGCCCTCCATCACCCGGTGCGGCACGACATGCTCGGGCGTGCCCTCGGCCCGGACCTCTTCCTCGGTCTTGCCGAACGCCAGGGCCTGGGCCTGGGCGAACACGTTCGAGGAGAGGATGTCGTGGTGGTCCCGCAGCGGGTTGAGGGACTGGCCGAACCCGATGAGGTCCACCGGGACCAGCTTGGTCCCCTGGTGCAGCAGCTGATAGAAGCTGTGCTGCCCGTTAGTGCCGGGTTCGCCCCAGTAGACGGCGCCGGTCTGGTAGTCGACGGGGCGGCCCTCGATGGTCACGTGCTTGCCGTTGGATTCCATCGTCAGCTGCTGCAGGTAGGCCGGGAAGCGCTTGAGGTACTGCTCGTAGGGCATCACGCCGACGGTCTGCGCGTCGAAGAAGTCGCCGTACCAGACCGCCAGCAGGCCCATCAGCACGGGCAGGTTCGCCTCCAGCGGGGCGGCGGCGAAGTGCTCGTCCATCTCGTGGAAGCCGGCCAGCATCTCGCCGAACTGGTCCGGGCCGATGGCCACCATGACCGACAGCCCGATGGCCGAGTCCACCGAGTAACGGCCGCCGACCCAGTCCCAGAACTCGAACATGTTGGCCGGGTCGATGCCGAACTCCGCCACCCGCTGCGCGTTGGTGGAGACCGCGACGAAGTGCTTGGCCACCGCGGCCTCATCACCGAGCTCGGAGACCACCCAGTCCCGGGCCGAGGTGGCGTTGGTGAGCGTCTCCAGCGTGCCGAAGGTCTTGGACGAGATGATGAACAGGGTCTCGTCCGCCGCCAGGTCCCTGGTCGCCTCGACGAAGTCGGTGGAGTCGACGTTGGAGACGAACCGGAAGGTCAGGTCCCGCTGGGAGTAGTGGCGCAGCGCCTCGTAGGCCATCACCGGGCCGAGGTCCGAGCCGCCGATGCCGACGTTGACGATGTTGCGGATCCGCTTGCCGGTATGGCCTGTCCACTCCCCGGAGCGCACCCGTTCCGAGAAGTCCCGCATCCGGCCCAGCACCTCGTGCACCTCGGCCACGACGTCCACCCCGTCGACGACCAGGGACTCCCCGGGCGGCATCCGCAGCGCCACGTGCAGGACGGCGCGGTCCTCGGAGACATTGATGTGCTCCCCGCGGAACATCGCGTCCCGGCGCTCGGGCACCTCCGACTCCCGCGCGAGCTCCACCAGCAGCTCCATGGTCTCATCGGTGACCCGGTTCTTGGAGTAGTCCAGGTAGAGCCCCGCCGCCTCCGCGGTCAGCCGCTCGCCGCGGCCGGGGTCGGCGGCGAACAGCTCGCGCAGGTGCTGGCTCGCGATCTGCGCATGATGGCGCTCCAGCGCCTGCCATGCCTTGCGCTGCCGGAGCGGGGTCCCTGGCATGTCGCCTCCTGGTTCTCGGGTACGGACTGCGGGCACGCCGGGGCGGCCGGCGCGGCCGTACCTCAGCACGCCTATCTCAGCATGGCGGGCCGGGGCCGCGGGGCGCCGGGCGGCAGTCAGCTGACCGAAGGCAAGACTAGACACGGTCTCTACGATGGGAGGCATGCGCAGGCCGTGGCGGGGACCAGGGACGGACGTGGAGTGCCTATGCCGGTGACGACGACCGACGGCGCGCCGCGCACGGCGATCGTGACCGTCGACGACGATCCTGGGGTGTCCCGCGCGGTGGCCCGGGACCTGCGGCGGCGCTACGGCGAGCAGCACCGCATCGTGCGGGCGGAGTCCGGGGAGGCGGCCCTGGAGGCACTGCGCGAGATGAAGCTCCGCGGCGACCAGGTCGCGGTGCTGCTGGCCGACTACCGGATGCCGCAGATGAACGGGATCGAGTTTCTCGAGCAGGCCATGGACCTGTATCCGGGGGCCCGCCGGGCGCTGCTGACCGCCTACGCCGACACGGGCGCGGCCATCGACGCGATCAACGTCGTCGACGTCGACAACTACCTGCTCAAGCCCTGGGATCCGCCGGAGGAGAAGCTGTACCCGGCCATCGACGCCCTGCTCGATACGTGGCGTTCGTCCGATTTCCGGCCGGTTCCGGAGCTGAAGGTCATCGGGCACCGGTGGTCGGCCCGGTCCTCGGACGTGCGCGAGTTCCTGGCCCGCAACCAGGTGCCCTACCGCTGGTACACGACCGACCAGCCCGAAGGCGAGCGCCTGCTGGACGCGGCCGGGGTAACGCCGTCCGAGTCGGGGGAGCTGCCCCTGCCGGTCGTCATCACGCCGGACGGCGAGACCCTGGTGGAGCCATCCGATGCCGAGCTGGCCGACAAGGTCGGGCTGGCGACGGCGCCGTCGAAGGATTTCTACGACCTCATCGTCATCGGCGGCGGCCCGGCCGGCCTCGGCGCCGCTCTCTACGGCGCGTCCGAGGGGCTGCGCACGGTCCTGGTCGAGCGAACCGCCACCGGCGGCCAGGCTGGCCAGAGCTCCCGGATCGAGAACTACCTGGGCTTCCCGGACGGAGTATCCGGGGCCCAGCTCACCAGCCGGGCCCGGATGCAGGCCGCCAAGTTCGGTGCCGAGCTGCTGACCACCCGCGAGGTGATCACCCTGGACGTCGACGGGTCGGCGCGCACGGTGCGGTTCGCCGACGGGAGCTCGATTGGCGGCCACACCGTCATCCTCGCCACCGGCGTGAACTACCGGCAGCTCGCCGCGCCGGGAGTCACGGAGCTCACCGGCCGCGGGGTCTACTACGGCTCCGCGCTCACCGAGGCCGTCGGCTGCACGAACAACGACGTGTTCATCGTCGGCGGGGCCAACTCCGCCGGCCAGGCCGCCGTCTACCTGGCGAAGACGGCCCGGTCCATCACGATCCTGGTGCGCGGGCCATCGCTGGAAAAATCCATGTCCTACTACCTCATCCAGCAGGTGGAGAGCATCCCGAACATCACCGTCCGGACCTGCACCGAGGTGGTCGCGGCCCAAGGCACCGATCACCTCGAGCGGCTCACGCTGCGCGACAGCAATTCGGGCCAGTCGCAGACCGTGAACGCCTCGTACCTGTTCGTCTTCATCGGCGCCGCTCCGCGAACCGACTGGCTGGACGGCGTGATCCTGCGCGACCAGCGCGGATTCGTGCCCACGGGACCGGACCTGCCGACCAGCGGGCAGAACCGGCCGCCCGGCTGGGAGCTGGACCGGGTGCCCTATCACCTGGAGACCAGCGTCCCCGGCGTGTTCGTGGCCGGCGACGTCCGGGCCGAGTCGGCCAAGCGGGTCGCCTCGGCGGTGGGCGAGGGCGCCATGGCCGTCATGCTGGTCCATCGCTACCTGGAGAAGCTATGACCGCCCAGCCGGGCCAGGATGCCGCAGCAGCCGCCAGCGGCCCAGCCGCCAGTGACCAGACCGCGCGGTGCAGCGCCGACGAGCTGCGCGGGGTGTTCCTGTTCGAGAAGCTGACCGAGGACCAGCTCGACTGGCTCTGCCGGGAGGGCCGGGTGACGCGGATCGAGGCGGGTCCGGTCTATGCCGAGGGCGACGCGGCGACCTGCTTCTACGTCCTGCTGGAGGGTGAGCTGGTGCTGTCGCGCCGGGTCGGCGCGGACGATGTCGAGGTGAACAGGTCCAGCGGCCCAGGTGTCTACAGCGGGGCGTTCTTCGCCTATCTCGGGGACCGGGTGCCGCAGCTGTACAACAACTCGATGCGGGTCACCGTGCCGTCGCGTTTCTTCGTCCTGGACGCCGACAAGTTCGCCCAGCTCATGACCGACTGGTTCCCGATGTCGGTGCACCTGCTCGAGGGCCTGCTGTTCGGCACCAAGAGCACCCAGGAGGCGGTCGGCCAGCGGCAGCGGCTGCTCGCGCTGGGGTCGCTGACGGCCGGGCTCGCCCATGAGCTCAACAACCCGGCCGCGGCCGAGGTCCGGGCCGCCGCCGCGCTCCGCGAGCGGTTCGCCAAGATGCGGGTCAAGCTCGGCCATCTCGCCGCCGGCGGGTACGACAAGGCGACCCTGGAGTCCCTGGTCCAGCTCCAGAACGACGCCGCCGAGCGGGTGGCCAAGGGCAGCGCGCTCAGCGCCATGCAGACCTCCGACGCCGAGGACGCCGCGTCGGACTGGCTGGACGATCATCACGTGGCGGGCGGCTGGGAGCTGGCTCCGGTCTTCGTGCAGGCCGGGCTGGACACCGAGTGGCTCGAGCATGTCGCCACGACGGTGGCGGAGACGGTGCCGCCCGAGGGCCTGGACAAGGCGCTGAACGGGGCGCTGGGCTGGCTGGGCTGCACGGTCGAGTCCGAGCTGCTGCTGAACGAGATCGAGGACTCCGCCACCCGGATTTCCACGCTGGTCGGCGCGGCGAAGCAGTACTCACAGCTGGACCGGTCGCCCTATCAGGTGATCGATATCCGCGAGGGGCTGGACAGCACGCTCATGATGCTGGGCGCCAAGATCGGCCCGGACGTCACCGTGGTCAAGGACTACGATCCCGGCCTGCCGAAGATCCCGGCCTACCCGGGTGAGCTCAACCAGGTCTGGACCAACCTCATCGACAACGCGGTTTCCGCGATGCGGGCAGCGGGCACGCTCACGGTCCGGACCGCGCGGGACCGGGACCAGCTGCTGGTCGAGATCGGCGATACGGGCCCCGGCGTGCCGGCGGAGATCCAGAAGCGGATCTTCGAGCCGTTCTTCACCACCAAGCCGGTCGGCGAGGGCACGGGCCTGGGCCTGGACATCTCGTGGCGGATCGTCGTCAACTCCCACCACGGGGACCTGCGGGTCAAATCGGCCCCGGGCGATACGCGATTCCAGGTGCGGCTTCCGCTGACGGCTCCGCCCGGGGCGGGCCAGGGCGTTACCGACGAGGGAGGGAATGCTGGATGACGGCAGAATCCGGGATTGACATATCGGCTCCGCCCAGCGGGACCGGCTGCGCCGAGTGTGACGCCGCCGGCGGCTGGTGGTTCCACCTGCGCCGGTGCGCGGAGTGCGGGCACATCGGCTGCTGCGACTCCTCGCCCTCGCAGCACGCCAGCGCTCACGCGGCGGCCGCCGGGCATCCGATGATCGCCAGCTTCGAGCCGGGCGAGTCCTGGTTCTGGAGTTACCAGACCAACGAGCTCTACGAGAGCGGCCCGGCGCTGGCCCCGCCGGAGAGCCATCCGCGGGAACAGCCGACGCCCGGGCCGGCCGGACGCGTCCCGCGCGACTGGCAGCGTCACCTGCACTAGCTGGCCCCGGGGCGAGCTGGCGTTACCGCCGTGAGAGGGAGGACCACACATGGGGATCGTGTCGCCCGGCTTCGCCGGCCGCCGGCAGCCGGGAGGCGAGAAGCTGCCGCCTGGTCAGTACCGCGTGACCGACTTCCCGGTGCTGTCCGCCGGGCCCACGCCGCGGGTGGATACCGGTAAGTGGCAGCTGCGGATCCGCAGCGAGACGGGCCGGGAGCACACCTGGGACTGGGCCGCCTTCCTCCAGCTGCCCAGCGAGGACATCACCGTCGACATCCACTGCGTGACGAAATGGTCCAAGTTCGGCACGGGCTGGCGTGGCGTCTCGGTGGATACCCTGCTGGCCGGCGTGGAGACGGCGGCCGAGTTCGCGATGGCGCGGTCCTACGGCGGCTACACCACGAACCTGCCGCTCGCCGACCTGCTGGGCGGCCAGGCCTGGGTGGCGTACCGGTACGACGGCCAGGACCTGGCGCCCGAGCACGGCGGCCCGGCCCGCCTGCTCGTGCCGCACCTGTACTTCTGGAAGTCGGCCAAGTGGGTGAACGGGATCGACCTCATGGAGCGCGACCAGCAGGGCTTCTGGGAGTCGCTGGGTTATCACAACTACGGAGACCCATGGCGCGAGCAGCGGTACTGGGGCGACTGAACTGGCTGATCGCGACGGTCAGCGCGGTCCGGGACGAGACCGCGACCGCCCGCACGATCGTCCTGGACGTCCCCGGCTGGCCCGGCCACGCGGCCGGCCAGCATGTGGATGTCCGGCTCACCGCCCCCGACGGCTACTCCGCGCAGCGGTCCTACTCGATCGCCTCGGCCCCGGCCGGCAGCCGGCTCGAGCTGACCGTCCAGCGCCTGGAGGACGGGGAGGTGTCGCCGTACCTGGCCCAGATCCTGGAGGTCGGGTACCCGCTGGAGCTGCGGGGCCCGATCGGCGGGTGGTTCGTCTGGGATGCCGCCGGCCTAAGGCCCGTGCTGCTGGTCGCGGGCGGCAGCGGCATCGTCCCGCTCATGGCGATGATCCGCACCCGGGCGGCGGCCGGCAGCCAGGCGCCGTTCCGGCTGGTCTACTCCGTCCGCAGCCCCGACACGGTGATCTACTCCAGCGAGCTGCACGAGCGGCAGGCCCGGGCGCGGGCCGGCGACCCGGACGGGGTCAGCGTCAGCTACGTCTACACGCGCACGGCGCCGCCGGGGTCGGACGTGCCGCCCGGCCGGATCGGCCCGGACGCCCTGGCCGTGGCGGGGTGGCTGCCCGGGCAGGCTCCCGCGGTGTTCGTCTGCGGTCCCACCGGCTACGTGGAGGCCGCCGCCGACATCCTCACCCGGGCGGGTCACGACCCTGGCCGGATCAAGACCGAGCGGTTTGGCCCGACTGGAGGCTGATGATGGACTACCTGGACGGAAACGTGCTCGGCGGAGCCCTCGGCGAGGTCTTCGCGGTCGACGTGACCGCCGCCGTCGGCTGGTGCGCCTCCTGCGGCACCAGCGGCGCCATCGGCCAGGCCCATGTGTACACCGACGCTCCGGGCCTGGTGGCGCGCTGCCCGGCCTGCGGGGAGGTCCTGCTCCGGCTGGTTCGCGACGATGGCCGGGCCTGGCTGGACCTGCGCGGCATCAGCTGCCTGCAGCTAGCGCTGCCTGCAGGCGGCTGACGGGAGGCGGCTGACGGGAGGCCGCTGGCGGGAGGCGGCCGGCGGGAGGCCGCTGGCGCGGCTGTCACCGGTCCGGCTACCAGGTCGGGCGGAGCCGGCCGGCCGGCGCCACCCTGGCCAGGTCGTCGCGCAGGGCGCGCAGCCGGTCCTCGCCCAGCGTCCGCGCCCAGGTCCCGATCGTCTCCGCGGCGGCCTGGTCGGCAGCGCGGGTACAGGCCCAGCCGCGGTCGGTGAGCACAACGAGCCGGGCCCGGCCGTCGGCGGGATGCGGCCGCCGCTCGACGTAGCCCTTGGCCGCGAGTTCGTCGACCAGCTGGCCGGCCGCCTGCCTCGTCATGCCGAGGTGCGCGGCCAGCTCGCTCACCGTCGCGCCCGACGGGGCCAGACGGGCGAACGCGAACCCGTGCGCGGGCCGCAGGTCCGCGAATCCGCGCGCCGCTACTCCGTCGTGGATCCCGTCCACCAGGGCGTTTCCGGCGGCCAGGATCGCCGCGGTCAGCTGCTGAGCCTCGTCGTCTCGCATCCGACCAGCTTGCCACGTTAGGCAAGCTGCTTGACAAGATAGGCAGGCTAGCTGACTATATAAGCAATCTACTTTCGCATTTGCGATCATTCCCGGGGAGGGGTGCCTCATGCCCGTTGTCCGTGCGGCCGACGCGGTCGAGCACGAATTGCACGGATCGGTGTTCACCTCCTACGCCGCGCCCGCCAGCGGGAGCCGCGAACTCTGCGCGTGGCGCCTGGAGGTGCCCGGCCGGACCACCGGAATCCCGCACACCGTCAGCAAGGAGGAGGTCCTCCTCGTCCTGAGCGGCAGGCTGTCCGTGACGCTCAGTGGCGGCGCCGCCGCCGATGGCGCGTTCGCTGGCCAGGGCGCTGGCGCGGCGGCTGGATCGTCCGCCGAGGCCTGTGCGGGAGATGCCATCGTCGTGCCCGCGGGCACCGTCCTGAAGATCGACAACCTGGATGACCAGCGGGCATCGGCGTGGGTGACCACGAGCGTGGGACTGGAGGCCGTACTCGCCGACGGCTCCTCCATCAGGCCGCCCTGGGTCCGCTAGGCGTCGCGCCGATTCCCGGGACCACCCGGGACCACCCGCGCTGCCCCGCGCCGCGCCTAGCTAGCCCTTGGTGAAGGACTTCAGCACCTCGACGGTGTTCGCAGCGCCGGCCGGCCCGGCCTTGCTGACCAGCTCGGTCTTGACCGGGCCGATGCCGTTGGCGACCCAGGTCCTGACGGTGAGAGTGATCGCCACTCCTGCGACCTTCTCGCTGATCGTCTCGTCGATGACCTGGGCCTGATAGGTGCCGGCCGGTACCGTGACGGTCTCGGTTCCCTTGCCCTGGACGGCCACCTGCGCCGCCACATGGGTGACATGGCCGGGAAGGTTCACGTCCATCGATAGCACGGCGTGGTGCACCTGGCCGGAGGAGAGCTCGGCCGCCGACGGCCAGATGATGCTGCCGGACGTGACCTTGATCGCCGTGCCGCCGACCTGGGTGAACGGGACGGAGATCGATCCGTCCGAGTGGAAGATATAGCTCACGGTCGTGGCGGTACCCGCGCCGGTCAGGATCTGCATCGTGACCTTCTTGCCGCCGGCGACGGGTGTGACCGCGGTTATCTTGTTGGTGATCGTGCCGTGACTGATATCCGAGATGGTCGTCTGGTATACCCACGTGTTGCCGACCGCCGCCGGGAAGTACGTGGTCCCGGCGCTGCTGGTCCCCCCGGAGCCGCTGCTGCCCGAGCTGGCCGAGCTGGTCGCCGTGCCGGATGAGCTGCCGCCCGCGGCCGGTGAGCTGGCCGTTCCCGAGGCGCTCGTCGAGCTCTTGCACCCGGCCAGGGCCAGCCCGGCCGCGGCCAGGAGGGCGGCCACGCTGGCGGCCTTGCGTGCGGTGGCGTGTTGCGTCATGTCCTGTCCTAGTTTTTCAGTAGTAACGGACGCAGGTCGCGTCGGTTGATGTCGGGCCGGCCCAGCACCGGGCCGAGCAGGAAACTGCGGCCGCACCGGTCCCGGCCCCCGGAAAGGGCCCCGGAATGGGCGGCCCTCGCCGCTCGTGCGCCACAACCCCGGGCCGCAGAGGCACCAGCTAGGGGAAGACTGCCGGAGTGTGGCCAGAGCCGGAACCCCTAGGGCGCCGATGACGAGTCCGCGCTGGTGCACCAGGTCCTCAGCGGCCGGCTGACGTCGATCCCCAGGATGCTTCCGGGCAGCTTACAGCCAAACCTCATAGTCCCGGCTGCGCCTTTAGTCGTAAATGTGCCGAGTGGCGGCCGAGGCAGGCCCCGATTCGGCCGCGGCCTCGTCATTCACCAGGAAAGACTGCCGCACCATCAGCCGAGTCATGGCTAATTGCCCGGTGTGCCCGCTAAATCAGCGCCGTGCCGCGATCCTGGTACTACGGCGGTCGGGGCCGCCGCCTGGGCAGCGGGCGCTGCCGATAAGGACAGGAGGTTTCCGTTATCTGGACCCCGCCGCCGGCGTCTCCGATGTGAAAGAAGTGGCCGGTTTCGGTGCGCGGGCGCTGAGCCAGCGGCGGCCGCGTGATCTGGCGGAAATGAGGTGCGATGCGAGCGATCAGACGCGGTGGCGCCGACGTGCAGCTAGTCATCGCCGCCCAGCGGGGTGACCGCACGGCCCTGGAAAAGCTGCTCGCCCAGTACCTGCCCCTGCTCTACAACATCGTCGGGCGGGCGATGAACGGTCACGCCGACGCCGACGACGTCGTCCAGGAGACGATGCTGCGGGCCGTGCGCAACATCGGGGACCTGCGCGATCCCGCAGCCTTCCGGTCCTGGCTGGTAGCGGTCGCCGTCCGGCAGGTCCGCGACTATGTCGCCGCCCGGCAGCCCCAGGTGACGCGCGACCCGGCGGCAGAGGTGGCCGATCCCGGCGCCGACTTCGTCGACGTGACCATCCTGCGGCTCGGGCTGTCCGGCCAGCGCCGCGAGACCGCCGAGGCCACTCGCTGGCTGGATCACGAGGACCGTGAGGTGCTGGCGCTGTGGTGGCAGGAAGCTGCGGGCACCCTGGACCGCAGCGCCGTGGCGTCCGGGCTGGGCATGACGCCCGCCCACACCGCCGTGCGCATCGGCCGGATGAAGGACCGGCTGACCACCGCCCGGATGGTAGTCCGCGCGCTGGGGGCCCGGCCGCCCTGTGATGGCCTGGCCGAGGCCGTCACCGGCTGGGACTCCGCGCCCAGCCCGCTGTGGCGCAAGCGAGTGGCCCGGCACGTGCGCGAGTGCGAGCGCTGCGGCGCTCACCTTACGGACATGGTTCCGGCCGAGCAGTTGCTGAACGGGCTGCCGCTGGTCCCGGCCCCGCTGCTGGCGATCCCGCTCGCCGCGGCGGCCCGGCACCTCGCGCCTGGCCAGCATGCCCAGCACGTCCTGCCCCAGCATGCCCTGCACCCGCATGCCCTGCCCCAGCATGTGGCCGCGGCGCGTCACCTGCGGCTGCTGCCGAAGGTGGCCGCCTCGCTGCAGCCCAAGGTAGTGGCGGCGGCGGTCGCGGCCACCGGCTGCGTGGCCGCCGGCGCGGTCGTCGTGGCCCGGGTGCATTCCGGCCCGGCCAAGACTCCGCCCGCCCACACCCTGGCCCTTCAGCCCAAGACGACCATCACCATCGCGGCTGCGCCGTCCTCCGCGCCGGCCCGGCGGCCGCGGCACAGGCCCCGGCCCCGGCCCGCGCCGGCCGTGGTCACCAGCACCATGAAGGGAGCGAGCGCCTGGACCTTCCCGGGCGTCAGCCAGGCCCTTGCCGAGTCGGGGGCCTCGTGGTACTACACCTGGTCCACCGGCCACTCGGGCATTGCCAGCCCGCCCGGGGTCGGCTTCGTGCCGATGATCCGGGCAGCGGGCGACGTCACCAGCGCCGAGCTCAGCCAGGCCCGGAGCGAGAGCAACTACCTGATGGGGTTCAACGAGCCGGACCTGACCAGCCAGGCCAACATGTCCGTCGCCCAGGCGCTGAGCCTGTGGCCGCAGCTTATGGCCACCGGCATGCAGCTAGGCAGCCCGGCGGTGGCGGACAACGCCGCGACGCCCGGCTCCTGGCTCGACCAGTTCATGCAGGGTGCCGCCGCCCGCGCCTACCGGGTCAACTTCATCACCGTGCACTGGTACGGGGGGAACTTCCTGACCAGCGCGGCCGTCAGCGAGCTTAAGAGCTACCTGCAGGCGATCTACCAGCGTTACCACCTGCCGATCTGGATCACCGAGCTCGGCCTGGTCAACTACGGCGGCTCGCCCATGTTCCCGACGGACGGGCAGCAGGCCGCCTTCCTGACCGCCGCTACCTCGATGCTGGCCAGCCTGGGATACGTGCAGCGCTACGCCTGGTTCGCCCTCCCGGTGTCGTCTGGTGACGGCAACCTGGGCCTGTTCGCCAGCGGCCCCGTGGTCACCCAGGTCGGCCGCGCCTTCGAGGCCGCCGGCGGCTAGCAATGACCGTCGTGGCTGGGCGCCAGGTCGTCAGGTG
>DATCEO010000261.1:0-5379 GCA_036510065.1 Streptosporangiaceae bacterium | reverse complement strand
GGGCCCCATCAGCTGCGCCCGCATGATCATCGCCAGCAGCCCGCCCACCAGGAAGAACCCGAACGACGTAATCAGGTACAGGTGCCCGATCACCTTATGATCAGTCGTCGACAGCCAGTCCGCCAGCAAAGACCCCTTCCGATAGGAATCCGGCGCTGCTGTCGGGCCTGGCTGCGCCTGCTTTTCATAAGCGGTCACGCCGTGCCTCCCGGTGCCGTGCGGGCTCCTTCATCTGCCCTGCGCGACATCCCGCGGCTCCATCCCTGATGGCGGCTCGGCACGGCCCCGGCCTGCAGGAACGGGATTGCGCACTTCCGCGGGCCGACGACCGAGTCGCGGACGCCAGCTCTCAGCCGGCCCCGCCGACTGCCTGGCCAACACCACGCTAGCACTGGCGGGCCGTCAAGTCCCGGCCTGCGTGCAGAGGCCCTATCGCTGGCAGCGCCGGATCGCCCGGAGACCGTGCTCCAGCGACCGCCGAATGCGTCGCATGGCGAGAGCGGATACTGAGTGGGTGACTGGTCATGAGGATTTTGAGCTCGGTACGGACGGCCCGAAGATGATCGTCGTCGGGCTGGATGGCTCCCGCACATCTTGGCGTGCCGCGGCGTACGCCAACGGCCTGGCACGCCGTCAGCGCTCTCGGGTGACGGTGGTCTATGTCGTGTCGCCCAGTGCCCTGGCTACGATGACCGCGGACGCCGCCGGGACGATAGTCATGGGGGAGGTTCGCGAGGAGGTGGGCGCAGACCTGCGCGCGGAGGTTGAACGCCTGGCGGCGGACCGGGGCATCAATACCGAGTTCCTGGTGGTCCGCGGAGATCCATTCACCGAGTTGCGAAAGGTGGCGCAGGAGGTGCGGGCTGACGCCCTTGTGGTCGGCGCCTCGGAGCGGGCCGGTCATCGGTTCGTGGGCTCGCTCGCGGGCCGCCTGGTAAAGGCTGCCCGCTGGCCGGTGACGGTCGTGCCGTAGCTGCGCTAGCCGGGCCGCCGAGGTCGCCCAGGTGGCGGCTGGCCTCCCTGGCGCCAGAGTCCGGTATCCGGTAAAGGTATTCCGGCCGTGTGGTCCTGCCGCGGAAGGCATCATCGCCCGCGGGACTGCGCCCCCTACAGCGCCCGCGCCCCGTCGTTGACATCCCAGACTCTGACGTTCGTCCCGGTCAGGACCGCGCCCGCCGGCCTCGGCAAGGACGCGTGAGCTAGCGTTACCTGCGGTCAGCACGGCAGCCTCAGTTGCGGAGCAGCTGGGCGAGCACGGCGGCTTCGCTGATCTCGGGTTGCCTGGTCGCGGTGAGCAGTGTCAGCTGCCGGTCTTTCGCGAGCTCGCGCAGGTGGGACAGGGCTTCCGCCCGCCGGGGATCTTTGAGCTCAGCCTGGTAGCGGCGGCCGAAGTCCCCGAAACGGGCCGGGTCGTGGCTGTACCACTTGCGCAGCTCGCCTGACGGGGCGACGTCCTGGCACCACTCGTCGAGGGCCGCCCTGGCCTTGGTCAGCCCGCGCGGCCAGATCCGGTCGACCAGCACCCTGGTCCCGTCGGCCCGCTCCGGCTCCTCATACACCCGGCGTACCCGGACCTTCCCTCCCGCCATCGCCTGCCTCCTCACACCCAAGGCCCCCGGCCGGCACGTTGGCCGGCGGCGCGCGCGTGCCCGTGGCCGCGCCGTCATCACGGCCTCCCGTGCGGGTCAGCTCCCGGCGGCATTGACATCCGCCCGACGGCTCCCGCACGT
The DNA here is from genome assembly GCA_036510065.1 of Streptosporangiaceae bacterium. Classification (GTDB taxonomy): domain Bacteria; phylum Actinomycetota; class Actinomycetes; order Streptosporangiales; family Streptosporangiaceae; genus DASUBV01. Next base: position 3,649 of record DATCEO010000261.1, on the reverse strand, counting down.
GCTGCGCTTCCATAGTTTAAAACAGATCTTAATGAATAGAAACTATTTCTACTGGTACAATGGCAGTCGCCAGGCAAAACGCGCGTAGTGCCGCGTTGAGCTGGGCAGCAAGGTTGGGCTCGCGCCATGATCGCCACGCGCCAGCTCGGCTGCCTGCTCGGGCAGCCGAGCCCGGCCGAGTTCACGGGGCGCTCGCCGGGCAGAAGCTCGTAGAGAGAACCGGCTGCCGCGGGCAAGCTGGTACTGGCGTGGCCCTCGCATGCGAGCTGCCACCGTCAGGCGAGGAAGGAGTTCGGAATGACCGACCCACTGGCGGCGCTGACCGAGGCGGGCGTTTCGATCTGGCTCGATGACCTGAGCCGCGTCCGGCTGACCTCGGGCAGCCTCGCTGACCTCGTGGCGCGCTGTCACGTCGCGGGGGTGACGACGAACCCGTCGATCTTCGCCAGGGCGATCGCCGCGGGCGGCGCGTACGAGGCGCAGCTGCGTGACCTGGCGGCCCGCGGCGTCGGGGCGGGCGAGGGGCTGCGGGCGCTGACCACGTTCGACGTGCGCTGGGCGTGCGATGTCCTGCGCCCGGTCTACGACGCGACGGGCGGCGTGGACGGGCGGGTGTCGATCGAGGTCGACCCGCGGCTCGCTCACGACACTGGGGCCACGATCGCCGAGGCGCGGGCTCTGTGGTGGGCGGTCGACCGGCCGAACCTGTTCATCAAGATCCCGGCCGCGCGGCAGGGGCTTCCGGCGATCGCTGCCTGCCTGGCCGAGGCGATCAGCATTAACGTCACGCTGATCTTCTCGCTGTCTCGCTACGACGGGGTCATGGACGCGTTCCTGGACGGGATGGAGCAGGCCAGGGACGCCGGCCACGATCTGTCCGCGATCGCCTCAGTGGCCTCGTTCTTCGTGTCCCGGGTCGACACCGAGGTCGACGCGAGGCTGGACAAGATCGGGACCGCCGGGGCCGCCGCGCTGCGCGGACGGGCGGCCATCGCGAACGCGCGGCTGGCCTACCAGCATTACGAGCGGGTGCTCTCCTCGCCGCGGTGGAAGGCCCTGCAGGCGGCGGGGGCCCGGCCGCAGCGGCCGCTGTGGGCGTCGACGTCGGTCAAGGACCCGGCCTATCCTGACACCCGCTACGTGGTCGACCTGGTCGCTCCCGGCGTGGTCAACACGATGCCCGAGGGCACCCTGCGCCTGGTCGCCGACCACGGCCAGGTGCCCGCCGACTCGGTACACGGCCACTACGACGAGGCGCAGCAGGTGCTCGCCCAGCTGCGCGAGCTCGGCGTCGACTACGACGACGTAGTCCAGGCCCTCGAAGACGATGGCGTGGCCAAGTTCGACGCCAGCTGGGATCAGCTCAGCGAGCGGCTGGCCTCGACCCTGCGAAGTCAGTCCGCCGGCCGGTAGCGAGGAGGCCGCTGTGAGCAAGCTGCATGACCTGGTCAGGCGGGCGGAGCGGATCGAGGGGCTCGACCGGATTGCCAGGCCCCTGGTCCGGGTAGTCAGCCCCGCGGTGCGGCCGCGGGCCGTCCGCAACCTGCTCAGCGGCACCTACGTGGGGCATCCGCTGCATCCGATGCTCACCGACCTGCCGATCGGCGCGTGGGGAATGTCCGCGGTGCTGGACACCGTCGGCGGGCCCGGCGCCGAGGCAGCTGCCGACCTGCTGGTGAAGGTCGGCGTGGCGGCTGCGGTGCCCACGGCGGCGTCGGGGCTGAACGACTGGTCCGATACCTACGGCCGGGAAACCCGGGCCGGACTGGTTCATGCCATGGCCATGACCGCGGCGCTGAGCCTGTACGTGGCGTCCGCCGCGGCGCGGACCCGGGGCAGCCGCCGCGGCGGCAAGGCGCTGGGCCTGGCCGGGCTCGGAGTGCTGCTGGCCGGCGGCTATCTCGGCGGACACCTGACCTTCGTCCATGGCGTGAACGTCAACCGCACCGCCTGGCAGGACGGGCCGCAGGAGTGGACGCCGGTGCTGACCGACGCCGACCTGGCCGAAGGGGAGCACCGCAAGGTCGATGCCGCCGGCATCCCGGTCCTGCTCTGCCGCACGGCCGGGCGGCTGTGCGCCCTGGCGAGCACCTGCAGCCACATGGGCCGCCCGCTGGACGAGGGCACGGTCGGCGACGGCTGCGTTACCTGCCCGTGGCACGGCAGCGTCTTCCGCTTCGCCGATGGCGGCATCGTGCGCGGTCCGGCTAGCACGCCTCAGCCTTGCTATCAGGCGCGGGCCCGGGACGGTCAGATCGAGGTCCGTGTCTCGCCATGATGCCTGCCGCCGGGCGGGCGTGACAGCCCGCCGGTCGGCCCGCCGCTGATCGATGCCGGAGCTACCTGAGGTCGAGACGCTCCGCCGGTACCTGAGCACAGCCATCACCGGCCGGTCCGTCGTCTCGGTCGATGTCCTGGACAGCAGGATCTTCGCCGCGCCGCGAGAGGTAATCGAAGACGAGGTCGCGGGTCACCGGATCGGCCAGGTTGCCCGCCGGGGCAAGGTCCTGATCCTGTTTCTCCAGGACTCCGGCAGCCTGCTGATACACCCGCGGATGACCGGGCAGGTAGTGGTCACATGTGCGGGGGTGACCGTCCTGGCCGGCGGGCATCCCACCCCGAGTCTGCTGCAGCCGATGCCCGGACCGACGACCCGCGTCATTCTGCGCCTCGACGAGGCGGCCACCCTCCACTACAACGACTCGCGGCGGTTCGGCTGGCTCCGCCTGGCCAGTGACCGGCCATGCGCGGACGACCCGTTTCTGCGCAGGCTCGGACCCGAACCGCTGACTGGCGCCTTCACGACAGCTGTCCTGCGGGAGGGCCTGGCCCGCCATGCACGGGCACCGGTCAAGGCCGTACTGCTCAACCAGGCCGTCGTCGCCGGCATCGGCAACGTCTACGCCGACGAGTGCCTGCATCACGCCCGCATCCATCCCGGCTGGCGGGCCGGCGACCTGAGCCAGCGCGAGATCCGCCGCCTGCACGCCGCGATCCAGTCCATCCTGGGCGGCGCGATCGCGACTGGCGGCACCAGCTTCGCCGGCTATGTGAACGATTTCCGCGGCTGGGCAGGCTATCTCGATCACGCGGAGGTATTCCGGCGGCAGGGCCAGCCCTGCCGCGTGTGCGGCACCGTGATCATCCGCGCGAAGGTAGCCGGCCGCGGGACCAGCTTCTGCCCGCACTGCCAGCAGCTGTAACCGGGACAGCGCGGCGCGGCCTTCCGGCCGGGCCGCCAGTTCCAGTCCGACCGCGCCGAGCACGATCAGCGACTGGGGGATGGTGCCAGCCTCGACGGTCTCCCCGTTTGTTCAGTAAGGGACCGCGGGAAGCCCGTCGACTGGGCTGCGGGCAGGGGCCGCTGTCCTGCGTGGAGCGGATCGTGATCGTGACCGGGCTGTCATGACGGGTACCAGGGCGGCGGTCACGGCGATGATCACCAGCGGAAGCCGCAGCAGATCCGGAACCCGCAGTGCCGGAATGTACGGCGGCCTTGATCCGGTCCGCGCCAGCGGTCCTAGGCTCGGGTTTCGCGGGCCAGGGGCAGGGTCAGGGTGAAGCGTGACCCGTGGCCGGGTTCGCTGCTGACATCGATGGTTCCCTGCTGGGCGCGGGCCAGCTCGGCGGCGACAGCGAGGCCGATGCC
>DATCEO010000260.1:0-4043 GCA_036510065.1 Streptosporangiaceae bacterium | reverse complement strand
GCGCGACGTCTCGATCACCATCTTCACGGCTTCATCCCTGAATTCCGGTGAGAAGCTCTTCTTTGCTCGGGGCAAAAACTTCACCTTTCCAGATTGTCCATCCTAATGGATGGACTGTCCGGAAGGCTCGGGGCACCTCACAGCCTCTCGCGCGCTCGGCCCGGGTTGGAGCGGCAACGACGGTGGCGCTGAGCTGCCTAGGCGTCTGTTCGATGGGCGCCCTTATGGGTGGCTGATGTCAAGAAGATAGGGGCGTATGTGCAGCCCGTAGCACTCCTCGGCCTTTGCCTGCTGGGTGAGTTGGTTTAGGAGCTGGTCCCGGTCGCTGGGTCCGTCTGGCCGTTGCGCGGGGTCTGCCCAGTAGACGAGGTAGATGCCGTGCTGGCGTCCGGCCGGGATGAGGTACTGCTGCGCGAGCTGGCTGTGCAGGGCGGTCGTGAGGGCTTCGTTAGTGACGAGCTTGGCCTCGGCGAAGACGGATGCTGCGCCGGGCTGGTGGGTTGCGGTGGGCGTCGTCGCTCTCACGTCGATGCGGGTGCCGATTCCCCGCCGGGGGCTAACGGTGATCTCCCGGTCCAGGAGGCCGGGTGAGCTGAGCTTGCGCTGAAGCTCAACGGCTACCCAGTCGGAGATTGTGTCCTCGTCCTTGAGGGAGTAGCCGCCTGGGATCTGGTTCCACAGGTAGCGGCTGCGGCGAAGATGGGTGAGCTCGCGCTGCAGGTCGTCAAGCTGGAGGATGATGACTTCGAGCAGGTCGGTGTCGTTGCGGACAAGGCGAGCGTCGGCCTTGCCGAGCAGGTGCAGCAGCTGGGCTGGCGTGAGGCCGGTGTAGGCGAGTTCAGCGGCCTTAGCGCGGCCGCGCCGACGGTACCAGGCGATAGTTTCGCTACCGGCTCCGGCGTGCTGGGCTGCGAGCTCTTCGAAGAACCACACGTTTCCGTGGTCGGCTAGCTGGTCCATGACGATCCGGCGGACCCTGCGGGCCTGGTAGCCGTTCTCGGTGTTGAGGATGCCGGTTTCGTCGGCGGGGTCGCTGGCGAACGGGACGCATCTCAGCAGGAGCCGTGCCAGGGCGGCCAGGTGCGGATCATCCAGTTGGCTCAGCTTGAGGTGCCCGGCTACCTCTGCGATGTGCCGCGGCGCGGTGTCCTTCGCCGTGAGGTGGTCAATGAGAGCGGCGGGGTCGAGTTCGGCCAGGCCGCGGGACGCGGCTTCGGTGAGGTCGTGGTCTGGCGTATCCAGGAGTCGCCGGCAGGCCGGCAGTGCGATCTGGGGTGCGTGCTCGACCAGCAAGGTCAGTAGTGCGTAAGCGAGGGCGCCACGGTAGCGCCCGGCGAGCAGGCGCTCGGCTAGCGCGGGAGCCAGGCCGGGGCACAAGTGCTCGTACAGCAGATATTGCTGGAATGGCCTGCCGTTTTCGTTGAGTGCGTCGAGGTGGTCAAGAGCTGCGTCGAGCAGGCTCTGCCGCTCGCCGGGAGGAACCAGGTCGATCAGCTGACAGCGTGCGACCTGTCCTTCCTCGCTGTCAGAGGCCCATGCCCCGATGATCGCCGGTGCCCAGGCCCGCCACGTCGCCGGGCTGAGCGCTGCGAGCCGGCCGGGGTCATGGCCGGCGAGAGTGGTGAGCAGATAGACCCCTGACCAGTCCGCGATCGCTTGTCCGCCGACCTGGGCCTGGCCCATCCAGGCTGATGGCGTGAGCTGGTGCGCGGACAGGTACAGCACACCCTGGTCCAGCACCTGCTGGCGCTGGACAGCATCGAGCATCAGCCATCCCGGGCGGGCTGTCAGGTCCCAGGAGAGGACATCTCCACTGCCGCCGACGTCTGGTGCTGCCAGGCAGCCGGCGACGTGGCACCACCGTCCTGGGTCGATCACTGCGGCGTGGAGGGCTGCGATGAGCTGCGTATGCTGCTCGCGCAGCCGGGCGGACTGCTGGCTCGCGTACGCGGCCTCGTCTTCCTGTAGCTTCCGCCATGCCTGCGCTTCGGGTGAATCGAGGCTGACCAGATCTCGAAGCCGCGTGGTGTAGGCGTAGGCGGGATGACCTGGTGTCATCGCGAGGATGAGATCAGCTTCGGCAGCTGCGGGCTGGCTTGACAGTCCGGAGATGCATCGGGCCAGCGTGCCCTGCTCGGGCCGGGCAAGAGATGGCAGGTCAGCAACGAGCCAGCCAAGGTCACCGGGCAGAAGCAGTCTTAGGTGCATCAGCAGGTAGCTGCTCTCCGGCGGGAGGTGGCGGGCGATCCGCACGGCGAGATCGCGCCTGGATCCGGAATCCGCGCCATCCCAGGGCGTGCCGCCTTGGCCGGGTCGGCGGGGCCAGCTGGCGCCGCTGGCGAGGCCGGCGACGAGCAGGGCAAGCGGCTCGCGGACATCGGGAGATTCCCAGTGCTGCCAGCCGCGCGTGACCAGCCGGGGAAGCAGGTCGTCGTAGGCGCCCTCGCCGTCCTCTACGCGGGCTGCGGCCCAGGACAAGGCCTCGGGCAGGTCTCCTTCCGGGATGCGTGCGCTCAGCTTGCGTAGCAGGACCCAGTACGGCCCGAGACTGGTGGACCGCGAAGGGCGGACCATCGCCAGGAGCGCGGTCGTGTCCAGGAGCCGGGGATACATCCAGTCGATCACGACAGCGAGAACCTCGTCGCGGGGATCTTCCGGTGCGCCCAGACCGGCGAGCTCGCGGAGCCGGAGAACCTGCGCGTCGTCGCCGAGCGCCGCGACCGCGATCACGACCGCGCAGCGCACCCAGGACAGGTGCTGCGGGACGACCGCCTCCCGCAGCAGCCTGGCTGCAAGGGCCCGGCATTGCCCGGCATGCGCGAGCCGGGCAATCCACCACAGCTCCTCAGCTTCGGCCTGGCCGCCGTCAAGGCGGGCAGCCAGCTGCGCTGCCAGCCCAGGGTGCGCCAGCGCAGTCATGTCCTGGCCGTACGGAATATCGATGTCCTTTGCGGCGGCCTTGCCCAGGATCCCGCCGACCACATGAGCGCGGAGGCGGACAGGAAGTTCCACGGCGGACACAGCCAGCGCTTCGGCGTTGACGGCAAGGAGGTCTCCGTCGACAAGTTCCGGGCTCAGCGCGGCCAGCCATGCCGCAGCGCCTGTCAGGGGCCCGGGGATCAGTCCTTCATCGTTCATGCCCAGCAGCGCGGGCAGCTGGGGCCGGATGATCCGGCGTCGGGCCACGTACTCGGCAGCCAGGAACTCTGCGTACTGCTGGTGCCGGAAACTGACCGTAGCGTCGCCCGCAGCGTCGAACAGAGCGGTTCCCAGCACCTCCTCATACTCGGCCGGGGTAACCGGCCGCCCGGGCTCATCCGGCTCCGGAACTGAGGGCAGGCTCGCGACATCCAGGCCGCCAGGCGGCGGCTGCGGACCGGTAGTGAAGCGCCCGACCCGGCAGAAGATGACCATCGCAGCCAGCCGCTGTGCAAGACGTCGGCGCCGGTCGGCCGACACAGCCGCTGACGGCCTGCCGGTCTCGCTGAGTAGCCTATCGATCTCGAACCGAATCGCCGCGAGCTGGCTCTCAGGCAGGCCGTCGGCGAGACTCCACTGGCGGGCAGCCGACAGGAGCCGCATCGGCGAGGCGGCCAGCCGGCCCAGGCCAGCCCCGACAAGTGCGTCAAGGAAGCCATCCGGGTCGTGCAGACCTCGGAGACAACACTCACTGCCGCATCGTGAATCAGCGGCAGCAGTCGCAGTTCCCGAAAGGGAAGGGGCAGTACGCGTAGCGCCCTTGCCAGGCTGCTGTCCCAGGCCGCCGGACGGCATGCCAGGCGCAGCGGTGCGCGAGCCAGCTGCGGTCCGGTCAGGCAGTCCTCCAGGATGAGGAACACGGCGGGCTCCAGGCGCGCTGCGACATCCAGCGCGTCCAGGTAAACCGGCGCGCCGGTCTCGGCGTGTCCATTCACGGGGTCGGTTGAGCTGGGCGTTTCCAGGCTGGCCGGGCATGGCAGGTTCGTGGCGGCGTGCCCGAGTTGATCTTCCGTCGTTGATCGTCGATCATCGTGGTCGTGCCCGCCGACGCCCAGCCCTCGCCC
>DATCEO010000259.1:0-17918 GCA_036510065.1 Streptosporangiaceae bacterium | reverse complement strand
CGTCCGCCAGCTCGAAGCCCTCGGCTACACGGTCACCCTCCAGCCCGCCGCCTGACCCGCCTACTCCGGGAACCCGGCTCCGCTGACGCTCCGCCGGGCGCTGCCGCACGCCCGGTAACTCACCAATTTTCGGATTAGCAGCCGGTCGCAGGTTCGAGTCCTGCCAGGCGCGCCAGCCAAAACACCAGATTCCAAGATCACCAAGAGCGGATTGACACCCACCATTGACACCAGTTTGGGGGCGATCAAAGGCCGGCCTGGTCGCTGCTACCCGGGCCAGAAGCCGCACGGCGCCGGACGTCTCGGCGCGCAATGTATGCAGAAGCGGTGGTGCAGATGCCGCCCAGCATGACGAGCGCGAAGATCACCCAAGACTGTTCCTGGTGCAGTGCAATCGTCATGGGCAGTCCAACTGCCAAGAACACCAGGTAGATGCCGGTGACCAGATACGCCCACCGCGAAGTCCCCGGCTTCCGGGATCTAAGGGCCATGGCCTCGGCTGCACCCCTGAGCGCCGTTTTACTCGTCATGGCTTGGCTTCATCGCGACCGCCGAGGGCGTCACTGATCCTGCCGAGGGCGTCCCGGTGGGCCTGCTTGTCCTCGTGGGAGTAGATCTCCAGGGTCACCGCGAGCCGTGAGTGCCCCAGGATGAGCTGGGCGTCGCGGGTCGGAACGCGCAGGTTCTTGAGCAGCGTCGCGGTGGTGTGCCGCAGGTGGTGGACCTGATTGACGGGACATCCACCAACCTGCGCCGGGTCCCGCTCGACGACGACGGCATCAGTCACGGGGCGCGGTCATGATTCCAGCGGCCGCCCGTCACCATCCAGCGCCTGGACGAAGTCGAGGCTGGCTATCCCCGGCAGCAGGGCGGCAAAGTAAGTCACGCCCAGGGCGGCGTCAGCTCCGACGGGCAGCAGGTCATGCCAGTCTCCTGTCGGCGACTGACACCGCAGCCGCCGCACTCGCGGGTCCGCCCGGACAATGACCCGGAGCGGCCCCTGATCCGCCCGTCCCGTGTAGCCGTTGAGCAACTGGCCGGCATAAAGAACCGGGCCGCCCATCCCGCCTTCGTCACGGTGACCGTCAGGGTGGACCGTTTCCAGGAAGGTGTAGTAGTCCGCCGCCGAGCCGCCACCCCTCAGGTACCAGCGCTCGCCGCCAGGTCCCTCCCCCTGGACAATAACCGTCAGCTCCGGCATCGGCATGTAGCGATCACTCCCTTGGTCACTCGTGAACCTGAACCTGCGGTGTCTCCGTATGGGGAGGTGTCCCCGGACGGGGAGATGAGTCATCGGAGGCGGATCTGCCCCGCCCGGACCAGCAGTAGCGCGGACGCCAGCCGAGCGTGGTGGCCGCGACCGAGCAGTCGACCAGCGCGCTCCAGGGGTCTGCCCGGTAGCGCGCCGGGTCCGCGACGGGGGACGCCGGGTGCGAGGCGGGCGACGAGGTCCAGGCTGGACGCGGTGGCGGAGATGTCGGCCGCGCACAGCAAGGCCCGGTGCTGCCCGGCCAGCGGAACGGTGAGTGCGAGCTGCACCCCCGCGGCGACGTCCCGCACGTCCACGAACGCCCCGTACTCCCAGAATGGCTCCCACTCCGACCTGGGCTCAGCCCGCCGCTGCTCCTCGATTCGCTGATACCGGCCCGGGTCCCAGACGGCCACCGGGCGCAGCGACACGCTCGCGATGCCGGTGCGGGCCGTGAAGCCTGCGCACAGGTCTTCGGCCAGGCACTTGGACAGGCCGTAAGCGCGCATCGCCCGGCGCGGATGGGCGTCATCGACCGGAAAGTAATCAGGAAGCCGCTCGCCCTCGGCAATCCCGAGAGCCTGGGCACTGGAGAAGTGGATCACCCGGGTCGCGCCGGCGGCTTCGGCGGCCAGTAGCACGTGCCAGGTGCCGAGCACGTTGACCGCCATGATCTGCTCCGGGCTGCCCGCCGTGTCGTGCGCGAGCGCCCCGAGATGCACGATCGCGCCGCAGCCCGCCGCCGCGCGCCTGACCGCGGCGAGGTCCAGAAGATCCGGGCCGTCGGCGCGATCAAAGCCGATCACCTCGTGACCGAGGCGCTCCAGGTGGCCGGCGACCGGGACGCCCGCGCTGCCGCGGTGGCCGGTGACGAGAATGGGCATGCCACCATGATCTCCCCGCTTACTGGCCCACTCTCCCGTCGATGCGCTCGCGCAGGAAGTCGGCATGGCCGTTGTGCCGGGCGTACTCCTCGATCATGTGCACCAGCACCTCGCGCAGCGCCATCGGCCCCTCGGGGCGGATGCCGGCCACGTCGAGATCGGGCGCCTGAGCCACGAACCGCTCGGCGAACGCGACCTCGGCCCGCCAGGTAGCCCAGGCGTCCGCGACTACCTCGGGGTCGGCCACGGCTCCGTTGAAGTCCCCGTCGGGATCGTCGCCGGCCCGGTAGTGCCGCGGCCCCTGCTGGCCGGCCATCACCTGCCGGAACCAGTGCTGCTCCACCCCGGCCAGATGGCGCAGCAGCCCGAGCAGCGACAGGTTGGACGGCGGCACCGAGCGCCGGGCCATGCCGTCCGCGTCGAGCCCGGAGCACTTCATGTCCAGGGTCAGCCGCTGGTCGCGCAGGTAGCCGACGAGCGTGGCGCGCTCGCCCTCGAAGCCGCCGTCGGTCCGCGGGTCTTCATCGGGGCCGACAAACATGTCCCACCACCCGAAGCTCCGGGCGGGCTGCTGATCCTCGACATCGGGCATGCCCACCAGCTTGGACGATCCGCGCGGCGCCGCGCCACGAGTTTTCGCGGTCGGCATGCCGGGATCGCTCGCCCGGGCCGGACGGCAAAGATCTCGGGAAATGCGCTTCTGCGCTGTCGGCGGCGCGGGGTACTCTGCCGATAGTGGCAGCGCACAGCCTGCCCGCTTCCGAGCTGCCGAGCTGCCGGCGGCCCGCGCCGTGGTGGCGACGAGGACAAGGGTCGATGACTCGCGTGCATTCTCCGGTCCGGTTCATTTCGCCTGGGCGGGCAGTCGCGGGCGGTCCCGCCGGGAAGAAAATGATCATGACTCAGTACAAGGCCCGGAAGACCGCCATCCGCCGTCGCATGGCGGCGACCGGCGAGCCCTACAGCGTGGCGAGCAACGCCATCACGGCCGGCCCGGTCACGCCGGACCCAGAATTCACAGAAGTAACGCCCTCCGAGGACTACGCGGCCCGTTACGCGCGCGAGGCCGGCGAGGCGGGAGTTCCCGCGGCCGAACTCCGCGCCCGGCTGGCGACAGCCAGGGCACAGGAGCAGGCCGACCGGGCCCAGGAAGCCGCCGACCGGGCCCGGGCGCGGGCCGACCAGGCGGAGGACGCGGCGCACCGCGCCGAGAGCCGGGCCGCCCAGGCTTACGACGAGGCCGAGGGGGCCGACGAGACCGGCGGCCCGCGGCAGCGGGAGCAAGCGCAGGAGCGGGCCTATCGGGCCCAGAGCGCCGCCGAGGCGGCGCGCGAAGAAGCCGACGCCGCGCACGAGGATGCGGAGGAGGCGGAGGACCGGGCCGACGAAGCCCGGGACCGGGTCGAGGAGGTCCAGCAACTGCTCGAGGAGGCGCTGGAGCTGGCCGACGAGGCGCTGGAGCTGGCCGACGAGGCACGAGAGAACGCCGCTGGCCACCGGGACGAGCCGTGGCCGGGCCTGCCGCGGCTGCCCCGGCCGCCTCGCCCTCCGCGGCCGCCCCGGCCCTCCCGCCTGCCCCGGCGCTGGTGACCGCGGGGGCTCGACTGGGCGGCCGCTGATCTGCCTTACTGGATGCCATGCCACGTGCCAGTGAGCTGACGCGACGAGTGAAGATCCTCAGTGCCAGGTGGATCCCGGGCGCCGCAGGCGAGGATGAGCGCTTGAGGGATCCGCTGTGGCTCGCCTAGCCGAGGTCGCGGCCGGCGTCCTGGTCGCGACTAGCGACCTCTACCTGACCACGACGACGGTGGTCGTCGGACCGGACGGCGGGTGCCTCGTCATCGATCCGGCGGTCACCGTCCCTGACCTGGCCGCGCTCGCCGCCGAGCTGGCCGAGCGCAGGCTGCGGCCATGGGCGGCCTGGGCCACGCATCCGCACTGGGATCACGTGCTGTGGAGCCGCGACCTCGGGGAGGCGCCGCGATACGCCGCGCCGCGCGCCGTGGCTGCCGCGCGGGACGACCGGGCCGCCCTGCTGCGGGCGCTGACGGAGGAAGCTCCCGGCCATGACCTGGAGCTGGTCGGCCGCCTCACCGCCCTGGCGGCCGGCGCCGGCGCCATCCCCTGGAATGGCCCGGCCGCGCAGGTGATCATTCATGACGGCCACGCGCCCGGTCACGGCGCCGTCTTCCTGCCCGGCACCGGCACGCTGGTGGCCGGCGACATGTGCTCCGACATCGAGATTCCGCTGCTGGACGCCCAGGCGGCCGGCCCGGTCGGCGATTACCGCACCGGACTGGAACGGCTGGCCGCGGTGCCCGGCGTGCGCCAGGTCATACCCGGCCACGGACACATCGGAGACGTCACGGAGTTCCGCCGCCGGCTCGCGGCGGATACCGGGTACCTGGATGCCCTGGAGCGGCGCCAGCCCTTCGAGGACCCGAGGCTGACCGAGAACTGGCTCCGAGCCGAGCACGATGCGCAAGTACGGCTCGCCAGCGGCTGACCTCTTAGCAGGCGCTGATTCGCCGGGCCTCCGTCAACAGCCTCGCTGCGATCCCCACGGCGCCGACTATGCTTGAGTTGCTACAGTTGTCGCATGAATGCTACACTCGTACTATGACGGCCATCCCAGCTCGCGATCTCCGAAATCACACTGCCGAGATTCTCCGGCGCGTGGAGGCAGGAGAGGAACTTGAAGTCCTGAGGGACAATCGACCAGTAGCGAAGATTATCCCGCTCTCTCGCCGACGGCAGTGGCTGCCGGCCACAGAGATCGGTGGCGAGCTTCTGCGCCTCGGAGCGGATACCACCGGCCTGTCCGAGGAGCTGCGGGCGACCCTAACCGAGACGACCGACGATCTTCCGTGGTAATCCTTCAACGGGCTCTGGCTGATACCTCGGTTTTCATCGGCCTTGAGGCCGCACGATTCGACCTCGATCGTTTCACGGACTTCGAATGGGGTGTTTCAGCTGTCACTCTAGGTGAGTTGCGGCTCGGAGTGCTGCAAGCCCAGGGTGCGGAAGCTGCTTCCCGCAGGCTATCGACCTATCAGCTCGCTCAGCGGTTTGAGGCGCTCCCGGTGGACGAGACGGTTTCTGACGCGTGGGCCCTGCTGATCTCGCGACTCCGTGCGGAGGGACGTAAGGCACCGATAAACGACAGCTGGATCGCCGCTACCGCCCTTGCCCATGGCGTTCCAATCGTGACTCAGGATTCTGACTACGACGCCATGCCTGATATTCAGGTCATCAGGATCTGATCTCTGTGGTTTTTAACGACCGTGCTGAGCAGCTGCCGGCTGGCCGAACTCGCCAGGTTCATGAGCTGTCAGCTCGGCCGGTGCGGGGTGGCTTCACCGGGTTCGGGACTAGGGTCGTGGCCGAGTTCGGCCCGCAGGGCCTGCATAGACTGCTGGACTTCCGCCGCGATCTCGGCCGTAGCGACTGGGGATGACTCCAGCTTCTCGGCAAGGTTGCCGGACAGGGTGCCGCTGAACAGGTGGCTATCCACGCGGATCGGAGCGCCGGCGGCCAGGGCCAGATTCACGGCGTCGCTGGGCCGTGAATCGACCTCGCGCGGGCCGTCTGGACCCTGAACGATCACCGCCGCGTAGGACACCGAGTTGGTCAGCCGCGTGATCCTGACCTCGGTGAGCCCGGAGCCGGCCGCCTGCAGCAGGCTGGCGGTCAGTTTGATAGGTGAAAGGGCGCGGGAACTCGACCGACTCCAGGGCCAGGGCGAGGGCCGTGGCCTCGGGAAGACCGATCCAGATCGGCAGCCGCCGCTCGCCCTCGCGTTCCTGCACAATGATGTAGGTCGGCTCAGCGTCATCCTCGCCTCCGGCTCGGCGTACCTCGGCGACCGTGACCTCGATCCATTGAGCTGCGTCCGGCGCTGTTGTCATAACGGGTCCCTCCGGGATATCGATGATCTGGGCGAGCCTGGGGGCCAGGGCGCCCCGTGCCTGGTGCAGCCTTGATTTCACCGCACCGACGGAAATACCGAGCTCAGCTGCCACTTCGCGATGGCTGAGGCCATGCAGGTAGAACAGGTGCACGGCGCTCCGCTGGCCGCAGGGCAGGGCCGCGACGGCCCGGCGGACCCGGCCGGCGACGTCCGCGGCTTCCGCAGCCTCGGCCGGCCCGGGCGTGCTGCAGGCGGGATCCGCCACTACCCCGAGGACCTCCCTGCGCACCTGCCGCAGCCACCGCCGGGCCACGTTCAGCGCGATGCCGCAGAACCAGGCGCCGAACCGGTCGGGGACCGGAACCGGCCCAGGTCGGTCATCGCGGCGACGGCTGCCTCCTGGGCGGCGTATCGGGCCAGGTCCGGCGATCCCAGAACTCGCTCGGCCAGGAAGACGGCCGTGTCCCAGTGCCGGCTCACCAGTTCGGCGAGCGGTTCTCTGGCGCCGCGCAGGGCATCCTGCACCAGATCGGCATGTGACGCTCCAGGATCCTGGCTGCGGCTCACATCTCATAGTGCCCGCAGAGCCCCCGCGGGTTAGTCCGCACCGTCTCCGGCTCAGGGAGCGCGACCGGCCCCGGCAGCAAGTCGGGAGCCGCTAGGCTGGTCCTGCCCCTTTCAGCCCCAGAGGCAGGATGAATGACCGAACCCACTGTCGACATGGCCATCGCCAATTCAGCCGAGCTAGACGAGACCGAGAGCAAGAAGATCGCTCGCGGTTTGCTGATACGCGTACTCGGCCCGGCTGCCGATGCCATTAACGAGGCACTGAGCCGTTACACGTCTTACCGGGTGGGCAATGTCGGCGCGATTATCGAGCGCGCGGATGCCAAGTCCCGCGACAGCGTAGAGAGCCGTAAAGTTGTCAATCCCCGGGTGGCGCACGTGCTGCTGGAGGACGGCTCGTACTGCGATGACGACCTCATGATCGACTATTTGGGCGGGGTGCTCGCGGGCAGCCGGACTCCGCACGGGCGAGACGACCGGGCCGTCGCCTGGTCACACGTGGTCACCAGCCTCAGCACGCTCGAGGTGCGAGCCCATTACTTGCTGTACCGGGAATGGGCCGCCCGCCTGCATGGCCTGGCTGACCTGAACCTGGGCGTTTCCGCGGACCGTTACCGGGCGACCATGGACCTCGACCTGGGCGAATTCCTGCCCCTCCTGATTGAGGGAATCGAGGTGCCCGTCCAGGATGCCCTCGGTCATGCGATCCCCGGCCTGATCAGGGTCGGGCTCCTGGAAAATGAGTATTACATCGGGCCGCGCGAGAATACGGGTGAGCCTGACGCGAGATTTGAGCACCTGCTGCGCGTGATGCCGTCGGTGATCGGCCTGGAGCTGTACGGCTGGGCGCAGGGGCTTTCCGGCTTGTCGCCGGGTGACTTTCCCGCCAAGGTGACCGCGTTCGAGCTGGAGGAGGCCATCCCCCGTCTCACCGGCGTGCTGCTGCCCAACCTTCCGGCCCCGGCCGCGGCCTAGGCCCCCGGCCGATGGCAGGTCGCTCCGCCGGCCTGGCCCTGGACTAGCCGAGGAAGGCGGCCAGCTCCTGGTTGAGCCGGTCCGGGCTGGTGGCGGGCAGGGAGTGGTGCGAGGCGCCGGGGAGCACGCCGACGGTAACGTGCGGCAGCAGCCGCTCCGCGCTGGCCCCGACCCGGCGGATGTCATGGGCCTTGCTCTCGGCGGCCAGCAGCACCAGGGCAGGCACGCTCATCGCCTGCAGCTCCGCGGGCTTCGGCCGCCGGGGCATGACGATCTTCGACCCGCGGAACTCAGCGCCGCCGCACGCCAGGGCCAGCGACAGCGGCTCGAGCGGCATGCCGCCAGCCTCCCATTCCAGGAAGCCGCGGGCCCGGTCCGCGCCCGGCCGGGCGAGCACCGGCACGGCCCGCAGCCGGTAGCTCAGCCGCAGCCCGGCAAAGCAGCTGGTCGGGTCGGGCAGCGCGAGCCGGGTCACCCGGACCGGGCTATGCCGGGCGTAGCTGAGCGCCAGCCACGCGCCGTAGGAGTGCCCGCAGAAGGCTGCGGCAGCCAGGCCGAGCTCCGGGCCAGCTCGCTCGCGTCGGCTTCCATCAGCGACCTCCCCGCACTCCGGGATAACGGATTCTCTCGCTAGACGATACTCTCGCTGAGCGAGAGAAAGAGGCGTGATGCCAGACGACGATCGGGACCTGCAGCTGTTTCACCGCCTGCGCCGCCTGTCGGTGGAGCTGGAGCTGTCCCGGGCCGAGTTCGCCCGGCAGCACGGCCTGCACCCGACCGACCTGCGGGCCCTGATCCAGCTGCTGGACGCGGCGCGCGCCGGGCACCGGGCCACCCCCGGCTGGCTGGGCCAGCAGCTTGGCCTCAACTCGGCCGGGACCACGACGCTCATCGACCGGCTGGAGCGCCTCGGCCTTGTCAGCCGGGAGCGGGACACCACCGACCGGCGGAAGGTCTTCCTGGCGGTGACCCCCGAGGCCGAGAGGCTCGGCTGGTCCTTCTTCGGGCCCCTGATCCACGCCGCCGTGGCCGGGATGGGGTCGTTCACCGACGCCGAGCTGACGACCGTCCGGCGGTTCCTCGACACCATGGCCGACATCGCCGTCGCGCAGCGGCCCCCGCATAGGGGCGCGATCCCCGGGTAAGGCAGTTTCTATGGAATATCGCACCATGGGACGCAGCGGCTGCGCAGTGTCGGCCTATTGCCTGGGCACGATGACGTTCGGATCGGAGACCGACGAGGCGGGCTCGCACCAGCAGCTCGACCTCTTCCTCGAGGCGGGCGGCACGTTCGTCGATACGGCCGACGTCTACGGTCACGGCGTCTCGGAAGAAATCATCGGGCACTGGTTCGCCAGCCGCCCGCCCGACGTCACCGAGCCAGTCGTGCTGGCCACCAAGGGCCGTTTCCCGATCCACAGTGACCCCAACGGAGCCGGCCTGTCGACCCGGCACCTGACCCGCGCGCTGGATGCCTCGCTGCGGCGGCTCGGGCTGGACGCGGTTGACCTCTACCAGGCCCACGCGTTCGACCCGTATACGCCGCTGGAGGAGACCCTGCGCACGTTCGACGGGTTCATCCGGGCCGGCAAGATCCGCTACTACGGCCTGTCCAACTTCACCGGCTGGCAGCTCACCAAGGCGGTCCACCTGGCCCGGGAGCTGAACCTGGCCGAGCCGGTCACGCTGCAGCCGCAGTACAGCCTGCTGGTCCGCGAAATTGAGTGGGAGATCGTGCCCGCCGCGCTGGATGCCGGGCTGGGGCTGCTGCCGTGGAGCCCGCTCGGCGGCGGCTGGCTGTCAGGCAAGTACCAGCGCGACCAGCGCCCGTCCGGGGCGACCCGCCTCGGCGAGGACCCGAACCGGGGCATGGAGGCGTTCGACCGGCGCGGCACCGACCACACCTGGCAGGTGATCGACGCGGTGCAGAAGATCGCCGAGGAACGCGGCGTCTCGATGGCGCAGGTCGCGCTGGCCTGGGTCACCGCGCGGCCGGGCGTTACCACCACGATTCTCGGCGCGCGCACCACCGAGCAGCTGGCCGACAACCTCAAGGCAGCGGACTTGCACCTCACCGCCGAGGAGATGGCAGCGCTGGATGCCGCCAGCGACCCGCGGCCCGTCGACTACCCCTACGGCGAGATGGGAGTGGACCAGCGCAGCCGACAGCTGGCAGGCACCCGGTAGCCGGTAGCCGGTAGCCGGTAGCCGGTAGCCGGTCTCGCCTGGCCCGGTCGCAATATCTGCTCGACACCCGGCGGCGGGTGCGCTGGAATCGGAGCTTGTGGACGAGCACGAGGCTGGGACCGAGCTGGGCGCAGAGCTGGGTGGCACCGAGCTGGGTGACGCTTTCCACCAGGACCTGGTCGGGCCGCTGATCCGGCGGGAGCTGCCCCGGCTGCGCTACGCGGCCGCCCGGCTGGGCTCGGGGTCCGACGTGCTCGGCCTGGACGACGCCACCAGCCGCGACCACGACTGGGGACTGCGCCTGACGGTGCTGGTCGACGAGGCCGACCGGGGCGCCGTGCGCCCGCTGACCCAGTTGCTGGATCGCGGCCTCCCAGAGCAGTTCCGCGGGCGGCCGGTCCGGTTCGTGACCACCTGGGACGCCGCTGTGTCGCACCGGGTGGAGGTGGCCACGGTCGCGGACTTCGCCGTCAGCCGGCTTGGCGTCAACCCGCTCGGCGCAGGCCCGCCGGCGGACCCCGCGGGCCTGTCCAGCCTAGACTGGCTCGTCCTGACCGGCCAGAGCGTGCTCGAGGTCACCGCTGGTCCGGTCTACGCCGATTCCACCGCTGAGCTGGCGATCCTGCGCCGCCGCCTGGCCTGGTACCCGGCTGGCGTGGAACGGTATGTGCTGGCCTGCGGCTGGCTGCGGCTGTGCCAGCGGCTGCCCTATGTCGGCCGCACCGGGGACCGAGGTCAGCCGCTGCAGTCCCGCTTGCTGTCCGCCGGCCTGGTCAGCGATCTGGTCAGCCTAGCGTTCCTGCTGCACCGGCGGTGGGAGCCCTATGAGAAATGGCGCGAGGCACTGTTCGCCAGGCTGCCTTCCGCCGCAGCTCTGGCGGGTCCGCTGGGCACGGCCATCGAAGCGGCCGGCTGGCCGGAGCGCGAGGCCGCGCTGGCGGCCGCGGTCGAAGTACTCGCGGCGGTGCAGCGCCGGGCCGGACTGCCTACCCCGGCGGCGGTGGTCCACGGTTTCTTCGATCGTCCGTACCGGATGGTAGCCGAGGCCCTGCCGCAGCTGCTGCTGGACGGCATCGGCGATCCCGCGCTCCGCCAGCTGGTCGGGATGGAGGCCCTGGGCGGCAGCGTCGGCCAGTGGGTGGACAGCGCTGACGTGCTGGCCCACCCGCACCGCCGGGCCGCTCTCGCGGCCGCGTACCGGAACTGGCTGGATGACGTCACTGGCCGGGACAGCCCGGGGCCGCAGTCGCCAGGATAAGAACATGAGCCCGGACCGCGACGCCGTTCAGGACGCCCTCCAGGCTTCCTACCAGAAGATCACGGCCGTGACCGGGGCGCTGGGCGATGACGAGCTCATGCTGCCGACCCGCTGCGCGGGCTGGGCGATCGGCGACGTTCTCTACCATCAGCTGCTGGACGCCCGGCGAGCCCTGGTCACCCTGGCCACGCCGGCGGACGCCGGACAGCGGCCCGATGTCGATGACATCACCTACTGGCGGCCGTTCTCACCGCGCAGCGGTGCAGCGTCCGCACTCGGCAGTCCCGGTGCCGCGCGGCACGCCCGGCACGTCCGCATCGTGGCGTCGGCCTACCCGCCGGGCGCGCTGGCCAGCGAATGGCGGGAAACGGCCGAGGCCGCGGGCCGGGCCGCCCGCGCCTGTCCGTATCCGGCAGTGGCCACCCAGGGCCATGTGCTGGCCACGCCCGACTTCCTGGCCACCCTGACCGTCGAGGCCGCGATCCACTACCTCGACCTCACGGTGGCACTGCCGGCGGCGCCGCCGCCGGATCCAGCGGCGCTCGCGCTGGTGCGCCGCGTGCTGGACGGCCTGCTCGGCATCCCGATGGCCGGCCCGTGGGACGACACGACGTACGCACTCAAGGGCACGGGCCGCGAACCCGTCTCGGCGGCGGACCGGGCCCAGATCGGCCCCCTAGCCGACCTGCTCCCCCTCCTGGGCTAGCTTCCCGCCCCATCGCACCATCGTGGATGTCCTGTAGGTAACGCCATGGGGTAGTAACGGGACTTTCACGATCGCGGCATGGGTGAGACGGGCCGCGATCGCGCGGCGCACTCCCTCCGGAGCCAGAGCCGCGCGGTGACCGCATAGGCTGCCGCGGTGGGCGATCTGCGGGTGCGGCCGATGACGGCGGCCGAGCAGGCGGCAGCCCGGCACGGCGCGCGGACCCTGGCCCTGAAAGTGTTCGGCCCCAACGCGGTCGCCCGCGGCCTGCATGAGTCCGCGGGTTACGAGATCACGACCCTGCAGATGCGCAAGGAACTGCCGGACACCGAAGATGACTGATGTGCGAGATAACCGATACGCGAGATGACCGGCAGAGGAGGTCCGTGGGGGGCATGAGCGAACCGCGGCAGCAGGGCGTGCTCCGGCTCGGCACCCGGTCCTTCGAGCCGCGGCAGCGGCTGGTCATGGCGATCGTGAACCGGACACCCGACTCCTTCTACCGGCCGGGGGTTACCTGGGACGAGGGCGCCGCGATGAACCGGGTGCACCGGGTCGTCGCGGAGGGCGCCGACATCATCGACATCGGCGGCGTGCCGGCGGCGCCGGGCTCGACGGTCGACACCAGCGAGGAGATCCGCCGCACCGCGGGCTTCGTCGCCGCCGTCCGGGGCGCCTACCCCGACGTGGTGATCAGCTGTGACACCTGGCGGCACGAGGTCGGCCGCGAGGTCTGCGCAGCCGGGACGGACCTGATCAACGACAGCTGGGGTGGCTGGGACAGCAAGCTGGCCGAGGTGGCGGCGGAGTTCGGCGCCGGAATCGTCTGCGCGCACGTGGGCAGCCAGCAGCCGCGGACCAGGCCCTTCCGGGTCTCCTATCCCGACGTGATGGGCGACGTCCTGGACCAGACGCTGGCGCTGGCCGACCGCGCCGTCGCCGCGGGCGTCGACCCCGCGCGGATCGTCATCGACCCGGCGCACGACTTCGGCAAGAACACCTGGCACTCGCTGGAGGTCACCCGGCGGCTGGCCGAGATGACCGCGACCGGTTGGCCGGTGCTGGTGTCACTGTCGAACAAGGATTTCGTCGGGGAGACGCTCAATGCCGCGCCAGAGGACAGGCTGATGGGCACGCTGGCCGCCACGTCCATCTGCGCCTGGCAGGGAGCCCGGATCTTCCGGGCGCACCAGGTGCGCGAGACGCGCCAGGTCCTCGACATGGTCTCCGCGATCCGGGGGGACATTCCCCCGGCGCGCGCGGTCCGGGCGCTGGGCTAGCCGATGATCGTCGCTGCCGCCCTCTGCCCGGCGCCGCCGCTGCTGGCCCGGGAGCTGACCGGCGGGGACGTGGTCCTGCCGGAGCTGCGGGAGGCCTGCGGGGAGGCCACCCGGCGGCTGCTGCGGGCCGAGCCCGCGGTGATCGCCGTGGTCGGTGCCGCGGCGGAAACCGGGCTCTGGGACCCGGAGAGCAGGCTGGAGCTGTCGGCCTTCGCCCCGGCGGCGCAGGTGCCGCCGGGAACGCCGGGGCTGCCGTCGTCACTCGGCCTCGGGGCCCTGCTGCTGGACCAGGCCGGGTATGCCGGGCGGCGAATCCTCCAGGCGGCCGGCCAGGACGAGCCGCCCACCGCCTGCGTCGAGCTGGGCGAACAGCTCGCGCAGCCCGCTGAGCGGGTCGCCCTGCTGGTAATGGCGGACGGCAGCGCGCGGCGCAGCCGCCGGGCGCCCGGCCACCTGGACGAGCGGAGCGCGGGCTTCGACGCGGAGGTCGAGCGCGCGATCCGGGCCGGCGACCTCGGCGCCCTGACCGCGGTGGACCCGGTACTGGCGCGCGAGCTCATGGCGACCGGCCGGCCCGCCTGGCAGGTGCTGGCCGGGGCCATGCGGGCGCTGCGCCCCGCCGCCGACATCCTGTACGCCGGCGACCCGTTCGGCGTCGCCTACCTGGTCGCCTCGCTGAGCCTCACCGGGCCGTGACGGGGCGGCGTCTCCCGGATCCGTTACTGATGAGAAGGAGCACGCACATGCCGAACGGTAGCTTCACGGGCCGCACGGTCCTGGTATTCGGCGCGGCCGGCGCGCTCGGCGCGGGCGTGGCGGCGGCGTTCGGTGCGGCGGGCGCGGCGGTCATCGGGGTGGACCGGGCCGTGCCGGACGCCGGCCGGCAGCTGGACGGCGTCCGGTATGAGGCGGCGGACGTTCTCGACGACGCGGCCCTGGGCGCGTTCTTCGGGGCGGCTCCGGCGCCCTGGGCGGTGGTGAACACCGTCGGCGGGTTCGCCCCGCGCGGGCCGCTGGCCGACCTGGACCCGGCCGAGCTGACCGGCCAGCTCCAGCTGAACCTGGTCAGCGCCGCCCTGATCACCAAGCATGCGCTGCGGGTCCTGCAGGCGGCCGGCGAGGGCCGGATCGTGCACACCGCCAGCCGGGCGGCCGTGGTGACGAAGGGGGCCGGGTTCCCGTACTCGGTCAGCAAGGCCGGCGTCCTGCACCTGGTGACGATGGCGGCGGACGAGGTCGCGGGCAGCGCGATCACCGTGAACTGCGTCGTGCCGAATTTCGTGGTTTATCGACACGTCGGCTCCAGAGCCTTTAGGCCCCGTCTAGCCCGTCTAGCCCTGTACTGCCGAATCGACTCGAACCAAGGTCAAGGCGGTGCCGCTGCGCGGCACCGCGTCCGGCGCTCCCCGCGCCGGGCTCTGGCCTGAGTGGCCTCGCCCGGCACGCCCGCGCCGTCCCACCTAGCGAGACCGCTGACCTTGCAGCCTCATTCACCACGTCAACCGGCATCGCGGTCGTCTTCCTCGGCTCCCATTGTCCAGCTCGTGGCCACCGCCTCTAGGCCGCCCTGCGGGCGTCGCACGCGATCGGCTACGCCGAGCCTAGACCCGGTGGCCACTCCCAAGGATGTCGCGCCTATCAGGAAGACAGGGACAGACCAGGACCGCCACGGGTTAGCATCCTGCCATGAGCCAGGAGGAATCAAGCCTGTTCACCAGGCTGGCACCAGTGCTTAACGTCAGCGACCTCACCGCCGAGCGGGCCTTCTACGAGAAGCTCGGCGTGCCAGTGATCTACGAGGGCCCGGAGTACCCGAATTTCATCGGCTTCGGGACCGACACGGTGCACTTCGGTATCCAGGCAGCCCCAGCCGCCAACGACCCGCCGAGCGTGCTCACATGGCAAATCGGCGTCGCTGATATCGACAGCGCCATGGAACGATGCCGCTCGGCAGGCATAAGTTTCGAACTCGAACAGAACAACCCTGCACCCGGCTGGGCCTACCGGCGCCTGATCATCCGCACCCCGAGCGGCTACCGGTTGGCACTCGAAGGCCCCAATCAATAAGAAGGCACGATCACGTTCCGGGCCGTACCACAACCGTGACGGTCAGCAGTTAGTAAAAGCGGCTCAGCGCCCGGCGTGCCCCTCGCGTGCCCGTCAAGACAGTGGCTAGCGGTGATTCGCGGTCACTCGCGGGATAGCTCAAAACACGGATGCCAGGGCAGTCGCCGGTCAGAAGAACGTTGCCACCACCTTTGCAAGCAGGTGATCTGGCGTGCGATCCGCGTGCGATAAGGCACGGTGCCCAGAGGCCAGAGAAGGGCTGTGGCGGTCACTCACGACTACAGAGCTAAGTAGGTCGAGGCGATGTTTATGCAGGTCAGCTACCTCGGATGCTGGTGGTCAGGGGCGGGGTCGAACCGCCGACCTTCCGCTTTTCAGGCGGACGGACTGCGCCATAGCAGGTGCGCCGTGCCTCTGAGAGGATCTGATAAGGAAGAGGTCGGCGGATCGCAGACGAGCTGCCGCATGACTTCGGAGCCCGCGCGGGCAGGCGGACTTGCACGGCCTGGACCGTGCCCATTCCGTCCCCGATCAGGCGGTGATGGCCAAGGATGAGGATGACGGGGCGGTTCAGTAGGGACGCCGCCCTCTAGGTTGCCGCGACAAGACATGACCAGCGAGAAGGTAGTTGGAAATGGTGAACTGCGCGGTGCCGAATTTCGTGGTTTATCGACACGTCGGCTCCAGAGCCTTTAGGCCCCGTCTAGCCCGTCTAGCCCTGTACTGCCGAATCGACTCGAACCAAGGTCAAGGCGGCGCCTGCGGCGCCGCTGGCCCGGCCTCAGCGTCCGGGCTCAGCCTTGAGGAGGCCCGCCCGGCCGCACGCCGGGCCACACCCCGCAGGGCACATAGATCAAGGCGGCGCGGCATGTCACGCGGTCCGGTGCTGGGCATCCGCTCGTCCGGGTCGGACGGCGGCCTTTTGGTGATTCCCGGGATCGCCAGCTCCCCGTAGCCGATTCTCACCCGCGCAAGGTGATGTCTGCCCACGCTCTGCGCAAGTATTTTTACGTCCAGTTGGTGTTATACAGGGGCAGCCTTGACCACGAGCCCCCGGCTCAATGGGGTCATCGGCGCGGCGATGCGGAGCGATGATGGAGGATGCGATGAGCGGTAGCGGACGCGATGGGGTCTCGGCTGAGACGTTGCGGTCGATCTCGACGCCGGACCGGGTTGAAAGTCGTCTCGGGCCGTTGGAGTTCGTGGACGGTGCACCGACCGAAGCGACCGCTGCGGTGCTGTACGACAACCTCGATTTCATGCACGGGGTCGAGGCGTTCATCAACAGCTTCCCGGGCGCATCGCTCGCGGCCATGCACCGGGGGTTCTTGAGCATCGGCGTCGAGGACAACGACGTGCTCGCGTTCCCCGAGCTGATGGACTCGGCGTCGCTGTTCCTCACGGCGAACTGCGACACGATGTACTTCATCTCGTTCGTGGACCTGAGCGACGGCCCGATGGTCATCGACCTGCCCGCGCTGGGTCCGCCGACCGGAATCCTGGGTGCGGTAGACGATATGTGGTTCGGCTGGGTCACCGACACGGGGCTCCCGGGACCGGACCGGGGTGACGGCGGGCGGTACCTGATCGTCGGACCGGGCTATGACGGTCCTCTCCCGGACAACGGGTTCTTTGTCTCGCACTGCCGCACGACACGCGCGATCTGGTTCGGCCGGGCGTTCATGGTGGACAACGATCCCGCGCCCGCAGTCGAAGCGATCCGCAACGGGCTGCGGATCTATCCGTACCAGCCGGGCGGGGTGGGGACGTCGGTCGCGACGTTCCTCGCCGGCGCGGGCCCGTTTGCCCCCGATGCTGAGCCCGCACCGACGCGTTTCGTCGATGCGGTCCACACGTCGTTCAACACGATCCCGCCCAACGATGACTCCTACTGGGACCTGATCAACGAGGTCGTCCAAACCGAACCGGCGGGCGCGGGGAACCCCGAGACGCTCGGGCTGCTCGCCTCGGTCGGGATCGTCAAAGGCCAGCCATTCGCTCCCGACGCGCGGATGCGCAAGATCCTCAGCGAAGCGGTCGCAGTGGGCAACGCGACCGCCCGCACGGAGGCGTTGGACCCGCGCGACCAAGAGGGCTGGGCGTACTACCCGGGCTCGGCCTGGTTCAACATGATGTGGGTCGGCTACGAGTTCCTCACCCCACCACCGATGATCACTCCCAACGGGGTCGAGCAGTCCCCGAGCGACGGTGCACGCAAGATCAACGCCCGCATCGCGTTCTTTTACGCCTACACCGGCATCACTCCAGCGATGTGCATGCGACTCACCGGGATCGGCTCGCAATACCTCTTCGCCGCACGCGACTCTCGCGGCGACTACTTCGACGGTGCGCGCTCCTACCGGCTCACGCTGCCTCCCGGCATCCCCGAGAGCCGCTTCTGGTCCGTGCTCGTCTACGACCGCCAGACCCGGTCGATGCTCCAGACCGACCAGCTCCTGCCCGACGTCAGTAGCCAGCGCGGAACAATCGCCACCAACCCCGACGGGACGACCGACGTCTACTTCGGCCCCACCGCACCCGACGGCAAAGAATCGAACTGGCTCCAAACCGTCCCCGGCAAGGGCTGGTTCCCGATCCTCCGCCTCTACAACCCCCTCCAGCCATTCTTCGACAAGACCTGGCGGCCCAGCGAAATCGAACCGACCTGACCACCAACCGCACCACACGCAGGCAGTGAGGTGCCCCGAGCCTTCCGGACAGTCCATCCATTAGGATGGACAATCTGGAAAGGTGAAGTTTTTGCCCCGAGCAAAGAAGAGCTTCTCACCGGAATTCAGGGATGAAGCCGTGAAGATGGTGATCGAGACGTCGCGC
>DATCEO010000258.1:0-2325 GCA_036510065.1 Streptosporangiaceae bacterium | reverse complement strand
CTCCGTCCACCTGGCGGTGATGCTGTGCGGCCAGATGTAGCCGTCATATACGCCGAACGCGTAGCCGGAGAAGCTCATGCTGTTATACGACGGGCTTATGCCGGCCGCTGCCCGGCTCATGCCCATCGTCCCCAGGCCGAGACCGAGCGCTGCCGCGCCGGTCGCGATGGCTGCTGATGACTTCCTGATCCTCATGCTTGCCCCCTAGCAGAGAACCTCATTGTTCTCCTATTAGGATCCTCCCACCCGCACGATGCTGGCCCGGCGCCGCATCCCAGACCCGCGACCGCCAGGTGGTCACACGATCGGCCTAGGGCCCCGGCCTGCACTTACCGCGTGCCTGCGGGACGGACCCTGACGAGGGATCTCCTGAGCCCACACGACAGGACCCGCCGCGCCCAGAAGCCCAGAATCCGGCCAGCCCCAGGATCCAGCCGTGCTCCGGCTTTTCAGGCCGGATCTAGCATGCGAAGCTCAAATTCCAACGGCGAATACTCCCGAATTGATAACAGAATGTCATATCGCTACATCTCCTGCCGGGCGCGGATATGCGAACCAGAGGCGCCGCTGGATGTGACGTATCCTGGCTAAGAGCAATCTGGCCGGGGGGCAGATTCATGTTCAAGCTAAATAGGCTATTCCTTACGGCGGTCGCGGTGCCAGCCGCAGCCCTGGCGGCAGCCGGGGTGATCCCGGCCCCGCCCGCATCAGCGTCAGCCGTGCCGGTCGCAATGGAAAACTGCGGCAACGGAACGCGGCAATGCGCAACATTCAAGCCGCACAAGCTTTTTCTCCTGCGCGGCGGACCCAACGTCTGGCTCAGCAGAGCGCACTGGTCACATTGGTCGAGAACGTCGGCTCGCGCGACCGGCACTCTCTGGGGAGCAGATATCACGCTTACGAGAATCGGCTCGGTCACCGTCGTCCTGCACGATCCCGTCACCAGCCACGGAGTGCGTTACTTCGAGAAACTGCACGTCATCGGAGGCCGGGACGTCGTGCACTACTGGTACTGGTCGTGGGACCAGCACAACTGGAGCTGAGAAACATGCGCCTGATTATCATCGCGCTGGCAGCAGCTGCAGCGGCAGCGGCAGGACTTGCGGCATGCGGCACAGCTCCCAGCAGCCCCGCCGCCGCGACCTACTCAGCCGCACCCCCCTCACCAGCGAGGTCCGCCGCGCCCGCGCCGACCGTTACCAAGACGATCACCAGCCCGCCGGCCACGCCGGTCACCCGGCCGCCACCCGCCACCACACCGCCTCCGGCAGCGGCTCCCGACGTCACTGACCCCTGGGCAGTCGTCTCCGCCTACTACGGCGACATCGAGTCAGGGGACTACCCGGAGGCATGGGCACTGCTCAGCTCAGGCACGGCCACCGGCCAGACCTACCAGCAGTTCGCAGCCGGATTCGCCTGCACCGGCGAACAGCAACTCACCGAGCTGGACGAAACCGGCGACCAGGTCAGCTTCGACCTGACAGCGACCGACGACTGCACCGGCGCCAACCAGCAGTACACCGGTACCGACACCGTGGTGAACGGCAAGATCGTCGCGGCCAGCGTCACCCAGACTGGCTGAAGAGAAGCAACCTGCGGGTGCCAGAAGCCTGCCGCCCCCTTGAGCTGGAACGATGCCGACAGCCGGGGCAGGGCATGATCAGCCATGCCTATCCGCCTGCGCCGCCGCCTGATCTTCCCCGTGGGCCGCGCCCGCCGCCACGGTGCATCCCTCGAAGCCTCCGGGCCGTCAAGCCCAAAGCTGAAGACAGGGACCCGTGCTGGGCCGCCTGAGTTCGTCGAAGCTGACCGGCCCTGCCCTCCCCCCACCGTGGCAGCCGGGGTACATGAAGCTGGCTACCCGCCTGGCATGCGGCAGAACGACCTGATGAGATCAGGTCATGGCCGCCACCAACCCGCAGTCCGCCGACTGGGGGGCATTTCCTGGTCCCCCTGGCTCGACTTCGACCAGGCCCGCGACGACCGGCTCATCCCCTCGACCCCCGGCCTCTACCGCTTCCGCGCCCAGCACGAGGAGAGCCTGCTGTACATCGGTGAGAGCCAAGCTCGCTGGGACCGCCTCGACGATCTCGCCCGGGCGCGCCGCCGCCACACGGCCGATTATTACCTGCAGGGTCACGGGGACCCGAGCCACAGCTCCGCCCCATACTTCATCATCTGCGAGTGTCCGTGGCCGTGAGAAAGTCCCCGTGTGTGGCCGGGTCGAGGTCCCCGCTGGTGGCCGGTTGAAAGTCCCCGTCCCTCGTTCGTCGTGTCGTCCCGGAGGTTGAGGCCCGGGCGGTGACGGTGGCGGTGTCAGCCAGT
>DATCEO010000257.1:0-6666 GCA_036510065.1 Streptosporangiaceae bacterium | reverse complement strand
CTGGGTCGCCGGAGAGCCGCCCGTTCAGGCCGGGGCGGAGGGCCTTCGCGGGACCCCGGGACCGCTTGAGACGAAATCGGCGACGCGCAACGTCCCGCCGGGGGTGTCACCGGACCAATTCTGCTCCGTCATCTACTTCCGCGATGCGGCGGGAGCAAGGTGGACCCTGACGCCCGATGGCCAGATCGAGGCGTCCCGGCTCTCCTGGCGTCCGGGATTCCGCTGATTGCCACACGCGCCGCCGGACAGCCGTACCCGGGGACAGCACCATGAGGGCGATCGGCCAAAGCAGCCGGCAGGGAGCCGCCGGGCACCCCTCACGCGGCTCCCGGCACACGCCCGCGCCGGGCTGAGGGCGTACTGGTTTACCTCCGGCTAGCTCAGCGGCGATGCCGGGCGCGTTCCTCCTCGTTCTGCCGGTCCGTCTCGCGATCCTGCTCCCGGCGCTCGCGCACCTCGGCCCCGTGCTCGTCAGCGTTCAGCCGGCGCTGCAGTTGCTCGGCGCGGCGCTGCTCCTTCGGCGTCGAGTGCCCTTCGCGCTCCTGCTCACGCAGCGAGTCGAGTTCCTCCTGCAGAGCGTGGTCGCGCGGCCGGAGCCGATCATCGGGGTCAGTCATGGCGGGTTTCCCTCCTGGTCATCCGGTGAGCGATCCGTCCTCCTATGAGATCGCACCTGCGGCGGCGCTCCGTCAAAGAACACGCAGGCCAGCAGCCACCCGGCGTGCCCCGCCGAATT
The DNA here is from genome assembly GCA_036510065.1 of Streptosporangiaceae bacterium. Classification (GTDB taxonomy): domain Bacteria; phylum Actinomycetota; class Actinomycetes; order Streptosporangiales; family Streptosporangiaceae; genus DASUBV01. The sequence continues at coordinate 5,930 of DATCEO010000257.1, read as the reverse complement.
CCCGGAGTTCCACCTGGCCTCTGTTGGCCCCGTTGGCCACATGTAAGCCCGTCGCCAGGACCCTGACATGCCCCAGGCGTCGCAACTCGATCCCGGCTAACTTCGAAGAGCCGGCATACCGTGGCTGACTAGATTAGTAACCTCATCGCTTCCTTTCCTTTCCCCGCGAAGAGGTCGCGCCAGTCATCCTCAACCTCCAGATCGGTGATGGGTGCGCGCACTCGGAGCCGGAGGGGCGCCGGATAAGTGCGCACCACAACCCCTGCGGGGTGCCAGAAGTCCGCCTGGCCTCTGATCTGCAGTGATGCGCCACCGTCAGCGCTGGCGGTAGGCCATGATGATCATTTCGTGTCTTTCCGCCTGCTCTACCTGATCTTCGCCCGGCTCAGCAGCTGGCTGGTCCTGCTGAGCAGGTCAACGGCATCCAAGGACCTTGAGCTCCTGGTGGTGCGGCACGAGGTTGCCATGCTGCGCCGCGCCCATCCCCGACCACGCCTGGACCGGGCCGACCGCGCGGGCCTCGCCGCGCTGATCCGCCTCCTGCCCCGGAACCTGCGGACGCACCGGCTGGTCACCCCCGGGAACCGTGCTGCGCTGGCACCGCCGCCTGGTTACCCGGAAGTGGACCTACCCGAACCGGACGGGCCGCCCGCCGGTCACCGCGCAGATCGCCGTGCTGATCGAGCGGCTCGCCACCGAGAATCACGGCCGCGGATACCAGCGGATCCTGTGCCGCCCGAATACTCGATCGTGGGTCCTGACCTGCTGTCCGGCTGCGGTTCTGACCTAGCGGTGGTTGGCTGGCGGGGTGCTGCTCAAGATCGCCTGTATGCTGATGCGCTGGTCATTCGGCCTTGCTGTACTGCTGTTCCGAGGGGACCAGGCGGAGAACGTCGAGCTGCTGGTACTCCGGCACGAGAACGCGGTGCTATGCCGGCACGCTGGCCGGCTGCGGTACGAGCCAGTCGACAGGGCCTGGCTTGTCGCGCTCCTGCGGTTCATCCCGCGTCGGCGCTGGGCTGAGGTATTTCCCGTGACGCCCGCGACGCTGCTGGCGTGGCACCGCAGGCTCGCCGCGAGAAAGTACGACACGAGCAAGCGTCGCCGGCCGGGCCGCCCGGCGACGGTCCACAGCATCGCCCGGATTGCCGTACGCCTGGCCAGGGAGAACCCGCTCTGGGGCTACCGCCGGATCCACGGCGAGCTGACCAAACTCGGCGCGACGGTCGCGCAGTCCACCGTCTACGAGGTCCTGCGTGCCGCAGGCATCGATCCCGCTCCGAGCCGGGACGGCCCGACCTGGCGGCAGTTCCCGCACGCCCAGGCCGCCGGGATCCTCGCCGTCGACTTCCTCCACGTCGACACCGTCCGGCTGAGCAGGCTGTACGTGCTGGTGGGCGCTGTTGCGTTGGCCGATCGTCGTGGGCGGGAGACTGAGGTGGTGACATCCTCGAGCCCATCATCTGTCTTTGCTGGCTTCCGGTTTCCGCGGGAGGTGATCTCGGTGGCGGTCCGCTGGTATCTGCGGTACGGCCTGTCCTACCGGGACGTTGAGGAGCTGCTGGCCGAGCGCGGCATCACCGTTGACCACGTCACCGTATACCGGTGGGTCCAGCGGTTCACTCCCGAGTTCATCGAGGCGGCTCATCAGGGTGCCGAAGGCGCTGGCGGTGAGGCGCCGCAGGGCGAGAAGTTCCAGGCTGAACGGCAGCACGGGATGCAGCGCGGCCAGCGCCAGCATGACGGCCAGCAGCGGCCAGGTCAGCGCGCCCAGGCCGTCTCGATCATGAGCTCCAACGGCGTGCCCATCCAGGACATCAGCGACACGATGGGCCACAAGAGCACTCACGTCACCGAGACGGTCTACCGCAAGGTTATCGTGCCGACCATCCGCGGCGGCGCGACCGTCATGGACGACGTCTTCGGCGAGCCGCACGAGCCAGGCGAACCAGATAAGCCAGACGAGCCGAAGGCCGACGCCGGATAGTCTGGCACCATAGTCACTTGATTAGTCACTGCGGATCGAACGCAGATCCGAAAAATATGTGGAGCTACGGGGATTCGAACCCCGGACCTCTTGCATGCCATGAATCACTCGCCCGTTCCACGACCAGGCCATATGCGGCCTGACCAGGCCAGACGCTAGCTCACACTGGCTGCGGCTGGCTGAGGCAATCCCTCGTGAGCGGCATTCTGCCCCTCACATTGCCCCTCAGAATGGTCTCCATGAACGGAGGGCCGATCAGTCCGAGAATGACCGAACATACGTTCAATTCCTGTTGCTCCAGTCCCCTGCCAGCCGTGTCGATCTCGCGGCCACGCGCCGATAGCCTTCTGGCCCTGCCGAGGGGTCGACTGAGGAATCCAATCCGCAACGCCGATTAAAATAGTACCGGCACACCTACCCGCCGGAAGTCCCCGCCGACTTTGCGTTGCCTATTGATACTGAGGTTGATACTGAGGCACGGGTGGCCGAGCGGCGCAGAATAGCCAGTTCTGGCCATCAGGACCATTACGTCGAATACGGGGCCGGGCCAGACCCGGCGCAGCGGCAGCGCCAGGGCGGTCAAGGCCCGCTACGACCGGGCTGACCGCCAGCGAGGGATGCGCGGGCGTGCCGTCTGTGCGAAGAAAAAGGTCCCGAACGACGCCACTGCGGCGGACAGGGGCGCATCCGAGGTTGAAAGCCCGGGAACGCGGCGGGCGCGTCCCCGGGCTCTCGATCGGTGTGCGCAAGGGTGTACTCGTGTTGTGCAGCCTTTCCGGGTGCTCAGGCGTCGCGGTGGCGCAGCCGCCAGGCGGCCAGGACGGTCAGCACGATCGCGTAGCCGCACAGGACCGCGAATCCGGTCCACGGGGCCAGCTGCTGCCCGCCGAACAGCTTCCCGGCCCCCCACAGGTCCCCGCCGGCGTTAGACGGCAGGTAGGGCGCGAACCCCTGGATGCTGTGCGGGAGGTAGTTCGTGACGATCGGCACCACGAAGAACACGCCGGCGAACACCGCCAGGCCGGCCGCGGTCCGGCGGAGCAGGGCGCCCAGGGCCAGGCCGATGACGGCGATGACCGCCAGGTACAGCGACGCGCCGGCCACCTCTCGCAGCACGCCCGGGTCGGTCAGCGAGATGGCCGAGCCACCCCGAGATGACTCCAGGGCCGTCGCCACGAAGAACTCGGTCACCGCGGCCAGCAGGGTCAGTGGCAGCACCAGGCCCACCAGCACGATCAGCTTGGCCCAGAGCACCGGCAGCCGGGACGGGACGACGGACAGCGTGGCGCGGATCATCCCGGTGGCGTACTCTCCGCTGAACAGCAGCACGCCGAGCACGCCGACCACGAGCTGGGCGATCACGACGCCGACCAGGCTGAGCGTCACCCCGCCTGCGGCGGAATTGCCGGGCGAGATCTTGTACGGCGCCCCGGACCCCGTGATCGCGGCACCCAGGCCGACGATCAGCACGACCGCGAGAAGCCCGCACCACCAGGTCGATCGCAGCGCCCGCAGCTTCGTCCACTCCGAGCGGACGACGCGGACCTGGGTCACCGGTCCAGCTACTGTCGCCGGAGCCGGCGTCCCCGGGGCCGACACGGGCCCGGTCTGCAGGATGGCACTCATCGCGTCGCTCCGGCGTGGTACTCGATGCTGTCGCGGGTCACTTGCATGAATGCCTCTTCCAGTGAAGCGTGGCTGGGGGTGAGCTCGTACACGGGCAGGTGAGCCCGCCAGGCCGCGGTGCCGATCTGCTCGGCGGTGGTGCCGGACACACGCAGCAGGTCCGTTCCGTCATTGATCACGGTGACTCCCGGGGCGGCCAGCAGCTGGCCGAGGCGCGCGGCTTCTGGGGTGCGGACCAGGATGCCGCCCGCGGTGGCGTGGCCGGTGAAATCCTCGACGCTCGTCTCGCTGATGAGCTTGCCGCGTCCCAGCACCACCAGCCGGGTCGCCGTCTGCGCCATCTCGCTCATCAGGTGCGACGAGACGAAAACCGTCCGCCCTTCCGCGGCGAGCGACTTGAGCAGCAGCCGGATCCAGCGCACGCCGTCCGGGTCCAGGCCGTTGACCGGCTCGTCCAGCACCACCGTCTGCGGCTGGCCCAGCAGCGCCGCGGCCACCCCCAGGCGCTGCCCCATGCCGAGGGAGAAACCGCCGGCCCGGGCGCCCGCGACCTCGCCCAGCCCGGCCAGCTCGATCACCTCATCGACCCGGCGACGCCCGATGCCGGCTGTCCGCGCGAGCGCCAGAAGGTTATTGCGGGCCGACAGCCCCGGATGGACGGACCTCGCGTCCAGCAGGATGCCGAGCTCCGACATGGGCGCGGCGGTATCGGGGTAGTGCTTGCCGTTGACCCGCACCGTCCCGCTCGTCGGCCGGTCCAGCCCGGCGATCACCCGCATCGTGGTGGACTTCCCCGCCCCGTTCGGGCCCAGGAACCCCGTGACCACCCCCGGCTCCACCACGAAACTCAGCCCGTCGACGGCAGTCTTGTCCCCGTACCGCTTGGTCAAGCCGTCAATCTCGATCATTTTTAGTCCTTCCTCGCCGGATGAATCTCAATCTCACCTACACGCAGATAAACGAGAACGCCTTCCTGTTTCAGACGTCACGCCCCATCCGCAGGAGGGAAAAATACGCCCAGCGGACGAGGCGGACTGCCTGCCGCGCAGATCCGCATCGCACTACCGACGCCAGCTGTCACGCTTCCGCTGGTAGTTCCTGGTAGGCACAACGTTAGGAGCCCGCCCGCCAGCGGGCATCTGGCCCAAGGCCACATTTCCCCGGCGGCCTATGCCTTCAGGCATAGGCCGCCGGTTCGCCGACATCAGCCCGAAGCATCTCGCGTAGCCGACGGTCTTGGAGCCCATGGCCGAGGGAGCCGCGGACAGCGACGACACCGCCCGGTTGCGACGTCTGCTGCCGACATGCAGGTGTCCCCGACGCACGGCTGGCGCGTGAGCTGACCACCGAACTGACCCCCGCCAATGGTGACCGAGCCCCTGAAAGCTCTACCTTCCGCGGCCCTGAAGTTAACTGGCGGGCGACGGCGGAATGCACGAGCCGGATTTACAGGCTGACGGCCAGCGTCATAATGTGCCCGACGGTGAAGCCGCTGTCGTGATCGACGCACAGGACATATCGCCGAGCTCGCCGCGGTGCCTTCACTCCCCGCCAGCGCCGCTAGTGCGCGATCTTGCGGCGTGTGACGCTGGGCGAGCCCGCGTAGCCAGAATCTCGTGACCTGTTGCACATCACCAAAGCGCTGCGCCGTGGCAGAATCGGCTGACCGCAAGTCCCCGCAGGTCAGCAATCTTGACCCTCGGAAAGGTCTGCCCCTCGGATTGCCCCTCAGAAGCGGACCCGTCACCGGTTAAGAGTTCGAATTCTATCTCTGACCTTGGTGGAGCTACGGGGATTCGAACCCCGGACCTCTTGCATGCCATGAAACGCTAACCGGTTCGCTGAGCAGGGCATATGCCGCCTGAACAGGCAAGACGCTAGCTCATACAAGCTTTCGCTGGCTCAGGCTAGCCCTCCTTAGCGCCATTCTGCCCCTCAGTTTGCCCCTCGAAATGATCTCCCGAAGACCCGCCGCCTGACCGCGATCCAGCCGGACACGTTCGAGCTCTCTCCCGAACCGACGCACCGACCACCAACAGGGATGGGCGGCTGAAGCGGCGCCCAGTGCCACAGCGTCGCGATCCCCGCCGGGCGACACCCGGCACCGTATGCTGGGTCGAAGGACTTACCTGGAGCGGAGGATGCGCCGTGACCGGCTACCGTCCCATGACCCTGGCTGACCTCGCCGGCCGCCTGGCACGGGAGGCTGACGGCAAGATCCGGTGGATACTCGTGTGGGAGTTCCTGGGGGAGTACCGGTGGGAGCCGGACGACGTCCAGCCCTCTTTGCTGCAAGAGGAGCCATCCCCGGTCGGGG
>DATCEO010000256.1:0-9189 GCA_036510065.1 Streptosporangiaceae bacterium | reverse complement strand
CGCGGCTGGCCGCCGCCGACCCCGCCAACACCGGCTGGCAGCGGGACCTGTCGGTCAGCCACGACCGGCTGGGGGATGTGGCGGTCGCGGCCGGGGACCTGGCCGCCGCCCGCACCGCCTACCAGGCCGCCCTCGACATCGCCGCCCGGCTGGCCGCCGCCGTCCCCGCCAACACCGAATGGCAGCGGGACCTGTCGGTCAGCCACAGCAAGCTCGGGGACGTCGCGGTGGCGGACGGGGACCTGGCCGCCGCCCGCATCGCCTACCAGGCCGCCCTCGACATCCGGGTCCGGCTGGCCGCCGCCGACCCCGCCAACACCGGCTGGCAGCGGGACCGAGCGGTCACGCGGCAGAAGATCGACGACCTTGGCAATAGCGTCGAGGAAAGCATGAGCACCCGCAGCAGCGAGGCCTGACGTGCCCATACCGATACTTGGCGGTTCCCAAGATCGCTTACCCGTACCTCTGACCTCCTTCACTGACCGGTCCACGCAAATCTCGGCACCGACATGATCCGGCTCTTGTCCAGGCTGAATGATGACTGTGCCGTGCCCCCGCCAGACCGGACCTGAGAGACATCCAATTCTGGGAGCGGAATGGGAGCGGCGAGACGCTGGCAGGTACGGCCAGACGCGGTAAGCCGGAGTGACATGCGGTGGCTGACCTGGGGCAACGTAGCTCAATTGCGGCCCTGTCAGACCGAGCACCTCGTTCGCATCGAGGGGGTCAGGGGTTCGAATCCCCTCAGCTCCACCCAGAACTGCAGGTCAGCGGCATGGCTGGAACATCCAGAGCAGCGCCGAAGATCATTTGTCACTCAGATGTCACCGGGACGGCGCGGTTGCAGGTGACATCGTGCGTCCCTGGACGACCTTCCCGGTACCCCCCAGGGCTTGCTTCGGCCCCCTCGCGTAGCCACGTGAGCCCAGCGGCCATCGTCGCTCCTAGCTTCGGCACGGCCCTCGCGAAAAAGGTCGCATCGGCGCTCTAGTCCGCGAGGGCGTCGGCTTCGGCGAGCTTGCGCGGCTGAAGCCGGCCTCAAGACCGGTCACTGAGGACTGGCCTGCCGAGAGCGGCGGATCCTCCGAGTCGATCCGCGCCAACGCCTGCAAGCCCAGTTCGGCGAACGGCCGTAACCGACGCATAATTCTCCGACCGATGCCAGCCGGTTATGCCCGGTTCCAGAATTGTTGCCTGAATGACGGGCCGTGTCATTTTGCATCAGATGCAATCGCGACGGAAGTCAGCCGAAGCAAGATATTGCTATCCATTGTTTATCTCTGGACCGGGCACGGTCCAGAGATAAACAATGGGATTGGCGCCGCCAGCAGGCGGCACCGATCGGGGACCGGGCACGGTCCCCGGTCACGGGCTTGGCGGCAGGAGATCGGAGGTGGTGGCAGTGGCGAGCACGGTGGGACGGCGCCGGTCGCGGCAGGCATCATTGCGGCCGAAGGTTGTGCAGTTCTCGCTGAGTGAGGATGAGTTCGAAGAGGTCAGTGCGATAGCTGCCCGGTCGGGGCTGGCTCGCGGAGCCTTCGCCGCTGAGGCGACGCTGGCTGCCGCCCGGGGCGTTCAGGCGAAAGTGGGGTCACCGCTGCGGGAAGCGCTGGTGGAATTGATGTCGGCGGCCGGGCTGGTGCGGCGAGTCGGCACTAATCTGAATCAGGCTGTTGCCCGGCTGAATGCCACGGGCCAGCGAGGTGATGACCTGCTCCCGGCGGCCCAATTCTGTGTCCGGGTGATCCGGCGGCTGGATGAGGCGGCGGATCACGTGCGGCAGTGCATTCCGTGACGGAGCAGGGGCGCTGCGGGTGATCGGGAAAGCGCTCCGCGGGAACAATGCCCGGCGGCTGCTGTATTACCTGTACGGGCCGGGCCGGGCTAATGAGCATGCTGACCCGCATCTGATCGCCGGGTTCAGTGATCCGGCGGACCTGGAGCCGGAGCGCCGCCGGGACGGGTCGCGGGACTTCCGGCGTCTGGCCGGGCTTCTGGAGCAGCCCCTGGCCGCCCTGGCCGGACCCGGGTTCGACCGGCCGGTCTGGCATTGCGCGATCCGGGCCGCGCCCGGGGACCGGATCCTGTCGGATGCGGAGTGGGAGAAGGTCGCGGCCCGGGTCATGGACCGGACCGGGCTGGCGCCACTGGATGACGACCTGGGGGTGCGATGGGTGGCGGTCCGCCACGCCGCCGATCACGTGCACCTGGTAGTCACGCTGGCCCGCCAGGATGGCACCCGCCCGCGGATCTGGAATGACTTTTACCGGGTCCGCGAAGCCTGCCTGGCCGCGGAGCAGGATCTCGGGCTGCGGACGACTGCTCCAGCCGATCGCACAGCCGCCCGGCGCGCCACCCGCGCCGAGACGGAGCAGTCGGCGCGGCAGGGCTGGGACGAGCCGCCCAGGGTCATGCTGCGCCGCGCGGTCAGCACCGCGGCGGCCGGGGCGGGGAACGAGCGGGAGTTCCTCGCCCGCCTCCAGCAGGCAGGCCTCCTGGTTCGGCTGCGGCGCAGCACCACAGAGCCAGATGCGGTGACCGGCTACACGGTCGGCCTAGCGCACCACACGAGCAGGGACGGTGGGGTGATCTGGTACGGCGGCGGGAAGCTCGCCGCTGACCTGACCCTGCCCAAACTGCGCGCCCGGTGGGCCACGCCGACAGCGGACCGTCATGTCTTCGGGGCAGGGCTGTCACCGGCGGCGGCGCGGGCCGTGCTGCGGCACGCGGTCACCGGAGCGGCCGGGCAGGCGCCGGATGAGGCCGGGTTCTTCGCGCGGCTCCGGGAGGGAGGCGTCCTGGTAAAACTGCGGTTCGGCGAGGCCGATCCGGGACAGGTCACCGGGTACTCCGTCGCTCTCCCCTGGCACACGGGACCCGGCGGAGCAGCCCCCTGGTACGGCGGCGGGCGGCTCGCAGCGGGACTGACGCTGCCCCGGCTCCGCCACTTGTGGGACCAGCCGCGGAGCGCCGGGGCAGAGCGTTGCGGGGCCTTCCATTTCACCGCGTCGGAACAGAACGCGATCTACGAACACGCGGGCCGCCAGGCCGCCGCGGCCACGGAGCAGATCCGCCGCGTCGGCGATGATCTGCCCGGAGCGACGGATACGGCGTGGGCGGCAGCCGACACCCTGCATGTCATGGCGCAGGTCCTGGGCAGCCCGGAGCTGCGGTGCGCGGCGGACGCCTACGACCGCGCCGCCCGGGCGCCGCACGGCCGGATCCCGCACAGGACCCGTGACGGTGACCAGCTGCGGGCCGCGGCGCGGCTGGTCGCGCTGCTGGGCAACTCCAGCGGAGACGGGACGCTGGCCCTGGTCACGCTGATCGCAAAGTTCGTCGCCCTGACCGCCGCTATCGCAGAGTTCCGGCAGGTCCAGCAGCACGCCACGCAGGCAGCAGCAGCCCGCGCGGCAGCCGAGCACCTGCACGCCGCAGCAACCAAGGCCCGGTCAGCAGCGGCGCGGCCAGGCTCGTCGCGGACAACTCGTCGGCCGAGGACGGGAGCCGCGGCAGAATCGGTACGCCGCGACTTCCCGGCGAGGCTGATCCCCACGATGCGGTCGCCTGTCCCTCACAGCCGGTCAGATCCACGGCCTGGTTCTCGACACCTCCCGCTACCGCCCCGGCGAGCAGGGCCAGCCAGATAGCGGCACCGAGACCGCGCAAGTTTTCGTCGCAACGGCGCCTGGGAACCGATCAAACCAGACAAGCAGCCCCCGATGACGGCCATCAGGATCTGGCCGGACACGGCCGCGCCGATCACGGAAGGTGGCTGCGTGCGGGCTTTATGGCCGCTCCTGATCCGCCGATCTGGACGGGCCAGCCGCCCCTCGCGCTCATCAGTTGAGGCGCGCAGATCAGGTCAATCTGGCAGGTGTGATCTCCTTCGCCAGGCTCCTTGGACGTCCGGATCTGGCTGATATGGAGGTGATCGTGAGGTTCCAAAATCAAAGGCACTGCGCCTCGATCACCTGCATGATCAGGCATTATGTGGCCCGAAGGGCGCAGGTGACCGAAGGTCACCCACATAATGCCGAATAGCGGACGTTGCAGTCACGCATAGATATCCGCCAGCCCGTATGGCCTTGCGCCGTGTAACGATCACCGGATCCTGGTCGGCATCGTCTTCCGCAACCAGGGCGCGCCTATCGCCGATTTAGGCGCGGCACGACTGCACGGAGCCGAGGGCAAGGCGTGGTACCGAACTGCCAGTTATGTGTGCCGCGGCGTTGACACGCTCAGGGACGTAACTGCGAGGGCCGTGTGACCGGGAGGCGCTAGGGAGTGCTGGCCTGTGCAGTGAACCGGCTTGGTCACGCACGGACCCGGCCAGCCGATCGGTTGGCCGCGTCTCGTGGGTGGCCGCGCCGCCGGGCATTCAGTTGGTCATGCTGGCTGCGCATTGCCCGGTGCCGTGCCGGGGCGGCGCGCAGTGGCGGCGAGGCATTCAGCGAAGGGGCCGGGGTGAGCGAGGTGCGGGAAGTGGCCGCTTCGTGGCCAGACGGTGACGGCCGCCTGGGGGAGCATCTCGGTCAGCCACTTCTGGTAGTCGGGTTCTAGGTCGGCGCCGGCGACGACGAGATATGGCACTCCGGCGGCCCGCACCGCTGCAAGCGCGGCGGCGGCGAGGTCGACGATCTCGTTGACGGGCCGCTCGAGGAGCTCGCGCCAGTACGCGAGAACGAGCTCCTGCCGAGGCTGGCAGCTGGAGCGCACAAGCTCTTGTGCGCTCCCGTGCAGAAGCTCGACGTGCATGCTCGCCGCGAACATCTGCCAGACGGCAGGGAAGGCGGGTCCGCGGAGCTTGCCGGCGAGAGACTGCACCAGGCCGGCGAAGCCGGCTACTTGCAGTGCCTGGTCCACGTTGATGATGCCACGGGTGGGGTACCGGGCGGCATAGACGGTTGCGATGACTCCCGCGATCGAGTGCCCGACGACGACGGGCGAGTGCAGCCGCGCCTCTTTGACGGCTTGATGGACACCGCGGGCGACGCTTTCGACGTCGTAAGACGGCCATCCTGCGGACGCGCCGTGGCCGGGGAGGTCCAGGGCGAGGACGCGCCGGCCGGGGTCGATGCGACGCAACTCGGCCAGCGAGGGCCGCCACAGGCGGCGATCGAAGGTCAGGCCGTGGAGCAGCACCAGCGGCGGCCTGTCATCGGACCCGCCGTAGTCGTCCCCGGCGAGTCCGGCGAGAGTTCTCGTGACACTGTGCCCCTGCCCTGTCCCGAGCCCGGCGGCCGGCGCTCTGCCCATCTCCATGACCTGCCCCGTCTTCCTGTTCCTGGAAGTCATTACGATACACTGTAACGTAACGGCGTTGCGATACTATGTCAAGGTGGGCAGACCCAGGGAACACAACGAGGCGACCGCCGTCGCGCTGCTCGAAGCAGCCGAGCGGACGGTTCAGGCGGCCGGCCTCGAAGGGCTGTCTGTCCGGCGGCTGGCAGACGACGTGGGAACCACCACCCGCGCCGTCTATACCTTGTTCGGTTCCAAGGACGGCCTGCTCGTCGCCCTCGGAACCCGGGCGTTCGCGATGCTCGGCGCTTCCATCGCAGAGCTGCCAGAAACAGAAGATCCAGCCGCCGACCTCGTCGAAGCTGGCGTCGCAGTGTTCCGGCGCTTCGCTATCGGACACCCGTCCCTGTTCGGGATCGGCGTGCAGCAAACGGTGGGCCCCACGCTGGCGGGCGATTTCGCCAAGGCCGCAACGCAGGCCCTCACCGGCCTCGAGAGGAGGGTGACCCGAGTCGAGGTCGCCGGCCTGCTCGGCAGTCGCACGGTGCGCGACGCAACCTGCGAGTTTCATGCGCTCTGCGAGGGACTCGCGGCTGTGGAACTGCGCGGGCGGATGACACCCGGCGCGGAAACGCGGATCTGGCGTGACGCCCTCACCGCCCTCGTGGCTGGCTTCGCCGTTCCGCCGCGGCCAAGTCACCGTAGCGCGACGACATAGCCGCCCGGGGGGGCCCGATTACCCGGATCCGAATACACAGAAGCAACGATATGCACGCCTGCGGCATTGCAACTAGCGCGAGACTGCAGAGTGCAGATCGGCGGCTACGCGTGCGCAGTCAGGGGCGCTCCCGGCCATCCGCTGATCAGGGTTCCGCCGTCCGCGTGACCCTACGTTGCCGCATAATATGCAGGCGGCAGAACACGGCGAACATCCTCTTCTGCCGCTGCGGGCGCGCCACGAGGCAGCGCGAAGAGTACTGATCTAGGAGCGCTGACGGACCTGGTTGTCGTGCCGAACGCTAACGGCAGCTGGCGGGCCAGTCGCCGATCGAGCCCAGATCCTGCGGCTAACGCCCGGGTGCTAGCCGAAGATGTCCGCGTTCGGGACCCCGATGGAAGCGTGTGACTGCACGACCTTCCACTGGCCATCTTCGCGAATAAGCACACCGGTCATCCGCACCGGCCGCTCCCCCCCGCCCGCACTCATGAAGCGCCCGCGCCCCTCAGCCCAGGCGACATCGCCCTGGACGTGAATGTCGATGGCATCGGTTACCGCCCGGAGGCCGTCGCCGCCGCCGGCGGCGGCCACGGCATCCACGACCTGCGTGCTCGTCCACCACTCCCCGGCGTCGGTCCCGATATGGACGGCATCGGGACGCTCCGAGAGCATGGAGCGCAGCCGCCCCGCGTCGCCCGCGTTCTGCGCCTCGAGCATCTCGTCGAGCACCTTGCGGACCTCATCCCGGGCCCCAGTTCCGGCCATGTGTCTCCCCCTCACCTCGGCTACAGAGCAGTGTCGTCCCTGGCGCAGGCACAGGCAAGAGGCAGGCGCGCGGAGTTCCGCCGAGCGCGCTCCTGCGCCAGGCCGACCGCGAGTCTCGTTACCACGACGTGGTCCGCGCAACAGCGGGCGCGGCAATCCGCACGAGATGTATCCGGATTGCCGCGCGAGGCAGCGGGACCAGCTTGCCGCGCAAAATGCCCCGCCCCGGCGGCTCGGGCCAGCCCGCGGCCCAAGCCGGTGCCACTACATCGGGATGGCCTCGTAGATCTCGACGGACCCGCCGCTGGCTAGCACCGGGCAGCCCTTTGCCTTCGCCGTCGCATCACTCAGCGAGCCGGCCGACACGATCGAGTAGCCGCCCGCGCCAGACTTGCCCCCGTCGGCGACACCGCTCGAACTCACCGTCGCGGAGTTACCGAACGGGTTCCCCATGTCGGCGACCGAGTCGCCGAGTGTGCCGAACCATGCCCCCCAGGCCTGCATCGCCTGCTCCTGCGCCTCTGGCGTCTCTGCCATCTGACCGCCGATGTAGACATACACGAACTTCGCCATCGAATTCTCCTCGCGCCTCGCCGGCCGGCGTCTGCGACCGGAATATGGACCTGACACTAAGTCCGACGGACGGGACCGCCGCAGATCGACAGATCTACCCGGCGATCTTGAACCTTACTCCGGGCCTGCCCCGCCGATCCAGGCCGGAATCCGGCCGGGCGGCCAGCGCGGCGTCCGCACTCCGGGCGATTAACGCCTTGACTCCGGAGCCCTCATTTGCCGCGGATGGTTTGGCAGTGTTTACGTGTAGTGGTAGCGGGCTTGCAGGATAACGATGTCGTCGCCGTCGATGAGGTAGACGGGTGAAGACGAGCTTCATCGGTCGAGCGGGTGTTCTTCCCGCTCGACGCGCTGGGCCTGGGCCAGGCTGTCCAACAAGCCGCGCCCCTTGCACGGATACCCTCTGATCATGAGGTTCGAATTCGCGCGCTCGGGGGCGGCGCCGCTAACGCGCGGCCTGCTGCGGTGCGGCGTGGCGGCGGGTCCGCTGTTCGTCACTGTCTTTCTTGCTGAAGGTGCCCGGCGAGCGGGCTACAAGCCATTGCGCCACCCGGTGAGCTCGCTGTCGCTCGGTCCTCACGGCTGGGTGCAGGTCGCCAACTTCAGCGCAGCCGGAACGCTCTGCCTGGCCGCCGCCGCGGGCCTGTCCCGGACTCGCGACGCCATCGTGGGCACCCGTCTCGGGCCAGCCCTGATCGGCGCAGCCGGCCTCGGCTGCTGGGCTCGGCCGTGTTCCCCACCGACCCGGTCAGCGGCTACCCACCTGGGACACCCGACGCTCTCCCCGAGCCGAGCGAATCAATGACCAGGCACGGCATCGCCGCGATCCCGGTCTTCTTCGGCCTGCCGGCGGCCGCGCTTGCCTGCGCCTGGCGATTCCGCCGAGCAGGCCACCCGCGGTGGGCGCTCTACTCCGCTGGTACAGCGGCGTGTGGTAGTGAACCTCGGTCTCGCTGGCGCAGGCTTCGGGCAAGCACCCAGGCTCGCTAACCTCGCGGGACTCTTCCAGCGCGCCAGCATCATCACCGCATTCGCCTGGATCACGGCTCTGTCCGCACGCGCCATCCACCGCTGCAAGCCAGCCTGACTGATCCCGCTTCCATTGCACGGACGCCGTGCCAGCAGCGCTTGCCCTAGCCAAGCAGCGTCCTCATTTGCCGCCGCGAGTGCCCGCCCTGGGAGGAGATCTGCCGGGCCGGTACGGTGAGCGAGTGAGCCTGGCCGGGTCGTGGGAAGAGCGCGCGGCCGAGTAGATCAGGTGGACGCGCGCGTCCCGGCATGACGGGTTCGCGGAGGGCACCTGGCCTGCCTTGCGCCAACTGCTCCCGCCGCCCGGCCCCGGGCCGGTGATCGATCTGGGGTGCGGGGAAGGGCGGGCGGGCCGGGAGCTGCTCAGGCTCGGCTACCGGGTGATCGGCACCGATCAGTCGCCGACGCTGGCCCGGGCTGCGGCGGCGTCCTGCGCGGCCATGCCAGTGGTACTCGCCGACGCTGCCGCGCTGCCGTTCGCCGGCCATAGTGCCGAGCTGGTCGTTGCCTGCATGTCCTTGCTAGACATCGACGACTTCGAGGGTGCCGTCAGCGAAATCGGCCGGATCCTGCGGCCGGGCGGCCGCCTGTGCCTGGCGGTGGTCCACCCGTTCATCTCGGCCAGAGACGAGGCCACCCTGCATACGGCGCAGTTCCGGTTCTCGCAGCCCTACCTGGAGCCGCGCCGCTACACCGACCGCATCGAGCGCGACGGCCCTGGCATGACCTTCACCAGCATGCACCGGCCGCTGAGCGCCTACGCCGCAGCCCTGTTCGCAAACGGCATGGTCATCAGCGGGCTGACCGAGAGCGGCCAGGGCGCGATCCCCTGGCTCCTGGCCGTCCGCGCCGACAAGACC
>DATCEO010000255.1:0-2439 GCA_036510065.1 Streptosporangiaceae bacterium | reverse complement strand
ATCTGGGAACTGGACAACCGCCACTGGGCGCATTCCCGGCTGACCTGCGCGGCCGGGCTGCGCGCCATCGCCGGGCACGCCCCGGCCGGGCAGGGCGCCAAGTGGAGCGGCCTGGCCGACAGCCTCCTCACCAGCGTCTCCGGAGACTGCCTGCACCCGTCCGGGCGATGGCAGCGCGCGCCCGGCGACGAGCGCGTCGACGCCGCGCTGCTGCTCCCGGCCATCCGCGGGGGGGTCCCTCCCTCCGATCCACGCACTCTGGCTACCCTGGAGGCCGCCTGCGCCGAGCTGGGCCGCGAGGGTTACATGTACCGGTTCCGGCAGGACGAGCGGCCGCTGGGCCAGGCCGAGGGAGCGTTCCTGCTCTGCGGCTTCACCACCGCGCTGGCCCTGCACCAGCAAAGCCGCGACGTCGAGGCGAACCGGTGGTTCGAGCGGAACCGGGCCGCCTGCGGGCCGCCCGGCCTGCTGGCCGAGGAATACGACGTGGCGCAGCGGCAGATGCGCGGCAACCTGCCCCAGGCGTTCGTGCACGCCCTGCTGCTCGAGACAGCCCGGCGCCTGGCCGAGCCCGCGCCGCAGCCATGACGGCAGCATCAAGCCAGCCAGCAAGCAAGCACGCGGAGGCTAGCGTGAGCACCCGTCAGCCCGGACAGGTAGTCGCGGGGACCGGATCCAGCGACGGCATCGGCCGCGCCCAATCACCATGACGGGCCAGGTCAGGAGCGCGAGCGCTATCGCGCCGCAGGGCACCAGGAGAAGACGGCCGCCCTTCGCCGCGACCGCTGGGCGAAGCTCGCAACTGCGCGAGACGCTGGCGTGACGCTGGTGACGGGCCGCGGCGGGTCAGCGCGGGTCCTGCGCAGCGTGCATCCGGGCAGCTTCGCCGGCCCAGCAGGAACCCCGCAGCCGCGCGGACTGGGCTACGCGTCACCCCCGGACAGCGATGACTGCGGTGTCGTCCGGGTGCGCGCGACGGGCATGATCCCAGGCGGCCTTCTCCGCGCAGTCCGCGTCCCGGCAGGTGGTCGGATGCTCGGCCGAGCTGTCCTTTCTCCCGCAGTCCAGATGCCCGCAGACGTAGACCCACTGATGCTTTCCGTGCCCGCCGGCCCGGTGCCTGACGATGATCTCGTAAGTGATATCCCTGCTCATACGGGTGGGATACCCGATAACGGCGCCTTCGACGCGTGCGACTGCACACCTACGGCTGACCGGGCGGCCGCGGCAGTAGTTGCGTGGCAGCCAGTGCCTGTCGCGTGCGAAGCTACGCGAACGTGGCCACCGCCGCCAGAATCCCGGTCAGCGCCGTCGACCTCTGCGCAGAGGGAAGGTCTCGCCGGCAGTGTTGCGTTGGCCGATCGGTGTGCATGACATGGCGCGGTGAGGGAGATGACCGGCTGGTCAGATGGCCGTCGCGAGCTGGTCGAAGGCTGCGCGGCCCCGGTGGCGGGCGAGGACGTCGGAAGCGAGTTCATAGTGGCCGCGGCGGAGATTCTGCACGAACGCGTGACCGCACGAGGAGAATGACGGCATGCCGCAACGAACCTCGCTCGACGCCCTGGCCGGTGAACAACTCGAGCTGGCTGCCGGCGCCGGTGGTGGTCACACCGCGCGCCGTCTACGGCGGCCATGAGAAGGTACTGCGCCAGACGGTCATCGCCATGATCCGCGGCTCCGAGCTGTCCGAGCACGAGAATCCCGGCGAGGCCACGGTGCTGGTCCTGCACGGCCGGGTGCGGATGTCGGCGGGTGAGCTGGCCTGGGAGGGCAGCCGCGGAGACCTGATCACCGTGCCCGACGCCCGCCACCGCCTCGAGGCGCTGGAAGACTCCGCCGTGCTGCTGACCGTCGCCAAGCTGCCGTGAGCGCAGCGGACGGGCCTGCCATGGCCCGCGCCGCCCGCCGGAGGCGGCCCTTGTGACGCTACTGCGCAGCCGGGACCGGAAGCCAGGGGCCGTGCCTGCTGACAACCGCCCGGGCAACGAGGAAACGCTGCCGCATGTGTCCGGTGCGGCGGCCCGGACTCCGCCAAGTTTCCGGGCCGGCCTGACCCCGGGTGCAACTTCATGCGCCCTCTCCCCGCTCCGATGAGGAACAGGGTCGCGGATGGTCTCGCCGACCCGCTGGGACGCCAGGCCTATCGGGACGGACGGACCTGCGATCCAAACGCTACCGCCCGCGGACCCGTGTGATCCACGCCGCCCGCGTTCCCGGCCGCCGGCCCGCAGGCGCAGGGCCGCCGTCGGGGCCGCTGGTCACTGCAGCAGCCCGGCGAGCACAGTGGCCTCACTGATATCAGCGGCCTTGCTGGCCGTGAGCAGCGTCAGCGTCCTGGTCTTCGCCAGTCCGCGCAGATGCGCGAGGGCCTCGGCCCGCTCCGGCTCGGTTAGCTCCTCGCGGTAACGGCGGGTGAACTCCTCGAACCGTTCCGGGTCG
>DATCEO010000254.1:0-9099 GCA_036510065.1 Streptosporangiaceae bacterium | reverse complement strand
AGCAGGTCATCAAGCTTCAGGTGCGGAATGACGGGGGGTGCTTCCGGCGAGTCCATCAGCGGCTCCAGCGACACAACCTCGGGGAAGAAAGTAGACCCACGATAACGCCGCCGGATGCCGGCCGCCGGAACGCCCATCAGCCCCCCGGGGTACTCCGGCGTCAGACTGCCGGGACTTCGGAGAGGTAGGGCCCGGGCTCCCCCGCGGCGGAGATCATCCGGTACCCCGTCACTACGTCGGCGGCAATGGTGATCACCTCGTCGGTATCAGCGTCGGTCCACGGGATGAGTGCCTCCCGGTATTGCGCAATCTGCGCTGCGCTGAGGACCCGGTTTGCCCGGCCGACCACGACAACGCTCCAGCCGAGCCGCTGCTCGGCGTCGATCAGGTCAGCCTCGTAGGCCACGACCGTCCCGGTGCCGTCCACGGCCGAGGCAATAGCGGCACCCACGGTGGTCCTGACAATGATTTTCTCGCCGACGAGAATGTGGTTGACCGGCCGGATCGCCGGCAGCGCGTGGGACGTGAAGACGACCCTGCCGTAGGGGACGCTGCCGAGCAGCCCGAGGCACTCATGCCTCGTCAGTTCCGCGAGCCGGCGGATGGGTGCCATGGGGAAACTCCCTTCGCCGCGACCAGCGGCGGTACCCGCCGTGTTCACGGGACCTGGCGGATGCGCCGCCCGGTGATACGGACCGGAGTGATCCGGATGAATTGGTCTTTCTCGCCGCCAGGCCACGAATCCACCCGCGCCGCCAGCGCTGCTGCCTGATCGGATCCGGCCCCGATGTGGTGGGCCGGCCCCTGGATCAGGACGCTCCAGCCCTCGCGTGCCGCCTCATCAAAGTCGTCGACCTCGAAGGCCACCTGGTACTCAGCGTGCTCGATCCCGGTGCGGAGATCCTCGTCCGCCAGGCCGGCGTGCGTGGTTCGGAACAGGATGGCGCCGTCAACCAGCCGGTAGTTGACCGGGAGGACCGTGATGTCGTACCGGCCGACGAAGGCAATCCGGCCGATGACGCCCTCCGACACCAGGCGCAGGCACTGAGTCGCGTCGAGCTTTTCCATCGTGGCCTGGGTATCTGCTGGCAAAGCGCACACTCCTTGGTAAGGGCTAGCGGCCGCGATGATCGGCTGCCAGGCGGCAGCGGGAGTGATGGCGGCTTGGCCGCACGTTTCATCCTCTCCACCAGACCGCGTCGTCCTCGAATCCGTTAGGGCCCAATGGCCCTGGCTGGCGGGACCAGCGCCCGCCTGCCGTGGCATGAGGGGTGACATCTGGCGAAGACGCGAGGACTTTCGGCCCTGAGGCGGCCCTACGGGCTGGGATTACTGTGTTGCCATGAGCGACCCGACACAGGCGGCGGCTGACGGAGCCGCCAGCAATGGCGGGATCAGGGTATTCCTGCTGGATGATCACGAGATCGTCCGCCGTGGCGTGCGTGAGCTGCTGGAGACTGAGCCCGATATCACCGTCATCGGCGAGGCGGGCACGGCCGCCTCCGCGCTGGCCCGCATCCCTGCCCTGATGCCCGACGTGGCGGTGCTCGACGTCCGGCTGCCCGATGGTGACGGGGTCAGCGTCTGCCGTGACATCCGGTCGGCCCTGCCGCAGGTCGCCTGCCTCATGCTGACGTCGTTCGGCGACGATGAGGCCCTTTTCGACGCAATCATGGCGGGTGCCGCCGGCTACGTGCTCAAGCAGATCCGCGGCACGGACCTCGTGGGCGCGGTGCGCACGATCGCCGCCGGGCGGTCGCTGCTGGATCCGGAGGCCGCCAGCCGGGTCATGCAGCGGATGCGCGACCAGGCCGTTCGCTCCGACCCGCTCGCCGAGCTGACCCCGCAGGAACGGCGGATCCTCGAGCTGATCGGGGAAGGCCTGACCAACCGGCAGATCGGCGAGCGCATGTACCTGGCCGAGAAGACTGTCAAGAACTATGTCTCCGCACTGTTCGCCAAGCTCGGCATGAACCGCCGCACCCAGGCCGCCGCCTTCGCCGCCAAGGTCTTCGACGATCATCAGTCCCCCGGTCACCAGGCCAGCGGCCACCAGGGGAGCAGATGAGCGGAACCCGTGGCTAAGCCGTCCTCCTCCAGCAAGTCGGCCAGCGGAAGGTAACGCTCCAGGTCACCGGCCGTGCGGACGTCGGCCAGGTAGAAGCCGCAGTGCCGCAGCCTGAGCCACTGGCCGTCATGATGGTCCGGAGTCCAGGAAAGCTGGACGATCTCGACGGTGTACAGGCCGTCCTGGGAGCGGTAGCGCGTCATGATGACAGCAGGGTACTGGTTCCGGACCGGCCGTATGTGAATTAAGGCCTAGCCTAAATTGAGAGATGGTGCATCAGCTCCGGCCGCCTTGCCCACAGAAGCATCAGTACGTGCGGTTTCCGGTCAGTGCTGGTGCCCGGGTGCGGGCGGCGGGTGCGTGCCGGGGGTTATCAGCTTGGACTCGTAGGCGAGCACGACGGCCTGGACGCGGTCACGCAAGCCGAGCTTGGCGAGGATCCGGCCGACGTGAATCTTCACCGTGCCCTCGGACAGGTGCAGGCTCGCCGCGATCTCGCTGTTCGACATCCCCGCGGCGATACGGGAGAAGACGTCCTGCTCGCGGCCGGTGAGAGTCTGCCGGATCTGGGCGGCCCGCTGGCCGCTGGACGGCTCGGGCGGCTGGGTGGCGGCGAACTGGCGGATGAGGCGCTGGGTGGCCCTCGGCGCGAGGACCGCGTCGCCGGCGGCGATGGTGCGGATGGCGGCGACCAGGTCATCGGGCTGGGTGTCCTTGAGCAGGAAGCCGCTGGCGCCGGCGCGCAGCCCGGAATAGACGTAGTCGTCGAGGTCGAATGTGGTCAGGATCAGCACCTTGGACGGCAGTCCGGCGGCGGCGATGTCGCGCGTCGCCTCGATGCCGTCGCGGCCAGGCATCCGGATATCCATGAGTACGACGTCGGGACGCAGCGCGGAGCACATGGAGACCGCGGTGGTCCCGTCGGCAGCCTCGCCGGCCACCTCGATATCGGGTTCGGCACTGAGGATCAGGCGGAAGCCCTTCCTGATCAGGGAGTGATCGTCGACCAGGAGCACGGTGATCATGATGCGGCCGCGGGATCGAGACGGAGGCGGGCCGTGACCCGCCAGCCCCGCGGCCGGCGGGGTCCGCAGTCCAGCTCGCCGCCGAGCGCGCTGATGCGCTCGCGCATCCCGGTCAGGCCGCCGCCGGGGGCGCGGGGCTCCCCGGCGCGGCCGGTGCCGTCGTCCTCGACTTCCACGGATACCTCGGTGGCCGTGACCCGGAGCCGGACAGCTGCGTTCGCGTCCGGGCCGGCGTGCTTCATCGTGTTGGTCAGCGCCTCCTGGATAAGCCGGAAGACGGCAAGCTGAATGCCGGGGGGCAGGTACCCGCCGGTCCCGGCGCGTTCGTAGCGGACTGGCAGGCCGGCGGCCCGCACGCGGCCCAGGAGATCGTCCAGATCGGCCAGGACGGGCAGCGGCTGGCGGAGTTCCTGCCGGTCGTCAGCCCGGAGCACGCCGAGCAGGCGGCGGGCCTCGGCGAGTGCCTCCCGCGCGGTGCTCGAGACGTCGCGGAGCGCGTCGGCCGCCTCGGCAGGCGCCCGGGTGACTGCTGCGAGGGCCCCGTCGGACAGGGCCACGATCACGGTGAGGTGGTGGGCCACGCTGTCATGCATCTCCCGGGCGATGCGGGCCCGCTCTGCCGCCGCGGCCAGTGCGCTGTCCCGGTCGTGGTCGCGCTCAAGGCGCCGGGCCCGCTCACGCAACTCGGCGAGGTAAGCCCGGCGGGTGCCCACGTACAGGCCCGTGAGCAGGACAGCGGCCGTGAAACCGGCAGCGTCCGAGAGCGACAGCGCCC
Organism: Streptosporangiaceae bacterium; assembly: GCA_036510065.1. Lineage (GTDB taxonomy): Bacteria > Actinomycetota > Actinomycetes > Streptosporangiales > Streptosporangiaceae > DASUBV01. The sequence continues at coordinate 5,231 of DATCEO010000254.1, read as the reverse complement.
AGTGACGCGTGCCATCCTGGGCAACCACGACGAGCACGACGCCGACCACCAGAACCGCTGCGGCGAGCGCCTCCGCTCGTCTCATCATGGTGGCGACGGTATACAGGCTGATGGCCAGCGCGACCGGGAACAGCGCGCCATGATCCGGCCACTGCGCCAGGACGGCGGCCACCATTACTGTCCACAGGAATACCGGACCGGGCCAGACCCGTCGCAGCGGCAGCGCCAGGGCCGTCAGCGCGGCGACGGTCAGGCCGCCCGCCAGCGGCAGCGCAGCCGGGTGCACCATCTGGCCGAACGAGAAGTGGGCCATCGAGGCTGCGCCCGCGAAGGTCGCCACTGCGATATCGAAAGCCCAGGAACGCAGCGGACGCGCACCAGGGCTCCCGACCGGCTTCCAGAAGGACACTCCTGCAGTCTCGCAGTTCACGCGCCGCGAGCGTTCCTGAGCCAGCTCTCGCCTGACCCGGAGTTTGTGGCTGGCGCCGCCGCGCTGCCTATGCCTGAGGGCCTAGACAGCCCGGCAAACAGTGGCCCTGGGGCAGATTCCGGCTGGTCATAAGGATCGTAGCGTTCTCATCGTCACCGCCACCAAAGGGGCACCCGTGCCAGAGGCTGACGGATAACGACCTTGGAGGAGTCATGAATAACGCTGCCCGGATACGCCTGCGGCTGCTAGCCGGTTTCCTGCCCGCTACCGCCGTGCTCTACGTGGCCGCCGAGGCGCTGAATCCCAGGGGAACCGACCAGGTGATCACCAGCACGGCCGTCGCCCTCAGGGTGCTGCCCGTCGCGGCCAGCCACTCGGCTCAGCTGTACCTATCGGGGTCGCTGACAGTACTGGCGCTCGGTGGCCTGGCCGTGTCGTATGCGGCGATCGCCGCGCTGGTCACCAGGCGGGGCTGGGTGCTCGCCACGGTCGCTGCGCTGCTGGGCGCCCTGGGCGCCTTCGCCGGCGCCATGGTGAACGTCCTGGCCGGGGTCAACCTGGCGGCCGCCGCCTCGGCCCACATGTCGGAGCAGGCGGCCGCCCGGTTCCTGGTGACCAGCTTCCACTCCGCGCCGAGCCAGATGGCCGTGTATGCCTACTTCCTCAGCGAGTACGCCGCACCGGTCGTGATGGGGCTCGCGCTGTGGCGCAGCCGCAGCGTGCCGCGCTGGCTCGCGGTCCTGTTCACCGCCGGGCTCGAGATCGCCGAAACACAGGGATCCGGCGGCCCCAAGGTCGTGCTGTTCATGCTGCCGTTCGCAGTCGCGATGGTCCTCCTCGCGGCCCGGATCTGGCAGGCGGCCGCTAGCCCGGCCGCTCAGCCGAACGACACCGCGCCACCACCATCAGCGGCATCGCCGCTAGATCTCGCGACCACCCCGCTGCGAACCGGCCCAGGGAACTGACATGACAACCGCGGGCCCGCACCGGAGTGATCGAGCAGGCGGCCCGGAGGCGGCTATTCTGACGCGGTGGACGGCGCTGATGCGAGTAAGCAGGCAGAGACCTGGGATGTCGCCGTTATCGGCGCTGGACCGGCAGGCGCGTCGGCGGCTCTGTCCGCGGCCCTCGCGGGGCGGCGCGTCGTCCTGATCGAGCGGTCATCGATTCCCAGGTACAAGACCTGCGGCGGCGGGATTATCGGTCCCTCGGTGAAGGCCCTGCCAGCGGGCATGACGCTGCCCGCCCGAGAAGTCATCAGAGCAGTCACGTTCTCCTTGAACGGGCGCTTCGCGCGCACGCGCCGGTCCGCTGCTCCCGTGCTGAGCATGGTCAGCCGGGACGAGTTTGACGCGACGCTTGTCCGGTTCGCGGCGGATAACGGCGTGACCGTCCGCGACGGCATCACGGTGACGCGCCTCGCCGAGGACGGGAATGGCGTGACGATCACCACCGCTGGCGGACAGCGGATCCGGGCCAGCGCAGTGGTCGGTGCCGATGGAAGCGCGGGACGGACGGCCGGCTATGTGGGAGTCGAGTGGAGCCAGGTGGACCTGGGCCTCGAACTCGAGATACCGCTGCCAGCCGAGCTGTCGGGCATCTGGTCGAGCCGGGTTCTTATCGACTGGGGACGGGTACCCGGCGGGTACGGCTGGGTTTTCCCTAAGGGCGACAGCCTTTCTGTGGGCGTCATAGCCGCCCGGGGCCAGGGCGAGCAGACACGGGCCTACCTACGTGATTTCCTGGTCAGGCTGGGCCTCGACCAGCTGACCCCTACCGTGAGCTCGGGCCACCTGACCCGCTGCCGGACCGAACGATCCCCGCTCTACCGGGGCCGCACCCTGGTGGCCGGTGACGCCGCCGGCCTGCTGGAGCCCTGGACTCGCGAAGGGATTTCATTCGCACTGCGCTCTGGCACCATGGCGGGCGCTGCCGCCGCCGCAGTTGCCGTAGCCACCTCGGCAGCCGATGCCACTCGCGCCATGAACGCGTACGCCACACAGATATCAGCCACCCTGGGTGCGGACATGCGTGCCGGACAGCTCTGCATGGGAATCTTCCGGCGACGGCCCTGGGTCTTCTTCGCTGCGATCGCCCTTGTACCCGCGGCGTGGACGCTGTTCACTCGCCTTGTCTCCGGTGACCTGACCTTCGCCCAGATCACTCGCGGGCCGCTCATCCGCTTTATCCTCGCGCAGCTTCGACGCTAGACCTCAGCCGGCGCCGTAGGCGCTGCACAGCGCCCGCAGCTTGTTCGCGTCGGCGCCGACCTGCGCCTGCGTGCTGGTCCCCTTCAGGTAGGAAGTCAGGTCCGCGGAGCTGGCCTGCAGGTCCTCGGACAGCACCTGGCTGACGCCGGGCACCGCGGCCTGGCGGCTCAGCCAGCTCGCGTACGACTTCGTGCCAGCCGCGGTAGAGATCCTCGGGTAGGCCACCAGCCGCTTGCAGACCTGCGTGTCAGCGGCCGAAATCAGCGGCGCTGAGCTGGCGGCAGGCGACGGCGCGCCCGAGGACGTGGCACAGCCCGTCAGGGCAAGAGCGGCGAGTGCCATCGTCACTACCGGGGTTGAGCAGCGCATGCCGGTCACCCTAGCGCCCGGAGGGGACAGGCATTGAGCGGCCGCTATTGGACGCGGTCCCGGGCCGGGATTACTGAGCGCTCGCCGGCAAATGGATGAGCTTCTTGTTGACGAACTCGTCGATCCCCAGCGGCCCGAGCTCGCGGCCGACGCCAGATCGCTTGGTGCCGCCGAACGGCAGCTCGGGGCCGCCGAGCTCGGCGGTATTAATCCAGACCATCCCGACGTCGAGCCGGTCGGCGACCTCCGCGGCCAGATTCTCGTCGCTGCTGAAGACGGCCCCGCCCAGCCCGAAAGCGCTGCTGTTGGCCAGCTCCACCGCCTCATCGGCGTCGGCCACCTGGTAGACCACGGCCGCCGGGCCGAACAGCTCCTCCTGGTAGGCCCGCATGCCCGGGGTCACGCCAGACAGCACGGTCGGCTCCACGAATGCGCCCGGACCGTCGGCGCGATGGCCTCCGAGGTGCACCGTTGCGCCCTTACTGACTGCATCGTCGATCTGCTCCATCAGGTTCCGCGCCGCCTGCTCAGAGGACAGCGGCCCATAGCTCGTGGCCGGGTCGGTCGGATCCCCGGTCACGTAGCTGGACATCGCCGCGGTGAACTCGCGCAGGAAGTCGTCGTAGACCGCATCGGCGACGATCATCCGCTTGGATGCGTTGCAAGCCTGCCCGCCGTTTTCCATCCTTGCCGCCGCGGCAGTCCTGGCCACCGTCGGCAGGTCGGCGCCGTCCAGCACGATGAACGGATCCGAGCCGCCGAGCTCCAGGACGACCTTCTTCAGGTTCTGCCCGGCCACAGCGGCCACGGCCGACCCGGCCCGCTCGCTGCCGGTCACTGACACCCCGGCGATGCGCGGATCGGCGATCATGCCGGCGACCTGCTCATTGCTCGCGAAGATGTTGATGTAAGCGTCCTCCGGCAGCCCGGCGTCGCGGAACAGCTGCTCCATGGCCAGGGCTGACTCGGGGCACTGCGGCGCATGCTTGAGCACGATGGTGTTACCGGCCATCAGGTTCGGCGCAGCGAACCGGGCGACCTGGTAATAGGGATAGTTCCAGGGCATGATGCCCAGCAGGGCCCCGATCGGGGTCTTGCGCACCCAGGCCCGGCCCGGCAGGTTCGAGGCCAGCGGCTCGTCCTGCAGCAGCGCCGCCCCGTTGTCGGCGTAGTACTGGTAGATAGCGGCGGCGAAGCGCAGCTCTCCCTTGGCGGCCTTGGTGATCTTGCCCATCTCCCGGGTGATGATCGCGGCCAGTTCGTCGGCGCGGTCGCGGTACTGCTGGGACACCTGGCGTAGGATCTCGGCGCGCTCGTCCAGCGAGGTACGCCGCCACGAGGTGTAACCCCGGGCGGCTCTCTCCAGGACGTCACTGACCTCGGCGTCGGTCGCCGTCGGGTACTCGCTCTCTACCTTGCCTGTGGCGGGGTTCACTACCTGGTACGTCATCGAGCCTGCCTCCATCGCTACAGCCGGTCAGTCCATTACACGCCAAGATGCGGCCTCAGCTCTCCCCGAACTGCTCGCGGACGGCCCGGAAGCCCTCACGGGCCGCCGCCACGGCCCTCTCGACATCAGCTGGTGATCCCGAAGCTGACGGCCGAGGACGTTCCCGCGGAGGCCAGGGAACTTAAGGACGAGCTGGCGGGGATGCTGCCGTTCGCGCCGATCGCCTCGCTGCTGATCGAGCTGGACCGGCGCACCAGGTTCCTGGACTGCTTTGTCCACACCGGGGGCCGTAAGCAGGCCCGGTCAGCCGAGCTGAAGCGCAGCATCCGGGCCGTCTTGATCGCGATGGCTACGAATCTGGGCCTGGCCAGGATGAGCGAGGCGTGCGGGGTGCCCTACGACGTGCTGGCGTGGACGGCCGAATGGTACGTGCGGGAGGAGACGCTGCGGGAGGCCAACACCTGTATCGTCAACCATCACCATTCGCTGGAGTTGGCAGGAGTGTTCGGCGGCGGCACGATGTCATCCTCAGACGGGCAGCGGTTCCCGGTGCGCGACAAGTCGCTGACCGGCCGGGAGATGACGGTGTTCGGCGGGCAGGTCCTGTCGACTTAACGCATGTATCCGACCAGGGCGGCTATCAGATCATCGACGTCCCCGACCTCGACGCAGCGCTTGACTGGGCGGCCAGGTGTCCGGGCGCGAAGTACGGGCGCGTCGAGGTGCGTCCGCTCGCCGAGTTCTGAGGACCAAGGCGATGGGGCCGGCAGGC
>DATCEO010000253.1:0-21099 GCA_036510065.1 Streptosporangiaceae bacterium | reverse complement strand
GGCCGCCCGGGGCGAACAACCGCCGCCCCGCTACCCGATACAACGTGGGCAAGACCACCAAGAAGACATAGCCAGGGCCACCAGGAACAGCCCCGCGCGCAACATCAGACAGAAGATCAAAGGTTAAACGGCAAGCTCAGGTGCCGAATCCGGCTAGCGCCTGCCTGAGCACGGTCTCCGCGTCAGCTGGGCTGACCGCGTCGCCCAGCCAGGCGATGTGCTGATCTGGCCGGACGAGGACGAGCTCAGCGCCATAGTGAGCCACCGCGTCGATCACGTCCGGGCCCAGCAGGGTCAGCGGGATGCCAGCTGCGGCCGCGGCCGCGGCGAGCGGCGCGGCCGTCTCTGCCGCGCCGATGAGGGAGAACTCGGGACCCAGCCGGTCGAAGAGCGATTCGCCCGAATCCAGCCACCGGTGCGGCAGCCGGTTCCCGGCGGCCGCGATCGGCCGGTAGTCCGACCCGTCGGTGGTCTGCGCAGCCGCCTCCGGGCCGTACCCGTAGCCGAGCACCAGGCCCACGCAGTAGAACTCGGATCGTTTGGCTTGCTCGATGGCCGCGGCTGCGGCCGGCCGGGCCGCCTCGAACTCGGCGTCCGACCCGAGCAGGGCCGGATGGCTGAGCTCGGTGGGCAGCGCCCTGGTATTACTGGCCGCGATGTCGATGGTCTGGCGGGCCACGGGCCTGCGCTCGGACTCGTAGCTGTCTAGCAAGGCGGACGGCGCCCAGCCGCGGAGCACTGCGGCGAGCTTCCAGCCGAGGTTGACGGCATCGCCGACGCCAGTGTTGAATCCGTGCCCGCCCCAGGGCGGATTCTGGTGCGCCGCGTCTCCGGCCAGGAACAGGCGTCCTCGCCGGTACCGGCTGGCCAGCAGGGCCCGGGCCTGCCACGGGTCGGTGCCGAGGACTTCCACGTCGATGGGGCGGCCGACCAGCGCCCGCACGAGCTGCACCGGGTCCGCGCCGGCGTCGTCATCCGGGCGCCCCGTCGAGATGGCCCACCACAGATCCTGCAGATCCATGGGCCCGATCACCCCGGGCGCGGCGGGGTTGAGCACCCAGCGATGCAGCGCCCGGCCGGCCAGCAGCTGGCCGAGCTGGACGGACCGGAAGACAACGGTCAGGTTCGGGCTTCCGGAGCTGGCGCCCTCGTAAGCCGCGCCGATCGCGGCGCGCACGAGGCTGCGCGGCCCGTCCGCGCCGATGACGTACCGGGCCCGGATAGCCAGGGTCGTTCCCGCGCCGTCCTGCGCCTGCACCCAGACCCCGTCGTCGCGTTCCTCGACCGCGACCGCGCGGTACCCGAACAGGGTCGTGACGGCCGGAGACGTCGCGATCACCTCGCGCAGCGCCTGCTCCACGACGGGCTGGCCGACCTGCTGGCCGGGCTCGGCCGCCAGCTCGGCGCCGGCCAGGTCCAGCCCGAGCACATCGGTGAAGCGGGTGATCTCGCGGCCGGTCGCGGAGGTGCAGAAGACGATGTCGCTCGACCACGACACGGGGATGGGCGCGCGCCTGCGCACCTCGGCCGCGAAGGACCAGCGCCGGAACAGCTCCATGGTCCGGGCCGAGGTCGTCTTGGCCCGCGGCCGCACCGCCGACACCGTCGTTCGCGGCTCGATCACCGTCGACCGCACGCCGTGATGCCGCAGCTCCATGGCGGCGGCCAGCCCGACCGGGCCGCCGCCGATGATCACCACCGGGGTATCGACCGCCGGGCTGGAGCGCGCCCCCGTCGCGTTATCGACCATGTAGCGCCTCCGCGGCAAGACCGGTGGCCTGCGAACCGCTCAGTAGAGCTCGGGCAGGAAGATGTCCTCCGGGATCTTCTCGGGCAGGTACTCGCCGGCTCGCGCCTTCTGGTGGATCTCCTGGAAGGCCAGCCCGCTGGCCCGCGCCGCGACCAGCTTCTCGGGATCGAAGTAGGTGCCGATGGGATTGCTGGCGAACTCCAGTGACGACGCGATCCACTGCTTGGAGTCGGCCCAGTCGCCGAACCCGTCGACCTGGACCTCCACGCCGTTGCCGTCCGGATCCTGGTAGTAGACCGACATCGTGATGCCGTGATCGAGGGTGAGAAACGGCAGGATCCCGTGGTCGCGCAGCCGGATGTAGTTGTCGAGCCACTGATCGAACGTCCTGAACTCGAACGCCGTATGGTGGATCCCCGTGGTGTGGCCCTTGTCCTCGGGGTGCTTGAGTCCGGGCGGCGACAGGAAGGCGACGCGGTGATTCGCCTCGTCGTTGGTCAGCCAGGCGGCGTCCTCGCCGTAGAAGACGGGGACCAGGCCCACGGCCAGCTCGTACCAGGCGACCATCTCGTCCAGGCGCTTGGTCGTGAAGGTGGTGTGGTGCAGCGCGGGCGCGATGATCGGCCGGTTCGTCGCCCGGTTGCGGGGGGCGTCCGGCTGGCGGGTCGGCGTGAACTGCTGGTCGTCGACCTTCAGCGCCTCGGAGCTGTCCAACTCGGAGTCACTCGACATCGTTGTCTCCCTGGAGCGAATAGCTGGATGAATAGCTGAGTGAATGGCGGAATCGTGCGTAAGCGGCCGATCCGGGTCGTCAGGGCGCCGATGCCATCGATCGTGGTGACGATCTGATCACCGGGCGCCAGGTACTCCTTCGGGGTCCGTCCCCAGCCCACGCCGGCTGGCGTGCCGGTGAAGATGATGTCACCCGGCCGGAGGCGGACGCGCTGCGACAGGTAGGACACGATGTGCGGGACGTCGAAGATGAGGTGCTTGGTGTTGGAGGATTGCTTCTCCACGCCCCCGACCTCGCAGCGGATGCCGAGCTGCGGCTCGCGGTCAAACTCGTCGGCCGAGACGATCCAGGGGCCGACGGGGCCGAAGCCGGGCGCGGACTTCCCGAGTCCGAACTGCGGATTGGCCCCGCCCTCGAACTGCACGGCGCGATCGCTCAGGTCCTGGCCGATCGTGTATCCCGCAATCACTGCCGCGGCCTCGGCGGCACCCGCCACGAAGCACTCGGCCCCGATGACCACGACCAGCTCGGCCTCCCAGTCGACGGTGCCTGACCCGATCAGGACCTCGTCGTTCGGGCCCGCGATGCAGGTCGGGAACTTCGGGAAGGCCATGGGGGTGGGGGGCAGGTCCATGGCGGCCTCGCCCGCATGATCGGCGTAGTTGACGCCGATGCCGAAGGCCTGCAGTGGCACGGGCATCGGCAGCTCGAGCGCCGCCGGGTCCAGGGCGGGATAGGCACTGACGTCCTGGAGGCCGGCCGCCAGCCGGAGCAGGTCCGGCCAGGCGGCGAACATCGCCGCGGGCGCGGCGGGGATCGTGCCGCGGCTCGCCTGGGCCGCGTCGACGATCCGGTCAGCAACGACGAGCGCGGTGCGTCCGCCAGTGACGGCGACCTTCATGCGGCGACTCCCTCGGATGCGATTCCCTCGGATGCGATTCCCTCGGATGCGGCGGCCCGGCCGGCCTCACGCTACACCACCGATATAGCGTATATCGGACGGTCCTGGCGTGACGCGCTCCTGGCGGGACATAGCTACGGCGAGCCCGGCGCCGCGAGCCGCCTAATGCGCGCCTCGATCTCGGCCTCGTTGAAGGTCAGGTGCGCGGTCAGCGCCGCCTCGAGGGCCGGGCCGTTCCCGGCCACCGCTATCCGCAGCAGCCCGGCGTGCCGGTCGTAGCGGCGCTGGCGCTCCGCCTGATCAATCGTCGTCGGATCGAAGACCAGCAGCGTGTAACGCTCTGCCGCCCGCCACAGCGTGTGCATGATGCGGAGATCCCACTCGGTAGCCACGGGAGCGATCAGGCGCTCGTGAAACTCGCAATGCGCGCGCCAGGCGAGGTCCGGCCCGGCACTGCGGCTCCGCTTCAGCGCCGCCTCCGCCTGGCGGAGCAGATCGGGCGTCTGCAGCGGCACTGAGCGGGCAGCCAGATCGGGCTCGATCCGCAGCCGCAGCCGGTAGATCGCCGTGATGTCCTCGATGGACAGCGACGCCACCGAGGCACTGCGCGTGTGGCTCAGGACGATGAGGCCCTGGGATTCCAGCAGGCGCAGCGCCTCCCGGACCGGGATGTGGCTCACGCCGAGCTGCCGCGCGAGCTCCCGGATCGAGAACTGCTCGCCCGCCGGCAGCGCGCCGGTCAGAATCGACCGCCGGATCTCGGCGGTCACCAGGTCCACGGCCGACACGTTCTGCGCGGCGACGGACCTGACAGTCGACGACGTTGACATTCGCGGTTCCTCGTCTCCGGGGACGGGACGGCAGTACCCGTCCGCCGAGGATCGTTTCATGCCCCGCGCCCGTTCTCGCCGGGCGTGCCGTGATATAGCGTATATCGCGATCGAGGAGGATCGACCATGACCCTAGTGAGCGTCCCCGGGACACCGACGGAGCCCGCGGTCTCGGCCGAGCTCGAGCGCATCGAATCCCGCGTTCTCTGGCTGTCCACCGCCATCATCGACGCGGCCAACTCCGCGGGCCGGAAGGATCCCGACGGGCTGAAGGTCGGCGGCCACCAGGCGTCGAGCGCGTCGATGGTCTCCATCATGACCGCCCTGTGGTTCTCGGCGCTTACCCGTGATGATCGCGTCTCGGTCAAGCCGCACGCCTCGCCGGTGCTGCACGCGATCAACTTCCTGCTCGGCGAGCTGCGCGAAGATCAGCTCGGGACGCTGCGCGCCTACCACGGCCTGCAGAGCTATCCCAGCCGGTCCAAGGACCCTGACACCGTCGACTACTCGACCGGCTCGGTCGGTATCGGCGCCACTGCCCCGGTGTGGGGGGCGATCGCCCGGCGCTACGCGGCCGACCTGACCGGGGCTCCCCGATCACCGGGCCGGCAGTACTCGCTGGTCGGCGACGCCGAGCTGGACGAGGGCGCCGTCTGGGAGGCCATCATGGACCCAGCCGTGGCCGAGCTGGGCGAGCTAGCCTGGATCGTCGACTTCAACCGGCAGTCACTGGACCGGGTCGTGCCGAACATCTCGGCCACGCGGCTGCAGGCCATGTTCCGCTCGGCTGGCTGGCAGGTCATCACGCTGAAGTACGGCCGCCTCCTGGAGCGGCTGTTCGGCCGCGACGGCGGTCAGGAGCTGCGCGCGCGGATCGACGAGATGGCCAACCCGGAGTATCAGCGGCTGCTGCGCTGCAAGCCGGCCGAGCTGCGCGCGCGACTGCCCGGCGACGGTCCGGGCGCGCCGGCCGTGGCCCGCCTGCTGGAGGCGGTACCCGATGATCAGCTAGCCGACGTGATCGCCAACCTGGGCGGTCACGACCTCGGTGCCCTCCAGCACGCGTTCGGCGAGATCGACGACACCCGGCCGACGGTGATCTTCGCCTACACGATCAAGGGTCACGGCCTGCCCAGTGCCGGGCACCCGCAGAATCACTCGAACCTGCTGACCCCGGAGCAGATGTCGTCGCTGGCGGCCTCGCTCGGCACCGACGCGGCCGACCCCTGGCAGCGGTTCCCGCCCGGCTCGCCGGAGAGCCTGCTCTGCACGGCCGTCGCGGCCCGGCTCCAGCGGCCCGCTCCGCCGCAGCGGCCGCTGCCCGCCATCCCGGCGGACTTCGGGCGGCCGGTCACCGGGCACAGCTCCACGCAGCAGGGGCTGGGCCGGTTCCTGCTCGACCTGCGCCGGCAGGCTCCGGACGCGGCCCGGCGGGTCGTCACCGTGGCGCCCGACGTCGCCTCCAGCACCAACCTCGGCGGATGGCTGAACAAGGTGGGCGCCTGGTCCTCGACCGAACGCAGGAACTGGTTCTCCGATGACGCTGAGACCATCCTGAACTGGCAGGAGCGACCCTCAGGGCAGCACATCGAGCTCGGCATCGCCGAGGTCAACCTCGTCGGACTGCTGGGCGAGCTCGGGGCGACGTGGAGCCGCTGGGGCGAGCCGCTATTCCCGATCGGGACCCTCTACGACCCGTTCGTCAACCGCGCCCTCGAGCCGTGGTCGTTCGGCATCTATGCCGGCGGGCAGTCCATCCTGGTCGGCACGCCGTCCGGCGTCACGCTGGCGCCCGAGGGCGGTGCGCATCAGTCCATCACGACCCCCTCGGTCGGCCTCGAACAGCCCGGCTGCGTCGCCTACGAGCCAGCGTTCGCGCAGGATCTCGAGTGGTGCCTGCTGGAGGCGCTCGGGAGGCTCGGGCGGCCGGGCGGCTCCTCCAGCTACTTCCGGCTATCGACGCGCCCCATCGACCAGTCGCTGGCCTCCGTGCCGGCCGACCCGGTCTCCCGGGAGCGACGGCGGCGGCAGGTCATCGCCGGGGCTTACCTGATCCGCCGGGCTGACCGGCCCGTGGTTACCCTGGCCGCGATGGGAGCACTGCTGCCGGAGGCGCTGCGGGCGGCCAGCTACCTCGAGGACCTCGGCGCCGAGGCGGACGTGGTCTGCGTGACCAGCGCTGACCGGCTCTACCGCGCCTGCCGGGCCCGGCAGGGCCGCGGCGACGGCGATCGGTGGATCCTCGATCTGGTCTTCCCGGCCGGGCGCGCGACGCCGATGGTGACCTTCCTCGATGGCCACCCGCACACGCTCGCGTTCCTGGCCTCCGTCAACCGGGTGCCCAGCACCAATCTCGGGGTCACCGAGTTCGGCCAGACCGGGACCATCCAGGACCTTTACGCAGAGCACGGCATCGACGCCGACGCGATCGCGGCGGCCGCGCTCGATCTCCTCGAGCGCAGCACCTAGCTGCTCCGGGCTACCAGGAAGCGATGAGGACTCTCCATGACGACCAGCGACTCTCGGACGACCAGCGGCACCATGACGACCAGCGGCACCATCGAGTTCACCCACGCGGTCACTAGTGACGGCCCCGCGCACGGGATGACGTTCTCCGGCCGGAGACCGGCCGAGAGCGGTCCGGTGGCGGCCGACACGCCGCTGGTCATCGCCCTGCACGGAGGCACCTACACCTCGGTCTACTTCGACGTCCCCGGCTACTCGCTCCTGGAGCGGGCCAGCTCCCTGGGCATCCCCATCCTGGCCATCGACCGGCCGTCCTACGGCAGCAGCAGCCGGGTGGACGACAGCGACTCGATTATCCTCGAGAACGCCGCGGTGCTGGATCACCTGATCGGCGAGCTCTGGGACGCGTTCGGCGCCGGGGCGGCCGGCATCGTCCTGATCGGCCACTCGATCGGCGGCGCCGTCACTACGGCGCTGGCGGCCCGGCACCCGTCGTGGCCGCTGCTCGGCATCGCCGTATCGGGCTGCCTCCTGCAGGTCCCCCCGGAATCCGGGGGCGCCTGGGCCGCGCTGCCCGAGCTGTACCTGGTCGAGCTGCCCGGTGAGGTCAAGGACTTCGTCATGTTCGGCCCGGACTGGACCTACGGCGAGGCCATGCCGGCGGCCAGCCATGTCGCCGACTCCCCGGTCCCGAAGGCCGAGCTGCTCGACATCACCTCGACCTGGATTGACCGGGTGCGCGCAACGGCCGCGCAGGTCACCGTCCCGGTGCACAGCCGTCAGGGAGAGTTCGACCGGCTCTGGATCACCGACGCTCAGCAGGTGGCAGACTTCGGTGCCATCTTCTCCGCGGCGCCGCTAGTCGACGCGAGCCTGGTGCGCCATGCGGGCCATTGCATCGACTTCCATCGCAGCTCGCGAGCCTTCCAGCTAGAGCAGCTCGCCTTCGCCCTGGCCTGCTGCATCCGGCCGGACGGAGCGACGGCATAGCTAGCCGGGCTCGCTAGCTGGCCTGCTCCTGGTCCTGCTGACCGTGCCAGTGCAGGCCCCAGCGGACGTCCGGCTGCAGCGCCGCCATCAGCTCGCTGCCGCTGGGGGTCAGCTAGGTCACCTGGACCGGCGCGCCACGCGCGAGCGCCAGCAGGATGGTCGAGCTCCAGCGACGGCCGATGAGCTCGACCGAAGCCTGGAAGAGTCGGCAGGGTCGTCGTCAATGTGTTCCCACGGAACGTCTTCCGGGACAACTTCAGTATCGCGCCCTCGCGGGACGCGATCACGGGGCGGGGTAGCTAAGCGCCGCACCTGCGCCGCTCACGGCCGCCGGGCCGTCCACGCGGTTCTGGTGCCACGGACCACCAGGTCGCCCCGGTTCAGCACGCTGCCGGGCCCGGCGCTGTCGAGGAGCGTGTCGAGAGCGGCCAGGTCGCCGGCGGTCAGCCGGCCCTCGAGCGGGGAGCGGATGCGGCGCAGGTAGGCCCAGGCGTAGCGGCCGGTAGCGGCCGGCAGCGGGGCCGTCAGGCTGATCGTGAAGGTCCGCCTGGCCATGATCGCGAACCCGCTGTGCTCAAGCTGCGGGCCCCAGTCCGCCCCGAGGCGCGGCTTGGGGCCGGCCTGCTCGTGCCCCAGGGCATCGTGGCAGCGTTCTTCGAGGCCCGAGACGCCCAGGCCGATGTCGTGGGGCAGGAACCGGGGCGGTGCGTCCATCTCGGCCACGACCAGCAGGCCGCCGGGGCGGATGGCAGCGAAAGCGTCCTTGAGGACCCGGCCCGGGTCGGCCAGCTCGTGCAGGGAATTGGACGCCCACACCAGGTCGACCGGCTCCAGGGCAGGCCACGTACTGTCCAGGTCAGCCTGGACGGTGCGCACCCGATCGGCGAAGCCGCGGGCTCGGGCCCTGGCCCGGATGCGAGTCAGCATCTCCCTTGACTGGTCTACGGCGGTCACTTCGGCCTCGCCGAAGCGCTCCGCCAGGGCCACGGTCCCGGTGCCGGTCCCGGCGCCCAGGTCCAGGATGCGGCGGCAGGACAGGTCAGCGGCCTGCTGCCGAACCCAGGTGGTCAGCTCCAGCAGGTAGGCGTGCAGGACGTCGGCGTCCAGATCCAGCAGCTCAGCCAGCGCCGGGTCCGTGCCCTCGTGCGGACCTTGCTGATGGTGGTGATGGGTCATGGGGCTCAACCCTACGAGGCGGATGCGCGGATGGCATAGGGTCTTGCCTATGACGCAAGAAGGCGACCTGGACACCCTGATCCGCCAGCGGATCAGGGGACTGCGCCTGGCCCGGGGATGGTCGCTGGATACCCTCGCCGCCCGCTGTTACCTGAGCCCCTCCACCCTGAGCCGGATCGAGACCGGTCACCGGAGGATCGCCCTCGATCAGCTGGTCCCGATCGCCCGGGCCCTGGGCACCACGCTGGACCAGTTGGTGGAGTCCGCCGGTGACGACGACGTGGTGATCCGGCCGGAGCGCGACCAGGCGCACGGGCGGACAACCTGGATGCTCAGCCGGGAACGCGCGCCGCACGGCATGACGGTGGCCAAGGTGCGCATCACGGTGCCCGCGCGGCCGGTCGGCACTGATCAGCTGGGCGTGCATCCCGGCCGGGACTGGTTCACCGTGCTGTCGGGAACCGCCCGCCTGCAGCTGGGGGAACGGATCATCCTGGTCGAGGCCGGGCACGCGGCCGAGTTCTCCACCATGGTGCCGCACGCCATCGGCGCCCACGATGGCCCGGTCGAGATCCTCATCATCCTGGACCACGACGGAGAACGCGTGCACCTGCACCCGTCCGGCGAGGCGTAGGGCGTGCGGTCAGGTCACGGGCACGGCTTCAGATATCCGTCACCCGACCGATGTCTCCGTGTGCAACTTGCAGCAGTGTTTGTACTGCAATTAACCGGCTCCGCAAGGAAACCAGATGAACACCATGGCGCCGACCCGCCCGGCTGCGCTTCGCTCGCGCCAGATCTCGCTCACCGCGGACCCTGGCGCCGCGGCCGAAGCCCGCAGCCAGGTCCGGGCGGCCCTCCGCGGCTGGGGCGATCTCTTCGACCCGACCGTCGCGGTGCTGCTCACCAGCGAGCTGGTGACCAACGCCATCCGGCACGAGACTGGCGATACGGTCCAGCTGGTCATCACCTGCGACTGCGGCGAGTTACGCGTGGAAGTCCACGACTCGTCCTGGTCGGCGCCGGTGCCGACGGATGCGCCAGCCGATGCGGAGACCGGACGCGGCCTCATGCTGGTCGCCAGCATGTCGGCGGACTGGGGCTTTTACCGGACCCCGGCAGGCAAGGCCGTCTATTTCACGCTCACGTCGCAGGCCGCGCCAGACGAGAGCGCCCCAAGCAGCCCGCAGGACGATCCCAGCGGCCTGGTGAGCCGAGAGCCCCCGGCGGTTTCACCGGACACGTCCTGCGGGCCTCACCCTTCGCCGGCCCGCGATCACCGTGACGCCACGGTGCGCAAGGCCGCCTCGCGGGCGATGTCGGTGCGCGAGTGGACGTCGAGTTTCTTCAGAATGTGAGAAACGTGGGTCGCTACGGTCCGCCTGGACAGGAACAGGCTGGCGGCGATTTCCGGGTTCGACTGTCCTCGTTCCACGAGCGCGGCGATCTTGGTCTCGGCCGGCGTCAGGCTGTCCCAGCCGCTGCGCGCCTGCCGGTGCTTCGCCCGCGGACCGCGCCGGATGCCGTGCGCGCGGAACCTGGCCTGCAGCCGGGCGGTGTCCGCGACGGCACCGAGCGAGGTGTAGAGCTCCACGGCCCGGGTGAAGGCGGCCCGGGCCTGATTGCGGTCGCCGGAGCGGACGAAGTCCTCGGCGGCCGCCTCGAGTGCCTTCGCACGGTGCAACGGCCGGCCGGAACTGCCATACCGCTCCGCGGCCGCCAGCAGCCGGGCGGCATCGTGGTCCAGCAGGCCATCGCAATAGAGCGCGTTCGCCTGCCGGTGCGGGATCTGCGATCCGGCGGCCAGGGCGCCGGCGTGTCCCGATAGGGCCTTGGCGGTGCTTAGGTCGCCGACCCTCACAGCGAGGCGGACGGCGTCGGCAAACAGGTCCTCGATCTCGTCGAGTCCCTCGGTGTTATCGGCGAACCCGGCAGTCAGCACGGCCAGTGCCGCCGGGAGGTCGTCGGCATGCTCACAGTCCAGGCTGCGGGCCAGCGCCAGCGGGCCGACCACCCGATTCCCGGTCCGCTCGGCGTGCGGGACGGCGGCCGCCAGGTGGCGGCGCGCCGCGGTGATCTCGCCGCGGTGAAAGCAGATCACGGCGGCGACGCCGAGATCGCAGGAGGCCGCGCCAGGCTCCTTCGGGTCTTCTGCCAGCACCTCCACCTCCGTGATGGCCTCGTCCCAGCGACCGGTCTCGAACAGCAGCTGGCCCAGGGCGCTGTGGGCCTGGGTCATCCGGACCACGGTCCCGACCCGGTCCGCAAGGTCGCGGGCCTGCCGGGCCGCGGCGAAGGCCTCCTCGTACCGGTCGAGGGCGCCGAGCGCGATGGCCTTGTTGATCTGCAGCAGCAGCCGCAGGTCGGTCAGGGTCGGATCGGCCTGGGTCACGCTCAGCGCCCGGTCGAACATGGGCAGCGCGTCCGCCATCTGCCCCTGCACGGCGGTCACGATGGTCAGCACGAGTAGGGCCCAGCCGATCGCCCAGTTGTCCCCCGTGTCCGTCGCCGCCGCCAGCGCGGTAGCCGCCACCTGGCCAGCCGTCTCGACCTCGCCCAGGTTGCTGTGCGTCCGGGCGGCGATCACGAGCAGCCGGGCGCGGTGCCGGGCCGAGATCCCGGGAGCGGCCAGGGCCTGGTTCAGCGTGGCCAGGGATTCCGCGAACCGGCCGGCCTGCATCCGGCACTGGGCCAGCGTCCAGTGCAGATCGACGAGCACATCGGGCTGGACGGCGTAGGCGAGCGCATCGTTCGCGACCCGCTCGGCCTCGGCCGCGTCCCCGACCCGGTACAGCACGTCAGCGAACCGGCCTACCAGGCCGTCATGGTGAGCCGACCCAGCCGGGGAACTCGCGACCGCCTTCCGGAGGAGTTCCGCCGCCGCCTGGGGGGCCTGGCCGACCAGTTGCTCTGCGGTACCAGCCAGCCAGCCCAGCGTCCACTCATCCATCGGCTCTGCCGGGCCATCGGGTCCGCCCACGGCCCCCAGGAGCTGCCGGGCCACCCGGTCGGCTGGCGCCCCGGCCTCAGCGAGGGCGCGTCCGGCGTCGCGGTGCCAGGCGGCGCGAACCGCCACCGGCATCTCGTCGTACAGGGCCGCGCGGATCATCGGATGCCGGAACCCGAGGCCGTTGCCGGACTCGGCTAGCACGCCGGCGGCAGCGGCCTCCGCCACCGCCGGGACCAGGTCGGCCACCCCGCGCCCGAGGACGGTGGCCAGGTCCGGCACGGCGAAATCGACGCCGAGCAGCGCCGCGGCCCGCAGTACCTCCCGCACCGATCCGGAGACAAAGCCAAGCCGGTCGGCTATGGCCGCCGACAAAGAAGTCGGTGCCGGACCGCTGGCCAGTTCGGCGGCTCCCGTGTCCGTCAGGGTCAGCCGGGAGCTGCGCGCCAGCGCGGCGACCAGCTCAGTAACATAAAGCGGATTGCCCGCCGCGCCGTCGGCGAGCCGGAGCAGCCTGCCGTCCGGCTGGCCGCCGACCAGCTGGGCCACCAGCTCGGCCACCGCCGCGCTGGTCAGTCCGGCGAGCTGGAGCCGTGCGCTGTCGTCCACGGCTCGTCGCAGCGCCAGCAGGTCGTCCCGCTGCGGGACCGGGCGCATCATGCCGATTAACAGCAGCGGCTCCAGTCGGGCCGACCTGGCCAGGCGGGCCCACAGGGCAACGCTGGCCTGGTCTGCCCATTGCAGATCATCGACGACCAGGATCGTCGGCGCCGCGGCGCACTGCTCGGCCACGAGCGCCAGTAGCTGCTCGGCCAGCGCGGCCGACACGTCCCCGCCGCGGTCAGCGGTGAGCTCACCTCGCAAGAGCTGGACGATCGTCTTTCGCCGGGAGTCGGTTGAGGGCTCGCGCACCCGCAGGCCCTCAAGTAGCGGCAGCAGCGGCAGGGCCTGGCCTAGCTCGTCACCGGCGCCCCAGAACACCTCGCAGCCGACCGCGTCGGCCAGGGCGGCCCGCACCAGCGCGGACTTGCCGATTCCCGGCTCGCCCTCGATCAGGACGGAGCGACCCCGCCCCCCGCCGACCTCCGTCACGAAGCCGGCCAGCAGGGCAGTCTCGCTGGCACGGCCGACTAACGCGTCGGCCAGGGTCGCGGCGGCCACGCAGCGAACTTTACTACTAGAACATTATGGAAACAAGGGCCATTTTGGGTACAAGTCACCCGGAGTAATCTGCACCAGGCACTGAAATTTTCTCAATTTCTTGCCATGCATGGATGGCAGCCCCTTAGCGCGCATAATTGCCTTGCAAGAAAGGCAGAATAATTGTCGCGCAGTTTTCGAATTTAGGTAAACATTCGATTACTGATTGCTCCGCAACGCATAAAATACCAGGCAATGGGAGATAGATCCGAGTACGGCAATAAGCCGTCCAGGCTGGACAGGGCCGTACAACAGGCCTCTGCCACGCGAATCGCATGGAGGAATCATGCGCATCGGGCGAGCAATCATCATTCCCGCTGTCTTTGCGCTCGGCGTGGCCGGCTCACTGCTGTCCGGGGCGGCCTTGCCAGCCGCGGCCGGGCACTCGGCCAGCGTTCACGTTCAGGCCGCTGCCGCTAAGTCCCACCCCAGGATGTTTTATCACGGCTGAGCCAGCGCGACCTGGCGGCGGGTCAGGACCGGCCCGCGCCTTCCGCGGCGGCCGGGCGCCACCGGACACCGAGCTCATCGGATGTCGGCGGCGGTCCGGGCAGGCGCCCGGTCACGGCGGCGGGGCGCAGCGCGTCCAGCAGCAGGGCAACGTAACGGCGGCGTAGCGCCGCAGTCCGCTCGGGGTCGTCGACCCGGACGGCCGTGATCTGCTCGAACAGCATGGCGATGTCGTTGACCTTCAGGTCACCGCGCAGGGCGCCAGCGTGGCGCGCGCGGCGGAATACCCGTTCGGCGAGGGCGTTGGCCTGACCGGCCAGGGCGCGGAGGTCGCCAGTGGGGGCGAACGTGCCGGCCAGCCGGACAGTCAGCGAGTGGACGTCAGCGTCGATGATGGCGCCCAGGAAGACGGCAAAGGACTCGGCCGCCGCGACCTCGTCGCTCAGCGCGTGCTCGGCGATGGCGATGAAGCGGCGCAGCCCGTCGGCGCACAGGGTCCGCAGCAGCTCCTCCTTGCCGGCATAGCGGCGATAGAGCGCGCCCACGCCGACGCCCGCCTCGTCCGCGACCGCCGAGATCGGCGCGGTCGGGTCCCGGATGAACACCACACGGGCGGCGTCGAGGATGGCCCGGTCGTTCCGGGCGGCCTCGGCCTTGCGGCCGCTGAGTCCCGGGCCCTGGCGCGGAGCGGCTGGCCTGTCCATGGCCCTATCTTAACCTTTGAACGGAACAATCTGTTCTGCGCGCTGCTCAGCAGCGCCGCAACGGGACCGGGCCAGCCGCCTCGTCCCTTCCGTTGCCGGGTCGGGAACGGCATGCTGGAGACTGCGGCGCCCCATCAACGGCGGCGGCGCAGGCGCGGCGAGGGACTATCTTGAAGCAGACGGTGCGAGCGGCCGACGGCAGGCGACTTTCCACCCAGACCTATGGCGATCCCGACGGAAAACCTGTCTTTCTCATTCATGGAACGCCCGGAAGCCGGCTAGGGCCGCACCCGCGATCAGCCGTCTTGCACCGGCTGGGGGTGCGGCTGATCTCCTTCGACCGGCCAGGTTACGGGGAATCTGACCGCGTTGCCGGGCGGCGGGTCGCAGACGCTGCCGCAGATGTGCTGACGATCGCCGATGCCTATGGCGTGGAGAAGTTCGCAGTCGTCGGCCGATCGGGCGGCGGCCCGCACGCTCTGGCCTGCGCCGCGCTGCTGCCCGAGCGCACCACGAAGGCAGCTGTCCTGGTCGGGCTGGCTCCGCACGGTGCTGACGGGCTTGACTGGTTCGACGGAATGGCACAGTCGAATGTCATCGAGTTCACGGCCGCGGCGAATGGCTACGAGGACATCGTCGCCCATACCAAGGCGGTGGCGGACGCCGTGCGAGCCAACCCCGCCAGCCTGATCGCCAGGCTCCAGGCCGAACTGCCCGACCCGGATCGGCGCGTGGTGTCCGACCGGGGCATCCGGTCGATGCTGATCGAGACCTACGCCGAGGCGCTGCGAACGTCGGACTACGGCTGGATCGACGACGCGCTGGCGTTCTGCTCGCCATGGGGGTTCGATCCGGCCACCGTCTCTGTGCCGGTCCTGCTCTGGCACGGCGCGAGCGATGTATTCTCCCCCGCCAGCCACGCCCGGTGGCTCGCCGACAGGATCCCGAGCGCAGCCGTGGTGGTTCAGGCGGGTGCCGCCCACTTCGGCGCGCTGGACGTACTTCCCGATATCCTCCGGTGGCTGTCCGCCAGCCGACCCAGTGAGCGCGGACTGGTGAGAGGCACTTACTCGGCCGGCATCTAGTCCTAGATTTGCTGCGGCTCCAGATCGCGGTTGATCCGCTGCCATTTGTGTAGCTGCGCGGCGTCCGGATGGCCTGGCCCCAGGACACGGCTGAAATCACCGATGACCCGTGCCCTGAGTTCCTCGGCATCAACTTCTCGCCCCGCCTGTCGCAGCGTGATAGCGAGATTCGCCTGGCAGACTAGGGTGTCCGGGTGATCCGCGCCAAGTGTCTCCAGCAGCAGCGTGCTCGTCTGAAGCTGAAGCGCCTCGGCAGCCTCCAGATCCCCTGAATCGCCATGGCAATTGGCGAGGTTGACCGCACAGGAGAGGGTCAGCGGATGCCGCTCGCCGAGCTTTCGCCGCATCCGGGAGAGTGTGTCGTCGGTCAGCTCCAGCGCCTCGGGCAGCTGGCGTATGCATCTCAGGTAGCTGGCCAGGTTGTTGGCGGCGACCAGCGTGTTCGGGTGGTCGCTCCCCAGGCTCGCCTGATGAGCGGCCCTGACCTCGGCCACTAGCTGCAGCGCCCTGGGCATATCATCGACGGCCGCGTAATCGCAGGCGAGATTTAGGGCACAGGACAGCGCGTCAGGCGCGTCCTTTCCGTAGCGGCGCTTATAGCGCTGGTAAGTGTCCTGGGCCAGGTTCATCGCCTCGGCCTGCTCTCCGGCCTTCCGCAGCGAGACGGCCAGGCTGGTGGCCGTGCGCAGGGTGTCAATCATGTCGTCACCAAGTACCGCCCGGTATCTCTCCCACGTGACGCGCAGCAGCTCCAGCGAGTCCCGGAACGCGCCCGCTGCGCGCATGTCGTGAGCCAGGCTTGCCGCCGACATCTGGGTATAGGGGTGGTCGACGCCCAGTACCTGACGCTGACGGTCGAATGTCTCCTCGTCGAGTGCGCGCGCCGCGAAGCAGTCACCCACCAGCCGCAGCGAACTGGCTAGGTTGTGGGCCGCCATCAGGGTGCGCGGGTAATCCTCGCCGAATTGCTCTTTGAAACTCTCGTAGGTCTCGCGGTCAGAGGCCAGCGCCTGCTGGAACTCGCCGAGCGCGCGATGGTCGGCGCCCAGGCTGCCCGCGGTCATCAGAGCATGCGGATGGTCGGCGCCGAGCGCCACCCGCTGCCGTTCCAGGACATAGGTGTCCAGTTCGCGCGCCTCGCTGAAGCGGCCTTCCGATCGCAGCACGTTAGCGATCTGGAATTGCAGGAACAGCGTCTGCTGGTGATCGGGCCCCAGCTGGTGAGTCCACAGATTCTCGAGTCGGCGGGCCAGGCTGAGGCAAGATTCGTACTCGCCGTGCTTCCACTGGTAACGCACCCAGTCGATGAGGAGCTGGCGGGTCCGGGAATCGTCGCACTCCTCGGCCTGGGAGGGTCCCAGGTGCGGCCAGATGATGTCGTAGGTGGACCAGTTCGCCGGGTCGTCTGTTTCCCCCTGGCGCGGCCGCGCCCCCGCCAGGATCCTGTGCACCTCATGCCGGGCGCCGGACTGCTCCTCGTCGGTGAGCTGCGAGCGGATCACGGCCTGGACCAGCCGGTGAATCTGCATTGAGTTGCTGCCCTGGTCCACTTTGACCAGTGCGAACCGGCTGATATCCCTGATCACCCGGCCGAGCATCAGCTTCTCGCTCAGAGTCTCGTCGAAAGGCAGCAGGGACTCGTTCATCTCGTCGCTGTAGAGCAGATCCATGGAGATGGGCCCCGGTGAGAAGAAGGCCAGAACCTGCAGCAGCCGTACGGCGGCCGGGGATCGCTTCCGGAGCCGGTCGAAGGACAGGTTCCAGGTGGCGACCACGGGCATCGGGTAGTCCGGTGGCTGGTTCAGGGCCAGGATCCGGGTGGACTGTGTCGCCAGCTGCTCGACGTAGGCGCGCGCTGGCATCCCGGTCTGCTCCAGCCACGCGCTGGCCTGCTCCACAGCCAGCGGCAGGTGCCCGAGGGCATCAGCTACGGTCATGGCGTCGGCCATATCCAGCTCGGGCATATGCCGCAGCAGATGCGCCACGCTCTCGTCCATGGTGAAGACGTCCACTTCGAGCGGCTCGGCAGAATGCGACCAGGCCTGATTCCGCGAGGTGATCAGGACGTGGCCCGATCCAGTGGGCAGGTATGACTCGAGCTGCTTGGGGTCGTCGGCATTATCGAAAATGATCAGCCAGTGCGGGGTGGCGTCTCGGCGCAACTCCTCCAGGGCCGCCTCCGCCGCCTCGGCTACGTTGTCCCCAACCCTGAGGCCCATCTTGCGGGCCAGTTCGGCCAGGGCCAGGCTGATCTCCTCGGCCCGCTCTGAGGGCACCCACCAGACCAGGTCGTAGTCGGCCATGAACCGGTGCGCGTATTCCAGTGCGAGCTGGGTCTTACCGACGCCGCCCAGCCCGTACAGCGCCTGGGCGACCACGACGGCCATGCCGCCGCCGGCCAGCTTGTCGCGCAGTAGTTCCAGCGTCGCTCCGCGCCCGGTGAAGTCGGCATTCCTGGCCGGAACGTTCCAGATGGGCGGGATCGTGCCGGGGAATCGTGGCTCGTCGGCCGGGGCCGCCGCGCTCCCATGTGGCTGGAGCGGCCGGTCCAGGGCCCACAGCAACTTGGCGGTCGCCTGGCCGGCGTCCATCCGGGCCAGGTCAACCACGGGATGGTCAAGGAACGGCTCGGTGACCCGGACGTCGCTGATCCGCACCGGCACGAGCTGCCGGTGCGTACCGGTCGCATCGGCGGCAGACAGTGCCTTCCAGACCGATCTGGCCTCGGGCGAGTGCAGGTAGGCCGACGAAAGCACCGCAATGGCCCAGGGAGCACCTTGAAGCTCGCGTTCAGCCTGCAGATCGCTGCGCTCCGATACGACCGCGGTCACGGTGCTGTGCGGGATGACGCGGAAGCCCGCGCGGGTCAGAACCGACTCGATCCAGTCGGCCCACATCCGGTCCTCTGGCGCATAGCTGAGGTATACCTGGGTAAAGGCGGCCGGCTGGCGGCGTGCGAAAGTTTCCTTGTACTGCAGCCGGACATCCTCCGGTATGTGCCGCATGGCTGTGACATGACCGTCCGTAACGGAGTTAGTAATCCGCTCGAATGAGGCAAGCAGCGAGGCCGGCGATCCGGGATCATCTCCGAACGTGGCCAGGGTCTCCTCGAAGGCGTAGAAAGGTTTATAAGGCACTTCGACCGAGGCCCAGTAGAGCGCCGAGCTCTCCGCTGTCAGACCCGCTGGGAAGCCCTCGAACTTCATCCGGGCGAGGGCGCGCCCAATGTCGAGCTTCTCTTTCTCGCCGTCTTCAATTCTCATCGGGACGGGCAGTACCCGAATATTGCGATCCCGGTACCGTCCGCTGATCTGGTGCGCGACATTAGCCGCGCCCTCGATGCTCTGATCGCTGAGTGTAAAGCAGATCACCAGGACATCCGGGAGCTCAATCGTGCAGATGTCCGCCACGTCGCTAAGACCGGTGCGGCTGTCTATCAGCACGTAGTCGTATCTCTGCCGCATGTCATCCCGCATTGCGCGGAAAAACCGTCCGCCTCCGAGTCGGTCATAGAAGTTGTCCCAGTCCAGGGAGCAGACTGCGGCGGAATAGTCGCGATTCTGGCGGCCAGCCGAGAGGAAGTCCAGCTTCCCGCCATCGGGAAAGGCCCATTCCAGCGAGACCGCATGCCGCTCGACGTGCGCGTACTCTAAATGCCAGTCAACACTTCGCGGCTCCGCGCCCAGCGCTGCCGACGCATAGTCATTAATGATCTCGATCACACCAGGCGTCGCGCTGACCGTTGATTCGTCCAGGAATGGATGGAAGAATTTATGCAGCCCCGGTGATTCCAGGTCCCAGTCCACGGCCAGGACTCGCTTGCCGTTGCTCGCCAGGATCCAGGCTACGTTCGCGAGCGCCATTGTCCGGCCGGTGCCGCCCTTGTAGGAATAGAAAGTAATGATCTGGCCCTGGCCGGGCTCGCTCATCGCGCATCTCCTGAATCCTTGGGGTCGGCTCTCCTCAGCCGCGGGCGCTCGATGACCGGGCCTGCAGGCGGATGAGCAGCAGCTTCCTTGCGAAATCTTTTCATCATGATCATGCTCATCTCGGGCAGGATCTGACCAAAATCCTGGAGAGTGGGGATTCCGCTGGCCGCCATCTGGCAGCGCCTCGGGACACTAGCGAGTTTGTGACCTAGGCGCTGGCGCAATTTATCGCGGAGATCATCCTGTGCGTCTAGCATCCCGGGGTCCTGATCATTCCAGGGCACGAGCACGCTGACCCAAGGTTCCTCGACGTGGTCAAGACGGCTGAGCTGGTCCTGATGCGCGGCTGATACGCTCACCCAGGCGTCCACGAGACACAGGCTCGGCGGCACCGGATGCCCGTTGGCGGCCAAGCTGGTCTCAGTATCCTCTAGAGTTCCCACCAGCGGTGTGCAGTCAAGGCATTTACTGGCTAGTTCCAGCGCATAATCGGCGACTGGCTGCATGTAATCCGGTCGGTAGGGACTCCACGTATGGGGCGTGGCACCGTAGTAGTCACTGGCCCGACCGGGGGGCAGCGTCGAGGTGTCATGGGCCAGTACTGCAATCTGCAACTGCCCGTCGGCGGTGCGTCTCGCGCTGGCGGGCCCGAAGGCGCTCGGCAGAGATTCAAAATCCGCTTTTTTTACCCGGTGCTCGGCACTCTCGTCGGTAAAAGCAACGGTCTCGTCACCAACCGCGATGATCCGTTCGGCAAGCCTGTGAACGGCCCGCTGATAGTCAGCGCGGTAATTTTGCAGCTTCATGATCCCGTAGAATCCCTCTGCGCAGTATCGCTCACCCAGGAATTTGTGATCGAACTGTACAGACTGCGCGATATGCGGGAGCATGTCGCGGTCCATCCTGGTCCACAGTGCTGGCACGATCGCATCCACGACCTGACGGCCCCGAGCTTTATGAGTAACTTCGCGCCGTGCGAAGGCGAACCATTCCCTGCCGCAATTATCGCTTTCGAAGTAGCGCCTTGAGTAAAGCGGAACAAAGACGCGGCATCTGGCGAGCGCGGTGATCAGCTCTGGTGACCATTCGGTGCCTAGCTGGTTTTCGCGATCCATGAAGCCAGCCTCTTCGGGCCGGGCATCAGTCATTTGTAAGATGGCACCGCACAGGTCCTTATAGAGCTTGTATACCCAGCGGTCTGGGTCGTCGCGGTCGGACGGGTCTCGTTTGGGCGTCCGCGCGTAGCTGAGAAAGAAGTACGGTCGATCGTCACGCCCCGTAGCCATCGGCGCCTTCCCCCTATCACGCCGCACGCCAGCCCCAGCAACCCTACCGGTGAGGCCAAAAGCCATTTATCACTCCAAGCGCCCAGGCGAAGATAATATAGGAGATCTTTGCGGGTGACCAGGGCCGCCCTCCCACCTGCGGCATCACCCGCCGGCACCAGCAAGCCAGCGCTCGGCGGGGTCCCGCCCGCATCGCGGGTATGTGCGCACCACCGCACGAAGCGACGCCCGGCCGCGACCACCAGCCTGGTCCGCCGTTCGCCAGGCCTGGACGTAGGAGCATCCTGACGGCGCTAACTCAGGCACTCAACGTGGATCGGCGATCGGACGGTATGGCAAAATTGACTTGACTTGCCCGCGAGGTGACCGGCCATCATGCCGACGAAGAAGTGAAAGGCGACGGGAGGGCGCCGTCGTACATATCTGCGACTACGGGGTGTCAATTTTCTGTTGATCGAATGTGAGTCCGACCACCAGGTGGTAAGGAATTTGAACTTCAAAGCCGTCTGCTGGAGGCTTATTCAGCTGGCCGCGTAGAAATGCAAGGCTATTACGGTTGAGATGGTTGCGGCGAACGTTGCGAGCGGACGGCGGTAATCGGTGTGCATGATTCGCCAGGTCTTGAAGTTGGCGATCGTCTGCTCGATGACGT
>DATCEO010000252.1:0-12227 GCA_036510065.1 Streptosporangiaceae bacterium | reverse complement strand
GACCGGCTGCATGTGGTGTTCGGGACCGGGCAGGTCGGCCGGGTCCTCGCCGCATACCTGGCCGGGCAAGGGCTGGCGGTGCGCGCCGTGTCGCGGCACCGGCCACCAGGGCTGGCGGACGGGATCGACTGGCGGGCGGCGATCACGGCATCGACGCCGTCGTCGGCCGCGACCTGCTCCAGGCAGGCACGGAACGTGTCCGCGCTCACCGCGGCCGTGGTGTCCACCGGCCCGGCGACCTCGGCAGCCGCCGGCAGCAGCCCGCGGAGCCGCCGGCGCGTCGCGCCGCTGAGCTTCACGACCTCCAGGCCCTCGTCGCTGCACGCGTCGGCGGCCAGGACGCCCGCGCCGCCCGCGTTGGTGATGATCGCCACCCGGTTGCCGGCCGGCAGCGGCTGGCAGGCCAGCAGGGCCGCTGCCTCGATGAGCTCGCCGAGGCTGCTGGCGGCGATGATGCCCGCCTGGCCGAACAGCGCCTCGCGCGTGACCAGGGGCGT
Source organism: Streptosporangiaceae bacterium (assembly GCA_036510065.1). Taxonomy (GTDB): domain Bacteria; phylum Actinomycetota; class Actinomycetes; order Streptosporangiales; family Streptosporangiaceae; genus DASUBV01. The sequence goes on along the minus strand of DATCEO010000252.1, from coordinate 11,730 downwards.
CGCGGCCGCCGCCGTGTGCGAGGCGGCCGCGCTCTGGCCGGCTTCCGAGCGACCGCCGACGACCGTCAGCACGGGCATCCGCAGGCCGACCCGGCGCGCCGTGCGCGCGAACTTGCGCGGGCTGCCGAACGACTCGACGTACAGGAGCGCCAGGCGGGTCAGGCTGTCCTGCTCCCACCACATCAGCATGTCGTTGCTCGATACGTCGTACTTGTCGGCGATAACGACCAGCCGCGCGGGTGCCTGGTGCAGGGCTTCGGCGAGCCGGACGGCGTCCGGGATACCGAGGCCGTGCGTGCTGGCGGCGGCTCGCGAGCCGGGAGCGGGAACCATGAGATCATCAGCACCGGATCCCCGGCCTGTGCGGTGGATGACGGTGCGGTGGATCCGGCCGGGGGCGGGCGCCTCGCAGAGCACGGCGTCCACGACGATCGCCAGCGGCGCCCCTGACCAGGCATCGAGCAGCTGGCTGGGCTCGCCGTCGGCGACAGTCAGCGACACGCCGGGCGGACGGAGCCGCTTGAGGGCGGCCACGAGGGCCGGCCCGATGCCGTCGTCGCGGCGGTACAGGTTGCCGATACCGATCACCGCCGCCCGCAGCGCGGCCGCTTGGGAACGCGGCCCGTGCGCTGGCGCTCCAGGCTCGGTCACCGCCGCTCGACCCGCAGGTCAAGGAAGTGGGCCGCGCAGGAGATGCACGGGTCGTAGTTGCGGATGGTCCGCTCGCACAGGGCGGTGAGCTCAGCGTCGTCGAGATCCAGATGCGCCGCCACGACGGCCCGCAGGTCCGCCTCGATGGCGGCCTGGTTCTGCGACGTGGGCGGGATGATGGTGGCGGACTCAATGCGGCCGTCGGCGGCCAGCTGGTAACGGTGGTACAGCAGGCCGCGCGGCGCCTCGCTGACGCCGTGGCCCACGCCCGCCGCCGGCGGCACGCCGGCGGCGGGCGGCTCCGGGCGCTCGTACTCGTCGATGATCCGCAGCGCCTCGCTGGCAGCGTAGACGATCTCGACCGCGCGGACGACGATGCTGCGGAACGGGTTACGGCAGGCAGGTCCGAGGCCAGCGGCGGCCGCCGCCTCGCGGGCGATCGGCGACAGCTCAGCGGCGTTAATCGTGTATCTCGCCAGCGGGCCAGTGAGGTAGCCCCGGCCGTCCAGAGTCGCGTGCAGGGCGGTGGAGTGCGGCACCTGGTGCTCGACCACATGCTCGCCGAACTCGCGCGGCGGGAAGGCGAGCCCGCCCGCGGACGCCACCTGACCGCACTCGATCGCGTAGCGGCCCGGCTCGCGCGCGGCCAGCAGCTCGTGCTCCAGCTCCACGTCGGGATAGTCGAACCCCGCTACCCAGCCGGTGGTCGCCAGCGCGTCGTCGAGCGCCCGGCGCAGCTGCTCCGCCAGCGGGATCAGGTCGGCTTTCGTCGGCGCGCGGTAGAAGCCGCCAACCCGGCAGTTGACCGGGTGGATGGCCCGGCCGCCGACCACCCCCAGGATCGCGTTGCCGGCCTTCTTCAGGCGCAGCCCCCGCTCGACCAGCTCGCGGTGGTCGCGGGCCAGCGCGACGACATCCGGGTAACCGAGGAAGTCCGGCGCGTGCAGCATGTAGATGTGCAGCGCGTGGCTGGAGATCCACTCGCCGCAGTACAGCAGCCGCCGCAAATCCGCGATGGGCTCGCTCACGGTAACGCCGCACGCGTCCTCGATCGCCAGCCAGGCGCTGGCCTGGTAGGCGACGGGACAGATGCCGCAAATCCGCGACGTGATGTCGGTGACCTCGGTGTGCTGCCGACCACGCAAGAATGCCTCGAAGAACCGGGGCGGCTCGTAGATCTGCAGCTGCGCGTCCCGCACCTGGCCACCGGAGACGATGACGCTCAGCGCCCCCTCGCCTTCGACGCGGGCCAGCGCGCTGACGCGGAGCTGCCTGCTACGGTGCGTCATAGTTCATCCTCTGCTTCGGGTCGTGCGAAGCCCGGCGCCGCGACGTTGAAGGTCGACAGCACCAGGTCAACCGTCCGCGGGCTCATCCCGCACGTATGCAGCTGGCCAATCAGCGCCGGCAAGTTAGCGCCGCTCATCGGCCCGAAGCAGCCATAGCAGCCGCGCCGCACAGCCGGGCACAGCGCACCGCAGCCAGCGTGCGTCACCGGGCCCAGGCATGGCGTCGCGTCGGCGACCATCACGCAGGTCAGCCCGCGGCGCTTGCACTCGGTGCAGACGCTGGTGTCGGGGATATCGGGCTTGCGGCCGACGAGGAACGCGCCGATCACCTCCATCAGCTGGCGCTTGTCGATCGGGCACCCGCGCAGCTCGAAATCGACCGGCACGTGTGCCGATATCGCCGTCGAGGTGGCCAGCGTGTCGATGTACTGGGGGCTGGCGTAGACGACGGAGCGGAACTCCCGCACATCGGCGAAGTTGCGCAGCGCCTGGATGCCTCCGAAGGTGGCGCAGGCGCCGATGGTGATCAAGACCTTCGACTGCTCGCGCACCCGGCGGATCCGCTGGACGTCGCCGGGCGTGGTGATCGAGCCCTCGACCAGCGACAGGTCATACGGCCCCGGCAGCACGTCGCTGGATGCCTCCAGGAAGTGCGCGATCCGCACCTGGCCGGCCAGCGTGAGAAGCTCGTCCTCGCAGTCCAGCAGGGTCAGCTGGCAGCCGTCACAGGACGCGAACTTCCAGACGGCCAGGGTCAGCGGGCCGGTCATCGGAGCAACCCCGCTCATCGCAAATCAGAGCTCCCGGACGTCAAGCAGGGACTGGACGCGCGCATAGTCGAGGACCGGGCCGTCGCGGCACAGCAGCAGGGGCCCGAGCTGGCAATGCCCGCACAGCCCCACCCCGCATTTCATGTTCCGCTCCAGCGAGACCCGGATGTCACCGGCCGCGACGCCTTTGCCCAGCAGGACGCCCGCGCTAAAGCGCATCATCGGCTCCGGCCCGCAGATGAAGGCAACGGTCTGCCGCGGATCCAGTGTCAGGCGGCCCAGCGGCTCGGTCACGAAGCCGACCGCGCCGTCCCAGTCCGCCGCGGGCTGGTCGATGGTGAGCTCGACCTCCACGCCCGGCAGGCTCGCCCACTGCGCGAGCTGCTCGCGGAACAGGAGTTCCGCCTGGCTGCGGGCCCCGGCCACGAGCATGATCCGGCGGTAGGCGTCGCGGGCCGCCAGGGCACCGAGCAGGATCGGCCGCACCGGGGCCAGGCCCACGCCGCCGGCGACGATCACCAGGTCGCGGCCCACGGCGGTGTCCAGGCCCCAGCTCGTGCCGTAGGGTCCGCGGGCGCCGATCACGTCTCCGGGGCCGGCCTGGCATAGCGCGCGGCTGACGTTGCCGACGTCCCGGATCGTGTGGGTCAGCGACCCGTCTGCCGCCGTCGGGTCACCGCTGATCGAGATGGCGATCTCGCCGACGCCAGGCCGGCAGAGCATGGTGAACTGGCCCGCCGCGAAGGGCGGCAGCGCCGCGCCGCACGGCTCCAGACGCAGGGTCACGCAGTCGCGGGTCTCCGCCCGCCGGCCGGTCACCCGGTGCGAGACCGGCAGCATCGTCTCCTCCCCCGCCCCGGCTGGGACGGCCGCTACCCTGGGGGCATCAGCGCTCACGAGGGCTCCCGTACAGGTCGAGCAGGCGCGAGCGGGTGTTCTGCAGCCGGCCGAGCAGGACTTCGAAAAGCCCGAGCGCTAACGGATAGCCCAGAGCCGGATCGCCGTCCGCGAGCGCGAGCAGCTGCGTCGTCTCCAGCTGGACGGCGCGGACGGCCCCGGTCGCCGCGGCCGAGAAATGCCAGCGGTGCGGCGGGACGAGCCACGACCAGCCCAGCACGTCACCAGGGCCGACCGTGTGCACCACGACCTGCCCGCGGCCGGGGACCGCCGTTCCGAGCGCCACCTGGCCAGCCCGGATCAGCCAGCACCCTGAAGCGAGCTGGCCCTCGTCGAACAGCCTCGTTCCGGCAGTAAAAGTGACCTCGCGGGCGACCCCCGCCACCAGCGCGCGCTGCGCCACGGTGAGCCGGTCGAACAACGGGAAGCCGGTTAGTTCCTCAGAACTGCTCACCGGGCTCGTCCTCTCCGGCCGAGCTGGCCTCCCGCAGCTCCGCCAGGTTCGCTGCCTCGGCGGTGATGTCGATCCCCACCGGGCACCACGCGATGCAGCGCCCGCAGCCCACGCAGCCGGAGCTGCCGAACTGCTCGTGCCAGGTGCTCAGCTTGTGCGTAATCCACTGCCGGTACCGGCTGGCCCCCGAGACCCGGACGCTGCCGCCGTGCAGGTAGGAAAAGTCCGACTCGAAGCACGATGCCCAGTGCTGCGACCGCTCCGCGTGCTCGCCGGTGAGGTCGGTGCTGTCCCGGGTGGTGGTACAGAAGCAAGTCGGGCAGACCATCGTGCAGTTGCCGCAGGTCAGGCAGCGGTCGGCAACGAGATCCCAGAGCGGCGATTCGCGGCTGTCGGCGAGCAGCTGGCGCAGGTCAACGGCCGGCATCTGCCGCCCCATGTGCGCCGACGCGGCCTCGACGGCGTCGCGCGCCTCGTCGACCTCAGCGCCGGTAGCGCCGCGATGGGTCAGCCCGGAAAGGACCCGCTCTCCCGCCACGCTGCCCACCTCCACGACGAAACGATGGCCGCCAGAGTCGATGCGCTCGGTCAGCGCGAGGTCGTAGCCCGGGCCTGGCCGGGGCCCGGTACCCATCGACGCGCAGAAGCACACGCCACCGGGCTCGGTGCACCCCGCCGCGACCACGAACAGGCCCTCCCGGCGCCGGGCGAACCCGCCGTCGGGATGCGCGGGGTGCGCCCCGCCGCCGAGCACCACGCTCAGCGTGGCGATCGCGGCCAGGTCACAGGCCCGCACGCCGAGGAACGCATACCGGACGGCCTCCGGCCGGGCCGGCGTGAACCCGTCGCCGTCAGCCGACCACAGCAGCTGCTGCGACGGGTGCAGGAACTCCTTCCAGGACTGCGATCCGGCCGAGTGGCCGAACACGGCCTCGTCGGCCCGGCGGCGCAGGCGGTAGCGGCCGGGCGCGCTGTCCACGCCCCAGCCCGACGGCAGCTGCGCGCCGGACTCAAGCTCGGCCAGCACGATCGCGTCATCACGCACAGTCGGGCCGATCACGCGGTAGCCCTCCGCGATCAGGGCCGCGACTAGCTCGTCCAGGCCGGCCCTGGACATGACGGCGGCCTCAGTCATCTCGCTCCTTCGGCGACTGTCTCGGGCGCGCCACGCCGACCGGGCAGGGCGCGTGCTGCAGCAGGACCTGGCTGACCGAGCCCAGCATCATGCCGCGCACACCGCCGAGGCCGCGGGCGCCCACGACCAGCATCTGGGCCTCACGCGCGGCCGTCAGCAGCGCCGTGCGCGCGGAACTCTCCGTGACGTCCCGGCGCACGACCACCTCGGGATGCTCCTTCTCCGCCCGGCCGATCAGGTCATCGAAGTGATTCTCGATCTGGTCCCATCCGCCCAGGCTGCCCGGCGCGTCAGCCAGGGCGCAGACCGCCAGCAGCCAGGTACCGCGCAGCGCGGCCTCCTCGCAAGCGAACTCCACCGCATCCGCCGAGGCTGGTGATCCCTCCGTGCCGACCACCACGGGCTCGCGGGCGTGGCCGGGACCCCGCCAGCGCCCGCGCACCACCACGACCCGTCCGACCGCATGCATCGCCACCTGCGAGCTAACCGCGCCCAGCAGCAGCCCCGGCAGACCGCCCAGCCCGCGCGAGCCGACGACCACCATCTGCGCGCTGGCGCTGTGGTCGCACAGCGCGGCGGCGGCCGAGCCGGCGGTGAGCAGCGGCCGGATCTCGCCCGGGCCTAGCAGGGCCTGCGCCCGCCGTATCCCCTGGGCCAGTACCCGCTCGCCGTCTGGCCGCGCGAGATCGGGTGCGTCCGCCGCCGACGGCACCGGAGATCCCTGCTGCCACGCCTGGCACACGGTGAGCATCGAGCCGCGCGCCCGGGCCTCCCGGACCGCCCAGGCCAGCGCCTCCTCGCTGCCCGGCGACCCGTCGTAACCGACCAGGATCCCCACTGGCCCGATCTCTTCTGACTGACCCGACATGGCTGCCCCCTCTCCCAGGCTGCTGCGTTACCGCGAACTGGTCGGGTACTTGGCGAGAATCTCCTGGAGCCGCCCCGCGAACTTGAGCGACTCGTCATGCTCGCGCTGCCAGACGTTGCGGCCGAAGATGAGGCCGGTGGCGCCGGCTTCCATCGACTCCCGCGCCTTCTCCAGCATCGCCTCGTCTCCGGCTCGCCCGCCGCCGGAGACCAGCAGGAGCGTCCGGTTCGCCGACGTGACGACGGCGTTCATGGCCTGCTGGGAGGTGAAATCGGTCTCGTAGGGCTCCATGACGCCGTCTCGCTTCTCCGGGTGCGGGAAGTTAACCTTGACGACATCGGCGCCAAGTTCGCTGGCGGTCCGGGCGGCGTAGTCCACGGCGTAGAAGGAATCGTTGCCGCCCTTGGCCTCAATGGCCGAGCCACGCGGGTAGGCCCAGACGATCAGGGGCATGCCCAGCTGGCGGGCGTCCTCGCGCACCTGCCGGTATTGCGCGAAGTCCCGCTCGGCGGCGGGGGTGCCAACATACATGGTGTACCCGACCGCGTCGGCGCCGAGGCGGACCGCGTCGGCCACGCTGGCATGCAGCGGGGACAGCGCGTCAGCGTCGGGCGGGATATCGGTCTTGCCGTTCAGCTTGAGGATCAGCGGAACCTCGCCGGCGTAGTCCCAGTAGAACTTCTCCGCCAGGCCAATCTGCAGGGCGATGCCGTTGAAGCCGCCCTCCAGCGCCAGCCGGATGATGTAGCGGGGGTCGCTGGCCGCCGGGTTAGCGAAGAAATCCCGGGGGCCGTGCTCGAGGCCCTGGTCGTACGGCAGGAATAGCGCCGTGCCGTTGCGCTGCCCGTGACTGTACAAGATCCGCTGCAGCCGGGCCTTCTTGCCTGTTCCAAGGCCGAGTTCGCCAAGTTCGGGGCGCCTAGTCATAGCCGCCGCCTCCTGTCTGCTAACACGTCCGCCGACGGTGACAGCGCCGACACTGTCCAGGATGCGGCGGGGCCTGAGTCCGGCCAGAGGCGTTCTGCCCAGCCGAGTCGGGACCTTCGCCACTGTGCCCCGGCCGCGGCGCGCGGGCCGGGCGATCTGGGCCGCGGTGTCCGGCCCGGGACGAAAGTAACTTCATCGCAGGGCTCTGGCCCCTAGTGAGCCGGTTCGGAGATGCGTGAGCAGTAGCGGCAGATGCGGTCGATGATCTGGTCGGCGGTCTTGGTCCAGGTGAAGGGCCGGGCGGCTGCGTTCCAGAGTTTGATCCAGTCTTCGAGGGCGGTGGTGAGCTCGTCGAGGGAGCAGAACACGCCGCGTTCGAGGCATCGCCTTTGCAATTCGGCGAACCATCGCTCGATTAACCGGCCCTCGGGGGCGGAATCAGGTGGGGTGTCCTGTTTCGGCGGTTCGGGTGAGGCGTGGCAGGTGGTTCTGGATGCTGGTGATGACGCGTGAGTGCCGGGCGACCTCGGTGTGCCAGCCGCGTTCGGCGGCGTCGTCGCGGAGCGCGGTGACGTCGGCGAGCTGGGCCTGGAGCTGGGGGATGAACTCGGGGGCGGTGACGTAGTTGTCGCATTGCTCGCAGATGTTGGCGTAGGGGCAGGCTTCGGCGGCGAGCTGGCGGGAGCAGTAGCCGTGCGCGACCCTGGTCTTCAGCATCTCGGTGCGCAGCCATTCGATCCGGCCGGGGATGATCGGCTGGCCGGCCGGGGCGATGGGCAGGGTCAGCCGGGCCCGGGCCTTGTTCATCGCTTCCTCGTAGGCGATGCGGATGGCGGGTGCGGCCAGGGAGGCGTAGCGCAAGGTCATCTCGGTGGAAACATGTCCGAGCAAGGCCATCAGCGCCTGCAGCGACATGCCCGCGTTGAAACTGGTAGTGAGCGGTTTACCAACCATGCTGAATGCGTCAGGTGCGGGGCTCGGCGGCGGGGGTATTCGTCGGGGGTGGTGATGAGCGGGCTCGTGCTAGTTCGGCCGCGTAACGGGACCAGTCTCCTCCGGCCTGGTTTACCCATCGGGTCGCGGTGCCGCGACTGAGGTGGAGCAGGTCGGCGAGGACCGCGGCGGGCAGCTGGGCGGCGAGGTCGGTGAGTGTGGCGCGGCGGTATGCCATGGCGTAGATACCGAGAGCGTGCAGGCGGGCGCTGAGGCGGGCAGCGGTGATGGGCTGGCCGGGCAGCCCGCCGGGGAACAGCCATGGGGTGATGGAGGGGGAGCCGGTCCCGGTGTGGGTGCGGCCAGAGCGGATCAGCTCGGTGAGGATGACTGCGAGCGGCTCGGGGACGGGAATTTCGTGGTCGCCGAAGCAGATCAGCACGGTGCCGTCGCGGCTGGTGACCTGGCTGGTGGTCATGGCGGCGATCCGGGAGAGCTGCTGGCCGTAGAGCAGCAGCAGGCAGCCGGCGGCCCGGTCGGTGAGGTCGAGGGTGTCGTCGTGGAGCAGCCGGGCGGTCAGCGCCCACCGCTGGTCCTGGCTTGCGGCGGTGCCGCTGGCACGTACCGGGCCGGGAACGGGGAATGCCTGGCAGTGCCGGTGCCTGGCGGCCCAGGACAGGAAGTCCCGCGCCTGGCAGGCGGCCGGGCCGGTGGCAAGCCATGCCTCGATATCGGGCTGCTGGCAGGTGCCGAGGGTGCGGCCGCGGCCGTGAATCCAGGTCAGGAAGCTGGCGGCGGCGCGGATGTTGCGCCGGGCGTGGGCGGTGTAGGTGCGGGGGCGGGCGGCGTGCCCGGCGCTGGCGCGCAGGCGGCGCATCACCTGCCAGGTGGCGTAGGCCCGGGCGATCCGCCGCCCGGCGGCTGGCTCGATCGCGGCGAGGAGGCTGGTGAGCCATTGCTCGGTGCGGGCGAAGTCCTCGTCCCTGGGAGGGAGCACGCCGCCGGCGGTGAGCATCTGCCGGAGGAAGCCAGCGGCCCGGCGGCTCGGGTGGGCGTCGAGCGCCTGGTGGGTGGCGGGCAGCTTCCCGGATGCGAGGTCAGCGAGGATGACCGCACTGGAGCTTCTGTTCAGCCAGTTGAGCGCTGATCTGGGGGCGCGGGCTGCGCAGATCGCCTCGAGCACGGGCGTCAGCGCTGCCGGGATGCCCCCGCCGGGGCCGGCCAGCAGCGCTGCGGACCGCCGCCGCAGGCTGCAGCGGTCGCAGCGGCCGCGTTCGTAGAGCTTGTCCTCGGTCCCGCAGTCCGCGCACGCATGGGTGACCGGCAGCCCGGCGCAGTCTGAGCAGGTATCGGCGTCCGCGCCGGGCGGGGCGACCAGCCGCCGCTCCTGGCCGCAGGCCGCGCACCGTCCCCGGTGGCGCAGCGCGGCGCGGTAGCAGGGGTCGCAGACCGGTCCTTCCGGCCATCGCGCTTCGACCGGGCGATCCTGCCAGCAGCGCGCGCATGGCGCGGTCGCGCGGGGCGAGCACGACGCGCAGACCGGACGGCTGGTGCCCGCGAAATTGCACTCGCGGCGGCGGCCGCACACGCTGCAGGCCGCCTCGGGCATCCGGTAGCAGGTCACGCAGATGTCCGGGCTGCCGTCGCGTGCCCGGACCGCGATCGGGGCGGTCTTGCCGCAGGCACCGCACTGGCGGTGCCCGCGCACGCGGCGGCGGCAGACCTCGCAGAGCGGCTGGCCGGCGCTGGTGCGCACCGCGGTCGGCTTCACCTTGCCGCAGCCGCTGCACGCGGCGGCGAGCTGCCAGGCCCGGCACCGCTGGCAGGCCCCGCCGGCGTTACCGCGGAACAGCGGCATCCCGCTCCGGCCGCAGGCCGCGCAGGCGGGCGTGGTGAGCGTGCCCGAGCCGCGGGCGATCAGCTCGGCCGTCAGCCGGCCCGCGACCGGCGGGGCGCCGATCCTGAGCGCGTCCGGGTCGGCGGCCAGCGCCTCGCCCAGATGCCACAGCAGCTGCCCGGTGGCCGCTGCCGCGTCGACCGCGGCGGCCACCACCGGCCGTGGCAGCGACCCTTCCGCCGCTGCCGCCATCTCCACGACCTGATCCCGGCGGCAGCGCGGGCAGCCGGGCCGCCCGCCGCCGGGCATGTCATGACCGGCCCGGCAGCTGGCAGCCCTGGTCATCGCGCTGTCACCCGGGGCCGGGCAGCACCCGGGCCCGCCGCGGCCGCGGCAGCGCCGCTGCCTGCGTTCCCGGGCGCGGGCCCGGCCCGGCTGCCGTGACCGGCTCGACGATGTCGCCTGGCTGGCAGCCCAGGATGTCGCACAGGGCGGCGAGCGTGGCGAGGCTGAGCCGCTCCGGGGTCCGGGCGACCAGCCGGTAGACCTGCTCGCGGGACAGCACCACGCCCCGCTCGGCCAGCAGCGGCCGCAGGTCCGTGGTCGCGTACATGTCCCGGTCGGCCATCAGCCGCCGCAGCTGCCACCGGTAACCGATCTTGCGTGTCATCAGCCGCCCTCTCCCTCGTAGGCGCGGGCCAGCGCGCGGCGCAGCATCCGGTTCCTGGCGTCCTGCCCGACCGTGGTGTAAGCGGCCGTGGTGGACGCCCACGAATGGCCGGCCTGCCACTGCACGAACAGCGGGTCAGCGCCGTCCTCGATCAGGTGCGACACATACGAGTGCCGCAGGCAGTGCACCGAAAGATCAGCCGGGAGACCCGCTAGCCCGCGAAGCTGGGCGAACCGGTCGTCGATCTGCCGGGGCGAGATCCGGCCGCCGCGCTCGGTCAGCCACACCGCCGGATGCCGGCTGCAGCCGTAGCGGGGCCGCACGTCATCCAGGTACTGCCCTAATGCCTCGGCTGCCCACGGCATCACCGTAGCGACGGCCCTCCGCCTGGGCGGGCTTCCCTTCATCGCCTTGCCGCAGCGGACATGGCAGACCCCGAAGCTGCCGAGCTCGGGAGCCGCCGGGCTGGGCCCGAAGTCGGCCACGTCCAGCATCGCCGCCTCGCGGCGGCGCAGCCCCCACCCGTAGACCACCTTAAACAGGGTCGCATCGCGGAACGCCGCCAGCTGTCCCTTGCGCCGCGAGCACGCTGCCTTCTCCGCCCAGTCGTCCGCGGCGTCGAAGAACGCCTGCAGCTCAGCCCGCGTCAGCGGGCGGCGCTCCGCGCGGCCCTCGTACTCAGCGGCGTGCACCGCGGTGTTGCCCTCATGGAACACCTGCACCGGCGTGCTGCCCACCCGCTGCCGGCACTCAGCCACCCACCCGTAGCGCGGATCGCAGGCATAGTCCAGGAACATGCTCAGCGCGCCCTGATAGGCCCGGACCGTCGAATGCGCCCATCCGGCCCCGGCCGTCCACGCCTCTGCCTGCGCCGGCGCCCAGTCCCACGGCAGGCAGCCGGCGAACTCAGCGAACCGGCGCACGATACGCTCCCGCCCGTCGACCAGCGGGCCGCTCAGCCGCCGGGCCTGCTGCTGGCGCCGCCAGCCGGCCAGCATCTCCCCGAACAGCGCCGGCCCCGGTAAGACCGGTGCGTCGCCCTCCGCGGCGACCAGCGCCAGCGCCCCCCTGCGTCCCTCCACGTCAGCCCCTCCCCGCATACGCCTGGTGCATCAGCCAGTCACCCGCCGCAACCGAACTGGAAGTCACATCCTGGCAGTGGACCGTACCCGCTTCGGTGGACACCCGGCTTAGCTGCCCGATTCGTCGGGAGAATGAGAAATGGGTTCGACACGCCGCGCATTTACGCCGGAGTACAAGGAGCATTCGGTAGCTTTCGTCATTGACGGCGGCCGTCCG
>DATCEO010000251.1:0-23325 GCA_036510065.1 Streptosporangiaceae bacterium | reverse complement strand
CTGCCCGGTCCGGCGGCACCCGGCCGGCCGACAGCAGCGCCAGTATCGCCTCGGCCAGGCCGAGGTAGGCGGGCCCGGATGGCCTGGTCACCAGCACCGACTGGGCCAGGCCCGGCTGCTCGAAAAGGATGCGGGTGTAGGACCAGAGGACCTCGATGAGCCGGTCACGCCAGTCACCCGCCGTCGTGACCGGGCTCAGGTCGACCTGGCCGAGCAGCTCCTCGAGCATGGCCGCGTGAAGCTCGGCGGTGTTGCGCACGTAGACGTAGAGCGACGCCGCGCCGGTGTCCAGTTCCTGGGCCAGGCGCCGCATCGTGACCCGGTCCAGCCCTTCCGCCTGCATCACCTCGACAGCGGCGGCGACGATGCCCTCGCGCGTCAGGGCTGGCTTGGCCGGCCGCTCCCGGCGGCTCACGACCGGGCGAGCCCTCGATACCATGACCCCAGTCTAACGAACATGTTCGCCCAGTGCGGCGTTGCCGGTACAGCACCGGGTCGAAGGCGGTGGCCGCCCGCTCAGTCCTCAGCTCGCCGCTTTCTTCACGAGCGCGCTGATCCTTGCCTCCTCGGCGGCGGTCAACTCTTCCAGCGCGAAGTTGGTCGGCCACATGGCGCCTTCGTCGAGGTTCGCCTTGTCACTGAAGCCCAGCGTCGCGTACCTCGTCTTGAACTTCTGCGCGGGCTGGAAGAAGCAGATGACATTGCCGTGCCTGGCGTACGCGGGCATTCCATACCAGGTTCTCGGCGAGAGGGCTGCCGCGCTGGCTTTGATGATGGCATGGTGCCGCTCCCTCGAACTTCTTGTCGGCCGCGATGGTGCTCTTGGCGGACTTCTGCGTGTCCTTCATTGCGGGTTCCTCCTCTGCGAGTCTTGATGGGGACGCCCCTCATGCCAGGGAGCCGCCGCGGCGATAGCTCGCCCATGCCGCCAGTTACGCGCTCATGACCGGCTGCGCTGGCCACACCCACTTCTTGTAGGCCGCGTAGCGGAACAGGGTGGCCAGCCCGATGCCGATGATCAGGAAGATGTTGTAGGAGAGCCTGTCGTGCAGGCCCAGCACGTAGGTGCCGACCGCGAGGCACGCGAGCTGGATCACCAGCCCGATGCCGTTCAGCACGAAGAACAGGAAGCCCTCGCGGCTGACGCTGGCGCGCTGGTTGTCGCGGAAGGTCCAGTAGCGGTTGCCCACGTAGGAAACGGCCGTGGCCACGACGGTGGCGATCACGTTCGACAGGAGCGGCCCGATGCCAGCCTGGAAGTGCAGCACATTGGTCCCGCCATCGGCGACCAGGACGGCCAGGACGCCGACAATGCCGAACTTGGCCAGCTCGTAGATCAGCTGCCGGGATTTGCCGTAGAGCAGGCGCGCCAGGCCCACCTGCTTCAGCAGGCTGGTCGGGCGCCGGTGAGCTGGGGCCGGGCGGGTCGGCCTGGCGGGCGCCACGATCCGGTCGACCACGCCCGCTCTGTGGTGCGAGCTCACGGCCTGAGGGTAAGCGCCCTAACCGGCTCACGTGGGGCGAATAGCGCATCTGGCTGGTTATGGTGGCACACCGCCGTCCGGGCTCGTGACTAGAGCCCAGTGGTTAGAGCGCTGCGCTGAGGGTACCGGCGCCAGGCAAGAACCTGGGCATGCCCGCCACGAAGGGACGCTAAGTATGTGGCTCTTTTTCTCCCGCCGGCTGCGGACCTGGCTGCTGCTGGCCATCGCGCTGCCGCTGACCCGGCGGCTGGTCCATCGCCTCGCCACGGCCGCCGACCGCCATGACCCGTCGGCCCGGACGGCCAGGGTGCTGCACGGAGCCGACTCGGCCGTGACCACGGTCGCCCGGCGTGCGCCGCGCTCCAGGCGCGCCGCGCGCAAGGCCGCGCGCTGACGCCGGGCCGGGCCATGGACCACACGGGCGCGCCCCTGCTGGATGCCCTGGCTGACTACCACGCGCTCGGGCGGTACGGGATCACGCCACAGGGGCATCGCCAGGGCCGCGGCGCCGACCACCCGGGCCGTGATCGGCGAGGACGCGTTCCGCTCTGACGTGCTGGCCACGGCCGGGCTGGATGACCGCAAGTCCTCGGCCAGGTACCTGGCCAGGGCGCAGGAGCTGATGGCGGACGCGGTCGGCGCCGAGCGGGCCTTCTTCTCAACCTGCGGCAGTTCCCTGTCGGTGAAGGCAGCGATGCTGGCGGTAGCCGGCGGCCAGGGCGACCTGCTGGTGAGCCGGGACGCGCACAAGTCAGTGGTCGCCGGGCTGGTCTTCAGCGGGCTGCAGCCGCAGTGGATCCGGCCCCTGTATGACTCCCGGCTGCACCTGGCCCACCCGCCCTCGCCGGTCCAGGTGGCCCGCGCGTGGGAGGAGCACCCGGACGCGGCCGGGGCGCTGATCGTCAGCCCGACGCCCTACGGCACCTGCGCGGACATCAAGTCGATCGTGGAGATCTGCCACGAGCGCGGCAAGCCGCTGATCGTGGACGAGGCATGGGGCGCCCACCTGCCCTTCCATCCCAGCCTGCCGACGTGGGCCATGGACGCCGGCGCGGACGTGTGCGTGGTCAGCGTGCACAAGATGGGCACCGGATTCGAGCAGGGCTCGGTGTTCCACCACCAGGGCCGCCTGGTCGATCCCGACCAGCTGTCGGCCTGCGCCGACCTGCTCATGACCACCAGTCCGAACGTCCTGGTGTACGCGGCGCTGGACGGGTGGCGCCGGCAGATGGTCCAGCACGGCCGCAGTCAGCTCGGCGCCGCGCTCAGCCTCGCTGAGCAGGTGCGGACCGAAGTGGAGGCGCTGCCCGGGCTGCACGTGCTGGGCGAGGAGTTCGTAGGCACCGAGGCCTCGCATGACCTCGATCCGTTGCACGTCGTGATCGACGTATCCGACCTGGGGACCAGCGGCTACGCGGCGGCCGACTGGCTGCGCGAGCACGAGCGCATCGACATGGGCCTCAGCGACCACCGCCGCGTCGAGGCGACAATCTCGCTCGCCGATGATGACAAGACGGCCGCTCGGCTGCTGTCGGCGCTGAGCGCGCTCACCGAGGCCGGGGACCTGCCTGCGGCAGCGGAAGTGGACCTGCCCAGCGCCGAGGAGCTGGAGCTCGAGCCCGCGATGCTGCCGCGCGACGCGTTCTTCGCCGCTAAGGAGACGGTCGCCGCCGATGACGCCGTGGGGCGGATCGCCGCCGAGCAGATGACGCCCTACCCGCCGGGCATTCCGGTCATCATCCCCGGCGAGCGCATCACCGCCGAGCTTCTCCGGTACCTGCGCAGCGGCCTGGCCGCCGGCATGGAGCTGCCCGACCCCGCCGACCCGAGCCTGCGCACCATCCGGGTCGTCGCCCGGCACTAGCCGGCCAGGCGTCTCAGCCCGCCGTCGCTGCCGACCGGCGGCAGAGGGCGCGGATGGCGGCCGCGACCTGACGCGGCGAGGAGATCATGGTGAGGTGGCGGCCGGGAACGATGACCGGAGGGGGCGCCCCGATCCGGTCCGCTACCCGGGCCGGCACTGCCCGGCCGTACTGCGGGTCGCTGACCCCGAACACCACGCTCTTGGGCACCGGGGTCCGGTGCAGCCTGGTCAGCTGAGCGCCGGTGAGGCTCGGGATGCCCGTCCGCAGGGTGGCCCACAGCGCGTTCTCGTTACCGGGCTGGCGCAGCGGCCGGCGCCAGACCTCCACGCCGGCGTGGGTCAGCCGCGGACACAAGGGGCCGCACTGCGAGTCGTAGATGGCGCGGACGACCCAGTCGAGGCTCAGCCCCAGCCGGAACGCCGTGGTCCGGAAGGGGTCGATGACGACGTCATGCGCGAACGACGGGATCGCCAGCGGCTCAGCGTCGCCGTCCAGGAACATCACGCCGGCGACCCGCCGACCGCCGTCCAGGGCCGCCAGCCCGGCGACGGCCGCACCGCTGGAGTGGCCGACGAGGACGGGGGCGTTACGACCGGTTAGTCCCATGACCTGGATGAAGGCCAGTACCCGCGCGGCGTGGGCGGCGACGGTGAACGGAGGCGTGGCCTGGCTGTAGCCGGTGCCGGGCAGGTCGACGGCGAACACGCGGTGGTCGGTACCCAGGTCCGCCCCGAGCGCCGCGAACGTGTCGGCGGTCTCGAAGGCGCCCGGCACCAGCACGACCGGACTGCCGGTGGTGCCCCACGCCCGGTAGCGGATCTGGATGTGCCCGGCGCGCACGAACGTCAGGCCGGCCGGGCGCCCCACGGGGCCGCTGGTGACCACGTTGTAGAGCAGGCTCGCGGCCGTCAGCGCCGCCACGGCGACGACGACCCACAGCAGCAGCCGCCGCGCCGCGCGGATGCCCCGCCGGCCCCGGCTGGCCGGGCTCGTCGTGGCGCTGGCCGTCAGCATGCTCGCATGGTCTCATTCCCCGCGATCTCGCGGCCGCCCGGCCTCCGCATGCACCCCGGCTAAATGCGCCCCGGAAAGTCCGCCGATGATTCACGCTACCATTACCGTCATTCTCAAAGGCCATCCGCAATGGAGCTATTACAATGGCCAGGCGGCCGAAAGCAGATAACGGTTTCCGGCCCGCGGCCCCGGCCGGGAACCCGGAGCTTCCAGGTAACGGCCCTGTAGCGGAAGCTATGGCCTTTGCCGCGGCAAAGCCCCTATAGTGACAAGATGACGCTCGAGCGCGCCGTTTCCTCGCCTGCTCCATCGCTCGCGGTCCGAGCCCAGGGATCCGATCACACACTCCAAGCAGGGCCCAGCTATCGGGTGGGCCGCGATCCGGAGTCGGACATCGTGGTGGATAACCCGAGGGTTTCCTGGCGGCATGCCGTGCTGCGACTCGAACAGGACCAGTGGCTTTTCGAGGACGCCGGCAGCACGAACGGCACATTCGCCGACGGGCTGCGGGTGCAGCGAGTCGAGATCACCGGCGCGTGCCAGGTCCGGCTGGGCGATCCGGAAAGCGGCCCGGTCGTTTCCTGCTCGATCGCGGCCGCGCCGGCGGGCCGCCCGGCCACGGTCGTGGCCGATTCGCCTCCGCCAGCCCGGCCGCCGGTCCCGGGCGAGCGCATGCCCAGCGCGGTCATGCGGCTGCCCGCGCGAGTCCTGCGCATCGGCCGGGCCGACGACAACGAGGTCGTCGTCTCGGACCTCAGCGTGTCCCGCCACCACGCCGAGCTGCGCAAGACGGCCCGGGGCGGCTACGAGATCAGCGACCTGGCCAGCCACAACGGCACCTACCTCAACGGTCAGCGGATCACCACCGCGCCGGTCACCGAGCGGGATGTCATCGGCATCGGCCCGGCCAACTACCGCCTGGTCGGCGAGGAGCTCCAGGAGTTCATCGACACCGGCGACGTCTCGCTCCATGCCCGCGGCCTGACCGTCCGGCTGCCCAGCGGCAAGGTCATCCTGGACGACGTCAGCTTCCCGCTCGGCGGCCGCTGCCTGCTGGGCGTCATCGGGCCCAGCGGCGCGGGCAAGTCGACGCTGCTGGGGGCGCTGACTGGCATGCGGCCCGCCACCGACGGCTCGGTGCTCTACGACGGCCGCGACCTGTATGCCGACTACGCCGAGCTGCGGCACCGGATCGGGCTGGTGCCGCAGGAAAACATCCTGCACACGCAGCTGTCGGCCCGCCGAGCGCTGCGCTACGCGGCCAAGCTCCGGTTCCCGCAGGACACCAGCCCGGCTGAGCGGGAGCGCCGGATCACTGAGGTGCTCGACGAGCTGGCGCTGACGCAGCACGCCGACACCCGGACGTCGTCGCTGTCGGGGGGTCAGCAAAAGCGCGTGAACGTCGCCCTGGAGCTGCTGACCAAGCCATCCCTGCTGTTCCTGGACGAGCCGACCTCCGGCCTGGACCCCGGCCTGGACATGTCCGTGATGGAGATGATGTCCGGCCTGGCCAGCGACGGGCGGACGGTTATCGTGGTCACCCACAGCGTCGCCAACCTCGGCATCTGCGACCGGCTGCTGGTGCTGGTCCCCGGCGGCAAGGTGGCCTACTTCGGGCCCCCGGACGACGGCCTGCGGCACTTCGGTCAGCCCGGCTGGGCTCAGGTCTTCCGGGCCTTCGAGGCCGAGCCGGACCGGGACTGGGCCGGAGAGTACCGCCGTTCCGCCTACTGCGCCCAGTACGCGGTGGTAAGCCAGGCCAGCCGGCCCGCCGTGACCGCGCCCGGCGCCGCGGCGGCGCCCCCGCCCCGGCCCCAGACCCGGCTAGCCCAGCTGTCCACCCTGATCCGGCGGTACCTGGCGGTGATCGCCTCGGACCGTAACTTCGTGGCGGCGCTGGCTCTGCTGCCGATCATTCTCGGCGCCGTGATCCGGGTCGTGCCCGCGCCGCAGGGACTGACCGGGACGAACAACGGTAACGCGATCCAGGTGCTGCTCATCCTTATCCTGGCCGCCTGCCTCACCGGGGTCGCGAATGCGGTCCGGGAGCTGGTGAAGGAACGGACGATCTACGGCCGAGAACGGGCGGCCGGGCTGTCGGCCGGTGCCTACCTGTGGTCCAAGCTCGTGGTCCTCGGCGTGATCAGCGCCGCGCAGGCGGTGGTGCTGGTGCTCATCGGGCTGGCAGGCCGGCCGCTGCCGCCGCACGGAGCCTTCCTGACCTCACTCCCCCTGATCGAGATCATGCTGGCCATAGCCGTGCTGGCGGTGGCCTCGATGACCGCGGGCCTGCTGATCTCGGCCGTGGTCGATTCGTCGGACAAGACCATGCCGCTGCTGGTCGTGGTGGTCTTGATGGAGGTCGTCCTGAGCGGCGCCGTCTTCCGCCTGAACGGCAAGATCATCCTCGAGCAGCTCTCCTGGCTCTCGCCATCGCGCGGCGGCCTCGGCGCCACGGCCGCCACGGTGAACCTGAATCAGGTCACGCCGCCGCCGCCCGGGTCCACGCCGGATCCGCTGTGGCAGCACACCCCGCATATCTGGCTGCTGGACATGGGGATGCAGCTGGTGCTCGTGGCCATGTTCATCGCGCTCACCTGGTGGCGCCTGCTGCAGCTGAGCCCGGGCCGCCGCCGCTAGAGGCCGCGGCTAGATGCCGGTGCTCCTAGGGACCGGTGCTCGTGGCCGTCGGCGTGGCCGTCGGCGTCACGGTGGGAGTCGGCGTCGGCGTGGGAGTGAGGGTCGGAGTCACCGTCGGCGTCGGGGTCACCGTCGGGGTCGGGGTCACCGTCGGCGTTGCCGTGATGGGCCCGGGTGATGTCGTCGGACCCGACGCCAGCGCGGGCCCGGCACAGGGGTGCAGGCTCGTGCACGAGGATGGCACCAGGGCTGCCGCCGCGGCGCTGGCGCTCTTGGCCGCGCATCCGCTGAGGCCGGGCAGCCCGATCCCGGTTTGCGCCTCGGTGCCCTTCGAGCATGCGCTCCAGTTCCACGCATAGGCCTGAGTGCCGATCGGGAACGAGAAGGTGATCGTCCGGTCGAATTCGGTGGCCGAGATGCGCTGCGAGCCGGTGATCTGCGCGTGGCCGGCTCCCAGCAGCAGCACCGTGGGCGGCGCGGGCGCGGTGCTCGCGACCAGGTTCACGCCGAAGTACGGGTACCACCGCTTGCCCATCTCGGTGGTCAGCGCCGACGCCGGCACGGCCACCCGGACGCGGAACGTCTCCTGGCAGACCGGGCGGCCGCAGGGCTGGGCCGGTCCGGACCGCCCGGCCAGGGTGACATACACCGTGCTGGTCGCCGAGCTGGCCAGCGGCTTGGTGGCGGCGGCGCTCCGGAAGAGGTCGACCTTGTAGCGCGTGGCCAGGCTGGGCGTCACCTGGAACGCGTACGCGGCGGTCGCGCCTGTCCCGTGCAGGACGACCGAGCCGGCCGGCGACGGCTTGCTCCGGTAGGGGAACTGCTGAGCGTACAGCCGGGCGACCTCTCCGCTGGCCCCGCCATTGACGTGCCCGCGGATCTGGGCACTCGCAGTCGTGCCGCCCCGATATATCACGTAGACATCGCCATGCGCCGGCGGCAGGCCGGACTGAGCGGCGATGGCGAGGCTCGCGGAGCCGTTACTGCCGTGACTGCCCAGCAGGAGCGCGGCGATGACGCCCGCGACCGCCAGGACGGCGACTGCGGCCAGCGCGATCAGGACGGGGCGCCGGCGCCGGGCCGGCCGGCCCTCGCCGTCGTCACCGCCCTCCGGGCCATACTGGCGGGCGCCGGCGCCGCTGCCCGGCGGACCGGGAATGCTCGCCGCCCCGGTCGGCAGCCCCATGCCGGGCGCCATGCCCGCCAGGGTGTCGCCGCCGGGAACGGGCTCGCGCGCGGCGCCCTGACCAGTCGGCCAGCCGGTCTGGGTCGGCGGGTGAACCGGCGGCGGGATGAATCCCGCGCCGGAGGCATACGGGGCCAGGCCGAGCGCCCCGCGCAGCGCGTCGGCGAACTCCCGGCAGCTGGCGTAACGATCCCCCGGCGCCTTGGCCAGCGCCTTGGCGAACACCGGGTCCGCGGCCGGCGGCAGGTCCGGCCGCCGGTCGGTCACCGGCGGCGGCGGCGCCGACAGCTGCGCGTACATCACCGCCATGGCCTCGTCGCGCCGGAACGGCGGCGCGCCGGTCAGCAGCTCGAACGCCGCGCAGGCCAGCGCGTACTGGTCCACCCGCCCGTCGACCGGCTTGCCCTCGATCTGCTCCGGGGCGATGTAGTCCACCGTGCCCAGGAACTGCCCGGTCCCGGTCAGCCCGACCGACGCTGACATCACTCCCTTGCTCAGCCCGAAGTCGGACAGGTACACGTGGTCGGGCCGCCCCGCCTGGATGTCGACTAGCATGTTGGCCGGCTTCACGTCACGGTGGACCAGCCCCGCGCCGTGCGCGGCGTCCAGCGCCGAGGCCACCGGCGAGACGATCGCCACCAGCCGGGCCGGCGGCAGCGGGCCATCGCGGTACAGGATGGTCCGCATGTCCCCGCCCGGCACGTAGCGCATGGCCAGGAACAGCACCCCGCGCGCCTCGCCGGCCTCGAACACCGGGATGATGTGCGGATCGTCAACGGCCGCCGCCGCCCGTGACTCCCGGACGAACCGCTGCCGGAACGCCTCGTCGGCCGCCAGCGCCGGCGCCAGGATCTTCAGCGCCACCAGCCGGCCCAGGCGCTCATCGCGGGCGCGGAACACCACCGCCATCCCGCCCGCTCCGACCTGCTCCTCCAGCCGGTACCCCGCCACCAGCGAGCCAGCGGCCAAGCCGCCAGTGCCCTCCGAGAGCCCCCCGCCCACCATTCCTCCAGCGCTCCCGAGCCGTCCGCTGGCGCAGCCTTCAGACCGCCGCCCGGCGCGAATGCCGTGTTAGGCGACGACCAGGTGCGTCAGCAGCAAGAGCGTTCCAAGTATCCCGATCCGACCCGGCCAGCCGCAACCGGGCCGCCCCCGGCCCCGCCCCATAGGAGGCCCCGCCCCCGCCCGGGGACGACGGATTCGCATGATCACGACCGTTTTGCCGCGCTATGCGCGGCAAAACGGTCGTGATCACGGAGCCGGGTCTAGGGCTAATGCCGGGGCGGGCGAACTACCTCGATCTCCGCCATCATTCCGAGGTCCTCGTGCGACACGACGTGGCAGTGCTCGACGAACCGGCCGGTGTAGTCGTCGAAATTCGACTCGAAGGTAATGGAGTCCCCGTCGTGCTTGGTGATGACGTAGGTATCGCGCCACAGGGGCTTTTCCAGCACCTTGCCATTGCGCCGGATTATCTTGAACGGGTTTGTATGGATGTGGTAGACGTGCGCGTGGTCGGCTACCTCCCGGTCGAAGACGTTGCGCAGGGTCCACTCCTCGGCCGTGCCCACGACGGGCTTGTAGGGCTGGCGTCCGGGGTCGTAGGCGACGCCGTTAATCCCGAAGTTCATGAACACGCCGCCGGGCTCCTGGATGGTGAAGGCGAAGTCCCGGTGCCGGGCGATCGGGCGGATAGGCGGATCCCAGGCCGGCAGGGCGGTGGGCAGCCGCATCTGCGGCCCGTGGCCTTTGACCTCGACGGTCATGATGGTGCGGCGGTCATTCTCGCCCTTCAGGAGCGGGAAGCCGGGCATGCCGCCCATCCCTGCCGCGGACCCGCCGGGGGTCGCGGCCGGCATGCCCGGGATGTCGGGAGACTGGCTGGAGCCGGGCGTCAGGACCAGGTCGTACCGCCCCGGCCGCCCGGCCTTGACCAGCAGCTCGACGCGGTTGCCGGCCGACAGCATGACCACGCCGTCTGTCTCGGGGGCCGCGAGGGTCAGGCCGTCCCAGGCCAGGACGTGGAAGTCGTGGTGCTTGAGATGCAGGGACATGAACGTGCCCGGCGAGGCGTTCAGGATGCGCCAGCGCTGGACCTCGCCCGGATACATGGTGAGCTTCGGCCGCAGCACGCCGTTCACCGTGTACAGGACCTGCGTCTTCGGGAAGAACGACTTGTCGGGGGCCGGGTCCGGATCGGGCTCCATCAGCTGGTAATGGTCGCCGAGCTCGATCGCCTGCAGCACCACGAGCTTTTCCCTGGCCGCGCGCACCTCCTCGACCTTGTCGATGTCGCCCCGGACGATGATGGCCCCGGCCATGCCGCCCCGCAGCGACTGGGTCACCCCGCCGTGATGGTGCGGGTGGTACCAGAACAGGCCGCCGGTGTGGTCGGCGGGCAGCGGGAACTCCAGGCGATGATCTTCGCCCGGCGGGACCACGAGGAAGATGTTGTCGGCGTTGCCCGACGGGGACACGTGCAGTCCGTGCGTGTGCAGGTTGGTGGTCGTCCACTCGTGCGGGCGGTCCATGCGCATGTGATCCGGATGGTGCAGCTTGGGCAGCCGGTTCCTGAGGTGCACGCGCAGCATGTCGCCGGGATTGATCTCCCAGGTATAGCCGGGCACGACATCGTCGTAGGTGTAGGTCCTGACTCGCCGGGGCGCTCCCATGTCGACGATCCCGCGCCTGGTCGTCAGCCGGACGTCAAGCTCGCCGTGCGAGCTGCGGAGCACCCTCGGCTGCGGCAGCTCCCTGGCCGGCCGGCCGGCGAGCCAGTCGCTGAGCGTCCGGGCCGCGGCCGCCTCGGCGTCGCGGGTACCCAGCGTGCCGAGCAGGGCGCCGGCCGCCGCAGTGCCCACGCCGTACCCGATGGCCTCGCGCCGCGAGACTGGCGGGGCCGTCATCTGCAGCCGCCGCGTGACCCTGACCCGCGCTTCCCGGCCGGCCCGCGCTTCCCCGCCGATACGTGCTTCCCGGCCGATACGTGCTTCCCGGCCGACATCTGCTCCCCCGCCGACATGCGTTCCCCCGACCTTGCGATCCGATTCGCAGCTTGTGCTCACGCAACTACTGAGGGTGAAAATAGCGCGCCCGGACGGGCGGGGCGAGTCGCCGCGCGAGCGTGTACTCGGCGCAGCTGAGGCAGACAGAATTCTCGGGCCGCCGCAGACGCCGGGCCGTGATCCCGGCTGCGAGATGAACCCTGCACCAGCTGTACGGGGCCGCGGCATCGTGCAGCGGCACTTCGCGTCGATGACCGCCTGGGTGGAGTACATCGAGCGCGCCAACCCTGATGACCTGCGCAGCCGGGAGCTGGGCAACAGCTACAACGACTGGCTCGCGCCAGGCGACGACGCTACCCCGAGCGATCTGCGGGCTTCGGACTTCCGGGTGCCCGCGGCGTCCGGGAGGCCGTCTTCGAGGTCGGTTCGGGCAGCCACATGTTCGCTGGCCCGGCGATGTCGCAGGCGCCGCAGTGACGGCGCCGGCTGGTGGTCAGCCCGGTGCCGACTGATGGTCGGCCTGGCGCCGGGCGGGGACAGTGATCCGGTCCAGGTCGGCGGCCAGCACGACTTGACCGCCGAAGGCGGCGGCGGCCTGGTCGGCGAGCCGCTGCGTGCCGCTCGGATCGTGCTCGTAGCGCTGCGAGAAATGGGTGAGCACCAGCAGCCGCGCGTCCGACTCGGCCGCGATGCGCCCGGCTTGCCCGGCGGTCAGGTGCCCGTACTCGCGGGCGAGCCCGGCGTCGGCGTCGGCGAACGTGGACTCGCAGATCAACATGTCCGCCCGGTCGGCCAGCGCGAACGCGGCATCGCACAGCCGGGTGTCCATGATGAACGCGACCCGCTGGCCGGGCCTCGGCTCGCTCATCTGCTCCGCGGTTACCAGGCGATCGCCGGCCAGCAGGCTGCCCTCGCGCTGCAGCCGCCCGACGTCCGGGCCGGCGATGCCCGCGGCGGCCAGCCGGCCCGGCAGCATCCGCCGGCCGTCCGGCTCGGCCAGCCGGTAGCCGACGGCGGGCACGCCATGGGACAGGCGCCGCGCCTCCAGCCGGAACGCCGGGCCGCCGGTGACGGTGCCATCGTCGCCGACCGGCCATTCCCGCAGGTCCACCGTGTCGCGGAACAAGGCTGCATGCCGTAGCCGGGTGAAGACGGCCCGGCTGTCCGCCGGGTAGCACACCTGCACCGGGTGCGACACCCGGTCCAGGGCCATCCGCGCCAGCACGCCCGGCAGGCCCAGGCAGTGGTCCCCGTGGAAGTGCGTGATGCAGATCCAGGTGACCTGACTCGCCGTCACCCCGGCCAGCAGCATCTGCCGCTGGGTCCCCTCGCCGGGGTCAAACAGCAGCCCCTCGCCGTCCCACCGCAACAGGTAGCCGTTGTGGTTGCGACGGCGGGTCGGCGCCTGGCTCGCCGTGCCCAGCACCACTAGCTCGCGGTCAGCCACGACACCCGACCCTACTGGCGTGCGCTCCCGTTGCCGTCCGCCGAGCTGAGCCGAGCCCGGATCTGGTCCGCCTCGGGTGCCCCCAGCCGGGCGTAAAGCCTGATCGCTTCCTCGAAACTGTGCTGGGCCTGGTCGACTCGGCCGGCGGCCTGGAACGCGCAGGCCAGGCCGTGATGCGCACGGGCTTGCTCGTCCAGGCTGCCAGCCTGCCCGGCCAGATCACGCGCGGCGGCGTGCTGGACCAGAGCCAGCTCAGGCCGCCCCAGGGCCAGGGAGACTTCACCCAGGCCGTCGCACGCCTCGGCTTCGCCTGAGCGGTCGTGGCCATGCCGGAACAGGGTGATGGCCCGCTGGTGGTGATCAGCGGCCTGCCGATAACGGCCCAGGTCTAACAGCGCGGCCAGCTCGGGCTGCCGTCCGACGAAGGCGGGCACCGGGGCCGGCAGGTGCCGCGGCGGGACTGACCCTGGGGCTCTGGCCTGCGCAGCCTCATCAGCCGGGTGATGCACGCCGGCGACGATCTCGGGCTGGCCTGGGCCGCGCCCGGCGGCCAGGAACTCCGCCCGCGCAGTTTCGCCTAGTTCCAGGGCGTCCGCCAGGCGCAGGCAAGTATTCGGATACGGCCGCCGGGTCCGGCCTCGTTCCAGGTCGCTGATCGCGCGAACGCTCAGCCCCGACCGCCCAGCCAGCTCGTCTTGCGAGAGTCCGGCCCGCCGCCGGCAGGCCCGCAGGCGTGCTCCGAAAGTACTGACGTCATCACTCACCTGTAGCCTCGCGGGTCACCCCTGCAACTTGAATGCCTATCGACGCCATCACGCACTTTGCCGGGTTTCAGCGTCCCACAAGGATCATTTCCGGGGCAAACAAGCCTGCCGTCGGGCGGCGCGGCGCGACGTTCGCGGCCGGTCACGGACGAACGAGCTAGCGGGCCGGGTCACCACCGAACCGCCCGGCGTTCGCGCGCAGGAACCGCAGCGCGGCGTTGCCCTGCCGGACCGGTACCGGGTACCGCGCCCCGGGCGCGAGGGCGTAGTCAAGGCTCGCCACCAGGTACCCGGCGTGAGCGAGCAGGATGGCGTAATCACGCACGGTACCCGCGGAACTCGAGATGAACCCGCCGCGGTGCACCCACAGGATGACCGGACGCGGCTGGCCGCCGGTGGCGTCGGGTGCGTAGATGCCCAGGTGCGCCAGCGGCGCGCCCGCCGCGGCGATCGGTACGCGCCGCTCGGTCACGGTGCGGGCCACCTGAACGAAGTCAGCCGGCGGGAGCACCAGCGGGCGTCGCTCGAGCAACGCCCTGACCACCGCGGCTCCTGGCTGCACGGAGGTGTCGTAAACAGCCACGGCGCCGAGGACGCCGATGATGACTGCCATCAGGGCCGCCAGCAAGCTACGGGCGGCCCGGCCGCCGCGGGAAGTGTGCTCGCGCATCACGACCGCCGCCTTCCGTGTCGCTCACGGCTGTCGCCTGCTGGTCAGGGCTGGCGCCAATCGATCAGGGCTGTCGGCTCAGGATGGCCGGCGGCAGCCGGTGCCCGCATGACACGAACGTGGCATTCCTTCGCGGCTCGCGGAGGGAGCCGCTCCATCGAAGGTTGATACGGTCTGCGCGTGGCTGAGCGGACGGATCCCCTGACGACACGATCGTTCCCGCTGGAGCAGACGCCGATCCACGTCTCCGACGAGGTGCTGGATGACCTGCGCCGCCGGCTGACGGCTACCCGGTGGCAGCCCGACGCCGGCCATGACGACGGCTATTACGGCGTGCGCCGCTCTGACCTGCAGGAACTCGTGGCCTACTGGGCGGACGGCTTCGACTGGCGCGCCGCCGAGCGCCGTATCAACGCCTACGAGCACTACCGCGTCGACGTCAGCGGCGTGCCGGTCCACTTCATGCGCAAGCCCGGCACCGGCCCGGATCCGGTGCCGCTGATCCTCAGCCATGGCTGGCCCTGGACGTTCTGGCACTGGTCGAAGGTCATCGGCCCGCTCGCCGACCCGGCCGCGGGCGGCGACGATCCGGCCGACGCGTTCGACGTCATCGTGCCGTCGCTGCCCGGCTTCGGGTTCTCGACCCCGCTGGCGAATCAGCCAGACATGAACTTCTGGAAGATCGCCGACGTCTGGCACCAGCTGATGACCGATGTCCTCGGGTACGAGAAGTACGCAGCCGCGGGCTGCGATGTCGGCGCGCTGGTCACCGGGCAGCTCGGGCACAAGTACGCCGACGAGCTCTACGCGATCCACATCGGCTCCGCCCAGAAGCTCACCTTGTTCAACGGCGACCGCGCCTGGGACCTCAGCGGCGGCAGGCCTATCCCGGAGAACCTCCCGCCTGCCGTCCACGAGCGGGTCGTGGCCCTAGAGAAGCGCTTCGCCGCTCATCTGGCCGTGCACGTCCTGGACCCGGCCACGCTTGGTTACGGGCTGGCTGACTCCCCGGCCGGCCTGCTGGCCTGGATCCTGGAGCGGTGGACGAACTGGTCCGACAACGGCGGGGACGTCGAGAGCGTGTTCAGCCGGGACGACCTGCTCACGCACGCGACGATCTACTGGGCGGGCAACGCCATCAGCACGTCGATCCGCACCTACGCCAACAACAACCGCTACCCGTGGACACCGTCGCACGACCGGTGGCCGGTGATCGAGGCACCCACGGGCATCACCTTCGTCGGCTACGAGAACCCGCCCGGCGTGACGACCAGCCAGGAGCGGGTGCGCGGCTTCCTCGACAGCGACCGCGCTGCCTGGTACGCCCACGTCAACGTCACGGCGCACGACCACGGCGGGCATTTCATTCCGTGGGAGATCCCCGGCGAGTGGGTCGCTGACCTGCGGCGGACGTTCCGCGGACGACGCTGACACAGGCGCCGGGGATAGGACTCGCGCCGCGGCTGAGCCGCAGCGCGCCGGTCAGTCGAGGAGCTGGACCACGCCGCTGTCCAGAAGATAGTGGCCGCCGACGATGACCAGGCCATCGTGGTCGGTCAGCTTCCTGAGCGGCGGGTCCAGCCGGAGCCGCTGCACCGCGAGCCGGGTCTGGGCACGGGTCATGTTGTCCACCAGGCCGCCGTGCTGCCTGACCGCCAGCCGGTAGGCGGGCCGGAGCGCCCGGTCCCGATAAAGCGCCGCCGGGAAACTGCTGGCTTCGCGGCTCCGAGTCCCTCATCCGTCCTCCGCCCGCTACGGTCGGCATTTTATTGCCGAACGTAGTTTCACACATGCGTAACGTGACTACCAGGCCCGTGACGGCCCCGGAGATCAGCCCGGCCTAGCAGGTCGCTCGCGTGCGGCTGATCGATGACGGTCAGCATCGGCCGCCTGGACACGCTGGACGAGGTCCTGGCACCAGGGTCCGCAGGGGGCAGCGGCCCAGTTTTCCGTTATGACAGGAATGGCGGCGGAGGACATCGTCGCCGCGATGGAATCTCAGATACCGACCGGCAGGCTCACCGCAGCCGAGGAGATCGCCGACGCTATCGCCTTCTTCGTCTCGCCGCGCGCCGCATCCATCACGGGCGTCGATCTCCTCATCGACGGAGGGCTAGCCGGCTCCGGATGAGGGCCGACCATCCCGGGCACGCGTTCAGACGTCAGCGTGCCGTTCGGGGTCAGCTACTTGAAAGACGACGACACGTTCCTCCCGGCCCTGATAATCCTCGACGCCGGACACGCCAGGGGAGCGCCGCGGCAGTCCGCGCTCGCGCGGAGCCGGCCTGGCATCAGGTCGCCTCTGGTCCGCGGCGCTGGCGACCCGGGTCAGCGCCCGCTTGAGCCGCGGCGCGACGGGAACCTCGACGAGCCGGTGGATCGCGTACGCCACGCAGCCCATGCCGGTGATCATCGCCACCAGGAGCACCCAGCGGTTAACGGCATGGCCGACGAGGTTGATGATCACGAATCCGTTATAGGCGTGCACCAGGTAGAGGGGATAGGTCAGCGCGCCCGCGACGGCGAACCACGACCGCCCGAGCCGCCGGGTGGCCCGCAGCGCGACCAGCGTCATGACGACGAAGATGACGGTGATGATCCCAGCGATCACCGCTGAGTGGAAAGACTGGTGGTAGCGGTGGGCGACCAGGTGACCGAAATTGATCGCCTGGTAGACCGCGTTAGCGTAGGCGATCACCAAGATGGCGCCGAGCTGCCAGCTGAAGCCGGTGCGATAGATCAGGCACAGCGCCATGCCGGCGATGAAGTAGTGCGACCACTGCGACTGCACGAGGATATCGAGCGTGGTGGCGATGCCCGCCGGCAGGACATGGGCCTCCACGATCGCGGTCGCGGCCAGCCACCCCCACAGCACCGCGATCACCCGGGAGCGGGTGATGCCGACCCACGCGAGCACGAACACGAGCAGGTAGAACCGGATCTCCGCGTAGAGCGTCCAGTAGACGACATCGACATTGGCGATGTGCGGCACCGCGTTGAGCATGGTCAGGTTCGCGAGGTACTGCGTCGGCGAGACCCTAAACAGCCCGCGGCTCAGCGTGATCGCGACGATCGCGGTGATGGTCACGGCCACCCAGTAGGCCGGGTAGAGCCGGACGACCCGGGAGATCACGAACTGGTGCGGGCGTCTCCCCCACGCGCTCATCAGGACGACGAAGCCGCTGATGACGAAGAACATGTCGACGCCCAGGTACCCGTAGCGCGTAACGGTGCTGAGGACCGGGAAGCTGACCGATGTCAGGTGCCGGGCATAGCCCGAGAACGTGTAGTGGTAGATAACGACGGCCAGCGCGGCGGTGATGCGCAGCAAGTCGATCTCGTAGAGGCGGTCACGGCCAGCCGGGGCGCTGTCCTGGCGCCGCGGCGCGCGGTGCCGGCCGGCCCCGCGCAGGCCGCGGTCCCATGACGCCTCTTCCGTCCTCAGCGCGGAGTCCCGGGGCGCGGCGCAGTTTCCAGGTCACTCAGGTCACTCAGGTCAGGCATGCCAGGTCCTCCGGCTGGGGGCGGTCGCGTGGATCGCGCCCCTGCCACCTGGCCAGGCGCCGACAATAAATGCCCGGCAGGCGGCCCGCCGGAGGGGTTCTGCAGAACCTGCAGAACATCACAAGATCTGTAGATCCTATCGCAGCGGGCGTCCCGTCGCGGCCTGACCGCGCCGGCCGGGAGCTACTTCGGCGACTCGCGCAGCGCGACCACCCGGTTCACGCTGGCCAGGAACGCCGGGCCGTTGAGAGTTCCGTTGCCGTAAGCCGCCGCCAGCTCGGTCCGCGCCTGGTCACCCTGGGTGACGTCCTGAGCAGAGCACAGCAGGAGGTCCATGCCGGCCTTCGCGGCGAACAGCGCCCGGTTCTGGGTCGAGCCGTACGAGCGGAGCGCGCCCGCCTCCAGGGCGTCACTGATCGTGACCCCGGTGAACTTCAGCCGGTTCCGCAGCTCCCCCTGGATGACGTTGGCCGAGAGCCCGGCCGGCCGGGCCCCGATCGACGGGTAGACGGCCCAGGACGCCATGATCAGCTTGACCCCGGCCGTGACCGCGGCCTGGAACGGCTGCTCGTCGACGCTGCGGATCGTGGCCAGCGACAGGTTGAGCGTCACCGGCCCGGCGTCGGTGTTCTGATTCGCCGCGGCTGCCCCCAGGCCGGGGAAGTGCTTGGCCGTGGCCGCCACCCCGCCGGCCTGCTGGGCCTTGATCATGTTGGCGCCCAGAACCGCCGCCACGCTGGGGTTCATGCTGTAGGAGCGCCCGAACTGGTCGTCGAAGTTCCCGGCCTGCCGGTAGACGTCCAGCACCGGCGCGAGGTTGACGTCCATGCCCACGCCGTGCAGGTTGGCTGCGGCACCCTGGCCCGCTTGCGTCGCCAGCGTCTGCGCTGTCGACAGCGGATTGGCTCCGATCTGCTTCTCGGACAGATACGGGCGGCCCGGCAGGCGGCGGACCTGGCCGCCTTCCTGGTCGGTCATCAGCAGCAGCGGTGCCCGCACCGGGTTCAGCGAGCTGGCGTCGGCCTGGTCCAGCTGCTTGATGACGCGCGCGATCTGCACCGGGCTGGAGATGTTCTGCCCGAAGAAGATCACTCCGGCGGCCTCGCCGTGCTGGATGCGCGAAATCAGGCTGGCCGGCGGAGTCAGGCCCGGGTAACTGTAGATCACCCGCTGGCCGGCCAGCTGCTGGGCTGACAGCCCCGGCAGCGCGGCCGACGCCGCCCGGCCGCGCGCGGCATGAGCTCCGACAGCTGCGGTCGCCATCGCTGGCATGGCCAGGGCCAGGGCCACGCTCCCGGGCAGCAGCCATCTGGGTTGAATCCGCATGGGAGGCCACCTCTCCGGGAGCGACGGCTTGGCTAGCGTCCGCACCGCCACGCGGCACCATTACCGCCGCTGTCATCCTACGGTCATGTGCCCGTCAGGGACCCGGATCCGGCGTCGGCGCGCCTCCGCCGCCCAGGGGCGGCCGCACCTGTGCAGTTTCTTCTGCCGCCCGGGCGGCGATGCCCGTGGCTCGGGCACCGCCGCCCCACTGTCAGGCCCCGCCGCGTTCCGCGGCGCTGCGCTCGACGCAGAACTCATTGCCCTCGGGATCGGCCATGACAACCCAGCCGGTCCCGTCGGGCCGGCGCAGGTCGTCGACAAGGCTCGCGCCGATGCCGAGCAGTCGCGTGACCTCTTCGTCACGGCTGCGGGCGGTGGGCATGAGGTCAAGGTGCATCCGGTTCTTGACTACCTTGCGGTCGGAGACGGGGATGAACAGCAGACTGATCCCGTCAGCGCAGACGATCCGGCCTTCGGGGTCACCGCGGTTGTTCGGGTCGCCTGGATCTTCCTGCCAGCCGGTGACCTCGCTCCAGAACAGCGCCTGGCGGTAAGGATCGGCACAGTCGACCGTGATACTGCGGATATCGAACATACGGGCTTCCTCACATGTGGATGCGCGCACGCCGACGGCGGAGCGTCAGGCCGGGACACCGGGCGGGGGCGCGCAGCTTCGGATTACTGACATGGCGGCCTCCTTCCCTGTATCGATGACGCAGGCGCGAAGATACCAGAGACCGGGGTCATTGAGCAGGCGACGATAACGGGGCTGGCTGCAGCCGATGTCAGGTAGTGAAACGCGGCAGCGACTGCAGCGAGGGACCCGGGCCGGGGCCGGGTCCCTCGCTTGCGGCTATCCCGACTTATCTCACCGACCTAGGCACCGGCTAGCCCGGGCAGGGCATTCGTGTGCTCAGCCTGCACGGCCTGCAGGGCCCAGGGGTTCAGCCCGAGCAGCCGCAGGATGGTCGGGGCGATCTGGGTCGTCTCGACCAGCGAGTCGACGGACTTCCCGTGCCACCGGCCCGGCACGTCCACCAGGATCGGCACGTTGCGGTCCTGGAAGCCAGCCCCGCCGTGCTCAGCGATCTTGCTCTGGCCGCCGGTGTAGACCACGCCGTGCGCGGCGATCCCGAAGATGTCCGGGTGCCGGGGATCGCTGTCGGGCACGCCGAAGTAGGCCGCGGAGGCCGCCCCTGCGTAGACCTTCGTCAGCCCGGATGCCGCCACGGTCACCGGGCTCCCGCTGATGTTGTTTCCGGCGGCAGAGTGGGTGAGAAGGAAGTGCTTGACGAAGTTCGCAGCGGCCTGCGAGCGGTCGCTCAGCCACCACAGCATTCCGTCGTCGTCGGTGGAGAAGATGACCAGGGCACCGGCGCCCGGGTGCGCCGCGGTCCAGGCCGCGTTGACCGCGGCGATGATCGGGGCATCCGGAACGCGCCGGAGGTCAGTCGGGTCGGTCGGCGACTGGCCGTGCTTGGCCGAGATGATGATGGCTGTGCTGCGGGCCAGGCCCTGCGCCTTGATCTCGGCCACCATCGCGCCGGCCTCGTTGCTGATGTAGGTCAGTGCCCGCACGAGCAGCGGGCCGGGAACCTTTCCGCCAGGCAGGTAACCGCCAGTGAGACTGTCGGAGGTCGGCAGCTTCTGGGCGGTGGACACCGTCTGGAAGTTCATCCCGAAGATGCCCGGGACGCCAACGTGACTGGTGCGGCTGTGGTTGTAGCCGTCGATCTCGTTCAGGATGGCCTGGACCTTGTAGCTGTCGTACTGCATGGTCGCCGCGTTGTCCTTGGTCCAGTCGTTACCGGCCGGATAGCCGATGGCCTGGCTGTTGATCTCGGGGGTGAAGTAGTCCTGGACGCCGTTCCCGGACGGACCGGACAGCGTGAGGTAGGCCGGGTGCTTGTCTGACCAGGCCGTGCGCAGGCCCGCCTGGCGGGCGACGTTGAAGATCGTGTTGACCTTGAGGTACTTGTTGGGGTAGATCGGCTTGCAGGTCTTGGGATCGACCGGCAGTTTTGCGGGGTCGATCACGTTCCGCGGATTCGAGGTCAGCTGCAGGATGCTGCCCGGCAGCCCGCTCAGCCCCTGCCCGGCGTCGATCGACAGCTGGTTGATGTCGATCGCCTCCTGGTAGGCCACCTCACTCCCGGGGGCCGGCCCGGAGCACGTCGTCGTCCCGGGCGGGAAAAGCGCGCGGTTGTAGGTGTCGTCGTAATAGATGCCCGTGACCCCCGGGTCGCCACCAGTCGCCTGGGCGACCATCCCCGGAGATGAGTCCGACGGCACGGGCGTCCGCGCGTTGCTGTAGTCGACGCCGTGGCGCACCAGGGCCGCCAGTGCCGAGCCCGGGTAGTTGTCGGCGTACCACGAAAGATCCTGCTGGTGCAGGCCGTCCACGGATAGCAGCAGCACATGCTTGACGCGGCCGTGCCCGTCCCACTGGCCAGCTGCGCCATCGGCGCGGACAGTCGCCGCCGACGCCGATGCCAGCGCAGTACCGCCTAGCAGAGCCGTGGCGCCGGCAATGGCAGCCACCGCCCTGAGATGCCTGACTCGCATGAGTCCTCCAGAAGGGTGGCGGTCGCTCGCCGCGCACCTACTACCCATGGCTATCCAACTCAGGCGGCGGCACAGCGACGGGAACGCGAACACGTGGCGACGGCTACCTGGCCGGTGCGGGCAGCGCTGAGCCGGGGGCTAGAAGACCGCTGAAGATCTTGGTTGGGTTGCCTGGGCCGTGGGCCGGTGACCTCGCCGGGCGGTGGCCTCCTGGATACTAGGCGAGTGCCCAGGTGCCGTCACTGGTGCGGGTGAGCCCGAGGTTGATCAGCCGGCGGAGGTTGAGGGCGGCGGCCCGGTGGTGGAGCCAGGTGTTGTTCCTGGTGATGCCCCGGTAGGGGACGCGGCGGTTGCCGCGGGCGACGAGCCAGGCGATGGCCCGCTCGACCGGGGGCCGCCAGCGGCGGTATTCGGCTTGCCAGGCCGGGTCGGCGGCGGCGCGGCGGGCGGCGGCCAGCAGGGTGTGCTGCGGGTGGACGGTGAGGACCCGCCCTGTCGTGGAGGTGGTGCAGCGCTCGCGCAGCGGGCAGGCGCGGCACAGTGCCTTGAACTGGGCCTGGCGGCGCCCGTCGGACTGGGGACGGCCCAGGGGGACGGTGTGCCCGGCCGGGCAGGTGACCGTTGCGGCCTGGCCGTCGATGGTGAAGTCATCGATGGTGAAGCCGCCGGGGACGGCCGGCCGCAGCGGAGGCGGCTTGATCACCGCCGCGTGGCCGCTGGCCTGAAGGCGCTCGCGCAGCTCGCCAGTGCCATAGGCGGCATCGCCCAGGACGGTTAACTCTCCTTCCTCGCCGTCCAGCAGGCCGCTGGCGACGGCGGCCTCGTGATTGCCCGCGCCGCTGCCCCCGGTCAGCGCGACGGTGGTGAACAGCCCGGTCTCGGGCTCGAAGGACACGTGCCCTTTGAAGCCTTCCTGGTGGCGGGCGCGGTTCTTGTGGATGTGCCGCGCGTCGGGATCGACGACGGACACCACCCGGTCCGGGGCGGTGCGCCGGGCGATCCGCCACCGCCCGTCAGACCCGTCAGAGCCCTCCGCCGGCTCCACGTCCTGCCCGGCGACCAGTGCCAGCAGCCCGGCCGCTGTCGCGGCCTGCTCGCCCAGCTGCTGGCTGGGCAGGTGCGCCAGCAGGTTCAGCGCGTCGGTGACCAGCCCGTCCACCAGCACCGCCCGGGCCTCCTCATCATCCCAGGCGATCTTCGGCTTGCCCGGGTCGGCATAGTCGTGCGCGGTGCACCACCGGGCCGCCACCTCCGGTGCACCGGGCACCTCGCGGATCACCCGGCGGACCGCCGCGATCAGCTGGGTAACGGTGTCCTGGGTAGCCACCGCATCATCCAGCACCGTGGAATCCAGCGCCCGCCGGTGCTTACCCCTCAGCACCCCCGTGGCCGCTATCACCTGCCGGACCCTGGCAGACAGCCGGCCCGGGTCAGCCGAGCGCGCCAGCCGCCGCCGGAAATAGTTCAGCAGCGACGGGTCGAACGCGCCATCCAGCAGCCCCAGCCCGCAGGCGGCCTTCCACCGCAGATCGCACCGCAGCTCCTGCACCGTCTCAAAGTCCGACAGCCCATGCAAAGCCTGCAGCACCACCGCCGCCGCCAGCACCTGCGGCGGCAGGCTCGGCCGCCCATTCGGCGAGGGATACATATCCGCGAACATCCCCGCCGGGAACAGCGCCTCCCGGTGCTCAGCAAGGAACGCGAACACGCTCCCCGCCGGGATCAGCTCCCGGCACGTCTCCCACACATCCGGCCCGACCGGCTCCCCGGCCCGCTCACCCTGCATGCCTGCAACACTGACCCGCCAGCAGCCGCGCCGTCCAGAACCCCGGCAAGATCTTCAGCGGTCTTCTAG
>DATCEO010000250.1:0-12169 GCA_036510065.1 Streptosporangiaceae bacterium | reverse complement strand
AGTCGGCACCGGGCCAGTCGCTCTCGACCATCGCGAGGTTTTCCAGTGGAATGGGCATGAGAACTCCTGCCCTGTCTTCCCAGATAAGACCCAATTATCCCAGACAAGACCCAGGTTACGCTGCTGTCAAGAGTCCGTTGCGTGGACATTTCCGGCCAGGGCGGCCGGGCGACGACTGGGTAGTCACGACGCCGTCCTCTTGGGCGCTCCGGTCTGTCCGATTGGGTAGCTGTCGTGGCGTCCGACCTGCTGGACAATGAGCACTATCGAATGTGCCCCGGTCGGCAGACCGGGGCACGGCACGGCGATTGCAGGCTGGCCGCGACGGCGAGGCCACCGGCGTCGGCGGCAGTGGGAGATGAGCATTCATGACAGTGACCCTGGACCGGAGCGTCGAGGAGTTCATCGGCGCCCCGCGGCAGCTGTTCATCAACGGGCAGTGGACGGACGCGGCGTCGGGCAAGACGTTCGAGACCCCTAACCCGGCGACAGGCGAGACCCTCGCCCGGATCGCCGAGGGGGACGCGGAGGACATCGACAGGGCCGTGCGGGCTGCGCGCAGGGCTTTCGAGGACGGCCCGTGGAGCAGGATGACCCCGTCCGAGCGGGGCCGCATCATCTGGCGTATCGGCGATCTCATCCTCGAGCACCTCGACGAGCTCGCCCAGCTGGAATCACTGGACAACGGCAAGCCCTTCGCCGTGGCGCAGGCCGCCGATGTGGCGCTGGCCGCGGATCTCTTCCACTACATGGCCGGATGGGCCACCAAGATCGAGGGCAACACGATCAACATCTCGGTGCCGTACATGCCGGGCGCGAATTTCCACTCTTACACCTTGCGTGAGCCGCTCGGGGTGGTGGGGCAGATCATCCCGTGGAACTTCCCGCTGCTGATGGCCGCCTGGAAGATCGGCCCGGCGCTGGCCACAGGTAACTGCGTGGTGCTCAAGCCGGCCGAGCAGACCCCGCTGACCGCGCTGCGGCTAGCCGGGCTCATCGCCGAGGCAGGGATGCCCGACGGCGTGGTGAACGTGGTATCCGGCTTCGGCGAGACCGCCGGCGCGGCCCTGGCCGCGCACAACGATGTGGACAAGGTCGCCTTCACCGGTTCCACCGAAGTGGGCAAGTTGATCCTCCGGGCGGCGGCGGGGAACCTGAAGAAGCTGACCCTGGAACTGGGCGGCAAGAGCCCCAACGTCGTGTTCGATGACGCCGGGCCCGCCGCAGTTGAGGGCGCCGCCAACGCGATCTTCTTCAACCACGGGCAGTGCTGCGTGGCTGGCTCGCGCCTCTACGTCCAGCGCGGCCGCTTCGACGAAGTCGTCGACGGCGTCGCCGAGATCGCCAAGTCGATCAAGATGGGATCGGGGATGGAGTCGGGGACGCAGATGGGCCCGCTGGTCTCCGATGAGCAGCTCCGCCGGGTGACCGGCTTCCTCGACTCCGGCAAGGCAGAAGGCGCCACCGCCCTGGCCGGGGGCGGCCGGTACGGCGACCGCGGCTACTTCGTCGAACCCACCGTGCTGACCAACACCCGCCCGGACATGCAGGTCGTGCGCGAGGAGATCTTCGGGCCGGTCCTGGTCGCTGCCCCGTTCACCGACCTTGATGAAATCGCTGCGGTCGCCAACGACTCCGAATACGGCCTCGGGGCGGGCATCTGGACCAGTGACATCTCCAAGGCCCACGCCCTCGCCAAGAAGATCAGGGCCGGCACCATCTGGATCAACTGCTACAACGTCTTCGACGCCGCACTCCCCTTCGGCGGATACAAGCAGTCCGGCTGGGGACGCGAGATGGGCCACGAGGTACTCAACGCCTACACCGAGGTCAAGGCCGTAACCACCCTGCTGTAACACGGCCGGCTCATGCTGGGGCCGGCTGCAGATATGACTCACTCTCGGAGCCCCTGGGAGGCGGCTTGAAATGGGCAGCAGTAGTGCGGTGCAGGGTGCGATAGGGACCAGCGCGCGCCACATCCGCGGCGTACGGCGGCACGGGCCAGCGGGCTGGCGATGGGAATGACGCGGGCAGTAAGTGGCGGGTGAGTTGTCGGTGCTGCTCGCGCACTTGCAGGCGGTGACCACTACCGAGGCGGCCGGGCGTGACACGTGGTCCCTGCGGCACGCGGCCGAGACGGAACCGATCCCGGCACTGAGCTCGGTGACCGTCCGCGCACTGGCACTGACAGATGGTCTTTGCTGGGATTCGCTGAACCGAGGCGACACAGCGGCGTTCACCCGCCAGGCGGCGGTCTGCGCCGAGCTGCACGAGTTCGGCGTGTGCGCCGGCCTGCTCGAAGAGGCTTAGGCAGGCCTGCCCTCCATTCTCCGATAGTTATCTTCCGGCGAGAGGACAAGACAATGGCAGAAAGCCAGGAGTCGCGGGGTTCTGATGCGCAGGTCTCCGAGGCGCAGATCGCGGTGCACTGGCGCGAGGAGGAGTACTACTACCCGCCCACGAAGTTCGTCGACCAGGCTAATGCGAAGGACGCGGCGATCTTTGACCGGTTCAGCGAGGAGCACTTCCCCGACTGCTTCAAGGAGTACGCGGACCTGCTCACTTGGGATGAGCCCTGGCACACAACCCTGGACACCAGCAACCCGCCATTCTGGAAGTGGTTCGTCGGCGGCAAGCTGAACGCCTCGTATAACTGCGTGGACCGGCATGCTGAGACCAGCCCGAGCAAGACCGCGATCATCTTCGTGCCGGAGCTGGAGTCCGACGACCACGTGCACATCAGCTACTCGGAACTGCATCGTCAGGTGAACGAGTTCGCGGCGCTGCTGCGCGACTCCCTTGGCCTGAAGGCCGGTGACCGGGTGACACTGCACATGCCGATGGTGCCCGAGCTGGCGGTCACCATGCTGGCCTGCGCCCGGCTCGGCGTTATCCACTCGCAGGTGTTCGGCGGGTTCAGCGGGGCCGCGTGCGGGCACAGGATCGCCGACTCCGGCAGCCACATCCTGATCACGATGGACGGCTACTACCGCGGCGGCCGGCTGACGGACCACAAGGTCAAGGCCGACGAGGCGGTTGCGGCGGCCCGCCAGGAGGGCCAGGAGGTCGGCAAGGTGCTTGTCTGGCGGCGCCACGCCGGGCAGTACGCCTCGCAGACCCCGATGGCTGAGGGCAGAGATGTCTTCGTGGATGAGCTGCTCGGCGGGCATTCGGGGAAGACCGTCGAGCCCGTGTCGATGCCGGCCGAGGCGCCGCTGTTCCTGATGTACACCAGCGGTACGACCGGCCGCCCGAAGGGCTGCGTGCACAGCACGGGCGGGTACCTCGCCTACGTGGCCGGGACGTCCAAGTATTACCAGGACATTCACCCCGATGACGTGTACTGGTGCATGGCCGATATCGGCTGGATCACCGGCCATTCCTACATCGTCTACGGGCCGCTGGCGCTGGGGACGACTACGGTGATCTACGAGGGGGTGCCGAATTACCCGGACGCGAGCCGACCGTGGCGGATCGCCGAGAAGCTGGGGGTGAATATCTTCCATACCTCGCCCACGGCTATCCGGATGCTGCGCAAGGTCGGCCCGGAGGAGCCGAAGAAGTACGACTATCACTTTAAGCACATGACCACGGTGGGCGAGCCGATCGAGCCCGAGGTGTGGCGCTGGTATCACTCTGAGGTCGGCAAGGGCGAGGCGGCCATCGTCGACACCTGGTGGCAGACCGAGAACGGCGGCTTCCTGGGCAGCACGCTGCCGGCCCTGCAGCCGATGAAGCCGGGCAGCTGCGGGCCCGGCGTCCTGGGCGTCTACCCGGTCATCTATGACGAGGACTCCAACGAGGTCCCGGCCGGCCGGGCGGGCAATATCTGCATTCGCAACCCGTGGCCGGGGATCTTCCAGACCATCTGGGGCCAGCCGGAGCGGTTCGTGGATACCTACTACCGCAAGTACAACAAGAACCCCGGCAGCAAGGACTGGCGCGACTGGCCGTACTTCGCCGGTGACGGCGCGGTGCAGGCCGCCGACGGCTACTTCAGGATCCTCGGCCGGGTGGACGACGTGATCAACGTGGCCGGGCACCGGCTGGGCACCAAGGAGATCGAGTCCGCTGCCCTGACCGTGCCGGAGGTGGCGGAGGCGGCGGCGGTGCCGGTGGTGGATGACATCCGGGGCCGCGTCGTGGAGATCTATGTCTCGCTCAAGCCCGGTTTCGAGCCGGGCAAGGAGATGGAGGGCAAGGTCACCAGAGCGATCGAGACCGAGATCGGCAAGATCGCGCGGCCGAAGAACGTCTGGATCGTGCCCGACATGCCGAAGACCAGGTCGGGCAAGATCATGCGCCGCGTGATTGCGTCTATCTCCAACTTCGCTGACGTCGGGGATGTCACCACCCTGGCCAACCCCGAGATCGTCGAGAGCATACGGCACTACGTGCAGAGCGCGAAGGTCGCCAAGGACGACGTGCCGCGCCAGCTGACCGAAGCCGAGTTCGAGGAGATCAAGAAGTTCGGCGGCGAGTAGCCGGCAGCGTGAATCCCCACGACCTCGGGGTCACCCGCCCTAGGCAGCGCAGAGCTGATCAACCACATGGTGAGCAAGGCGCGAGGACAGGCGCCATTAGGAGCTGACGATGACCGTGACGCAGTCGCCGCAGCAGGACAGCACGGGCATGGTCAGCGGCCGGGTGGCCCTGGTTACCGGTGGCACCAGCGGCATCGGAGCCGCCATCGGCCGCCAGCTGGCCAGCGAGGGCGCATCAGTCGCGGCGGGCTACTGGCGCCGGGACGAGGGGGCGGAGAAGTTCCGGGTGGCCATGTCGGCCGAGTACCCGCAGCAGCGCTGCACGCTGCACGAGGGCAACATTGGCCTGGCCGATGACTGCCGCCGGGTGGTGCGCGACGTCATTGACCAGCACGGCCGCCTCGACATCCTGGTGAACAACGCCGGGATCGCGATCGACCGCACCGTCGCCAAGATGTCCGATGATGACTGGGAGAAGGTAATCGCCGTCAATCTGTCCGGCGCCTTCTTCATCGCCCAGGCAGCGCTTGACCACATGATCGAGCGCGGCACCGGGAGGATCATCAGCGTGTCGTCGGTCATCGGTGAGACCGGAAACATCGGCCAGGCCAACTACGCGGCGTCCAAGTCCGGGCTGTTCGGCCTGACGAAATCGCTGGCCAGGGAGGCCATTTTCCAGCTGAACCGCGCAAAGCGGCCGGCCGGCGACGGAATCGGTCTGACGGTCAACTCCGTGACCCCCGGCTTCATCGCCACGGACATGCTCGCGACGATCCCCGATCAGGTGCTCGAGCGCATCAGGGGCCAGATTCCCGTTGGCCGGCTCGGCCGGCCTGAGGAGATCGCCCGCGTCGTCTGCTTCCTGGCCGCCGACCAGTCCGCCTACATCACCGGACAGATCTGGGCCGTCAACGGCGGCCTGGACATGTGAGGGGAAAGTCATGAATGATCACCCGATGTCGTCGTGCTGTCCGCCACGCGGACCGCCATCGGCCGTTACGGCGGCGGTCTCGCCGGCGTCCCGCCGTGCGACCTTGCCGCGACAGTGGTGCGCGAGGCGGTGTCCAGGGCGGGCGTGGAGCCCGCCGATGTCGGCCACGCGGTCTTCGGCAATGTGATCCACACCGAGACCAGGGACATGTACCTTGGCCGGGTCGCTGCCGTCAACGGCGGCCTGCCGGTCACCACGCCGGCTTTCACCGTGAACCGGCTCTGCGGCAGCGGGCTGCAGGCGATCGTCTCGGCGGCGCAGGCCATCAAGCTCGGTGACGCGGACGCTGCGGTGGCGGGCGGAGCCGAGTCGATGAGCCGCGGCCAGTACTGGCTGCCGGGACTACGGTGGGGCCAGCGGATGCGCGACGGCGTGGCCGTTGACGCCATGGTCGGCGCGCTGACCGACCCCTTCGATGATTGCCACATGGGCGTCACAGTGGAGAACGTGGCGGCCGAGTTCGGGATCTCGCGCGAGGACCAGGACGCGCTGGCGGCCGAGAGCCACCGCCGGGCCGCGGCGGCGGTGCAGGCCGGCTACTTCGCCGAGCAGATCACGCCGGTCCAGGCGCCGGCCAGGAAGGGAACCGTCGAGGTGGGGGCTGACGAGCACATGCGGCCGGACGTCACAGCTGACGACCTGGCCAGGCTGCGCCCGGCGTTCGCCGATGACGGCACGGTGACGGCGGGGAACGCCGCAGGCGTCAATGACGCGGCAGCAGCCGTGGTGCTTGCCAGCAGCGCTTACGCCGAGAGCCACGGCCTAGCGCCGCTTGGCCGCCTTATTGCCTACAGCCACGCCGGCCTTGAGCCGAGGATCATGGGGATCGGCCCGGTACCGGCCGTCAGGCTGGTGCTGGACCGGGCCGGCCTGAAGGTCGATGACATCGACGTGTTCGAGGTGAACGAGGCGTTCGCCGCGCAGGACCTGGCCGTCGTCCGCGAGCTCGGCCTACCGCCGGACAAGACCAACCCGAACGGCAGCGCCGTCTCCCTTGGGCACCCCATCGGTGCCACCGGCGCCATCCTCGTCGTCAAGGCACTGAGTGAGCTGAGGCGGACAGCTGGCAGGAACGCGCTGACGACCATGTGCATCGGCGGCGGCCAGGGCATAGCCGCGATCTTCGAGCGAGTGTGAGCCGCCTGTTCGCGAGGAGCGAACGGAACAGCCGACTACGAGGAGGACCATCACATGACGAGGCGGGAGACTGCGTGGGAAGCCGCGGAGGCGGCCGCTGCGGCGCTCGGCCCGGAGGCCGGCCAATTCGCCTCCCTTGACGCGGCGGGTTTCGGCCAGTCCACGCTCGCCGTGCTCATGCGCGCTGCCGAGCATCCGGGCGACGTGGCCTCAGCAGTCTTTCGGTTCTGGACCAGCCTGGCGAGAGTCGGGCCCGTCGCCGCGGTGCGCTGGCTCGGCTGGGACGCGGAGCCGCCCGTCGCCGTCCATGACGACAAGCGGTTCACCGACCGGGCGTGGAACGATAACCCCGCGTTCTTCGCCGTCCGGCAGGCTTACCTGGCTGCTTCCCAGCTGGCCGGCGACCTGCTCGCAGCCGGTGCGGACGACACCAGTGCCGACGCGAAAGCGGAGCTGGCGATCGGCTTCCTGCTGGATGCGCTCGCCCCGACCAACTTCCTGCTCACCAACCCGGCCGCGGTCAAGCGTGCTCTGGAGACCGGCGGGGCGAGCCTGGTAGCCGGCGCCCGCAACTTCGCCGATGACGTCATCAGCAATGGCGGGCGTCCCCGCCAGGTCGACACTCGCCCGTTCACGATCGGCGAGAATCTCGCCGCCACCCCCGGCAAGGTCGTGTTCAGGAACGAGCTCATGGAACTGATCCAGTATGCGCCGCAGACCGCGAAGGTCCGCGCCATTCCGATGCTCGCCAGCCCGCCGTGGATCAACAAGTACTACATCATGGACCTCGCTCCGGGGCGCAGCTTCATCGAGTGGGCAGTCCGGCACGAGCGCACGGTCTTCGCCATCTCCTACCGCAACCCGGACGCGTCCATGCGCGGCGTGACCTTGGACGACTACCTGATCCACGGCCCGCGCGAAGCGCTGGACGTGATCGGGGCCATCACCGGTTCCCCCAAGATCGACATCACCGGGCTGTGCCTGGGCGGTGCCCTGACGGGCATGCTCGCTGCCTATCTCGTCAAAAAGGGTGACGACAGGATCAGCTCAATCACGCTGCTCAATACCATGCTTGACTACAGCGAGCCCGGTGTGCTCGGCGCCTTCACCGACGAAAAGACGGTGGCGGGCCTGGAGCACGAAATGGCGGAGAAGGGCTTCCTCGAGGGCAGCCAGATGGCCACCACCTTCGACATGCTGCGGGCTAACGAGCTCATCTTCAACTATGTGGTAACGAACTGGCTGATGGGCCAGGATCCGCCGGCCTTCGACCTCCTCGCGTGGAACGCCGACAGCACCCGGCTGCCGGCCGCGATGCACTCGTTCTATCTGCGCTGCCTGTATCTGCGCAACGAGCTGGCCAGCGGCCAGATGCAGCTGGCCGGCCAGCAGCTGTCGCTATCCGATGTGAAGAACGACGTCTACGTGGTAAGCGCCGTCAATGACCACATCGTGCCCTGGCAGACGTCGTACAAGGCCACCGGCCTGCTGGGGGGCCAGGTCCGGTATGTCCTGTCCAGCGGCGGCCATATCGCCGGCATCGTCAATCCGCCAGGCCCGAAGGCCTGGTACGAGGTGGCCAACCACAACCCTCCGGACGCCGCCGAATGGCGGGCCGCGGCCGCCCGGCAGAGTGGCTCGTGGTGGGAGGACTGGACCAGCTGGGCTCGGCGGCGCGCTGGCGATCGCGTCCGGCCGCCGGCCATCGGCAGCAGCCGGTACCCGGCGACCGGGGACGCGCCGGGCGGCTACGTCCGCGGCTGATTCCGGCCGGCCGAAATGGCTCTGCTTGGTAAATCAACCAGATGCAAAGTATAGTTAGCAAAGAAAGACGATCCTGAGGAGGAAGTCATGACCGAGTCCCGCGCCGTGGGCCGCGAGGTTCAGGAAGAGATCCTGAACACGGTCCGCAAGAGCCAGGCTGCAGTAGTCGATGCGATCCAGACCTGGGCCAGCACGGTCCAGTCGATCACGCCAGCGTTGTCGGAGCTGAACGTGCCCTTCGCCGAGAAGCTGCCCAAGCCGGACGAGCTCATCGCGAGCGCCTACGACTTCGCCGAGCAGCTGTTGGCCAGCCAGCGGAAGTTCGCCGAGGATGTCCTGCAGGCGACCGCGCCGATGCTCGCCGGTAAGGATGACGCCCCGGCCAAGAAGAGCGGCTCCGCGGCGAAGTAATCCGGCAACGCAACCCGCAACGCGCGGCGAACCTACCGTAGTTCGCCGCGCGATCGTGCCGAAGATCTCGTCCACGTCATGCGATCAGGCGATATTCGTACATCGTGCCACCGACGCGTGCGTGTCTTCGGACGCGGTACTGGTCGTGTCCCCGCCGAAAATAGGATCGGGCTGGTGACCTGTAGGTTCGCAGGCTCCGGGGCCGAACGGGCTGGCCGCGGCCCTGACCCTGGCCAGGGCGGGGCTGTCGGTGCACGTCATCGAGGGCGCGGGAACGCCAGGCGGCGGCTGCAGGACCGAGGAGCTGACCCTGCCCGGGGTTCTGGCATGACGTCTGCTCGGCGGTCCACCCGCTGGCCAGCGCCTCGCCGTTCTTCGCCGCCGCCGACCTGCCCGCGCACGGACGGGTGGCTGCCGTCCAGGGTTCGGTGGACCAGACCGCCGGAGGGCTCGGGTCCGACGGCCGCGCCTACCGGCAGCTGCTCCTGTCCCTGGTCCTGTGCGTGCCGAAAATCTCGTCCACGTTATGCGACCAGGTGATATTCGTTGATCAGACCACCGACACGAGCCTGTTTTCGGATGCGGTACTGGTCGAGATCAACTGGCTGGGGCAGGGGTTTCAGCGGCGCGGCTGCGTGCAGAGCGCGGTGGGGGCGGTGCTGATTGTGGT
Source organism: Streptosporangiaceae bacterium (assembly GCA_036510065.1). Taxonomy (GTDB): domain Bacteria; phylum Actinomycetota; class Actinomycetes; order Streptosporangiales; family Streptosporangiaceae; genus DASUBV01. Next base: position 2,712 of record DATCEO010000250.1, on the reverse strand, counting down.
TGGTCTCGTACTGGCGCAGGACCTGCCGCAGGTGGGCCTGGTTCCAGATAAGGGTGCGGTCCAGGAGCTCGCGGCGGCATCCGCCGATCCAGCGTTCGGCGATCGCGTTCATCCGGGGCGTCTGAATGTTGCAGAGCACGGTCCGGATCCCGGCGTCGGCGAGGACGGCGTCGAACGCGGTGGTGAAGTTGGAGCCACGGTCGCGGATCATGAACCTGACCCGGCCGGCGTGGTCGCCGATGTCCATGATCAGGTTGCGGGCTTGCTGGGTGGTCCATTCGCCGGTTGGGTGCACGGTGACCCCGAGAATGCGGATGCGCCGGGTGGCATGCTCGACGGCGGCCAGGACATAGGCCTGGGTGCCGTCGAGCAGGTCGGCTGTGAAGAAGTCACAGGACAGGATCGCGTCGGCCTGGGAGCGCAGGAATTGTGACCAGGTCGGACCGTTCGGCCGCCGGGCGGGTTGCAGGCCGCTGGCCCTGAGGATCTCCCAGACGGTGGATGCTGCGACCTTAACTCCGAGGCCAGCCATTTCGCCGTGGATCCTGCGGTATCCCCAGTCGGGGTTCTCCCGGGCCAGCCGTCGGACCAGGGCCTTGATGTTCCGCCGGGTCGCTGGCCGGCCGGTCTTGCCGCGCAGGGACCTGGCGGCCCAGCGGCGGCGGACGATGTCGCGGTGCCAGCGCAGCATCGTGCCCGGGCTGACAAGTAGCCGCAGGCCCTGGTGGCGTGATCTCGGTATCGCGCCGAGCAGGGCTGCGAGAAGGCCCCGGTCAGCCCAGTTGAGCTTCACCCGGCCCGGCTGCTGTCGCTGCAGGACGGCGAGCTGATGGCGCAGGATCAGGATTTCCGCGGTCTTCCACGCCTCCTCGCGCCGCGACAGCCGCAGCCACGCGGCGGCCCGCGTCACCAGGAGGAACACCAACCGCAGACACATGATCGGTGATCATCACGGATGGCCGGCCGAGGTCGCAACCCTCCTGGTCAGAGCTATGGACGAGATTCTCGGCACGCACAGGCCAGCGGGCGGCCGCCGCGACCGTCGCCAGCGAGGCCAGCGCCCAGCTCGTGCAGCTGCACTGCACCGCGTCGCCGGACCTGGCGCGCCGGCGCATGGCCGCCCGGCGGGATGGCGTCTCGGATGCGGATGCCGAGATCGCCCGGCACATGGGCGCCGCCATGACCGCCTGGCCCGCCGCCACGACGCTTGACACCGAGCCCGGCGGCGCTGCCGTGGCGGTGCCGTCCTGCGCTTTCGGCGACATTGTCCAGCGGGCGCTCGATACGATCCGGCCGCACGGGCCGGAGCATGTCTGGCGCCCGTCCCGGCCGGTACTGCTCCCGGACTGAGCTGCGCTTATCCTGGTTTCACCAGGTTCGGGAGGCTGCGCCGCGAGGGCTTTGAATGACTCGCCGGGATCGCGCGCGCTCATGCCGCACCTGAAGCTCGATGACCTGCAGGCCCCGGCTCCAGGCGGTCATTACTACGCGGGACCGCGTCCGCGGGCTGCTCGAGGCGGTGGTCGCGGTGGCAGCCAGCTCGAGCTGGAGGTGATGCTCGGCAGGAGCGTGGAGGCGGCGATCGGCGTGGCCGACGTCAGGTACGTCGCGCTGGCCATGATCGGGAAGAGCGGGAGCTGGCGGAGTTCATCCCGGCCGGCTTGTCGGAGGCCGAGATTCAGCCCTTCCGCCACTGGCCGGATGGCCGGGCCTGCTGGGAGAGCTGATCCCCAGCCTCCGGCCGCTGCGGCTGGCGGATATCGCCGATCACCCCAGATCATTCGGCTTCCCCGACGGTCATCCGCCTATGAGCTCGTTCCTGGGCGTGCCGGTGCGGATCCGCGAAGAGGTCTACGGGAACATCTATCTCACGCAGAGTCACGCCGGGGCCAGCGGTGGCTGCAGGCCAGCGCTGAGGTCACCCGCAGGCTGCTGTCGGGAGCCGACCCCGGCGAGGTCCTCGACCTGGTAACGCGTCAGGTGCTGGAGACGTCGGGGGGCGGACCTGGCCGTGGCCACCTGCCGGAGAACGGCCGCCGGGAGCTCGTTATCCGCCATGCCGCCGGGCCGGACGCCGGCAGTACCGCGGCCTCGCGCTGCCCGCGCAGTCGCTGTCAGCTCAGGTGCTCGCGACGGGAAGTCGGCGTCAGTCGCGGGATTCTGCCAGGACGCGCGGGTCATCCCGGCGGCTAGGGCGCGCTATGTCGCTCGGGCCCGCCACGGTCTTCCCGCTCGGCAGGTCCGGCAACGCGCGTGGCGTCCAGACGGTCGGGCGGCGGCCAGGGTCGATACCGCTGGCGCCGACCGCGGCGGAAATGGTCGAGTCGTTTGCCGCGCAGGCGGGATCGCGCTGGAACTAGCGGAAACGCGACGCGACGCCGAGCAGGTCACCGGCTGCTGGACCGCGAGCGCATCGCCCGTGACCTGCATGACCTGGTCGTCCGGCTCCATGCCACGGCGATGTCGCTGCAGGGCGCCATGCTGCTGATCACGCGGCCGGGGCCAGCGACCAGGTGAGCCGGGCCGTGGACGCGCTGGACCCGAGGATCACGGAGATCCGGACGGCGATCTTCGCGCTGCACGTCCCGGTGAACACCGCGAGGCCCGGCACCTGCGAGCGGATACTGAACATCCTGCAGGAGATGACCGAGCCGCTCGGGTTCACGCCGTCGCTCGGCCTGGCCGGCGACCTGAGCCAGGTGCCCGTCGAGG
>DATCEO010000249.1:0-2233 GCA_036510065.1 Streptosporangiaceae bacterium | reverse complement strand
AGCCGGCCGACGCCCCGGCGCAGGTCTCGGCGCTGCGCACCGCCGGAGGATGGGTCGGCCAGCGACTCACCAACATCCTCGATGCCGCCGGCGGCGCGCTGCTCGGCAACTGGCTCACCACGTTGCTGGGCAGCCTGCACTAGGTGTACTGCGGGGTGATCAGGCGGGCAGCCGGGACGCCAGGGTGAAGCGGGCGAATGCGGCCGGGTCGGCGAACACCACGTTATGGCTGATCCCGCCGGCCCCGGCCGTGAAGACTTGCAGGCTGTGAATGTGGTAGTCGCCGTCATCACCGCGCACGTACGCGATGACGGCCGGCTGGCCATTGGCGGCCACCGGGAGCATCCGCCAGTCCGGGCCGCGCATCGCGAAGACCCGGTCGATGAAGCCGGCGTAGGCCTCCCGGCCTGCGAACCAGTTCAGCATCGGCGGCATCTCCAGGACGGCGTCGTCGGTCAGCAGCCGCTTGAGCGCGGCGACGTCGGCGTGCTGGAACGCCGCGACATACCGGTCGACGAGCAGCTGACGGGCCGGGTCGGCGGGCTCGTCGACCTGGTCCTGGTCGACGCCGGCCTCGCTGAGCCGGGCCCGGGCCCGCTGCAGGGCGCTGTTCACCGCCGCCGTCGTGCTGCCGAGCATGTCCGCGACGTCGGCGGCCGGCAGGTCCAGCACGTCACGCAGGATCAGCACGGCACGCTGGCGTGGCGGCAGGAGCTGCATGGCGGCCACCAGCGCCAGCCGCAGCGTGCCCCTGGCGAGCAGGATGGAAGCCGGATCGTCGCGGCCGGCCCGGCCGACCAGGGCATCGGGCAGCGGCTCCAGCCACGGCACGTCGTGGCCGGGATTGAAAGGCTGCATCGGATCATCCCCCGGGCTGCCCAGCCCGGCCGGCAGCGGCCGCCGGCTGCGGGCCTGCAGCGCGGTCAGGCAGGCATTGGTGGCGATGCGATACAGCCAGGTGCGCAGGGACGCGCGACGGTCATCGAACTGGCCGCGGGCCCGCCAGGCCCGCAGCAGGGTCTCCTGAACCAGGTCCTCGGCATCGTGCACGGAGCCCAGCATCTGATAGCAGTGCGCCAGCAGTTCCCGCCGGTACGGGCTGGTCTGCTGCTCGAAGTCCTGCACGATCGAGGTCATCTGCCCGCCTCTGTCGCCGCGGCCGGTAGCCGGGACCGATGAGTTCCCGGTGCTCACCCGGTATATACCGGCGACCGCACCCGGACTAAGCGACGTGGCGGCGGCGATATTTTCTTCGCGCGATCGGGGCTCCGGCGGGTACTCGCGACCGGGCACTGCACTATTGACGGCTCACCCTGAAACGGACACGAAGACCGGCACTATGACGAAAGTCACCTTTAAGCCGGGCGCCCGGCGGCCCCGAAATGGGCGGGGCGGCCGGGAAGATGCGGCATCCGCCCAGGTAACAGGCCGCGTGCGCGCCGTGTGGATCACTGCCTGAGCCAGGACAATCGCCCCGCGGAATGGCTGGTTTTCGCCTGAGCGAGGTGCCCGGCAACGGCCGCGAATTTGGCGCTGGCACGGGCGCTAGGTAGGTTCCCCCGGAACGACCGAATGGAGATGAGCGCAGGATGGCAGACCCCTAACCCTGGCTGCACCGCGATGGATGCGGATCCTGCTCTCAGCCACGAGAGGAAAGTCCATGATCCACGCGGCAGCAGTGCTCGCGGCGGTAGAAATGCACCGCGAAGCAGCCGCCAGGCCCCCGGCGGAGATCGTCGTCCGCCGGGGTGATTCCCTTAGCGGAATCGCCGCCCGGTACCGCATCGAATGGCCCGGGCTGTATGAGGCCAACCGGAAAGTCATCGGGGGAAACCCCGGCCTGATCAACCCCGGGCAGCGCCTGCGCATACCGTCGGCGGCGTCAGCAGCCCAGCTGGCTAAGTCCTACCGGCCGCCAGCGGTCGTCGTGGCGCCGGCCTCGCCGGTAGCGGCGACGTGGCAGCCCGCGGCCACGACGGCGCAGGCCACGGCGGCCGCGCCTGTGGCGGCGCAGGCCAGCTCGGCCCAGGCCGGCGCACCGGCGGGCTCCTTCCAGCAGTGCGTCATCTCCCGGGAGAGCGGCGGGAACGCCCAGGTCATGAACTCGAGCGGTCACTACGGCCTCTACCAGTTCAGCTACTCGTCCTGGGTCGCGGCCGGGGGCAACCCGGCCTCGTTCGGGAATGCGTCCGTGGCCCAGCAGAACCAGGCGTTCAACACGGCGTACGCCCAG
>DATCEO010000248.1:0-7831 GCA_036510065.1 Streptosporangiaceae bacterium | reverse complement strand
AGTGCAGGCTGCCCAGCAACGTGGTGAGCCAGTTGCCGAGCAGCGCGCCGCCGGCGGCATCGAGGATGTTGGTGAGTCGCTGGCCGACCCATCCTCCGGCGGTGCGCAGCGCCGAGACCTGCGCCGGGGCGTCGGCCGGCTGAGCGGGAAGACCGGCCGCGGTCGCGCACCAGGACAGCGCGGCCGCCAGCCGCTCGCGCAGGTCCTGGTCGAGGTCGGACTCGGCCACCTGGCCGGCCAGCCCGGCCAGGTCCGCCGTCGTGGCGATCCGGATCGACGTGCGTGACTGGGTAAGCTGCGCCGATCCGCCGCCCATGACGATCTGCAGCGTTCCGGCCTGCACCGACCCGTTGATGGCGACCGGCACCTCGGCTGACCTGAGCAGCTGCGACGACAGCGGCACGCAGACGCTCGCCGCGTGCGCTTCCGCGCAGATCCCGCACTCCCACTCGCTGGTGATCTCCAGCGACGGGCCGCCGGATTCCGGCGAGTCGGTGAACCGGTAGCTCCGCGGGCCCGAGGTGCGCAGCTGATGATCGCGGGCGCACCGCACGTTGTCCCGGATGAGCAGGGTAGGCACCTCGAGCAGGCGCCGGAGCGGCGCGTCACTGCCGCAGTCGACGCAGGCCAGGCTCAGGACGGCCTCGACCCGGACCCGCCCCGGCTCGCTCTCGGTGAACGACAGGCTCCTGACGTCCACCAGGATCGGCTCGTCGTCCTCGTCGCCGGGCACCTCGGCCAGGTAGTAGTCGATGTCCGACTCGCGCGACGGCACCTGCCGGGCGCTGCAGCTGCCGCAGGTGAGCTCGTGGAGCTGCAGTTCAACGGTCAAAGCAGCCATCGCCGCCCCTTCTGGTAGAGCTGGCAGCAGTACTGGTCGCCGCGCTGCTGCACGAGGCCGTCGGCGAGCAGGTCGCGCAGCAGGGCGGGCACCGGGTCCTGCTGGGGGAGATCTTCCTCGCCGGGCGGGAACCAGCTGCCGCCGGGCAGCAGGGCAGCCATGGGCGATTCGAGCTGGCCGTGCGGGCCGACCACCGCCGGGAAGAACGTCCGCCCGATATCGGCCATGGTCGCGGGGACTTGCAGGTACCGGCACAGGTCCAGGCGGATCAGCGCGCGCCAGGACCGCAGTCCATGATCGGGATGGTCGCCCAGGTCCTGGACGACGTGCCCGAACTCGTGCCCGTAGTGCCCCATCAGCAGGAAGTCGGGTAGCGCCGTCGCCCGCTGGACGAGGCGCCCCCGCGAGTAGAACACCGGGGAGGCAGGGTTCTCGTACGGGGAGACCGCTCGCTCGCTGGTGAACCGGATCAGCCGGATCCGTCCCGTCGCGGTGGCGGCTGCACCTCGCCGAAGAAGAACAGCAGCCGCTTCCCGAGCGCCGGCGCTGGCGCGCCGGCCAGCCGCGCCGCCTGCGCCGCGCGCAGCTCATAGGCCGGCTCGGCCACGTAGTAGCAGGACGATCCGAGCGTGGTCAGCTGCGCGTTGACCAGTCACTCGCTGGCCAGGCTGACGTGGCCGCCGAGCAGGCGCAGGCGGAGGCCGGCGGCCTCCGCCGGGTCGATGCGCCGCAGGCCGCGCGTCACGATCTGCCGCTTCAGGTCCCGGCGGAAGGCGCGGAACTGATCATCATCTTCCGGGGGCGGGGTGAAGGAGCACTGGCCGTCCCGGCCCAGCTGGTACTGGTGCCACCACACCGTCCGGCCGGGCCGGTCGCCGGCCTGCAGCAGCCGGTTGGCCAGCAGCCCGAGCGCGACGTAGCGCAGCTGCCAGGTGATCGCGGCCTCCAGCGCGGCCCTGGCCGCGGGAATGTCCGTCGGGTCGGCTTCCTGCTCGGCCAGCCTGTCCTCCAGCCAGTCCGGCAGCGGGATCTCCGGCCTCACTGATCCCGCCCGGCCAGCACGGGGTCCGCCGCCAGGACCGGGTTCGCGGCCAGTTCGGCCAGCAGTCCGGCGACCCGGGCCGCTGGCTCCCGCAGGCCGGCCATCCTCGCCAGCCGCAGCGCCATCACCCATTGCCGCACCGCGGTGTGGTAGTCCCCAGCCGCGAGCGCGATGTGGCCATGCCGCTCGAGCGCGTCCGACCACGCCGCCAGGTCGCCGGTCGCGGCGGCGCATTCCACCGCCCAGGACACCGCGGCGAGGGCCTCGCCAAGCCGGCTAGCGGCGGCGAGAGCGCCGGCTAGCAGCAGCATCGGCCGGAGCGGGTCTTCCTCCCGTTGCAAGCGCAGCCGGATGGCAATCGCGCACTCCTGCTGCGCCTCGTCGATGCGCCCGCACCTCAGGTCCAGCACGGCGATCTCGTAGGCGAGGGTGCCGGCCGACGTCGCCAGGTCAGCTCGCATCGCGATGCCGTAGCCGGCCACGAGCAGGTCCCGGGCCGCGAGGTCGTCGCCCAGGTCCCCGGCCGCCCAGCCGGCCGCGTGCAGCAGCATCGCCCACGCGCCGGCCAGCTGCCCGGCCGCGCCAGACAGGTCGGGCAGGTCGGCGGCCCGGCTTATCCCGGTCTCGTCCCTGATGAGGTGGAGGGCAGCCGCCGGGCGGCCGGCTCGCACCAGGCCGAACGCCGTCGCGGCGACGGTCGGGATCGGTGATGTCACGGCAGGCCACACCCGCTGAGACCATTGCCATCCCCGCCCGTGCCCGATCAGAAAGAACGTAGCGCCAGGGAAAGCATAGGCATCGTCGTTACCGGCTGTCTCGCCCGCGGCGTCAGTTCCGGAGCTTGCGCAGAATGCGAGCGAGATCGGCGCGGTCACCCGGGCTGAGCCGGCCGAAGGCCCGTTCAGCCTCGGTCCCGCGAGCCGCGCGGATGGCGGACAGGACGCTGGTGCCGTGCTCGGTCAGCTCGACCAGGGTGGCCCGCCGGTCGCCGGGATCGGGCCGCCGCTCGACCAGGTCCCGGGCTTCCAGGGCGTCGACGACCTCGGTGGCCGACCGCGCGGCGATGTGCAGGTGATCCGAGAGCTCCGACAGCCGCATCGCCCCGTGCCGCATCAGCACCCGCAGCGCCCGCAGGTGCGAGGGGGTGATGTCCCACGGCGCCAGCAGCTCCTGGGACGTCTCGCGCAGCTGGCGTGCGACGGACCAGAAGGCCTCCGACAGCGTCTCGTCAGCGCCGGCGTCGCGCTGGCCTGCCGGGTTGCGGTCTTCGGTCACGGGAATAGCGTACCAGCGACTACTGTTGTACCCTCATAGTGAGGTAACCTCAGCAATTCTCCCGGCGAGACGGCTGAGCAGCACCGCACCCGCTGCTACTCCCCGACAGAATCGAGAAAGACTTGGCGTCACCGCAGGCAAACCGAGAACTCAGAAGCGCGGGCCGCGGCCACGGCTCTCCGGCCGTCACGGCCGCGGAGAAGGCGCAGGCTCGCGAGGTATCGCTGCGCCGCATCGGGCGGCTGTTCGCCCCCCACCGCTGGCAGCTGGCCATCGTCACCGCGATCATCGTCGCCTCCTCAATTGTCGGGCTGGCCTCGCCGTTCCTGCTCCGGGCGGTCATCGACACCGCCCTGCCCGAGCGGAACGCGGCGCTGCTGGCCTGGCTGGTGATCGGCATGGTCGCCGTCGCCGCCGTCACCTCGGCCTTCGGCGTGATCCAGACCTGGATCAGTACCAAGGTCGGCCAGCACGTCATGCACGGGCTGCGCACCGGCGTCTTCGCGCACCTGCAGCGACAGTCGGTCGCCTTGTTCACCCGCACCCGCACCGGCGAGGTCCAGTCCCGTATCACCAACGACATCGGCGGCATGGAATCGGTCGTGACCTCGACCGCGACGTCCATCGCCGCCAACCTGACCACCGCGGTGGCGACCGCCGTGGCCATGGTCGCCATGTCCTGGCGGCTGTCGCTGATCTCGCTGGTTGTCATGCCGCCGGCGATCTACCTGACCCGCAAGGTGGCCCGCATGCGCCGGACCATCACCGCCCAGCAGCAGCGCGAGCTGGCCGACCTCAACGTCACCATCGAGGAGGGCCTGTCGATCAACGCCATCCAGCTGGCCAAGACGATGGGCACCGGCCCGGCCCTGGTGCGCCGGTTCACCGACTCCTCGGCCCGCCTGATCGACCTGGAGCTACGCTCCCAGCTGGCCGGACGGTGGCGGATGGCCTCGCTGAGCGTCATCTTCGCCGCCATCCCGGCGATCATCTACCTGGCCGCCGGCCTTCCGTTCACCGCCGGCGCGATGACCATCGGCACCCTGATCGCCTTCACCACGCTGCAGAACACCCTCTTCCGGCCCGTGACCGGCCTGCTGAACACCAGCGTCTCGGTGATCAGCTCGCTGGCCCTGTTCGCGCGGATCTTCGACTACCTCGACCTGCCGGTTGATGTCGATGATCCTGCCCGCCCGGTCGAGATCGACCCGGCCGCGATCACCGGGCACGTCCGCCTGACCGGGGTCAGCTTCACTTACCCCGGCGCCGACCGGCCCGCCGTGACCGGCGTCGACCTGGACGTCCCGGCCGGCAGCACGCTCGCCCTGGTCGGCGAGACCGGATCGGGCAAGACCACGCTGGCCGCGCTGATCGCCCGGCTGTACGACCCCGCCAGCGGCAGCGTCCGTATCGACGGGATCGACATCCGCGACCTGCGGCTCGCCGACCTGGCCGGCATCGTGGGCGTGGTCAGCCAGGAGACCTACCTGCTGCACACCACGGTGCGGGAGAACCTGCGGTACGCCCGGCCGCAGGCCACCGACGCCGAGATCGAGGCCGCCGCGCGGGCCGCTCAGATCCACGAGCTGATCGCCGGGCTGCCCGAGGGCTACGACACCATGGTCGGCTCCCGAGGGCACCGCTTCTCCGGTGGCGAGAAGCAGCGCATCGCCATCGCCCGGACCCTGCTGCGCGACCCGCGCGTGCTGGTGCTGGACGAGGCCACCAGCGCCCTGGACACCGAGACCGAGCGGGCGGTCCAGAAGGCGTTCGATGCCCTCGCCCGGGGCCGGACCACGATCACCATCGCCCACCGGCTGTCCACCGTGCGGAACGCCGACCAGATCGCCGTCCTGGACCACGGTCACATCGTCGAGGCCGGCACCCATGCCAGCCTTATCGCGGTTAACGGCCGCTACGCCGGTCTCGCGGCCTAGCCCGGCGGTCTGGAATGGTGGTACCTGCCGGGCCGGGACGGTAGCCGGCGGCGCGCACCGCACGGCGGGCACCTGAAAGGCGGGCACCATGATCTGGACCGGCGATCGTCACCGGCGGCAAGGACGCCTGGTGGCTGAGCTGTACCAGGCCGCGGCCGCGGTGCCGTGCGAGCAGGCCGCCGTCATCGTGGCCGGCCTGCCCGGGGCCGACAAGGCTGCGGCCCTCGGCCAGGCCGACGTCGACGGATCGCGTTACCTCCTGGTGAGCATCGACGCCGTCCTGCTGGAGATGGCGGCCCGGCGGCTGATCCCCGAAGCGGCCGGGCAGTCCCCGCTGGAGCGGGCTGGCCTGGTCCACGGCGAGGCTCAGTTCCTGGCCAAGCGCATCGGGCTGCTTGCCCTGGCCGACGGGCGGAACCTGCTGCTGGACATCAGCCTGGCCTCCCGGCGCGCGGCTGAGTCCTGGACCTACGCCCTGCGGTTCGCCGGCTACGCCGTGACGGCGGTGTTCGCCGACATCGACGTCGATGAGGCGGTCCGGCGGACTGAGGCGGCCCGCCGCCGCGGGGAGGAAGAGTACCGCCGCGGGCGGGGGTACGGGGGCCGGCGCATCCCGGCGGAAGCTATCCGGGCCCTCGCCGACCCGGCCGCCGCCGAGCCCCGTAACCGCATCCGGTGGGCCTCGGGCGCGCGGGCCGCCGGGGCTATGGCCGGCCGGACCGGCCCCGGCACGTTTCCGGGCAGCGCCGTCACCGCCATGCTCGCCGCCTACACCGGCGGCACCCTCAGCATGGAAGACCTGGAACTGGAATTCCGCGCCCGCCGGTGGCCTCAGGTCCCGGCCGTCTGCCCGCCCGACATGGAGCGGGCCAGGGCCGCGATCGACGACCCCGAGCCCTACGTCCCGGGCTCCTTCGACGACGTCGTGCTCGCCTACGACCGGGGCTGGCTGTCAGACGCCGACTACGAGATCCTCGCCCGCGCGGCCGCCGAGCCACCAGGCCCCGACCACGAGTAGGTCGCCGGCCGCGCCGGGCGGCCCCACTAGGATGGCCCCTTCGGTGCTGGGGAGTACGAGGGGGATGAGCCGTGAGGCACCTTGGACGGGCCGGAGGCCGGCCGCTGCTGCCGCCGGGCCTGCGCGGGCCAGCCGTGGCCCTGGTCTGCGCCTGCCTGGTCATCATCGCCATCCTCGGCGCGTGGCTGGCGCACCGGGCGCAGCCCGGCAGCGTGGACGGCCGGACAGACGACTGGCTGATCGCGCACGTCCATAGCGGCCGCGGCATGCTCAAGGCGGTCGGCTCACTGGGTAACACGAACTGGGCGGTCCTCGTCTTCGGCCTGCTGGTGCTGACCTGCGCGGTGACGCGGCGCTATCGGGGCGCTCTGCTGGTGGTGATCGCGGCCCCGGTGGCGGGCGCCGTGAGCGAGTACGTCCTCAAGCCGCTGTTCGACCGGACCATTTCCGGTTACCTGGCCTTTCCGAGCGGGCACCTGACGGCGGTATCCACCATGGCGGTGGCCCTGGTCGTGCTGCTCACCGGCCCGGCCCGGTGGCCGCTGCCCGCACCACTGCGCTGGCTGCTGGCGGCGACCGCGCTGGCTGCCGTGCCTGCCGCGGCGATCTCGGTGGTCATCGACCAGTACCACTACTTCACCGACACCGTCGGGGGCACGGCGGTCGGCACGGCCACGGTGCTGGCCACGGCGCTGGTCGTGGACGGGGCGTTCGCCCGGCTGGGCCGTCGCGCGGCCGCTGACGACGATCCGGCGGCCCGCGACGGAATCAGCGCCGCCGCGCCGGGGTTGCCAAGGGTATGACTTCAGGACACCAGATCACGCTCACGCCGGCCAACGTGCACATCGAGGTCACCCTGGACGGCACCAAGCTGGCCGACTCCGACCGGGCTGTCGTGCTGGCCGAGACGGGCCTGCCCGCCCGCTACTACCTGCCGCGCGAGGACGTCCGCACCGACCTGCTGCGCCCGACCAGCAGCCAGACCACCTGCCCGTTCAAGGGTCAGGCATCCTACTGGTCGGCCGAGGTGGGCGGTGAGGTCCACGAGGACGTCGTGTGGAGCTACGAGTCGCCCATTCCCGCGGTGGCCGGCATCGCCGGACTGATGTGCTTTTACAACGAGCGGGCGGAGCTGACCGTCGACGGCGCGCCGCAGCCGGGCACCGCCGCCTCTTCGTCGCGCTAGCAGCGCCGGCTCCGGCCGGGATCCCCGGCCGGTACCCCCGGGCTGGCGCCTAGGGCCGGACCAGGTTCAGCCCGGCGATCCCGAGCTCGAAGGCCACCTTGGCCTGCGGGCTGTGCTCGATGCGCCAGTCCTGGCGGTAGGGGCCGCCCTGCTGACTCTGGTTCTTGTCGAACCAGACCAGGCCGAGGGCCTGGCTAGAGGCTATGCCCTGGAACAGGTTGTTGATCTTGATGAGCGGGCTGCCCGCAGCCGGCCCGACCGCGGTCTCCGAGAGCAGCACCGGGGCCTTGGTGAAGCCCCGTACCTGGTTGATGGTGGGGGCGAAGACGCGGTCGAAGGTGTCAGCGGGGCCGTAATAGTAGCCATCGATGCCGACCCAGCTGACGTAACTCGCGCCGGGCCACCAGTCCTGGATCGGCCCGGTGTTGGAGCGGTCGGTGTTGATGGTCCACAGCCAGGTGACGTTCTCGGCGCCCTGGCTGCGGAACAGCGTCACGATATGCCGCCAGGCGGCGATGAAGGTCTGCGGCGC
>DATCEO010000247.1:0-177556 GCA_036510065.1 Streptosporangiaceae bacterium | reverse complement strand
TCGGCCCGGGCCAGGTCAGCGGCATGGCGTCGCTGGCCACCATGGCGCCTGGGAAGGTCAGCGACCGCAGCAGCAGCCGCCGGTCGGCCGGATCGTCCTCGTTGAGCAGCTCGATGATGGCCAGGCCACCGGGATCAGTCTTCCGCAGTTCGCGGAGCCGCGCCTCGCTGGCCACCCGCTCGCCGGTCGGCGCGTAGGTGAGCGAGGACGGCGTGAGGCCGCGCTCGCCAAGCCGCTCGGGCGCCAGGAACGCCGCGCCGATGCCGGTCATCCCGGACCCGTACGGGTAGGCCTCCGTGGAGACCCGTCCTCCTGCTGCCTGCGCCCGCCCGACGAGGCCCAGCACGCGGTCCACGTGTCGCTGCGACGTGCTGTTGATGTGGCAGTAGTGCATCTGGGCGCCGGTCTCGCCGGCCGCGCGGATGATCTCCTCGGCACCATCAATAACGGCACCGGGCACCATCTCGATGAGGTCTCTCGCATGCGTGAAAGTGGGCACGCCCGCCTCAGCGGCTAGTCCTGCGACCTGCAGGTATTCGTCCGGATCGGTTCCTGGCGCATACCCGATGAGCACGCCGATGCCGAGCGCGCCGTCAGCCAGGTCGGCCGACAGCCGGGTCAGTATCGCGGCGATGTCCGATGGGGCGGCCGCCCGCTGCCATTCCGGGGTCGCGATGTTGGCCAGGAACGTGTCGAGCTTCCCGTCCAGCTGGATACCGCCGACCGCCTCCATCCGGGCCAGCGCCCAGGACGTGGCGAAGCCGTAGTTGACCGGCCGTCCCTCGGCGGCCGCGTTCTGGTAGGCGGCGTCCACCGGCGTCACGCCGGCTTCGAGCTCCAGCGCGGTGGTCACGCCATCGAGGGCCTGCAGCCGGAGGCCCGCGATGCCGTTCACGTGGCTGTGCAGGTCAATGAAACCCGCGGTCACGACCATGGCGGAGACATCCAGCTCGATGCTCCCCGAACCCAGGACTGGCCCGGTCTCGGCTACCCGGCCGGCAGAGATGGCGACGTCCCGCACCTCGTCCAGGCCAGATTCCGGATCGATCACGCGCCCGCCGCGCAGCACGATGTCCCAGTCGCTCACGCGGCGCCTCCTCGAACTCGCGCGCCAGCATAGACCGGACCGAGTGCGCGTGGCACTACCGCAGCCGCGCTGATCCGGACGCGCGGGCCCGGCTGGCTACGGCTCAGCCGCGGGCGGCCAGCCAGTCGTCGAACTCCGCGGCGACGATGCGCTCCCCTCGCACACCCTCGGCCTGCGTCGAGCAGAGCCAGACGACAGGCGGTCCCATAACGGACGGCTGGAGGAGCCGGGCCCGGTTCGCCTCGTCGATGCCATCGGGGACCATGCCCGTGGCCGTGGCACCGCCGGGGAGCAGCATGTTGACCGCCACGCCCGCCTCGGCCAGGTCGGCGGTCATGATCAGCGACAGGGCCTCCGCCCCGGCGCGCGACGGCCCATAGGGCACGAACCCCGGCCGCCGCATGGTGGCGTGGTTCATGCTGACGTTCACGATCCGTCCTGAGGGCGAGTCCTGCAACGGCCCGACGGCGGCGCGGGCCACCAGGAAGTAGCCGGTGAGGTTGGTGTCGACGACGGCCCGGAAGCCGTCCGGGGACACCTCCCAGAAGGGCAGCGGATCGGTGACGAAATGCGGGTTGACGGTGCGCATGCCGATGCCCGCGTTATTGACCAGGACGTCCAGGCCGCCAAGGGCCGCGGCTGCCGCCTCGACGCCGTTGGCTACGGCCGTCTCATCGCGGACGTCAAAGGCCGCTGGGTAGACGCCGGACGCGGGGCCGCCCAGGCGGGCGACGGTTTCTTCAACCCGGTCGGGCCGCCGGCCGTTGACGGCTACGGTGGCCCCGGCGGCCACCAGCGCCTCGGCCATGGCCAGGCCGAGACCATCGGTTGATCCAGTTACCAGGACGCGCACGCCATGCAGGTCAAGGTGAGCCATGTTCGGCAACCTTACGCGGCTACTAGCGATCCTAATGGGCATGTGAGCAGGTCACCGCCATAGCGATCCAGGGCCTGGAGCCCTTGACCAAGACAGCGGGGCCTGCTTGCTGGAGCCTGCCGCGGACCGTGCGCGCGGGACGGCAGGGTAGTCGTGACCTGAGCCACCCGAAGATGGACCCCTCACGCTGACGGGAGCCTTCGAGCTCCGGCCAGGACCGGGGCCCTGCGGGCTGCTGGGGTCACGAACGGCTAATCGGATGGCGGTGCCCTTGAGCCCTTCCATTAGGGAGCATGCGTGACCTGCACGGCTTAGCGCCAGCACAACAAGACACGAACCCGGGGAATGAAGATCATGGACGTGTTCTGCGGCATCGACTGGGCCGAAGACCACCACGACATCGCCTTAACGGACTGGGACGGGCAGTTGCTCGCCCGCCGCCGCATCAGCGACGACGCCGCCGGGCTCGCCGCGTTGCTGGCGCTGCTCGCCGAGCACGGCGACAGCGCCGGTGACCCGGTCCCGGTGGCGATCGAGACGCCGCGCGGCCTGCTCGTCGCATTCTCGGGCAGAAAAGCGCGGATGAGGTTGAGCCCCTCAGCCTCGTGACTGAACTGAGACGGTGACACCTCCATCCAGCGCTGAACGCGTTGCGCCACGGTCCCGGTCTCCTCCATATGCCCTGACGGCGTGCCCGCTAGGTTTAAGTCCCCAAGCGCCCATCTTGCCAGCGGACAGTGCCCACCGGGGCCAACGCTCGCCACGCTCTGCCACGATCCGATATCACCGCGCATCCGCCATGACGGCAACCAGTAGAGTGCCTAGTGCTATTGCGGCCCGACGGGCTTTCGTGTCACGCACCTGAGGTGCGGCTGATCCGGACATGCCCCCACCCGCGCGAACTTTTGCGTGCTGCGTGGGAGCCGGTCCTTGACGTTAATTCGGCGCTCGGCCGCCAGTCTGGCCGCGCTCGCTAGCAGCGGCAGTATGGCTGAGTTCATGTTCGCAGAGATCCTGCACGGTTCTGGACCGCGGCCTTCGCCTGCGGAGGCTCGCTCCTGGGACCGCAGCATTCCGGTGCTGGCCAACGATCTCGTGCAGGCGGGCCTGGGCAACGTCGAGGTCCTGCTGGAGCACAAACTGCCACTCTGCAGCCGCCGGGTAGACGCGATCCTGGCTGGCCGCCATCCAGTCACCGGCGCGGCGTCTTACGTGGTGGTCGAGCTTAAGCAGTGGTGCGGCGCGGAACTCTACGAGAACGACCCGAGCCTGGTCATGATCGACGGCTACGGACACCATCCGCTGCTGCATCCTCTTGACCAGGTTCGCGGGTACTGCGAGTACCTGGTCGACTTCACGCCAGTGCTGCCGGACGACGGCCAGACGGTGGCGGGAGTGGCGTACCTGCACAACGCGACCGAGTATGGCGTGGCGCCGCTGCGGCGGTTCGCCGAGTCGCGTCACGCGCGGCTGTTCACGGGCGAGCGCCGGTCGGAGTTCATCGACTTCCTCCGGTCCCGCCTGTCCGCCAATGCCGAAGGCGCTCCCTATGCTGACGCGTTCCTGAGCTCGCGAGCGGCGCCGAGTCGGCAGCTGCTGGCTGTGGCAGCCGCCGAAATCCGCGACCGCGAGCAGTTCATCCTTCTCGATGAGCAGCAACTGGCGTACCGGCTTGTCCTGCACGCCGCCGAGGCCGCCCGGGCAAGCGACGTGAAGACGGTCGTGATCGTTACCGGAGGGCCGGGCAGCGGCAAGAGCGTCATCGCGCTATCACTGCTTGGCGAACTGGCGCGTCGCGGGCGGTCCGTGCTGCACGCGACCGGGTCCCGGTCGTTCACCCTGACCTTGCGGAAGGTCGCGGGGAAGGGCTCGGGGCGGACGCAGAGCCTGTTCAAGTACTTCAATAACTTCGTCGACGCCGAGCGAAACGGACTGGAAGTGCTCATCTCCGATGAGGCCCACCGGATCAGGGAGACGTCGGCCAACCGGTATACGAAGGCCGCGCTCCGGACCGGCCGACCTCAGATTGATGAGCTGATGTCGGCGGCCCGGGTGCCCGTGTTCCTGCTGGACGAGCATCAGGTCGTGCGCTCAGGTGAGCTCGGGACCGTCGAGGACATCGAGGCGCACGCAAAGGCGCTCGGACTTGCCGTCCAGAAGATTTCCCTGGATGACCAGTTTCGCTGCGGGGGCAGCGAGGTCTACATCGACTGGGTGCGCCGACTGCTGGGCCTCGTTCCCGGTGGCCCGCTGCCGTGGAAAGGGGATCCCGCCTTCAGCGTGCAGGTCGCGGACACCCCGCACGAGATGGAACACCTGCTCCGCACCAAGCTTGAGACCGGGTACGGAGCCCGGATGGCCGCGGGATTCTGCTGGCCGTGGAGTAACCCCCGCCCGGACGGATCGCTGGTGCCCGACGTCGTCATCGGCGGCTGGTCCAGACCGTGGAACTTGCGCGGCGAACGCGCGACTGGCGGCGCGCCACCGTCAGCGCTGTGGGCCACCGATCCGGCCGGCTTCGGGCAGGTCGGATGCATCTACACGGCACAGGGATTCGAGTACGACTGGAATGGTGTCATCATCGGGCCCGACCTCGTCTGGCGGGACGGCGGATGGGTTGCCGGCCGGAGCGCCAACAAGGATCCCGACCTCCGCAGCCGGAACGCGGTGACGGATCATGAGTTCGAGCGGCTCGTTCGCAACGTCTATAAGGTTCTGCTCACGCGCGGGATGATCGGCACGATCATCTACTCGGCCGATGACGAGACTCGCGCGATGCTCCGGTCGCTGATTCCGTAAAGCCATCGGCAAAGCTGGCTCCTGCGGGCGGGCCTCGGGCGGCGGCAGCCTCACCGTCTCGCGTGCTCGATTTCCGCGACGACGGCCTGAGCCGCCCGGTGGTAGCCGGCTATCAGCATCAGGTCGCAGGCGTGATCGTCGCACTTATGGTCGCCTGGGCCGGGATCGCAGTCCGGGCACGAGGCCACGACCCTGGCTCGCCGGTAGGCAATCGCGTCGTCGAGCGCTTGCAGCCGCTGGAACGATGCCCTCTCGGCGGCCGCCGGCCGCGGCCGGCAGGACCAGCGCACGTCCACGGCCAGTGCCCGCTGGCCGCTCACGACGAGACCGTCTCCCGCGCGGCATGCCGGTAGCCCGTCGCCGGCAGGCTGGAAACGTCGCCGTACAGGTCACGAGCCGCATACAGCACGCCGCCGTCCCGGCCCGGCCAGCGCCCGGCGGCAGGCAGTCAGCACCAGGCCACAGCGGCGGCTCACCAGCGCCAGGTACGCCGCCTCATCCTCAGCCGTCGGCGCGGGCTCGAGGACCTGGAGCGCGTCCACAATCAGCGTCAGCAGGTGCCTGGTCGGCGACGATGGCGGCACCGCCGCGGTACTGAGACTATCGGTCACAGCCGGACCTCGATTCCGGTCACGCCCCGGCCATCAGGCATGCCAGCACCGGCCGGGGCCGCTTGCGTCACCCGGCCGGGCGGCGCCGCCGTGCCGGTCACGTCGCCGACGTGGCCTGGCACCGCGCCGACGTGGTGATCTCGCTCGCCTACCGGCTCCCGCTCATCGTGTCCCGCGTCACCCGCCGCAACCTGCGCAGGCTCACAGGCCGCGAGCCGGCCCCGGCCGGCGCATTCGGCTGGAAGCGCGCGTTCTTCAGCAGGAAATCAGTACTGGCCAACGCGGTCCGCACATACGTGCACAACCGCGGCAAGTACGCCGCCCGGCTCTCCCAGACCGCCGCACTGGGAGTACAGGTACTCCGCTTCCGCGCACCGTGCCAAGCCGAGAAATGGCTGGCCACCGTCACGCCGGAGACTTCAACCTGGCCTGACGCACCGGGGTCAGAGTGACCCTGCCGCGCAGTCCGATGGCGGCTCGGCGCCTGCGGCGGCGGCAACCGCGCGATCAATGAGGTGCTCAGGAAGACCGGTCTGCTCCCCGTTCCATCGCACCCATTCGGGCAGCAGTGCCCTCGCTGCCACGGTGACCGGATCGCCCGGTATCCAGTCAGAGATCAGGCTGTGCTGATACGCAGCCCGGTGCGGCGACGCGGCATGCCAGGTACCCGGCAGCGCCCCCTCCAGCCATTCCTCCGCGACGGCTCCGACTACCTCGGGATCGGGTGCGGTACCGTGCCGCCGTTCGTACCAGCCGGTGAACGCCTCCTCCATCGGCGTGGTATCGATGCCCTGGAAAAGCGACTTCGTCTCGGGCAGCGGCATCCCCCGCTTGCCCAGCACCTCGACCAGGTCGTGGGTACGCCGACGCGCCCGGAACCAGTTGTCGGTCACCGCCCGTGGCTCGGATCCGATGAGGATCTCTTCTCCGGCATCCAGGTAGGCAAGGCAGTAGAGGCGCTCAGCCGTCTCGACGAGGCTCGGCCGGGCGCCGGCGGCCGCCTCGCCCAGCACCGCCCGCCACGCCGCAGCCGCCTGGTCGACATCGTCGAACACGTCAGCGCCGAAGAGGCGGATGTCTCCGCAGGCGTCGATATCGAACAGGAACACTGACTCGTCTACACCGCCGGGATAGCAGAAGCCCGCGATCACCGCGAAACGAGTGCCGTACGCATCATGCATCTCCCATACATCACCAGTCGCCGCGATCTGCGGGAGCAGCCCCAGCCACTCCGGCTGCCCCGCCGCCGTGCCGGCCGGCAGCCCCTTGGCCGCCGTGGCCAGCGCGTCCTGCGCGATGGACCGCAGGGCGGGCGAGCCGATCGAGGTGAGACCATGCAGCAGCCACCACGGCCCCTCCCACGCACCATCCTGACGGTGGGACTCCTCCCGCACCCTGACCGCTGCGCCCTCGGCGAGTTCCTGGAACAGCCAGTCGAACCACAGCCCGCGGCGTTCGTCATGGAGGGCGCGGTACACCTCGGCGCCTGCCAGCTCCGCTACCGCCTGTTCGAGCTCCCGAGGCCCCTGCGCCGTCAGGACGACATCAGCCCGGTGAAGAACGCCCGCAATCGACGCGTCGAACCATTCCGGGCGCTCCGGTGGTGCCATCAGTGCATCCAGCGCGGTGGAGGCCCACTGCCCCGCACCGGCCGGCAGGCCATGAGTGCTGCGTTGCAGCGAGCCCCCAAAGCCAGCGGCGCGCTTCCCGCCCTTGCTGGCTTTTGCCTTGCGGCCCTTCTTTGCCTTGCGACCACGGGAGACCGGTGACATGCGCCCGATCGTAGAGGGTCGTTGGCCATCCGTTGACGGCAGTGAGCGCATTAATTATGTTCTCATCCTGTAATCATCCAGAGGATCTGAGGGACCTGGCCCGGTGACGGTCCGGCAACCTGCGCTCGCCGCAAGGTGCCAATGCCAGGATCGACGAGGGAACCTCCATGAACCTTCTGGCTAACGTTCCAGTGCTGTGCGGCTCCCTGGTCCGGCTGGAGCCGCTGTCGGTGAGTCACAGCGGGGACCTGGCGGTCGCTGCGGAAGAAGACCGCGGCGCGTACGGCTTCACCCGGGTCCCGCGCGTGGGAGGTGGCGGAGTACCCGTGCTGCTGGCCGGGCCGCCGATCCGCGGCCGCACGATCGTCGCCAGCCCGACCGCCGTGGCCCAGCAGCTGGCCGGCGACGCGGTCCTCATCACGGTGCTCGCCGACGACGCCGCGGCCGCCCAGCGACAGGCGGCCAGCCTCGGCGCCCAGTTCCGCGACGACTCCCCTGATCCCTGAGCGAGCCTGCAGGGTCATTTGAGCCACACAGACCACAGAAGACACGTTGATACCGCGCAGCGGAGATCGACAGCGACATGAGTGGGCCGCCACTGCCGCTGGAACAGCAGCGATGGCCCAGCGACGCCGTTGGGAGAGCGGTGCCGGCGATCCTGCTGGGTGCCCTGGCCATCGGCACGGTGGTATTCGCGCTCGCGCTGCACCCGCAGCAGGTCACCGTCGCCGGCATTGCCGTCAGCTCGGCAGTGATCCACTGGGAGTCTTACCGCTGGGCCGTGCGGGCTCAGGGGCGCTGCGCGGCCGGCTCGTCCGGCCCGACTCGACCGCGGGCCGCCCGCTGCGCAGGCCTCCGGACCGCGACGCCCGCCGGGCCAGCCGCGGCCGCGAGACCAGCCAGCCCGGCGCGGCCGGCCAGCCCGGCGCGGCCGGCCGGGCCCGCGAGGTCAGGCAACCCATCGAGAAAGGCCGGCATGGCTGAGGACTTCAGGATGCTGCCCGACCTCGCCAGCCGTGCGCTGGGCGGATCGGTCAGGTACGCGAGCGACGAGCTTTACGGCGACGCGCACGCGCTCATCGCGGCCGGCCCGGCCATCCACGATCCGGCTGCCTTCGGGCCGCGCGGCAAGGTCTACGACGGCTGGGAGACGCGCCGTCGCCGCGAGCCGGGCACCGACTTCGTGATCGTGGCGCTGGCCGCTGTCGTGACCGGCGTGATCATCGACACCACGCACTTTCGCGGCAACTTCCCGCCGTTCGCGTCGGTGGCGGCCACGACGCTGCTCGGCTACCCGACCGCCAGCCAGTTGCTGGCCGCCCCCTGGGAGAGCCTGATCGACAGGGCCAAGCTGGACGGCGACAGCGCCAACCTGCTGGCCGCGCCGGCGCCGCCCTCGGGCGCGGCCGCCCGGCTGGCGACGCATGTGCGACTGACGATCGACCCCGACGGCGGGGTGGCCCGCTTCCGCGTGCACGGCGAGGTCGTCCCGGATCCGCGGCTGCTCGGCGGGCGCGTCGACCTCGCCGCGCCCGCCAACGTGCTGGCCCCCGGCCGGGCCGCCGCGATGTCGGATGGCTGGGAAACCGCCCGCCGCCGCGATGATGGCAATGACTGGCTGGTGGTCGAGCTGGCCGCCCCGGGGCTCCTGCACGATGTGGTCATCGACACCTCACGGTTCGTCGGGAACGCGCCCGGCTGGGCGAAGCTGACCGACGACCGGACGGGCGCGCTGCTGCGGCCCAGGACCCCGCTGCTGCCTGACACCGAGCAGTGATTCCGCATCCGGGGCGCGGGCGAGGTGAGCCGGGTCCGGCTCGACATCTACCCGGACGGGGGCCTGTCCCGGCTGCGGCTCAACGGGGAGGTCGCGCGGGACGCGCGGGACGCCGTCATCCAGCGCTGGCTCAGCCTGGTGTCCGACGACCAGGCCGGCCAGGTGGATCCGGCCGAGTTCTTCGACTGATGCCCGGCCCGGAGTTCGGCGAGCACCTGCGGCAGCTCACCCGCCGCCCGCGCTGACCGCTGCCCGGAGGAGCCCGGGGCCAGGAACGCGCCGGCGCTGGGCGCGAGCCTCAGCTCGCGACTCCGGCGCCGGCGCCAGCCTGCGTGCTACGGAACCTGCACCTGCTGGTCGGAAAGCGCGGCGGGGTTGCCCGGTGCTTCCGGCACCGACTCCGTCGTCGGCCAGCTCTTCAGCTCGACCTGCGGGATCAGCCAGCTGGCCAGGAAGGCCAGGAACGCGATCGGCACCGCGACCAGGAACACGGTCCCGATCGACTCGGCGTAGCCGGCCACGAAAGCCTGGTGGATCAGCGGGGGCAGGTGGTGCAGTAGCGCAGGCGTCGCGTTCGCCGCCGAGAAGCCCGCCGGCAGCCTGGCGCCAGCCAGGTGCTTGGACAGGTTACCGACGAGCACGTTGGCGAAGATCGCGCCGAAGATCGCCGTCCCGAAGGAACCGCCGATCGAGCGGAAGAACGTCGCTCCGGAGGTGGCCACCCCCAGCTCGCTGTGCGGCACCGCGTTCTGCACGATGATCACCAGCACCTGCATCACGCCGCCAATGCCCGCGCCCAGTATGAACATGTAGAGCGAGTCCAGCCAGGTAGGCGTGTTCACGCCCATCAGCGACAGCAGGTACAGCCCGATGGTCATGACCCCGGAGCCGGCGATCGGGAAGAACCGGTACTTGCCGGTCTTCGAGATGAGCTGCCCCGAGCCGATCGAGACGATCAGCAGCCCGGCCATCAGCGGCAGGATCTGGACCCCCGACAGCGTCGGCGAGACGCCCTTGACGACCTGGAAGAACGCTGGCAGGTAGGTGATGGCCCCGAACATGGCGAACCCGACGATGAACCCGACGAGGCTGGTCACCGAGAACGCGCGCTGCTTGAACAGGTGCAGGGGCAGCACCGGCTCCTTGGCCCGGCGCTCGATGAGCACGAAGATTCCGACGAGAACCGCGCCGCAGATGCCCAGGATGTAGATCGGCGCTGAGCTCCAGGCGTAGGTCGTGCCGCCCAGGCTGGTCAGCAGGATGAACGACGTCGCGGCCAGCGCGAGCGCTGAGGTGCCGAGATAGTCGATGACGTGGTGCACCCTGCCCAGATGGCCGGGCACCTGGACGGCGACCACGATGAGCGCGATGATGCCGATCGGCACGTTGATGTAGAAGATCCAGCGCCAGGTCAGGTTGTCGACGAACACGCCGCCGAGCAGCGGCCCGACGACGCTGGCCAGCCCGAACACGGCACCGAACAGGCCCACGTACCGGCCGCGCTCGCGGGGCGACACGATGTCGCCGACGATTGCCTGGGCCCCGACCATCAGGCCGCCCGCGCCCAGGCCCTGGATCGCGCGGAACGCGATCAGCTCGAACATGGACTGGCTGAGCCCGGACAGGATCGAGCCGATCAGGAAGATCACGATCGCGGCCTGGAAGAAGAACTTCCGGCCGTACTGGTCACCGAGCTTGCCCCACAGCGGCGTCGACACGGTGGTAGCCAGCAGATAGGCGGTGATGACCCAGGCGATGTGGGATCCGCCCTTGAGGTCGCCGACGATGGTCGGCAGCGCGGTGGACACGATGGTCTGGTCGAGCGCCGCGAGCAGCATCCCGAGCATCAGCGCGCCGATGATCACCAGGATCGCGCGATGGCTCAGGCTAGGCTGCGCCCCGTTGCCGCTGGCGGCACCATCAGTACCGCCGCTGGCGGCACCCGCGGTGCTGCCGCTGGCGCCGTTCGTGCTCACGGCAGGTGCCGCAGCGCTGGCGTTGCTGCCCGCGGAGTTCCCCTCGGCGGAAGGGCTGGGCGAGGTCATCAGTGATGGTCCTTTCGACGGTCGTGAGTGCGGGCGGCCGGCAAGCCGGCAGACGCGCCCGCGCCCGTGGTGGTCTCGGCGATGCCGCGCAGCTCGCAGTTCTCTGGCAGCCCGCGGGCCAGGGCCTGGAAGGCGCCGTCCACGAGCTGGTCCAGCGGCACCGAGCCGCCAGACCTGCCCCAGAACGAGAAGGCCGCCCGCATGACCCCGGTCCCCGCGGCGGCCAGCAGCATGGGATAGGGGTCGCGCTCGGGATCGGTGCCGAGTCGCTCGGCCAGCGCCTCGGCCACGGCGGACTCGGACTTCGCCATCTGGGCGGCCCTCGCCGCGCGCAGGTGGGGATCGACGTGCGAGGCCTTCATCCGGCGGAGCCACTCAACCGGATCCCCGCCGAGCTCGTGAAACTCCTCGATCAGGGCGCGGGCCTCGCCGACCATGACGACGCGCAGCGCCTCCAGGGCGCTCTCGCCAGGCAGCTCCTGGATCAGGCGCTGGCGCAAGGCCTCCGTGCGGTCGGGATCGGCGCCGAACAGCGCCGCTTCCTTGGAGGGGAAGTAGTTGAAGAAGGTACGCGGCGACACGTCGGCGGCCTCGGCAATGTCCTCGACCGTGACGTGGGCAAAACCTCGCTCGGCGACGAGGTCGAGGGTCACCCGGCGCAGGGCGCGGCGGGTAGCCAGCTTCTTGCGCTCACGGAGCGAGGGACGCGGCTCCGGGAGAGCGGTGGTGGCTGATGCGGCGGTCATAGTGGAGTCAGTGTATCCATAAAAATGCAGCGAGTGCAACATTGCATAGCTGCAATGTTGCGGGGACGTCATCGTTGCAACCACTGTAATCCTCGGCTTCTTCCCGCCGGCCGCCGAAGCCGGCGAAGCCGGCGCGATCAGCCGAACAGGTCGGGCTCCGCCCGCGCGATCTGCTCGTAGAGGGGCTGGAACTGGAAACTCGCTGCCCGCTTCCTCCTACGCTCGGCTACGTGACGACAGTAACCGAGGGCCAGTTCCCCGGCGTGCGGCCCCTGACGGTCGGTGACGTGCCCGCCTGCGCGGAACTCGCCCGCGATCGCGGCTGGTCGCACGGGCCGGACACCTGGCGGGTGATGCTGGAGGTCGGCGACGGCCTGGGCATTGACGACTCCGGCGGCGGGCTGGCCGGGACGGTGATCGTGACTCGCTTCGGGACGGACCTGGCGGTGATCGGCATGCTGCTGGTGGCCACGCGGCACGGCCGGCGCGGGCTGGGGCGCGCGCTGATGGAGCACGCGCTGGGCCAGCTGCCGGGCCGGGTGGTCTTCCTGTACGCGACGCCGCTGGGCCGCCCGCTGTACGAGCGGCTGGATTTCCGCACCGCCGGCGCCATCGTCAAGCACGTCGGTGCCTACCAGCCCGATACCGCGCTGGCGGGCCCGTCGGTGCGGCCGCCCGGCCCGGCCGATCGCAGCGCGGTCCTGCAGCTGGACCGGGCCGTGTTCGGAGCGGACCGGTCGGCAGTCCTGGCGGCGCTGGGCGTGGCCGCGGACCAGGTTGTCGTCGCGGAGGATCGGCGCGGCCTGGTCGGCCACGCGGCTGCCTGGCGCACCGACGGGGTACTCACCATCGGCCCGGTAGTCGCCCGGGATGACGCGGCTGCCCGGGCGCTGGTACAGGCGCTGGCGGCCGGCCAGGCGGCCCCGGTCCGCGTCGACCTGCCCGCGCGGAGCCCGAGCCTGTCGGCCTGGGCCGGGGAACGGGGCCTGATCCCCGCGAGCCCGACCCCGCTCATGGTGCACCGCGGCCGGGCGCTGCCCGGTGCGCGGGACCAGCTCTACGCCCCGGCCACGCTCGCCCTGGGCTAGGAAACCCGACTGATAACGGGCGCCGGGGCCAGTCCCCGCTCAGGAGGCAGGCGAGGCCTTCTCGCGGACAGGCAGGTGGCGCCGGAGGAACTCCTCGGCGCGCCGCCAGGCCCGGGCGGCCGGCTCCGGCGTAAAGAACATCGGGGCCTTCCGGTTGTGGAAGGCGTGCCCGGCGTCCTCCTCGACGTGAATCTCGGCGTTCGCCCGGCCGGCCACCGCGCGCTCCACGACGGCGACCTGATCGCGGGGGATGTACGGGTCGTTCCCGCCGAAGTGGAACTGCACCGGGCTGGTGATCCGCTCCAGCACGTCCAGGTGGCCCGGCACCTCTGAGCCGTAGAAGGAGAGCACGGCATCGAGCTCGCCCTGCCCGGCCAGGAAGTAGGCGATCGAACCGCCGAAGCAGAAGCCGATGATGCCCACGCCGCCATCCACCTCGGGCAGCACGCGCAGGTGCTCGAGCGCGGCCGCCGCATCGGCCAGGCCCAGCTCGGCGTCGAATCGCGAGGCCAGGGCCAGCGACTGCGTGAGGCCCTCATCGGTGTGCTCAGCCTGGTAGTTGCGCTGGAGCCGCCAGAACAGGTCGGGCGCGGCGACCACGTAGCCCAGGGCGGCCAGGTCCTCGGCGACGGCCCGGATGTAGGCACTGACGCCGTAGATCTCCTGGATCAGCAGGAGCCCGGGCCCGGTACCGGCCCCGGGCAGCCACACGGTGAGGTCGAACGGCCCGTCGGGGGTCTGGACCGACTCAACGCGGGACAACGGCATGACGGCCTCCTGGGTTGCGGCATCCCGCATCCTAATCGCCGCAGGCGGGGAATACCGGCTGGGGCGCCGGACATCTGGACCCGCGCTGCGTAAGGTGCGGGATGCGGAGGACTGGCGGCTTTGCCGCCACGACCTTGAGGGAGATGCTAGTGAGCGGGCCTGATGACGCGGGAGCAGCGGACGCGGAACCGGGCGACGCGGGCTGGGCGCCGGAGGTCGCGGAGATCGGCCGCCGGCGGGAGCTGGCGCAGGCCATGGGCGGCCCGGAGAAGGTGGCGCGCCAGCACGCCACCGGGCGGCTCACCGTGCGGGAGCGCATCGCGGCGCTGGCCGATCCGGGCAGCTTCGCCGAGATCGGCGCCCTGACCGGTTTCGGGGACTACGACGCCGACGGCCGCCTGGCCTCCCTTCAGCCGGCCAATTTCGTCGCGGGCACGGCGCGCATCGACGGGCGCACGGTGCTGATCGGCGCCGACGACTTCACGGTGCGAGGCGGGTCCGGCGACGCGGCCATCCACGCCAAGCAGGTCTACTCCGAGCAGTACGCCAGCGAGCTGTGCCTGCCGGTGGTGCGGCTGCTGGACGGCGCGAGCGGCGGCGGCAGCGTGAAGATGATCCGGGACGCTGGCTCGACCTACGTGCCGGTCAACCCGGCCTGGGACACCGTGGTGGACAACCTGTCCCTGGTGCCCGTGGTGGCGGCATGCCTCGGCCCCACGGTGGGCCTGGGGGCGGCGCGCCTGGTCATGTCGCACCTCGCCGTCATGGCCACGGGCATCGGCCAGCTCTTCACCGCCGGGCCGCCCGTCGTGCGCGCCGGCACCGGTGAGGACCTCACCAAGGAGGAGCTCGGCGGCGTGGCCGTGCACCGGCGCAACGGCGCGATCGAGCGGTTCGTCGGCACCGAGGCCGACGCCTTCGGCGTCATCCGCGCCTTTCTGTCCTACCTGCCGGGCAGCGTCCACGAGGTCCCTCCGGTCCGGGCGGCCGGCGATCCCGCGGACCGGCGCGAGGAATCCCTGCTCAGCGCCGTGCCGCGGCAGAGCCGCCAGCCGTACCGGATCGGGCCGATCCTGGCGGCGGTCTTCGACCGCGACTCGGTCTTCACCTACGCCGAGTACGGCGGCGGCACGGTCACGGCGCTGGCCCGCCTCGGCGGTCATCCCGTGGGCGTGCTGGCCACCGACCCCTACCAGGGCACCACCATGTCGGCCGCGGGCGCGCAGGCCATGACCCGCCTGGTCGACCTCTGCGAGACCTTTCACCTGCCGATCGTCAGCCTCACCGACCAGGGCGGCATGACCGTCGGCCGGGTCGCCGAGGAGCGCGGCACGATCCGGCACGGCGCCCGCGCCATCGCGGCCATCTACCAGGCCAGGGTTCCGCAAGCCGAGCTGATCCTGCGCCGGGTCTACGGAGTGGGCGGCGCGGGGATCGTCAACCGGCACCGGGCCGGCCGGAGCTGGGCCTGGCCATCGGGGGACTGGGGCTCGCTGCCGGTCCAGGGCGGCATCGAGGCGGCGTTCCGCGCGGAGCTGCAGCGGGCCGGCGACCCGGCGGCTGAGGTCGAGCGGATCCGCCGCGAGCTGGCCGCCGTCGGCTCGCCGTTCCGGACGGCCGAGCGGTTCGGTGTCCAGGACCTGATCGACCCGCGTGACTCCAGGCCGCTGCTGTGCGCCTGGGTCCGCGACGCCTGCCGGGTGCTTCCCCAGCTTACCGGCCGCCCGTCCTTCGGCACCCGCCCATGATGCCCTCTGGCTGCCCTGCCCCGCCGCAGCGGCCCTAGACGATCGTGTAGCCGCCGTCGATGACCAGGACCGAGCCGGTCATGAACGAGGACGCGTCGCTGGCCAGGTAGACCACGCTCGGGCCGAGTTCCTGCGGCGTGGCGTAGCGCTGCATCGGGACATCATCGATCCAGCGCTGGCGGAACCGTGGCTCGTCCACCGGGGCCATTTCGGTCTTGACGTAACCGGGAGCCAGCGCGTTCACCCGGATTCCCAGCGGCGCCCACTCCGCGGCCAGTGACTTGGTCAGCTGATGAACGGCGGCCTTCGAGGCGTTATAGGCGGGCTGCCATTGCGGCCGGTTGACGATGATCGACGAGATCGAGCCAATATTGACGATCGAGCCAGCGCCCGCCGCGGCCATCTGGGCGCCGAACGCCTGGCAGCAGTTCCAGACGCCGGTGACATTGACGTCGATCACCTGCTGCCATTCCTCCGGCGTCACCTCCAGCGCCGGGCGGTGGACGCAGGCGCCGGCGTTGTTGACCAGGATGGCGGGCGTCCCCAGGGCGGCCTGCACCTCGTCCGCGGCGCGGCTCACGGCCTGCCTGCTGACGACGTCCGCCGCGAACGCCTCGGCCCGGACCCCGAGCGCCCGCACCTGCTCGACCAGCGGCTGCGCGGCGTCGGGCCGCCGCACCAGGAGCGCCAGGTCAGCCCCGGCCTCGGCCAGGGCCAGGGCGAGGGCGTGGCCGATCCCCCGGTTCGCGCCGGTCACCACGGCCACCCGGCCGGTGAGCAGGAAGGCATCCAGAACGGCCATGGGCGGCACTCCTCATCGTCTCGCGCGTTCGGATCACGCCTCGGCCGGCTGCCCGGCCGGGCCGGGCCGGTCGTGGGGCCGGCCTTCCCGAAGGCTGTCAGCAGCTGGCGGCCATTATGCGCGACCGTCAGCCAGCTGCTGACAGAACCGTAACCAGCCGGGTTCGGCATTCCGATTGACCATCCTCAGGCAAGGGCATAATGTCACATTACTAATAGGAAAGTTTCCTATTAGTAATGTGACCGGCCAGCTGGGCTCCTGCCCCCGCCTAGGAGGATCCGTGCCCCCATTCCCGCGTTACCAGTCGCGTCGTCCGACGTGGCCAGGCCTGCCGGGACGGGCGTCGGCCGCCGCCGCGGCCGTGCTGCTGGGCGGCGGCGTGACGGCCGTCATGCTCGTCTCCGCCGCCTCCGCCGCCTCCGCCGCGTCGGCCCACGCCCCGTCGGCCGCCCGGACCGCGGCCGGCGCGTCCGCGCTCTCCGTCAACTGGTATGAGTCGGCGCCGTACTACAGCACCCTGGACTCCACTGCCCCGGACCTGAGCCAGGTCATGGCGGCGACCGGGCAGAAGGCGTTCGACATGGCCTTCATCCTGGCCGGCAACGGCTCGTGCGATCCGTCCTGGGACGGCACCGACCCGGTGTTCTCGGACACCCAGGTCAGCGGGGTGATCAACCAGGTCCGGGCGGCCGGCGGTGATGTCACCGTCTCGATCGGCGGCTACAACGGCACCAAGCTCGGCTAGGTCTGCGGCTCCGCCGCGGCCACGGCGGCCGCGTACCAGCAGGTGATCACCAAGTACGGCCTGCACGCGATGGACTTCGACCTGGAGGAGCCGGAGATCGAGAACTCGGCGGCCATCGCTAACGAGCTCGGCGCCGCCCAGATCCTCCAGCGGGACAACCCCGGCCTGTTCATCTCGATCACGATGCCGTCCACGACGACCGGCGCGAACTACTTCGGGGGCCTGCTGCTCGATGTGGCCAGGAGCCTGGGCTTCACCCCGGACGACTACACCATCATGCCGTTCGACGGCGGCTTCAGTGGAGGATCTTCCCAGGTCACCGCGCTGCAGGACTTTCACTCCCAGCTGATGAGCACGTTCGGCTGGTCCAGCTCACAGGCCTACGCCCACGAGGGCTTCTCCGGGATGAACGGGCGGACCGACTCGGCCGAGTACTTCTACCAGAGCGACTTCCAGACGGTGCTGAACTTCGCCGAGGCCAACGGCATGAGCCGCTTCACGTTCTGGTCACTCAACCGGGACCGGCAGTGCAACCCGGTCGGTAACAACGGCTCGCTGTCCAGTGAGTGCAGCAGCGTCAGCCAGAACCCGTACGACTTCACCGCCGAGACGGTGGCGTTCGCGAATAACACCTCGGCCACTACCCCGCCCACCCCCGCGCCTACTCCGACCCCGACCTCTCCCGCACCGACTCCCACCCCGACCCCGACCCCGACCCCGACGCCGACGCCGAGTCCGTCGCCCACGGGCGGCGGCGGAAGCTGCGCCGCGGCCTGGGTCGCGAACGACGCCTACGTCTCGGGCAACGTCGTGTCCTACCGCGGCGACAACTGGACCGCCAGCCAGTGGAACTACGACGAGGTTCCCGGCGGCGCCTCGGGAGCCTGGAACAACGACGGGCCCTGCTGACCGGGCCCTCTTGACGAGCCGGCGGCCCCCCGGCTTAAATGTCTGAAGAACAGTCCTTTAGGCCAGGTAAATCTGGGGGGCCGGGTGCCTAGCCGCGACCATGGCGCCGTCCATCGGCCGGGCCGCCCATGACCGGCCCGGCCCCGCTAGCGGATGACCCTTTCGGCCCGCTGCTGGCCCCGCTGACGCTGCGGACCGCCGGCGAGCGGATCGCGGAGCGGTTCGTGACCGCGATCGCCCTCGGCGAGTTCGTGCCCGGTCAGCAGCTGCCGTCCGAGCGGGAGCTCGCGGCCACGCTGGAGGTCAGCCGCACGACCGTGCGGGAGGCCCTGCAGCGACTGCACGCCGCAGGCTACGTCACCACCCGGCGCGGCCGCGGCGGCGGCACGTTCGTGCAGACCGGGCAGGGCGACCAGGCCGACGAGATGATCCGCCGCACGCTGCTGCCGGCCTGGGCAGAACTGACCGAGATCCTGGACTTCCGGCAGCTCGTCGAGCAGCAGATCGCCCGGATAGCAGCGGAGCGGCGCGACGAGGGCGACATCGCGGCGATCCGGGCCACGGTGGCCGCCTACGACCGCGCGGCCAGCCGGGAGGAATCCCGGCTGGCCGACGGGGCCGTCCACCAGGCCATCGCGCAGGCGACGCATAACGGCCGGCTCGTCGAGCTCAGCGCGCGCATCCGGCGCGAGGTGAGCTTCGGGTTCGACGCCGAGCCGTACTCCGCGGAGGTCCGCCGCCGCGCGGTTCACCAGCACCCCGAGCTGGCACATGCGGTGATCGCCGGGGAAGCCGATACCGCCGCCAGCGTGGCGGCACAGCACTTCTCCCTTACCGAGGACCTGCTCAGGGAGCTGCACGCGCGCATCCGCCTGCGCACCGAAGGAGACCTTCATGCCCGTGGCCACGATTAACGGCGTCGACCTCCACTACCGGCTCGAGGGCGCCGGGGACGAGACGATCGTCCTGATCAACGGCCTGGCCGACGACCTGGAGACCTGGGCCGCCCAGATGGAGGACTTCCTCAGGGCCGGCTACCAGGTGCTCCGCTTCGACAACCGGGGCATCGGCGCCAGCTCGAAGCCCGCCGGGCCCTACTCGGCCCGGATGCTCGCCGACGACGCCAAGGCGCTGGTCGACGGCCTCCGCATCACGGGCTTCCACCTGATGGGCGTCTCCATGGGCGGCATGATCGCCCAGGAGTACGCCCTGGCCTACGGGTCGGATCTGCGGTCGGCCACGTTCGGCTGTACCTACGCGGCGCCCGGCCCGTTCTGCTCGCGCATGTTCGCGATGTGGGCCGACCTGGCCCCGGTGCTTGGCGTGCCGTTCATCATGCGGGACGTGACCCTCTGGGCGTTCACCGTCCCGTTCTTCGAGCAGCGGGAGGCCGAGCTCGCCCAGTTCGAGCAGGCCATGCGCTACCTGGACATGCCGGTGCACGCCTACCTGGCCCAGCTGGCAGTGATCCAGCAGCACGACACGACCGCCCGCCTGGGCCAGATCACCACGCCCGCCCTGGTGCTGGCCGGCGAGGAGGACATCCTGATCCCCGTCTCGCTGTCCCGGCGGCTGCAGGAGGGGATAGCCGGGTCGGAGTTCGCCACCACGCCGGGCGGGCACGCCTGCCTGTGGGAGCACCCTGCCCAGTTCAACCAGGCCGTTCTCGCGTTCATCCAGCGGCACGGAACCCGATAGCCAGGAAGGTCGGGCTGTGGGTACTCTCGCCGGGTCACCGGCACTATCGCGGCGGCTGTCCCGGTCTGCGGCGATCTGCACCCGGGCCCGGCAAGTCCGGATAGCATCCTCCTGGCGTGGCTCTCACCCGCCGCCGGTCGGCTCAGCCGGCGACTGAGCCCGGCACGCAGACGGCAGGCCCCTCGTCAGGACTGGGCTGGCGGGGGGTCTGCTCTTGCGTCAGCGCGCTCTTGCCGACAGTGCGTCATCGCGGACCTGCGTCATTGCGGCGGGCCGGCGGTCAGGCGCAGGCTGCTGGTCGCCCGCTGCCCGGACGGGCTCACCCACCTGACGGAGACCGTATCACCGGGATGGAACCGGGCCAGGATGCTGGTCAGGCTGGCTGGGGATCCGACCGCCCGCCCGTTCACCGCCGTGATGACCGCTCCGCCGGTCAGGCCGGCGCTGGCGGCCGCGCTGTCGCAGATTGTCCCGTCGACCAGGGTGCCGGAGCTGACCGGGGCGATGGTCGACGGCACGGGCAGGCCGACGTTGGTCGAGTAGCAGCTCGGGTTGTCCCCGGAGCCGCCCAACCCGCCGGAACCGCCCAACCCGCCGGAACCGCTCTGCTGCGCCTGCTGCTGGGCCTGCACCTGCGGGCTGGGGCTGGATCCCGAGCCGAGGAAGATGCCGACGAACGGCGGGTAGCCGACCACGATGGTCGAGCTGGCGTGGCCCGCCGCGATCTGCCGGGCCACCGACAGCGCCGTATTGATCGGAATCGCGAAGCCGGCCGATGCCTGCTGCTGGGTACTGACGTCGCTGCCCGCGGTGTCCATGCCGATGACGCCGCCGGCGGAGCTCACCAGCGGGCCGCCGGAGTCGCCCGACACGACGCTCGCGTTCGTCTCGATCATGCCGTGCAGGGTCTCCGAGCCTGCCGAGCTGCCCTGGTCACTGGCGGTGATGGTCTTGTTCAGGGCGGTGACCGCGCCGGCCGCCGGGACGATGCTGCCCTGGCCCTGGGCGTTCCCCAGCGCCACGACCGAGTCCCCGGTTCTGACCGACGCGGAGCTGCCGATGGGCACCGTCTTCAGCCCGGCGGCGTGCTGCAGCTGGATCAGGGCGATGTCACCGGTCTTGTCGTATCCGACCACCCTGGCCGGGTAGGTCCTGCCCGTCGCCAGCACGGTCGCGGTGATCTTGGTGGAGCCATCGATGACGTGGTTGTTGGTTAGCACCAGGCCGTCGGCGTTAATGACCATGCCGGTTCCGGCGGCCGCCTCGCCGGCGTACTGGAGCGTGGTGTTGATGGTCACCAGGCCCGGCTTGACCTTGGTCACGATGTCCCGGGAGCCGGCCGCGGGCGACCCGCCGCCAGGTGGCGAGGCGGCCGGCGTCGGCACCGCGGCGCCACCGGGCAGCGAGACGCCGGGACCCGAGCCGCTGGAGCTGGAGCCGCCGGACGCCGGGTGATAGAGGGCCACCACGAGCGCCGCCGCCAGGCTGGCCGCCAGCACCGCGACGATGACGTGCGTCAGCAGGCTGGCCAGTCCCCGGCGCCTGGGGGGCGGCCCGTGCCCGCCCGGCCCGTATCCCCCGGGCCCGTAGCCGCCCGGCCGGTAGCCGCCGGGTCCGTAGCCGGACTCCTGGCCGCCGGGGCCGTAGCCGCCCGGCTCGTAACCGCCCGGCTCCGGCACCCCGTACTCGCCCGGCTGGTAGGCGCCCGGCCCGTAGCCGGGACGCTGGCCGTACCCGCCTGGCTGGCGGCCGGACTCGGGCTGGCCGTAGCCGCTGTCTTCCCGCATCGAATCACCCATTCCGCGCTCGGCCGTGGCCAGCTGGCAGGCCGGCCGACGGGGTCGGGCCGCCCCGGTTATCCCAGTTAGCTTCACGATCCTGACGAGAAGCTGAGGTTTCGCTGGATACTGTGCCCAGCACGGAGCAAAGCAATGACCAATCGCCGCTCGCAGTGCGGGGCCGCGCCTACCAGCGGCCGCGATGCTCGGGCACCAGCAAGATCAGCGGCAGCGCGCAGAGCAGGATCCCGGCGAAGACCAGGAAGACGTGCGCCTGCGCTATCCCGGGATCGGCGCTCCGGGCCGCGATGGCCGCGGTGATCGCTACCGCGGTGATGGAGCCCGACTGCCGGAACATGCCGCGCAGTCCGGCGACCGCGGCGGCCTGATCCGGGGCCAGCTGCAACGTCGCGTTATTAGAGGCAGGGGTGGAGATGCCCATGCCGATGCCGCAGACCCCCGCGGCCAGCGCCAGCCAGGTATACGGCGGCAGCCCGGCGGGGCTGCTCGCCGTGGCGACCAGGCCCGCGGCGGTGAGGGTGAACCCCACCGCCATCGGCCATCGGTAGCCCGTCCGGCGCAGCAGGAGCACCGCCAGGCCGGCGGTCGCGATCATCCCGACCGCGCGGGCGCTCAGCAGCGTCCCGGCCGCGAGCGTGGCCAGCCCGTAGCGGTCCTGCGCGTACAACGGGATGAGGGCGCCGAAGCCGAGCGCCGCCGCGCCGAACAGGAAGTTGAGCAGGTTCATGACGCCGAATCCGCGTCCGGCCAGGAACCTGATCGAGATGAAGGGCGACGGGGCCCGCGCCGAGTGCCGGACGAACAAGATCAGGCCGACGACCGCGACGGCCTCCGGAACGAGGAAGGCGGGCGCCGCGGGAGAACTGGCCCCGCCCCCCAGATAGGCGATCCCGAACATGGCCGACAGCAGCGTCACGCCGAGCAGGAGCACTCCGCGGACATCGAGGCGCTGGCCCCCCGCCCGGGCACTGACCGGTATGAACACCGCGCCCAGCGCGACCAGGGCCACCCCGATCGGGACGTTGACCAGGAAGATCCCGCGCCAGGACCAGTAGGTCACGAACACCCCGCCCAGGATGGGGCCGATGATCCCGCCGATCGGGAAGATACTGGAGAACAGGCCCACGGCCCGGTCGCGGTCCCGGCCGAATATCTGGGCCACGATGCCCGTGGCCGAGGGCATGAAGGCGCCCCCGCCGATGGCCTGACAGCCTCGCAGCACGATGAGCAGGTAGATGTCGTTGGCGAAGCCGCAGCACAGGGAGGCCGTCGTGAACAGCACCGCGGCACCGAGGAAGATCCGCTTCCGCCCGTACTGATCGCCGATCTTCCCCGCCACGGGCATGACCAGGATCTGGCCCAGCGCGTAGATGGTGATCGTCCAGCTGCTCCAGTTGACCTGGGCGTGCAGATCATGCTGGAGTGCGGGGAGCGCTGTCGCCACAATGGTCTGATCAACGGAGGCCATCAGCAGGGCTAGGGACACGATGGCGAACACGACGAACCGCCCGGGCACCGGCGTCGCGGCGGCGGGGATCTCGGCTCCGTGATCGGCACCTGTCACCCTTTGTTCAGCCACCACGCCTCGACACTACACTGCTTGCCGACAGGCAACTACCCTTGGTTCGCCTGTTCAGCAGCGAAGGAGAAGCCATGGATGAGGACGGCGTCATCCGGCTGCGCCGGGTCATCAGCAAGCTCGCCCGTCAGCTCAACGCCTCCTCGACGGACGCGGGCCTCACCCCCTCGCAGGCCTCGGTGCTCGGCCTCATCGTGGTGCGCGGCCCGCTGAGCCTGGGCGAGCTGGCCGACCTGGAAGGGCTGAACCCGACGATGCTGTCGCGCGTCGTCAGCAAGCTGCAGGCGATGGGCCTGATCGACCGGATTCCGGATCCCGCGGATCTGCGCAGTGCCTCGGTCGCGGCCACCCCGGAAGGCCGTCAGATCGACCAGCGGGTCAAGTCCCAGCGCGCCGCGGCCGTCTCCCAGTGCATGGACCTGCTGACCGCGCACCATCAGGCGGTGCTCACGCAGGCGCTGCCGGCCCTGGAGGAACTGGCCGAGGCGCTGCGGCGGTTCAGCCATTCCGGGCCACCGCTCGCGTCCGGCGAGCCGGCCGGAATCCAGGGCCGCGCCCCGGGCTAGCTGGGGGGCGAAACCGGCACGCTACCGTGAAGATATGGCGATCGAACCCGCGCCCCGGATCGTGGCCCTGCGCGAGTCGCTCGGGGAACGGTTCGACCGGTACCTGGCCGCCGCAGGCGAGCCGCTGACCAGCAGCGCCGATGTGACGCAGTGGCTGCTGAGCCAGTTGCCGGGCGCCGATCCTGAACAGCTGGGCTGGGCCGTGCTCACGGTCGCCGGCCTGCTCTATCCGGGGCTGGAAGGTGAGCGGACGGCGCCGGGCACGATCGCCACGATCGTGGGCCAGAAGACGGCCACGATCGCCGGCCAGAACATGACGATGCTGATCGCCAGCCAGGTCGGCGAGGCGCTCATCAAGGCCGCTGCCGCGAACCGCCCGGCCGGCGCGGGCGCAGGCGGCGCGGGTGGGGCAGGCGGCACGGCCGGCGCGAGCGCGACCGCCTCCGGCGCGGAGGCAGCGGGGCCGGTGGTGGTCGGGCGGGAACTGTCGCTGGTCGACCTGACCGAGGCCTACGCGGACCTGCGGCTGCCCGCCGCCCCCGACGCCAGCGCCGCGGAACGCCGCCGTCAGCTGCGAGAGCACATGGCCGCCGAGCTGGCCGAGATCCGCGAGGTGCTGACCGAGGGGATCGCGGGCCTGGACCTTACCGCGGCCGGCTGGGCCCTCACCGGGACGGGCATGTGCCTCCTGGTCCAGACCAGCCGGGCGCCCGCGGCCCGCCGGGGACGGCTACCGCGGCGCAGCCGCCACGACGAGCTCAAGAACAGCGCGATGCGCAGCGCGATGCTGCTGGCCGTGATCGGCGACTTCCTAGCCAGCCCGGCCAGCCCCGCCTGACCCCAGCTGAGCCCTGCCGATCCCAGCTAAGCCCCGCCTGACCCTCTAGCCCGCTCGTAACGTCGTCACCGGGCCTCCGCTGTCTTTCCAGCGGAGCCATCAGGATGCCCCAACCACGTGGGTGGGCATCTCCTGCCGTCCCAGCGGCAGCTCCGGCCCGGCCATGCCGTTGCCCGGGCGCCGGAACCAGCTGAACCGGCGCTAGAACCGCAGCCGGACCCGCGCCACAGGAAATCACCTGCCCCTCTGGCCACATTGGTTGCTGCGGTATCAGCGGCCCAGGTAGCCGCGGGCCACATCGCGCAGGTGGCCATGCATGCCGCGGGTGGTCGCGCCGAGGCCGCCGGCCCCCGGGCTGCCGGGTAGCCATTCCTTGCGCAGCATGGCGACCGAGGTGTAGTTGGTGTCGCAGACGTTGGCCAGGGGCGCCTGCACCGCCTGGGTGATGAACTGGTAGGCGTCCAGCAGGGACAGGCCGGTGTCCGCGGCGACCCACTGGACCAGGTCGAGCTGGGCGATCCGGAAGGCGTCCTCCAGCGGCCGGGCCGACCCGGTCGACATGATGTGCGTGTCGGACTCCAGCCGCGGCCACGGGGTGGCCACCTCCTTGAGCAGGTCAACGGCCAGCACGGTGTTCATCGCGCACTCGACGGCGACCCCGCAGGTCTCGCCCTCGCCCTGGCGGGCGTGCCCGTCGCCGACCGACATCAGCGCGCCCTCGACGTTGACGCCCAGGTAGCAGGTAACGCCCGCGCGCATCTCGGGGGTGTCCATGTTGCCGCCGAACGCGTCCGGGACCAGGGCCGAGCGCACCTCCAGGTTGGCGGGCGCCACGCCGACGGTGCCGTGCATCGGGTTGAGCGGCAGCTCGGCGGTGAAGTCGCTGTCGCGCGCCGAGAACTGGCAGGTTCCCCGTGCGCGGTCCAGCTCCCAGATCCACACCACCTCGGGCAGCGGGTCTTGCAGGGTCGCGGTCAGGTGCGTGGAGGTCAGTGCCCCGAACAACGGCACGGTCGTGGACGCGGCCCAGTCCCGGGCGGGCTCCAGCGAGATGAAGTGCACGGCCAGGGTGTCCCCCGGCTCGGCGCCCTCGACGTAGAACGGGCCCGTCTGCGGGTTCAGGAACGGGAACTGGCAGACCTCAGAGACCAGGTCGCCCGGGCCGCGGACCCGGCCGGCGAAGCAGTCCTCGGTCCACAGCTCCAGGATCGTGCCCGGCCTGATCCGGGCGACCGGCGGGACGCCGCCGAACGTCCACGCGTACTGGCCGGCGTCGGGCCGGAACGACAGGACCTGCGGATCACTCATCTTGCCCTCCATGCGGCTGATGACCTGAATTCTGCTCTCGGCGCCGGGTGCGCCGGGGCGCGGCGTCAGCCGCGGCCCAGCCGGGCGGCGCGGCCGTCGAGGCCCGCGCCTGCAGGCCCATGGGCTCCCGGATCAGCACGTCGGCGGCGGGCTCGCCCTCGATCCGCGCGATCAGGGCATCCACGGCCGCCGTGCCCAGCTCGGCCAGCGGCATGCACACGCTGGTGATCGGCACGTCGAGGAAGGCCAGGCACTCGTCCTCGTCGAAGCTCACCACCGACATCTCGCCCGGCACGTCGACGCCCGCCGTGCGCAGCGCGCCGAGCAGGCCGAACAGCTGATTGATGCTGCCCACTCCGCACGCCGTCGGCCGCGGGTCGCGGGCCAGCATGCGCTGGGCCGCCTCCCAGCCGCCATCCTCGGTGGCCGCGGCATGCCGGATGGTCAGGCTGATTCCCCGGGCCGAGCACAGCCGCCGGGCTGCGGTCACCCGCCGGTACACGGTGTCCACTTCCAGCGGGCCGTCGACCAGGGCGACGCTGCGGTGGCCGAGCCCGGCCAGGTGCTCGATGAACAGCCGCATCGCGCCCGCCTCGTCCATCACCACGTCATTGCCCCGGTCCGGGCCGCGGCGGTTCACGTAGACGTGCGGGATGGCCCGCACCCCCGGCTGGTGATCAGGCACCCGCAGCGCGGTAGCTAGCAGCAGTCCGTCGACGCGGCTCTCCTCAACCAGGTAACGGTAGTCGTCGGGCGGCCGCGGGTCGTCGGTCGGCTCCTCCATGATCATGACCACGTAGCCGCGCTCGCGGGCTCGCTGCAGCGCCCCGCTTTGCAGCCGGACCCAGATCGGGTTGCGCAGCAGCGGGACCACCAGGGCGAACGCCCCGGTCCGGCGGCGCTTGAGCGCCCGGGCCAGCGCGTTGGGCCGGTAACCCTGCGCGCGGGCCGTGTCGAGAATCCGCTGGTAGGTCTCGGGCCGGATCGACAGCGCCGGATCACCGTTCAGCACCCGCGACACCGTCGAGACATGCACCCCGGCGGCCTGGGCGATGTCCACCAGCCGGGGCGCCCGCCGCCCGCCGTCCCGCGGCGCGGCGCCAGGCTCGGTCGCGCCCAGCTCGGTCATGGCCGGCTCCCGCAGTGCCCGACGTCGCCCGATCCGGTACTCAGGCCGTGACGCCGCCGTCGGCCATCAGGACCGCGCCCTGCAAGTAGCTGGCGCCGTCGGAGGCCAGGTAGGCCACGCCGTCGGCAATCTCCTGCGCGGTGCCGATACGGCGGGCCGGGATGGTAGACGCCCACCGCTCCAGTGCCTCCTCATCGCTGGTGATCCAGTCAGCCATCTCGGTGTCGACCAGGCCGGGGCACAGGCAGTTGACCCGCACCCCGTCGGGCCCATGATCTACCGCCAGGCTCCTGGTCAGCTGCACCAGGCCACCCTTGGACGCGCAGTAGGCCGCGCGGCTCCGGCCGCCGCGCACCCCGGCCGTGGAGGCGACGTTGACGATGCAGCCAGCTCCGGCCGCGATCATCGACGGCAGGAACTCCCGGCAGGTCAGGAACGGGCCCTTGAGGTTGGTGTCGATGAGCCGGTCCCATTCGGCCTCCCCCAGGTCGGGGACCCGCTGGATGCTGAACACCCCGGCGGCGTTCACCAGCAGCCACGGCGGGCCAAGCTCCGCGCGGATCTGCTCGCCCGCGGCGTGCACCGACGCCGGATCCCGCACGTCGACGCCGTACCCGCGGGCGCCGGGCAGGCCCGACGCCACCCGCTCAGCGTCGGAGCGGCGCAGGTCCAGGCAGGCGACCGTGAAGCCGTCAGCGGTGAGCCGCCGGCAGGTCGCCGAGCCGATCCCGCCCGCGGCGCCGGTGACGACCGCGATCCGGCCGGATGTCATACCGCCTCCGCAACCGAGCGAGTGAGCAGGATCGCCGCGCAGAAGGCGCGGTAGCTGGCCAGCAGGTCCTCGCCCTCGATACGCAGCTGCCGCGGGCCTGCCCGCTCGATGCCGCGGACCCAGCTGGCCGCCTCGGCGATGTCAGTCGTGCGCACGAGCACCTCCAGGACCCCCGGAGCCAGCGGCGGCGGCTGCGCCCCGGCGGCCGCGCTGACCGCGGCCTGCGCCCGGTCCCGGATCAG
Source organism: Streptosporangiaceae bacterium (assembly GCA_036510065.1). Taxonomy (GTDB): domain Bacteria; phylum Actinomycetota; class Actinomycetes; order Streptosporangiales; family Streptosporangiaceae; genus DASUBV01. The sequence goes on along the minus strand of DATCEO010000247.1, from coordinate 149,851 downwards.
CGCGCAGGCGCGGGCCGGGTGCAGGCTGTGCGCGGCCAGGCGGCTGACGTGCTCCTTGACGATGGCGCTGTGCACGCCGGGGATCAGCTCGGCCGTCTCCTCGCAGGCGCACCGGTCTCCGGTGACCAGCACCACCGGCACCCCGTAGTGCGCCGCCACCAGGGCGTTGATGCCGGCCTCGCCGGTCACGGTGCCGTTGAGCGTCACCTCCAGCACGGCCCGCGGGTTATAGGTGTGCGACAGCCCGGCCGGCGCGCCGATCGAGCCGTGGTAGGAGACGAACAGGACCGCGTCGAAGCTCTCGTCCAGGCCCTGCATCATGTACAGCGGCTTATGGCTGCCGGAGATGTAGGACGCCTCCCCGGCCAGCTCGTCAGCCGGCAGGTTACGCATGGTCGCGTGCGAGTCGTTGACCACGATCTCCGTCGCGCCGCCCTCGATCGCCCCCTCGATGGCCGCGTTGACCTCGGCCAGCAGCAGCCGCCGCCCGGCGGCCGCCTCCGGCCCGTCACCAACGCACTGCGCCCAGTCGACGACCCCGGCCGTGCCCTCCATGTCGCTGGACAGGAAGATCTTCATGCCGCCCTCCTCTCCACGATGCCGAAACCGTCGTCGGCCGCGGTCATGATGCTGTAGGTGGCACCCGTCCTGGTGGCGGCCCCGCCATGGCGCCCGTCCGGGGTCAGGCACAGCGTCTGCAGCGCCTGCTGCGGCTCGCCGGGGTCGTCCACGGTCTGCCGCAGCGCGGCGGCGCACGCGCCGGACGGATCTTCCCCGGCCGCCAGCGCGAGCAGCACCGCGCGGGCCGTCCCGCCGCGGATGGCCAGTTCGCCGCGCCCCGTGCAGGCGGCCCCGCCGATCTGGTCGTCGCAGTAGTTGCCGGCGCCGATCAGCGGCGAGTCACCCACCCGTCCGGGATACTTCCAGGGATACCCGCTGGTGCTGACTCCGCTGGCCAGATGGCCGGCGGAGTCCAGGGCGAGCACGTTCACCGTGCCCCAGGCCCCGTCGCGCAGGGCCGTCGACTGGATCGCCGCCAGGGCCTGCCGGGCGTAGCTCACCTCGCCGGGGACCGGCGCCTCGTGCGGGCCGGCCAGGCCGGCGGCGATCAGCCGCTCCTGCCAGATCTTGCGGGCCTCGTCGGTCAGGGTCTGGCCCCGCTCGATGCCCACCTCGTCGGCGAACCGCTCGGCGCCACGGCCGGCCAGCAGCACGTGCTGCGGGAGCAGGTCGCACACCGCCCGCGCGATGCTGATCGGGTGCGGGAACCCGGTGACCGCGGCGACCGCTCCCGACCGCCGCGTGCCGCCGTCCATGATGGAGGCGTCCAGCTCGACCTCGCCGAGCAGGTTGGGCAGGCCGCCGACGCCGACGAAATGGTCGGCCTCGTTGGACTCCACCAGCCGGATGGCCGCCTCGACGGCGTCCATCGCGCTGCCGCCACCGCGCAGCACCGCCATCCCGGCTGCGAGGCCCACTTCCCCGCGCTCGCTGGCGATCATGACTGGCTCGGTGATGGCTCCTCCTTCAGTCCCGCCGAGCTGGCGGCGGCCGCGGCCGGGGGCGCCTCGCCGAAGGCGAAGTGGCAGGCGGCCGTGTGGCCGGGCTGACCCGGGGCCGCGGTCAGCATCGGGTCCTCCCGGGAGCAGATGTCCTGGGCGATCGGGCAGCGGGTGCGGAACCGGCAGCCGGCCGGGATCCGCAGCGGGCTGGGCGGGTCGCCCACCACGGCCGGTGCCTCGTCGGCGGTGCTGGCCGTCATCCGGGGGATCGCGGCCAGCAGCCCGCGGGTATAGGGATGGGCGGGGGCGGTGAACAGCTGCTCGGTCGTCGCGACCTCGATGATCCGCCCGAGGTACATGACCGCCACCCGGTCGCACAGGTGCCGGACCACGGCCAGGTTGTGCGAGATGAGCAGCAGGGTCAGGCCGAGGCTGCCGCGCAGTTCCTGCAGCAGGTTCAGGATCGTGGCCTGGACGCTGACGTCGAGGGCCGACACCGGCTCGTCGGCGACCAGCAGGTCGGGCCGCAGCGCGAGCGCCCGGGCGATGGCCACGCGCTGGCGCTGTCCCCCCGAGAACTGGCGCGGGTAGGCGTGCAGCGCATCGTCGGTCAGGCCCACCAGGCCCAGCAGCTCGCGGCTATAGGACTCCACCTCGGCGCGGGGCACGATGTCGTGCACGCGCAGCAGCTCGTGCAGGATGCTGGACACCGTCAGCCGCGGGTTCAGCGAGGAGTAGGGGTCCTGGAAGACCATCTGGATCCGGCGCTGGTCGGCGCGCGAGCGGCGGCCGGACAGCACCCGGCCGGACAGCCGGATCTCGCCCGCGTTGAGCGGCACCAGCCCGGTGAGCGCCCGGGCCAGCGTCGACTTGCCGGAGCCCGACTCCCCCACCAGCGCCAGCGCCTCGCCGCGCTCGATGGTCATGTCCACCCCGTCGACGGCGCGCAGTATCCACTCCTCGTTCCGCCTGCGGGCCATGGCCGGGCTGCCCACCCGGAAGCCCACCGACAGGCCGGTCGCGGTCAGCAGCGGCCCGGCCTCCCCGGCGGGATCCGCCGCGCCCGGCCCCGACGCGGCCGGGCTCGCCGCGGGCTCAGGACCGGTCATCGGGCAGCTCCCTCGGCCTCAAGTGACTCCTGGCACCGCTCGTAGTGCAGGCACGCGGTGGCCCGCCCGCCGGGCAGCAGCCGCAGCGGCGGCCGCTGCTGCTGGCAGTCCGGCTCCGCGAACCCGCAGCGCGGGTGGAACCGGCAGCCCGGCGGCGGGCTGATCAGGCTCGGCGGCGAGCCGGGGATCGGCACCAGCGAGGAGCGGATCTCAGCGACGTCGGGCGCCGACCGCAGCAGCCCCAGGGTGTAGGGGTGGCGTGGCTCCACGAACACGTCCTCCACCGCGCCGCGCTCGACGATCTCCCCGCCGTACATGACCGCCACGGACTGGCAGAGCTGGGCCACCACCGGCAGGTCGTGGGTGACGAACAGCAGGCTCACCCCCGATTCGCGGCACAGCCGGGCCAGCAGGCGCAGGATCTGATCCTGGATCGTCACGTCCAGGGCGGTGGTGGGCTCATCGCACAAGATGACCTCAGGCTCGCAGGACAGCGCGATGGCGATCATCACGCGCTGCCGCATGCCGCCGGAGAACTCGTGCGGGTAGGCCCGGAACCGCCGCTCGGGATCGGGGATCCCCACCCGGCGCATCAGGTCAACCGCCCGCTCCGCCGCCTTGGAGCGGCTGTAGCCCATGTGCACCTGCGGTCCCTCGGCGATCTGCAGGCCGACCCGCATCACCGGGTTCAGGGCACTCATCGGCTCCTGGAAGATCATGGCCAGCTTGGGGCCGCGGATCCGGTTGAGCGCGGAGACCGGCAGCGGCACCAGGTCGGTCCCGTCCAGCAGCACCTGGCCGCTGGTCACCTTGGCCTCCGGCGGCAGGACGCCGAGGATGGCCCGCAGCGTCATGCTCTTGCCCGAGCCGGACTCGCCGACCAGCCCGACGGCCTCGCCGCGGGGCACCTCGAGCGACACTCCGTCGACCGCCTTGACCAGGCCTCGGCGACTGGCGATCTGCACGTGCAGGTCGCGCACCTCCAGGACCGGTCCGCCGGGCACCGGTCCGGTGATGACCGGGCCGCCAGGGCCTCGCCCGGTCATCACTGGCCCGGCCGGAGCAGGTCGGCCAGGCCGTCGCCGATCAGCGACAGCCCCAGGCCGGTGATCACCACGGCCAGGCCCGGGATGGTGGTTAGCTCCCAGTGCGTGGTGAGGAAGTTCTGCCCGTTGGCGATCATGTTTCCCCAGTCCGGCGTGGGTGGCTGGATGCCCAGGCCGAGGTAGCTGAGCGTGACGATGGCCAGGATGTCCAGCACGATGTCGGACATCGCGTAGATGATCGCCTGCGTCACCACATTGGGCAGCAGGTGCCGCCCCATGATCCGGGTGTTGGACAGGCCCCCGGACTGGGCCGCGAGGATGTACTCCTGCCGCTTGGCGATCAGGATCTCGCCGCGGATGATGCGGGCGTAGGAGACCCAGCCGACCACCGTGATGGCAATGTAGATGCTGCGCGCGCCCGGCCCCAGGACGAAGACCAGGGCGATGATCAGCACGTAGAACGGGAACGCCACCACGATGTCGACCAGCCGCATGATCGTCAGGTCGGCCCAGCCGCCGAAGTAGCCGGCCAGGCTGCCCAGGATCGTGCCCAGGACGAACGGGAACACCACGGCGATCAGGGCAATCGACAGGTCGGCCCGGCCGCCGTAGAGCAGCCGGGACCAGGTATCCCGGCCGAGCTGGTCGGTGCCGAGGAGATGCTGCGCGCTTGGTCCCTGCAGGGTGGCGTTCAGGTTCTGGGCGTTCGGATTGTAGGACGTGAGCAGCGGCGCGGCGATCACCATGAACAAGATGATGGCGATGATCGCCAGGCCGCTCATCAGGGCCGGCTGCCGGAACCAGTGGGCCTTGCGGGACTGGGCGTGCTCGGGGGCCACGGTGACCAGGGCAGCGGCGCTCACCGGTCGAACCTGACCCTCGGGTCCAGCGCGGCGTAGGCGACGTCCGTCAGCAGGTTGACCAGGACCACCAGGACTCCGAACACCAGCGTGACGCCCTGCACGACCGGGAAGTCGCGCTGGAAGATCGAGTTAATCATCAGGTCGCCGATGCCGGGGATGGCGAAGACGTTCTCGACGATCAGGGTGCCTCCGATCAGGAAACCGATGTTGATGCCGAGTACGGTGACCGCCGGGATGACGGCGTTGCGCAGCACGTGCCGGACAAACAGCCGCCGGCCGGGGATCCCCTTGGACCGCGCGGTCGTGATGTAGTCGGCCCCGAGGACGCCGAGCATGCTGGCCCGCAGGCTGCGGATGACGATGGGGGACAGCGCAATCGCCACGGTCAGGCTGGGCAGGAACATCGACCGCAGGTGACCGCCGATGCCCGTCCCGTAGCCCGTCACCGGGAAGATATGCAGGGTGAGCGCGAACTCGAGCTGCAGCAGCAGCCCGACCCAGAACGCCGGCATCCCCAGGCCCAGGAGCGGCACCACCCGGACCGCGTGATCGCGGATGCCGTTCCTGCGGCTGGCGGCCAGCATGGCCAGCGGGACACTGATAATGACGGCCAGCACGGCCGAGTAGATGATCAGCCACAGGGTGGCCGGGAGCCGCCCCAGGATCAGGGCGGCGGCCGACTGCCCGTAGATCAGGCTCTGGCCCAGGTCGCCGTGCAGCAGCCGGTCGATGAACAGCCAGTACTGGCTGAGCAGCGGCCGGTTGAGGCCCCACTCGCGGTGCAGGATCGCGATCGCGTGCGGGGTCGCGTGGATACCGAGGATCGTCCGGGCCGGGTCACCCGGGATCAGGTGCACCATGAAGAACACGATGATCGTCACGCCCACTGCCACCGGTACCAGGAGCAGCAGCCGCCTGAACACGAACGACATCCGGCCCACCGGGTCTCACCTCCTCACGGGTGCCCGGGCCCGCGGGCCCGGGCACGCTGGCCCGGGCCGCGGCCCGACGGGGGTGGGTAGCTGCTGCTACTTGCTCAGCCAGGTGTTCTCGAGGTGGTAGTTGCCGAGCGGCGTGACGAAGAAGCTATGCACGTTCGACGAGGTCGCGTAGGCGTAGGGGGAGTAGTACAGGAAGGCCATGAACGCGTCGGTGGCGGCGTCGTTCTGGATGGTGTCGTAGAGCGACTGCCGCGTGCTGGTGGACAGGGTCTGCTCGGCGGCGTGGGCGTCCTTGACCACGGTGGGGTTGTTGTAGGTGGTGAAGAACGACTTGGAGCCGGCGGTGGGGTCGACCGAGAAGGTGACCAGCTCGTCGGGGTCGGGGATGTCCATCGTCCAGTACGAGAACGTCATGTCGTAGTTCAGGTTCTGGAAGTTGGTGTTGGCGGTGTTGGGGTCGAGCTGCTGGATGTTGACCTTGATGCCCAGCGGCTTGAGCTCGGACTGCATGATCGTGGCCGTGGTGACCTGGTCAGAGTTACCGGACTGGACCAGCAGCGTGGTCGAGAAGCCGTGCGGGACGCTGGAGGCGGCCATCTCCTTCTTGGCCTGGGTCAGGTCGTACTGGAGACCGGGGGTGGCCTTCTGGTAGAAGGGCACCTGCGGCGGCATGAAGGAGTTGGCCGGCATCCCGTTTCCGAACAGGATCGCCTTGACCAGCGAGGCCCGGTTGATGGCCAGCGAGATCGCGCGACGGACGTGGATGTCCTGGAACGGCTTGCGCTTCTCGTTGAAGGCCAGGTAGTCGGTCCGGGTCGAGTTGAACAGGTTCATCGTGACGTTGGGCGTGGACTTGAGAGTCGACACCGTCGACCAGGCCGGGAACTCGTCGACCTGAGCCTGGCCCCCCTTGAGCTGCAGTTGCCGGGTGTTATCGCTGGCCACGTAGGTCCAGGTCACGCTGTTGAGGTAGGGCTTGCCCTTCTGCCAGTAGTACGGGTTGCGGACCAGCTTGAGCGCGGTGCCCTTGTGCCAGTAGTCCCACTTGAACGGGCCGGTGCCGACCGGGTGGGTGTAGAACGCGGCCGCGGTCTCGCCGCCGTAGTTGGCCGGGATGATGTCGTTGGCGAACAGCGACAGGTCGGCCAGCAGGGGCGCCCACGGGAACTTCAGGCTGACCACCACGGTCGACGGCGTCGGGCCCGTGACGGACTTGATGGCGGTGTCGATGTAGCCCCAGCCCTGGGCCGCCGCGCGGGCCTTGTTGATCGAGAACACGACGTCCGCTGAGGTCATGGGCTTGCCGGTGGAGAACTTCACCCCCTTGCGCAGGGTAAAGGTGTAGGTCTTCTTGTCCGGCGATACCGTGTAGCCGGTCGCCAGCCAAGGAATAACGCCCTTGCCGTCGTTGGACACGGTGTAGAGCGGCTGGAAGATCTGCTCGAAAACCCAGATCGACTCATTGTCGAAGACAGTCGTGTTGTTCATGGACTGCGAGTCGGCGGTCCGCGCGATGACCAGGTTGCCGCCGTGCACGGCCCCGCTGCTCGAGCCCGCGGAAGACCCGCCAGACGATCCGCAGCCCGCCAGGACTGCGAGCGCCGTGACGGCGACGCCTGCGATCAGGCTCCGCGCCGCCGTGATTCGGTGTGTCACTGCAAACTCCCGGGGTGTCGGGCGACTAGGGCGAGTGCTGTACCTGAAGTGACAGGTACGCAAACCTTTGTCTGCCCTAATGTGGCGGCAAGCGGGCGAGTTGTAAATAGCGGTCTAAAACTAGACCATATGTTTTACGGTGTTGTAACGTTCGCCGCGTGCGCTACCTCGTGCTGGGCTGCGGTGCCATCGGCGGGACGGTCGCCGCGGGCCTAATCCGCGACGGCCATGACGTGCTGGTCTGCGACGCCGACCCGACCGTGGTCGACGCGGTCAACGACCGCGGGCTGCGGATCGAGGGACCAGTCGAGCAGTTCACCGCGCGGCCGGCCGCCGTGCTGCCCGACGGCCTGCCCGGCCAGATCGACGGGCCGGTGCTGCTCTCGGTCAAGTCCCACCACACCGCCGCCGCGGCCGCGGCGCTGGCTGGCCGGCTGCGCGGCGACGCGCATGTGGTCTCGCTGCAGAACGGCCTGAACGCGCCGGTCATCGCCGCAGCCGTCGGGCCGGCCCGGGTCGTCGAGGCGTTCGTGAACTTCGGCGCGGACGTGACCGAGCCCGGCGTGATCCTGCGCGGCAACCGCGGCACCTTCGTGATCGGGGAACTGGACGGGACCCTGACCGGCCGGGTGCGCGCGCTGACCGCCGACATCGCCGACGCCGAGCCGACCGATTCGGTCCTGGGCTACCTGTGGGCGAAGCAGGCGTACGGCACGATGCTGTTCGCGACGGCCGTCAGCGACCTGCCGATCTTCGCCGTCTTCGACGATCCCGCCTACCGCGAGCTGCTGCTGGAGCTCGGCCGGGAGGTGCTGGCGCAGGCCCCGGTCGCGCCGATGCCCTTCGACGGCTTCGACCCGGCCGACCTGCCCGGCTCGCTCGCCCGGCTGGCCGACTTCAACCGGAGCTCGGCCAAGACGCACTCGGGTGTCTACCGCGACCTGGCCATCCGCCGCCGGCCCACCGAGGCGCCGGCCATCCTCGGGCCGATGGCCGGCCCGCTGGTGCACCGGGTGGCCGAGCTCGTCGCGGCCATCGAGCGCGGCGAGCGCTCCTGCACCCGCGCCAACCTGGACCTGCTGGCCGCCTACGAGCGCCTGGAGCGGCTCGGCCGCCCGCTGAACGCAGTGGTCCGCCCGCTCGGCGCCCCGGCCCGCGCCGCGGCCGGGCCGCTGGCCGACCGGCCGGTGGCCATCAAGGACATCATCGCGGTGGCCGGCGTGCCGACCGGCTGCGGCAGCCCGGCGAGCGACCCGGCCCCGGCTGCGGCCGACGCCACGCTGGTCGCGCGGCTGCGGAGGGCCGGCGCCGAGGTGTTCGTTACCTCCCAGTGCCTGGAGTACGCGGCCGGCTTCGCGCACCCGGACATCGGCGACACGCGCAATCCCCGCAATCCCGAGCGCACGTCGGGCGGATCGTCGGGCGGATCGGCCGCCCTGGTCGCGGCCGGCGTCTGCGACCAGGCGATCGGATCGGATACCGGCGGCTCGATCCGGATCCCGGCCGCTTACTGCGGCATCGTCGGGCTCAAGCCGAGCTACGGGCTGATCCCGCTGGACGGGGTGTTCCCGCTGTCACCCGCCTGCGATCACGCGGGCACACTCACCGCGACCGTGGCCGGGGCCGCGGACCTGCTGGCCGTCCTCGCGGAAACGTCCGGCGGAGGGCCGGGGGGCAGAGGGCCGGGGGGCAGAGGGCCGGGCCTGACCGTGGGCGTGCTGGCGGCGCAGCTGGCCGATCCGTCCGTGACGCCCGAGGTCCGGGCCGCGCTGCGCGGCGCGCTGGACCGGCTGGCGGCGGGCGGGTGCCAGCTGCGCGAGATCAGCGCCCCGTGGCTGGCCGACCTGGCCGCCTGGGATCAGGTGCTGGCCGTGATCGTCGCCCGCGAGGCGCACCAGGTACACCGGTCACGCGACACCAGCCGGTACGCGGCGGGCACCCGGGCGCTGCTGGACTACGGCGCCTCGGTGACCGACGCGCAGTACGCCGGGGCGCTGGCCCGCCGCGATGAGCTGACCGCGGCCGTCGACGCCAGCCTGGCCGGCGTGGCTGTGCTGGCCGGCCCCACCGTCGGCTTCGTGGCCCCGGAGCAGGACCTGCCGTTCGGGGTCGGCGAGGACAGCGGCGAGGGCCGCTTCACCGGCCCCTACAACCTCACCGGCCATCCGGCCATCTCGCTCCCGGTTCCCGCCCCCGGCCTGCCCGTCGGCTTGCAGCTGGCCGGCCGCCGGGGCGGCGACGCCCAGCTACTGCAGGCCGCCGCCGCGGCCGAGTCCCTGCTCAGCGCCTGAGTCATGACAGTGACCGGCTAGACGCCCTCGCGAAGGAGAACCCTGCCGATGCCGACCACCGTCACCCGACGCCGCCTCGACCTGGCCGGACTCGACGTCCCCGTGGTCGAGGTGACCGGCACCCAGGACGGCCCGCTGCTGACCGTCATCGCCGGCGTGCACGGCTGTGAGTACGTGCCGATGGCGGCCGTCCGCGAGTGGACGGCCGCGCTGGAGCGGCGCGAGATCAGCGGCCGGATCCGCGCCGTGCCCGTCCTCAACGTGACCGCGTTCCGCGCGCGCAGCCCGTTCGTGGTGCCCGAGGACGGCAAGAACCTCAACCGCTGCTTCCCCGGCAATCCCGACGGCACCCTGGCCGAGCGGCTGGCCGACGCGGCGTTCACCCAGCTGATCTCGGGCTCGGACGCGGTGATCGACGCGCACTGCGGGGATCTGGTCGAGGCGCTCGAGCCGTTCGCGCTGTATGAGGGCGGCCCGGCCGAGGCCGCGGCCCGGGAGCTGGCCCTGGCCTACGGGCTCGGCTACGTCATCCGGCAGGAGCGCGGTCCGGATCGCGCCGTGGCCGGGACATCGAGCGGGGCGGCCGCGGAGGCTGGCATCCCCGCGATCACGGCCGAGGCCGGCGGCTGCGGGCTGGTGGAACGCTGGGCCGTGGAGGCCCATCTGCGCGGGCTGGACGCGGTGCTGGCCCAGCTCGGCATGGCCACGCCGATCACGGCCAGCGGCGAGGCCGGCGGCCGCGTGCCAACCCTGCTGAGCCGGTTCCTGTGGCTGCGCTGTGGGGCCGGCGGCTGGTGGGGGCCGGCGGTCACGGCGGGCGAGGTGGTCAGCGAGGGCCAGCCGCTCGGCACGGTCACGAGCCTGGACGGATCGGTGCGGCAGGAGACGATCCTCACGCCCGCGGACGGCGTGATCATCTTCCTGACCAGCTCCCCGGCCGTGGCGGACGACGGCCTGCTGCTCGGCCTGGGCGCGAAGTAGGCGGGCCCGGCGGCCGGGGCCGCGGGCTGGGGCCCGCGGGCCCCAGCCCGCGGGCTCGCGGCAGCCGCCTCAGGCGGTCTGCGCGGCCAGCTCGGCCAGCCGCGCCAGCGACTGGCGGATGATGTCGCGCTGGGAGTCGAGGCGCTGGGCCTCGGTGTCGGGGATCTCCACGTGCACGGAGATTTCCGTTCCGGTGCCGGACTGGCGCAGCCGCCAGTCGAAGCGGAGGTCGGAGACGAGGCAGGAGATCTGCACGATGCCGTTCTCCTGACTGGCCTGCAGGGACTGCGGCATCGGGAAGTCCGGATAGCCGTCGGGGAACATGGTGTAGTCACCGGCGTCGCCGCCGGTGCGCACCGACCCGACGCCGGCCCACCATTCGGGGAAGCGGGCCGGGTCGTAGAGGAGCTTCCACACCTCTTCCGGTGCCGCATCGCTGACTGCGCTCTGGTCGAAGGTCTGCATGGGTTAGTCCAGGCTTCCGTTATCCGATGGCACGGCGGCGGGCGGCACGGCGGCGGGTCGCGCGGGAGCGCGGAGGGCCGACAGCTCGGCCGCGACGATGGCGAGCTCACGCGCGGGCTCGATCAGCGAGCTGATCGGCGGCCGGCCGAGATCAATGAGCGAGGCGACGAAACCGGCCCCGGTCGGCCGGGTGTCCAGCGTCCGCGCGATCCGCTGCCAGCTGCTGAGCGACTCCTGCAGGCGCCGCTCCGCCAGCGCGGCGTCGCCCCGGGCGGCGGCGATGAGCCCCTGGACCCGGCTCATCTGGGCCACCAGCGTGGCCGGGAAGTCGCTCGGCCCCACGGGCGCCAGGGCGACCCGGCCGAGCTCGGCTTGCGCCTGGTCCGGGCGCCCAGACCGCGCGAGCGCCTCGGCCAGCCGCAGGCGGGTCGCGGCCTGGCTGACCGGGGCGCCCAGCTCCAGGGCGCTGGCCAGGTCCGCGGCCGCGGCCGCAGGATCCGAGCTGGCCAGGGCGAGCAGGCCGCGTTCCTGGCGGACCAGGCCGTCCAGCTCGGCCAGGCCGACGTGGTCGGCGTATCCGGCCCCGGCCTCGCAGGCCTGCCTGGCCTCGGGCATGCGGCCGAGCCGGCGCAGGATGGCCGATCGGGCTACCTGCACGTACACGCTGAGGCGCAGCAGCCCGTTCGGCACGACCAGCGGCAGGCACCGGTCGGCAAAGTCCAGCGCGCGCTCGAACTCCCCGGCGCACGCGGCCGCGCTGGCCGCGTTGCTGAGGCAGCCGTGCGCCATGTCCGGGCGCCCGGCCCGGCCCGCGGCGGCACTCGCCGCGATGAGCGGGGCAAAGCTGTCGGTAAACCGGCCCGCCCTGATCATGGCGTGCCCGCGGGCCACGCCAACATCGTGGATGAGCAGGTCGCCGGGGCGCTGGCCGCCGATGACCGCATCCGCCTCGGCGAGCAGCTGCTCGACGGCGGACGGATCGCCGGCGACGGCCTCGGCCCAGGCCATGCCCGCCAGCGCCTCCGCGCGGGCGGGCAGGTCCGAAGCGGGATCGCGGTCCAGCACGTCCAGCGCGTTCTGGTAGGAACGACGGGACTCGCGAGGGTGGCACACGCCGCCGCGCAGCCAGCGGCCGCGTCTCAGCCACGCGCTGACCAGGGCGCCGGCATCGCGGGTGGAGATCTCCTCCAGGGCCCGGCCGAACGCGTCGTCGGAGCTTTGCGCCAGGCCGCGGAACGCCTCGACCTCGGCCAGCTCCACCAGCAGGTCGGAATCACCGGGCTCGATCTCCAGGGCCTCGGCCAGGAACCCGGCGGCCTGGTCCATCGCGGCCACGGTGCGCGCGTCGCGGGCGGCCAGCACCAGCTGGCTGACGGCCTGCTCGTCCTGGCCGGCCAGCCTGAGGTGCCGGGCGATCTCCGCGGCCCGCGGCCCGCGCCGGGCCCCGCCCGCCCGGGTGCGGGCGTCGGGCTGCTGGCCTCGCTTGCGCAGCAGGCGGGCGAGCTCACCGTGCAGGCGGGCGCGGATCGGGTCCGGTATCTCCTGGTAGACCGCCTCGCGCAGGAGCGCGTGCCGGAACCCGGTCCGCCCGTCATCGGTCCGCAGCAATCCGGATCCGAGAGCCTCCGCCGCCGCCGCGGCCGGGTTCGGCAGGGGCAGCGCGGCGACCTCGGAGCGTTCCAGATCTCGCCCGGCCGCCGCCGCGAACTCGACGAACAGGCGCGCCTGGCTGGTCAGCCTGCCGATCGCCAGCCGGACCGCGCCGCTCAGGCCGGACGCGAGGTCGCTGTCGTCTCGCGCCGCCGCCCGCGCGGTCTCGACGGCCAGCAGCGGGCTGCCGCCGGCCAGCGCGGCGATCTCCTCCACGGCCGGGTCGGGCAGATCCGCGCAGGCCCTGATGAGGGCGTGCACGGCGGCGTTACTGAGCGGCCTGACATCGATCTCGGCCAGCAGCGCCCCGCGCGATCGCAGCGCGCCCAGGACGGCGGCGGCGTCCTGGCGGGCCGGCAGCCGGCGCCGGGTGAGGACGAGCAAGACCGGCACGCGGCTCAGCCGGCGGCCGGCGTACCCGAGAAGCTCCAGGCTCGCGGTGTCCGCGAGGTGCAGGTCCTCGAAGGCCAGCAGCAGGGGGCACCCGCGCGACGCCCAGGCCAGGAACTGGACGACGGCCTCGCAGAGCCGGACCCGCTCGAGCTGCGGATCGGCGCCGACCCGGGCTGGCTGGCGCTGGCTGGCCGCAGTGGCCAGGACCGGGACGATCCTCGCCAGGTCGGCCACCCAGGAGTGGTCCCCGCCCGGCTGGCCGGTCATGGCCACCAGGTCACTGAGGCAGTCGGTCCAGCTGGCGAAGGGCGCCGCCGGCCCGGGGCCGGCCGTGGTGGTCCCGGCGATCAGGGCGCCGCCCGGGCTCGTCCGGCGCGCCACCGCCTGCAGCTCCTCGACGAGCCGGGTCTTGCCGATGCCGCCCTCGCCTTCGAGCAGCACGACACCGCCGCAGCCGGCCCGTGCGAGGTTCCAGGCCGTGGTCAGCTCGGCCAGGTCAAGCTCGCGGCCGAGAAGGCCGGCCGCTGGCTCGGCCAGCGGCCCCGACCAGCCAACGGCAGCGCCGACGCTCGGGCTGGTCCCAGCCAGGCCAGGGCGGGCCGCCTGCTGGCGCATCGCCCCGACTAGCGCCGCGGTCGGCGCGGACACTGCGACCCCGAGCGCGCTGTCCAGCCGCTGCTCCAGCTGGGCGAAGGCTTCCAGCGCCGCCGGCCCGTCACCGGCCTGAACGAGAGCGCTGATGAGATCGGCGCCGGCCAACTCATCCAGCGGGCACAGGGCGACCCGGCGGCGGCCCCAGGCCACGGCCGCCGGGTAATCGCCGGCCGCGCTGGCCAAGGCGGTCAGGCTCCCGAGGGCGGCGACGATATCGCGGTCCAGCTCCGCGCGCGCCTCGATGATCCAGTCATCATCGAGTTCTTGCAGGAGATCTCCGCGGCACAGCTCCAGCGCGGCCTCGAACTGGTCCTGGCTCAGGAGTCGCTGCACTTCCCGGATATCGACCCACAGATCGTCGCCGGCCAGGGTGACGGTGTCGCGGCTGGTGGCCAGATAACCGCCGAAATCGGGACCGAGCGCCGAGCGAAGTGCCCAGATCGCGCTGCGCAGGCTGGCCCGCGCGCTCGCGTCGAGCACATCGGGCCAGAACTGGCCGGCGAGCCGGGACCGGGGGTGGCGGCCGGGATGGAGCGCCAGCCAGCCCAGCAGCGCCCGGGCCCGTCGGCCGGCCGGCAACTCCGCTTTCGCGCCGGCCAGCTGCACCTCTAGCTCGCCGATCACGCGGATCTCAAGCATGGCTGTCGTCATTCTAGGTCTCCGGCCCCTCGGCGCGGCAGTCCCTGACGGGCCTGCACCCGCTCCGAGCTGGCCTTTGACGGTCCATTGACGATGGCGGGCCATCGTCAATGTCAGTACCGGACAGTCCGCCCGGGCAACCGCGCCGATCAGGAGGCAGCACGATGAGCACCAGCCAGATGGACACCAGCCACACGACGACCACGAGCCAGTCCTTCGACTCCGAGGCCCTGCGCCGGGGCATCGAGGAACGTGACGCGACCACGCTGCTCGGCCTGTACGCGCCGGACGCCGAGCTGCAGGTCGTGGACGCGCAGCACCAGCCGAGCCACCCCCTCATCATCCGGGGCCGGGCGGCGATCGGCGAGTACTTCGCCGACGTCTGCGGCCGGGACATGACGCACAAGATCGAGCGCCTGGTCGTCGGCGACAGCAGCGCGGCGTTCGTGCAGGCGTGCGAGTACCCGAGCGGGGCGCGAGTGCTGTGCACGGCCGTGCTCGACCTGCAGGACGGCCTGATCACCCGCCAGGCTGGCGTGCAGGCGTGGGACGAGTAACCAGCCGCCACCAATTCCCCGTAGCAAGCTCGAACAACAGCCAAGGAGACAAGATCATGGCAACATCACAGAACCCGACGGCCGAGAACCCAACGGCCGGGCACCAGCCGGCCGAGCACGCGCCGGCCGAGCACAAGGACTTCGCCGCGGCCGACGAGGTCCGCACGTTCCCCAACGGCCAGGTGGAGCTGCTGCACATCGGCGGCAGCGATATCGGGCGGCTGGTTCTGCAGCCCGGCTGGCGCTGGTCGGAGCACGTGAAGCCGCTGGCCGGCACGCAGCTGTGCGAGGCCCCGCATTTCCAGTACCACGTGGCCGGGACGCTCCGCATCGAGATGGCCGACGGCAGTCAGTTCGACGCCGGTCCCGGCCAGGTGACGGCACTGCCGTCAGGTCACGATGCCTGGGTGATCGGCGACGAGCCGGTGGTGGTCGTGGACTGGTGGGGGGCCAGCAATTACGCCCGGGACTCCGCGCGCTGATGCCCGGCCCGTCCTAGGCAGGCCGTTACCTCGCCAGGCGGGTAACGGCCTGCCTGTCATCATCGGGGATTCCGTGTGGCCAGCCGAATGCGGGGAAGGCCCGATGACATGAGCGCTGGAGGAACACCGCGGCCGGGCCGGGGCCGCCTGGCGAGCCTGGCGGCATGGGCGGGGACGGCCGGTGTTTACGGGGCCGCGCAGGCAGCATCCTCCTGGCTGGCCTTCCGGGCCCGGGGCTCCGGGACCCGACCGCAGTACGACCACTTCGAGCAGCCCGCCTTCGCGCCTCCTGGCGAGGTCTTCCCGGTGGTGTGGTCGGGGCTGAACCTGACCACGGCCACCTCGGCCTGGCGGCTGTGCCGGGCCGCCCCCGGTGCCGCGTCCGCTGCCGCGGCTGACGGCGACGTCGCGGCCAGGGCCCGGCGCGCGGCCCTGGCCTGGTGGGCGCTGGCCGTGGTGGTCCGCACCGGCTACGTGCCGCTGGCCTTCGGCGGCCAGCGGCATCTCTGGGCGGCCACCGGAGACTCCGGGCTGCTGTGCGCGATCATGGTCCGCTATGCCGTCGTCGCGCGCCGGGCCGATCGGGGAGCGGCCGCGCTCGCTGTGCCCGAGATCGCGTGGACAGCGTTTGCGACCGTGCTCAGCACGGCCGTGGCCAGGAAGAACACCTGACGCAGCCGCCGCTCCCCGGCAATGCTGATGTTAATTCCGGGTTTCGGGGGTAGGTCCGGGCGCCCGTGCCCCCTCCCGAAGGACCCGCGATGGAAAGTGCTCAGCACAGCCCGGCCCGTCGGGCCAGCCTCCCCCGCCCGTCATGGCGCCGCGCGATGGCCGCCATCATCCCCGCCGCCGCGCTGGCTGCAGCCGGCGGGCTCGCCGTCGCCACGGCCGGCCCCGCGGGCGCCGCGGCTGGGGCCCGCACCGGTCTAGCCAGCACCGGTCTAGCCAGCCCCCCTCAGGCCAGCAGCGCTGCGGCAGCGCCCTATAGCTGCGCGCCCAATGGTCCGCCCGGCAGCCAGACCATCTTCGGCACCTTCGGCGACGCGAGCGTCATCGGCTGGACGGCCAACAGCGAGGGCGTGACCGCGTGCCTGGGCGGCAGCTTCTTCGTCACCACCGGCAACGGGCCGGGCAGCGGGAGCACTCAGGCCGTGACCGGCACCACCTACGGCTACGGCATCTACAACGACACGGCGACTACCTGGGTCAACGCCGACGGCTACCTGCCGGCCCTGGTGACCAGCTTCAGCCGGGACGGCGCCCGGGTCTCGATCACCAACTTCGGCGACCAGGTGACGATCGGCGGTCACCGCTACGTCGCCATTTACAGCCGGGTCCAGGTGACCAACCCGACGTCGGCCGCGATCACGCTCAGCCCGCAGGCCTCCGCGGGCCTGATCGCGCTGAACTCCGCCTCGGACACGGTAGCGCCGCATGCCACCGTGAACCACGACTACATCGTGGCCAGCGACCGGTTCGGCGGCAGCTACGCCTGGCCGTCGGCCCTGGCCCTGCGCGCCGCGGGCGGCTTCAGCCAGCACTTCGCGCACATGCGGGCCTACTGGAACGGCCAGCTCGCCCAGATCGCCCAGATCACCCGGCTGCCTGACACCCGGCTGATCGACGCCTACCGCACCGGGTTCATCTACACCCAGATCATCCGCTCGGGCAACGAGCTGAAGACCGGCGCCAGCGGTTACGACAAGGAGTTCAGCCACGACGTCATCGGCATCCTGGCCAACCTGTTCACGCAGGGCTACACGACCGGGGCGCGCGGCCTGCTGGACCGGGCCCGGACGGTGATCGGCAGCCAGACCCAGTACGACGACGGGGTCTGGACCTACCCGTGGGTGTGGGCGATCTACCTGCAGAAGAGCGGCGACCTGAACTTCGTCAAGGCCAATTTCGCCACCGAAGGGCCGGCCGGCAAGATCGAGCCGAGCATCAAGGACACCGCGCACCTGATCGCGGCCGACCGCACCGGGCCGGGCGGGATCATGATGAAGACCAACGACATCGACGCCAGCGGACTGTGGACCATCGACAACTACGAGGCCCTCACTGGCCTGGCCACCTACCGCTGGCTCGCGGAGCAGGTCGGCGACAAGACCGAGGCCAGCTGGGCGGCGAGTCAGTACGCAAGCCTGCTGAGCGCCACCACCAGGACGCTGCGCGCCACGATGTCCGCCAACCACCTGACGTACCTGCCGTGCTCGATGACCCAGCCCAACACCGACAACCGGTGCGCCAACGCCGAGGACGCGAACTGGGCGGCACCATTCCTGTTCGGCCGCTGGGCCTGGGATGGCTACCTGTTCGGCGCACCGCGCAGCGGCCCGGGCCTCACGGCCATCGACGCCACCTACGACTACGGCTTCGGCCGGCTGGCCGGCAAGCTGCCGCCCGGTACCTTCGGCGGCTACCCCACGCAGTACTACAGCACCGCCTATAACGCTGGCTACGGCGAGTGGGGCCTGGCCAGCCAGCGCCACCGGGATCAGGGCATCCTCAGCTACCAGTTCATGATCGCCAACGGGCAGAGCGGCCCGTACTCGTGGTGGGAGAGCCAGCAGTTCCCCAACCCCGGCTCACCCTGGACCGGTACGCACCCGGAGGCGGGCAACGGCTCGTCCCCGCACGCCTGGGGCATGGCCAACGCCAACCTGGTGCTGCTCGACTCCCTGGTGGCGGAGCGCTCGGACGGCAGCCTGATCGTGGGCCGCGGGGTGCCAGGCAGCTGGGTCAGCAGCGGCCAGGTCATCGCGCTGGCGAACGTGCCGGCCGACGGCGGGCATCTCGGGCTGACCATCCGCACCAGCGGCAACGCGGTGACGCTCACGCTGACGGGCAGCCATCCGGCCGGGCCGGTGCTGTTCCAGCTCCCGGCGTTCGTCCGGAATATAGCGGCCGCCAGCGCCGGTCACGTCGACGAGGCGTCCGGCACCGTCACGCTGGCCCCGGCCGCCACCACGGTCACCGTCCGGCTGCGGCACGCCGCCTGATGGAGGCCGCGGGGGGTGGCCGCCGTCTGGCGGCCAGCCCCCGCGGCAGCTCAGGATCGGGTCAGCCCGCGACGTTCCAGGCGGCCAGGACGTCGGCCCCGGCTGCGGCGCCCGCCGCGCCGAGGATGGGATGCAGCTCCAGGGCCGGGGAGTACTTTCCCGCCGGCACGTCACGCCCCAGCGCCTCGGCCATGGCCCGCACGTGGTGCGGCGCGCCGCCGCAGCAGATGCCGATGTAGTTGACGCCCAGGTCGCGCGCTGCCGCCGCGAAGGTCGCCATCTCAAAGCGGGTGCAGGAGAACGGCTCCAGCGCGAGCGGGAACACGCGGTCCACGTCGTCGGTCCGCAGTGCCTGCATGGTCGGCATCACCTCGGTCGTGCGGTAGGGCACCGGCTGCGCGGCCACGGCGCAGTCCACCACCTCCCGGATCCGGGCCAGCAGCGGCAGCATGGTCCGCGGCCCCCGGTCGCAGTTGAGGCCGACGATCGTGGCGCCGCGGGAAGCCAGGATGCGGCAGGCGTCGACGTAGTCATAATCGTCCCTGGTCCGGCCGGGCAGCGTGGAGGCCAGGGTGACCATCGCCGGCAGGCCGAGGCCCTGGATGACCTCGAGCGCGATCAGGGCCTCACCGAGGTAATCGTTGGTCTCGGAGATCACGAAGTCGATGCCCTCATCCGCGGCCCAGCCGAGCTGCTCGGCGTACTGGGCCCGGACCGTGGCGGCCGTCGCGGGGTCGTCCGGGTTGTAGGCCCAGGTATTGCAGACATTCCCCGCCACCAGCGCGCCGCCCTCGCGCGCCACCTCCCGGGCCAGCCGGACCGCCTGGCGGTTCATGGCCTCCAGGTCGCCTTCCCGGCCGACGTGGCGCAGCTTCTCGCGGTGGGCGTAGTAGGTCAGCGCGACCATGACGTCCGAGCCGGCCCGCAGGAATTCGCGGTGCAGCTCCCGCACGGCGTCGGGGAAGTCCAGGACGACTTCGGGCACGTACGGGCCGGCCTTGATGTAGCCGCGCCGCTCCAGCTCGAAGACGTAGCCCTCCGCGCCGAGGACGACGCCGGCCGCCAGCCGCTCCGCGATCCCCGCGCACTCGGACTGGCCGCTGGGGTGTCCGGTCATGATGCCGTCCTTCCGGTTGCTGTTGTGCTGGCCGCCGCGGTGCCGCCGCCCGGGGCGAAGCCGCTGGATGCCGGGCCGCTGGATGCGAAGCGGCTGGGCGTGAAGCGGCTGATGTCGTAGACGGTGCCGCGCTGGACGGCGAGCTGGGCCAGGACCCGGCCGACCCAGGGCGCGAACTTGTATCCGGTGCCGCGCCATCCCACGCCGGTGAAGACCCCGTCCGCCCCTGGCACCGGCCCGAGGATGAAGTCGTCGTCACCGACCAGGTCGTAAAAGCAGGTGTCCACGCCACTCTCGTCGGCCACGTCAACGGTCTGCGCGCCGCGCAGCCCCGGCATGCACTCGGCGACGAAGTCCTCGACGGAGCCGATGCCCGAGGGCACCACCTCGGCGTCAGGCGGGTTGTAGAAGCCGATCTTCACCCCCGGCGTCTTGCCTGCGTACAGCGGATGCCCGTAGATGCCCACGTCCAGGTAAGCGAAGACCGGCAGGACCTGCTCGGTGAACAGGTCCCGGGATTCGGGCGCGGGGATGAAGTACTTGGACTGCGCCGGCCGGTCGGGGCTGAGCGGGAACCGCACGCCGCAGCCGGGGATCAGCCCGAGCACGTCGTTGGTGCCGAGCCCGGCCGTGATCACCAGGACGTCGGACTCGACCGGGCCGGCGTCGGTCTGCACCTGCCAGCTCCCGCCGGAGCGGGTGATGCCGCGGATCTGTGCCTCCTGCCTCAGCTGGATGCCCAGGCCCGGCAGGGCCGCGGTCAGCATGGCCGTCACCGCGTCGACGTCCGCGAACCCGGCGTCGATGTCCAGCCAGCCGCCGTCGGCCGCGAACTGGGGGAAGCGCCCGGCCAGCTCGGTGGCGGACAGCGCCTCCCGGCGCAGCTGCAGCTCTTCCAGGACGGCGAAGCTGCGAACCGCGTAACTCGCGTCCACGTCCGGCGTGACGCTGGCCTTGACCAGGTTCAGGCACCCGCAGTCGACCAGCAGGCGCTCGCCGCTGCGCGCCTGCAGGTCCTGCCAGAGCTGCCGGGCCTCGAAGGCCAGCCGGGAGTACTGCGGGTCCAGGTAGTCGTTGCGCACCGAGCGGGTCAGGCCGAAGGAAGCGGTGCCGCGGTCACCGACCCGCGCCTTGTCCAGGATCGTGACCGAGCTGGCCAGCGGGGCCGCGTAGTAGGCGGTCATCAGGCCCATGACCCCGCCGCCGATGATGGTCAGCCTGGTGCCGTCCGTTCCGGCCACTATCGCGCTCCTGCCCGGCGAGCCGCGGCCCGCCTGCTCCCGTCAACTGAACTGCCGGCCGCGAACCGGCCGGGACTCCCGTCGCTTCGCAGCCGACCGGGCCGGCCCATCGCGCCGGCTTGCCCCGTTGCCCGCGGTCACGACGTGCCGCTGCCATGGTAAGGCGGTCGGCCGGCCCGATGAGCTGGGGCCGCCGACCCACACCGGGAGGGTCGCGCCGGGGTACCGGGCCCAGCGGAAGGTATAGCTGCGCGGGCCGCCGTGCCGGTACTGGACCCGGAGCCGGGAGTAGTACGCCACCCTGTCGTGGTCCCGCACCCGGTACAGCACCACCGTGGCGGCGTACTTCCGGAACTTGCCGGTGCCGCAGTTCGGCAGGCACTGGTCGACGCCCAGCGTCGCCACCGCCGACCGGGCCGAGACACCCGTCCAGTACCGCCAGGCCGCGATCTTCACCACCACGGTGCCAAAGCAGCTCAGCGCGATGGTGCCGGCCTTGACCTGGCCCTGCCGCCAGCCCAGGCAGTCGTAGACGACTGGCAGCGGGCGCGCGGCCAGCGTCCCGTGGACACCCACCGCCGCCGGGCCGCTCGGTGCTGCCGGGCGGCCCGGAGCCGCCCAGGCGGGGGCCGCCGCCCAGGCGCCCGGCGCCGCCCCCGGGCCGGTCAGCAGCATCAGGCAGGCAGCGGCCAGCGTGATCACCTTCATGGATGCTTCCTCCCGGCGCACGTCAGCTAGAACCTGGCTACCTTAGCGGCGGCCACCGGCCGGCCCGGCCACGATCAGGCACTCGCGCCCTGACGGCGTTACCCGCCAAACGGCAGGTTGTGCCCGCTGATCGAGCCCACGACGCCTGCCGGGGTGATGCGCACGCTGTCGATCTTCATCCCGAGGGGAAGCTGCGGGATCCTGATGTTGAAGCTGCTGATAGACCCCAGGAGCGAGGACGGGACGCCGCTGCTGCCGACCAGCCTGGCGTTGAACTCCTGGCCGCTGATCCGGCTGATCCGCCACGTGGCCGAACCGGAGGCGACCAGCAGGTCCAGGGTCGCCTTCACCTCGTCGGAACTGGCCGCCGACAGGGTCAGCCCCGAGGAGCCCACCAGCGCGCCGAGCGGGCCGATCTGCGAGTTCAGCGTCCTGGCCAGCGAGGAAAACGTGACGAGCACCGAGCCATGCACCTGGCTGACCGTTCCGCTGGTAAATCCGCTGCCGAGGTGGATGCCTTTCATGACCGCACTGACCTGGGAGATGTTAACCGGGCCCTCGGGGATGTTCTGGGAACTTATGTTGACCTGCTTGAGATTGTGGCTGATGACCTGGGTGAGAAACGGGAAGCCCGCGATAGAGACGGACGGCTTCTTGGGGAAGCCGTGCTGTTGAATCTCCGAGGCGAGCTTGTTCTGCGCGAAGGATTTGGCGATGAAGTCCGCCGCCACGAGCAGGACGACTAGCGCGACCAGGGCCACGGAGAAAGTGCGCAGGCACCCCGATCTACGTGCCCGCCCGCCACCTGACCCGCCGCTCATCGCGCTGCCCCCGGGTGAGCGACCACCGCATGGCTCATTGTCCGATGCTATGGCATTCAGCCGCCGCGAAATGGCCGCTTAGCGCAGCGGTTACGGGAGGTCCGCCACCGTGACCGCCTGCAACTGGTCCGTCACCTGGTTGGTCACCAGCAGGGTCGAGCCGTTGGCCGCCAGGGTCACCTGGCGCGGTTCTCCCGGCGTCGGCAAGGCGCCGAGCAGGGCCGGCTGGCCGGCCAGGGCAGCCGCGGTGTTGATCACCGCCAGGTCCCCGCTCGTGCCGGTCGAGCTGGCCTGGTTGGAGTCGGCGACCAGGAGCCGCTTGCCGCCGTCGGCCAGGGTCAGCCCGATCGGCCCCTGGCCGACGCGCATGTGGGCCATGAGCGCATGAGCCGGGCTGCCGCGTAGCTTCGCGGCCGAGAACGCGAGGACGGCGTTGCTGTCCCGCGCCGTGACCCACACCGTCGAGCCGTCACCCGAGGTGACCACCCGGGCCGGGCTGCAGCCGGCGTTCACCGTCGACACCACCGACTTGGCCGGATGTGTCTCGGCCTGC
This sequence comes from Streptosporangiaceae bacterium, assembly GCA_036510065.1. Classification (GTDB taxonomy): domain Bacteria; phylum Actinomycetota; class Actinomycetes; order Streptosporangiales; family Streptosporangiaceae; genus DASUBV01. The sequence goes on along the minus strand of DATCEO010000247.1, from coordinate 127,180 downwards.
CGGAGGTTCACGACGCTGAGCGTGCCCTCCGACGGCTGCGTGGTCGCCTGCCGCTGGAAGCTGGTGACGTACAGCCATTGCCCGTCCGGGGACGCGCCGATGCCGACCGGCTGCGAGTTCAGCGGAACATAGCCCTGGAAGTCAGACTTTCCAAATCCCTGCGCCAGGGCGCGGGCCAGGCTGAAGACGGCCATCTTAGTCGTGTTCTGCAGCGTGACGAACACGTACGCGTCATCGGGTGAGATCCGCACGCCGACGGCGCCGTCGCCCCGCTGGCTGAGCGACGGGCTGACCAGCTGGCCCCGCACCGGGTTGGCCGCGCCCTGCTCGGCCTGCCCCACGTCGACGACGACGGCGCCATTGCCGTTCGCGGCGATCAGGTAGCGGCCATCGTGGGTCACGGCCAGGCCCTTGTCGGCTCCAGGTACATGAATGGTGTTCTGCAGGACCGGCACTAGCCCGCCCGTATTGCGCAGGACGGCGATTCCGTCGTTCACGGTGACGAATGTGTACTGGCCGTCATGGCTTTCCTGCACGGCGAACGGCGTCCCGCCGAGCTTGACCGTCTCGCTCTGAACGCCGGTGGTGGCCGCCAGCCGGGGCGTCGAGGTACTGCAGCCGACGGCGCTCTGGCCGGCACCGATGGCGTTTGCGGCTCCAGCGTCACTGCCGCCGCTGCCGCCGCTCCCGCCACGACCAAAGGCCAGGTAGCCCCCGCCCGCCAGAAGTACGACCAGGATCGCGGCCAGGGGCACCGGCGACCGCCACCACGGCCGCCGCGGGCGGGCGGCCGGAGCGGCACCGGCTCCGGGCTGGCCACCGGGGGTCGCGGCTGCCGGGGTGACAGGCGCCCGAGTAACAGGCGGCGGCGTGACGGGCGGCGGAGTCCCAGGAGAGGAAGTTTCTCGGCCCGGGCTCGGCGACCGGAACCAGCCGGGATCGCCCCAGCCCTCGGACCCGCTGCCCTCGCCAGCTGCACCGGTTCCGGCGCTGGGTCCGCCAGGTCCGCCGGAGGCGGCGGATGGGTCCGTCAGCCCTGGCCGGGTCCCCCCGCTCCCCGGATGACCCGCAGCCTGGGTCGGCGGCCCGCTCGGGGAGGGCTCGGGCGGCTGGCTCCCGGACTCGCGAACCGGGTCATCGGCGGGCGGGGCATCAGCGGGCAGGGCATCAGCGCGCGGGGTATCAGCCGTCTCGCTGGCCGCCGCAGGTTCCGCCGCCTCGCCAGCGCCTGCCGCACCGCCAGCACCCGGCGCGTCGCCAGCTCCCGCCGGGATGTCGCTGCCCGCGGCCGTGGGCGGGTGGGCCGCGGGCCGGGGGGGCGGCGCGGCGATCTGGGTCGGCGGCCGGGCGGGGGAATGACCACCCGGGGCCAGGTCGGGCAGGCTCAGCCCGAACACCCGCCGTAGGGCCGCCGTGAACTCCCGGCAGGTCGCGTAGCGGTCGGCCGGCGCCTTGGCCAGGGCCCGGTTCAGGATGTCGTCAGCCCGGCGCGGCAGGCCGGCGCGCCGGGAGCTAAGCAGCGGCGGCGACTCGGAGACCTGCGCGTACATCAGGGCCACGCCCTGATCCCGCCGGAACGGCGGCGCGCCGGTGAGTAGCTCGAACGCCGCGCAGGCCAGTGCGTACTGGTCGGTGCGGCCGTCGACCGGGCGCCCCTCGATCTGCTCGGGGGCCACGTAGTCCAGGGTGCCGAGGAACTGCCCGGTCGAGGTCAGCCCGGTCCCGGCCAGGGATGTCTTGGTCAGCCCGAAGTCGGACAGGTAGACGTGATCGGGCCGGTCGCGGTCCGTGCTCGCGTCCAGCAGCATGTTGGCGGGCTTGACGTCGCGGTGGACCAGGCCGCGGGCATGGGCCGAGTCAAGGGCGGACGCTACCTGCGAGAGGATCTCCGTGGCCCGGCCGGGAGGCAGCGGTCCCTCGCGGTCCAGAAGTGACCGGACATCGCCGCCGCGCACGAAGCGCATGGCGATGAACAGCACGCCATTTTCCTCGCCGGCTTCGAAGACCGGGATGATGTGGGGGTCATCGACGGCAGCGGCGGCCCGAGATTCCCGGATGAAACGCTGCCGGAACGCGTCGTCCAGGGCCAGCCCCGGAGCCATGATCTTGAGCGCGACATAACGGTCAAGCCGGGAGTCATAGGCACGGAAGACGACCGCCATGCCGCCCTCGCCGATCTGCTCCTCGAGCCGGTAGCCAGCGACCACGGAGCCCACGGCGAACTCGCCGGATCCCCCGCGCGATTCCTCGCTCACCGCTGCTGCACCCCTTCACTCCGCCCTTGTGGCCCCGTGATCATGCGCCCGTGGTGGCACGCCCGCTGGTCGCACCGCCCGCGGTCGTGCTGCCCCCAGGTCGTACTGCCGCGGTCGCGCTGCCCTGGCCGCACTGCTTTGAGGCCCGCACTGCCGCGCAAGCGTCACAACGCGATCGCGCCCCATCGTGGTCGCCGCGGCCAGCGGCCGCCCGGGACCGCCCGGGACCGCCGTCACCGCGCAGCCATTGGCGCGCTAACCGTGATCGTAACGGGCGGCCGGGGGACGCGACATGACCGCCGGCGGCCGGTCGCCTTTCTGGTTCTTTCCGGCGATCGGGCATCCCGGCGCCGGCGGCCATCCCCTATGGCCGACCGACCGGGGCACGGCGGCCGGCGAATGGAACCGGCGGATTGGCGAACTTTGTGTCGGTTTTATGTACAGCAGGTGGATTCCTGGCGCCAGCTGGACCCCGACAGCAGGCCGGCAATTCTTCTGGGGGGCGAATCGATCTAGAGTTGGCAGATGAGGATCGACCGAGCCATCTCGCCGGACGACCTGCCGCTTTATATCCGAGCGCAGGGAGCAGACCGGACACTTCAGGCTGGGCCCAGTTACCGGATAGGCCGGGACCCGGACGCAGACATTGTGGTGGCGGACCCGCGCGTGTCCTGGGAGCACGCGGTGCTGCGCCTGGAACGTGACTCGTGGCTGCTGGAGGACTGCGGCAGCACCAACGGGACGTTCGTGGGCCCCGAGCGGGTCCAGCAGGTCGCGATCACCGGCGACTGCCTGGTCCGCCTCGGCCACCCGCAAGACGGTCCCGCCGTGTCCTGCCGGCTCGGGCTGGCGCCGCGAGCCGGCCAGCACGGCACCGCGATCGCGGAGTCGCCAGTGCAGGCCCAGCCCGCCCCGCGCGCCCCGGAGCAGGCACCGCCGGCGAAGCCGCCGCCCGGACCAGCCCGGCCGGATCCAGTCCGCCCCGCACCAGCCTGGGCCGAGCCCGCCCGGCCCGAGCCACCCCGGCCCGAGCCAGTCTGGGCCGAGCCACCCCGGCCCGAGCCAGCCCGGTCCGGCCGGCCGCGGGCCGGGGCGGAGTCTCAGACCCCGCAGCGGCCGCCGAGCGCGGTCATGAGCGTGCGGACCACCAAGCTGCGGATCGGCCGGGCGACCGACAACGACGTCGTGGTGTCCGACCTGGGCGTCTCCCGGTACCACGCTCAGCTCAACAAGACCCCGCGCGGCTACGAGATTGTCGACCTGGACAGCCACAACGGCACCTTCCTCAACGGCCAGCAGATCACCGCCGCGCCGGTCACCGAGAATGACCTCATCGCCGTCGGGCCGGCCACCTTCCGGCTGGTGGGCGAGGAGCTGCAGGAGTTCATCGACACCGGCGACATCTCGCTGTCGGCCCGGGACCTCACGGTCACGCTGCCCAGCGGCCGGGTGCTGCTCGACCACGTGAGCTTTCCGCTCGGCGAGCGCTGCCTGCTCGGCGTCATCGGCCCCAGCGGCGCCGGGAAGTCCACGCTGCTGGGGGCGCTGACCGGGATGGCCCCGGCCAACGGCGGCGGCGTGCTGTACGACAACCGAGACCTCTACACCCATTACGCCGAGCTCCGGAACCGGATCGGGCTGGTCCCTCAGGACAACATCCTGCACACCCAGCTCACCGCCCAGCGGGCGCTGAGCTACGCGGCCGAGCTGCGCTTTCCGCCCGACACCAGCAAGTCCGAGCGCCAGCGCCGGATCACCGAGGTGCTGGAGGAGCTAGCGCTGACCAAGCATGCGAACACGCGGACCTCCGCGATGTCGGGCGGCCAGCAAAAGCGGGTCAACGTCGCGCTGGAGCTGCTGACCAAGCCGTCGCTGCTGTTCCTGGACGAGCCCACCTCGGGCCTGGACCCCGGCCTGGACAAATCGGTCATGGAGCAGATGGCCGAGCTAGCCCATGACGGGCGCACCATCATCGTGGTGACCCACAGCGTGGCGAACCTGAACCTCTGCGACCGGCTGCTCGTCCTCGTGCCCGGCGGCAAGATCGCCTATTTCGGACCGCCGGAGGACGGGCTGCGGCACTTCGGCAAGCCCGGCTGGGCCGAGGTGTTCCAGGCCTTCGACGCCGAGCCGGACCGGGACTGGGCCACCGAGTACCGCCGGTCGCCGTACTACCACCGCTATATCGCCGCCGAGATGGACGCGCCGTCGCCCGCCGTCGCGCAGCCGCAGGCGTCGGTCGCACCGCCGGCGACGCGCAACCGCCTGGCCCAGCTCAGCACGCTGTGCCGCCGCTACCTGGCGGTCATCACCTCCGACCGCGGGTATCTGGCCGTGCTGGCCATCATGCCGATATTGCTCGGCGTCCTGGTGCGATTCGTGCCGTCACCGCACGGCCTCACCGGACGGGGTAATACCGGCGCCGGGTCGGTGCTGCTAATCCTGGTCATCGGGGCCTGTTTTATCGGGGCGGCTAACGCGGTCCGGGAACTAGTCAAGGAACGGGCCATCTACACCCGAGAACGGGCGGCCGGCCTGTCGGCCGGCGCCTATCTCAGCTCCAAGATCATCATCCTGGCCGTGATCAGCGCCGTGCAGGCCGCCGTGCTCGTGGGGATCGGCATCGTCGGCAAGAAGCTGCCGCCCACCGGCTCCTTCCTGCATCACCTGCCCCTGGTGGAGCTGCTGGTGGCCGTCGGCGTGCTGGCCATCGTCTCGATGACGCTCGGCCTGCTCATCTCGGCGCTGGTCAACAGCTCGGACAAGACCATGCCGCTCCTGGTGGTCGTGGTGATGTTCCAGGTCATCCTGACCGGCGGAATCTTCCCGCTGGCCGGCAAGACCGGGATCGAGCAGGTGGCGTGGCTCTCCCCGTCGCGGTGGGGCTCCGCGGCCACCGCGTCGACGGTCAACCTGAACGTGATCCAGCAGCCGCCGGGGGTGGTGGTGACGCCCAGCGGCACGGTCGTCCCGGCTAAGGGCACTGGCAAGTCGGCCGTGAGCGGTCCGGCGGCACTGCCGACCGACCCGCTCTGGGCGCACGAGGCGTCCGTCTGGCTGAAGGACGTCGGCGCGATGGTGCTGCTCGGGCTGCTGTTCTCCCTGCTGGCATGGTGGCGCATCCTGCGGATCAAACCCGGACGGCGGCAGTAGGCCCGCCACCCGGCTCGGCCCGCCCGGCCGCGATCACTCCCGCGGCCAGGCGAGCCCGGGCAGGCGGCCCCGCGCTCAGCGGCGCAGCCGGAACCCGCCGAGGTCGTACGGCCGCAGGTACGGCGCCGGGTCGTAGGAGACAAACGCCGGCGGGGTCGCGACCGTCCCGCTGCCGCTGCTGAAGAGGTTGAACCCCGGGCCCAGCACGGCCGCGCTGGCGTTGAGGCTCGCGGGCTGCAGGGCCGTGCGGTCCCAGTGGCCGGTCGCCAGCCGGCTCAGCAGCACCTGCACGGCGCTGACCGTCTCGGCCGGGGTGAAGGCGCAGTGCCCGGCCCGGCTGATGAAGACCTGCCGCAGCAGCTCGGCATGGCCGGCCCGCCGGACGACGCTGGCGTAAGCCTGCTCGTTCTCCGGCACCACCAGGCCGTCACCGGTGGTGTGCATCGACAGCACGGGGACCGAGATCTGGCCGTTGAAGCTGATGTTGGCCCGCAGGTAGCCGACCGCCTGCGGGTCGGCCGCGACGGGCTTGGCCCGGTTCAGCGTGCGCAGGTCATCGCGCAGGCTCAGCCCCGCCGCCTGGTACAGCGCGGCGACCTCGCGGAAGTCGGCCGACTTGCGCAGCTGGCGGGCGAAGTTCACCCCGGTCGTCCAGGACGGGTTACCGCCGGCCCGGGCCTCGAGCTCCGCGCGGAACGCGAAGACGAACGGGAAGTCGACCTGGGTGTCCCACAGCAGCTGGTTCTGCTCCTGGGCGGCGTAGTCGGTGGGGGCCGGCTCGGGCGACAGCGGCGTGAACCAGCCGGGGGTGTCGCCCAGCGCGGCGGCCAGCGCGATCCGGGCCCGGCCCTGGGCGGTCTGCTGCGCCGCGGTCACTGCCTGCTCCGCACTGGTCAGATTGGCGGTCGGGTCCGTTATATGCACGGTTTGCACGGATGGATCAAGCAGCTGCCGGAAGGCGAACTCGGAGTCCAGCGCGGTGTTCCAGGTCGCGACGCCGCCGGCCAGCACGCCGCACATCGGCATGGCGGCGGCGAACCGGCCCGGGTAGCGCTGGATCAGCCCGGCGGTGATGATGCCGCCCAGCGAATGACCCCACGCGATGGTCCGCGACGGCCGGCCGTAGGCCTGGCCAAAGGCGTCCAGCGAGCCGATCTGGTCGGGCAGCGCTTGCTGGATGGCCCAGCCGGTGGTGGCGTAGGAGGAGCCGGCCAGCGCGTAGCCGTGGGCCAGCAGCCATCCGGCCGTCGCCGGATCCCCGGCGTCCTGGGCCGGATTGGGCGAGCCGGGCGTCACGTAGCCGTGGCTGTAGAGGAACAGGGTGCCATTCCACTGGCCGGCCGGGCACTGGATCTCGTAGGTCGCCTGATCCGGCAGCGTGCCGTTCACCGTGGTCATCGACCCGGATCCGCCGCACGCCTGGGCCGACGCGGACGCCGGCGACGCCGGCCCGATGCCGACGGCGACCAGGGCCGCGGCGGCCATCACGGGGACATATCTGCTGAGCCTGAGCACGAATCACGCTCCTTTGCGCCTCTGCGTTGCTTATGGACCTTTGCAGGCCTTAAGGTCCGGTACAAGAGCGCGATAGTAACAATGAGGGCCGGCCAATCCGCGTGAGATCAGAGGCGCGCGGCGTTGACGATGCGCCGCAGGAAGCGCTGCAGACCCGGTGGGCGATGTCGCGCGCGAAGCCCATCTCGGGCGTGGCGCTCAGCATGGTCATCCCGCCGGCCGCCAGTTCCCGGATCACGTCGAGGACTGCAGCTGGCCACCATCCCGGCCGACCACGAGCCGCTGCTGGGCGTGCTGCCAGACGAGTAACGGCTGCGCGAAACCCATCTGTCGCATCTGTCTCCGCCCAACCCCGGCGGGAGCGGCTTGTCAGCTGAACCGGAAGCCGGCAGGCTCATTACCGGCGGACCGCACGACAATGCGAGCGTCAGAATTTACGCGGTGGATCGAGGCTTAGACACGGCCGCTGATATAGATGGGGGTGCCTCCGCCGGGCTGCTTGACGCGGATCAGCTTATGGAAGAACTGGGAGATGTCCATAGGGATTCGCACGCAGCCATGCGAGGCCGGGTTGAGGGGCACGGGGACGTCGCCGTGGATCGCGTAGGCCCCGCCGATGAAGAACACCGGGTTGTACATCATCCCCAGCGGAACCTGGAGCCAGCCCCGCGCGAACCAGTGCGCCCGGTAGCTCCCGTCCGGCGTGATCGCAGGCCCGCACGTGCCGCTCCCCGGCGGCGGGCACGCATAGTAGTAACCGCCGCCGGTGGAGACGTGGCTGATCAGCTCGACCTTGTTGTGGTGATAGAGGACCAGGACCTCGATGTTCTGGTTCACCTCGACCCGCATGGTGCCGCCGCGGGGTCGCAGCACCCTGGGCAGGCGGGGATGCGCGAGGGCCCGTTGCATGTTCAGGCCTATGTCATTGGGCTGGTAGCCAGTGCCGATGCCCTGCACTTCCTTGAAGGCCCACACGGCCTCGAGGGTGTCCTGGCCGAACTGGCCGTCCACCTTGCCGGGGTAATAGTGCAGCTGGCCGAGCCGTTCCTGGACCCGCCGCACGGCGGGCCCACGGGCGCCGAAATAGATCACGTGATTGACCGGAACATAGGCGGCCGGCGCGGCCGCACGGGCCGACGCCGCGTGCGCCCGGGTCTCGTGCGCGGCGGCCGCATGCGCCCGGGCTGCGCGCGCCCCGGCCGCGTGCGGGGCAGCCGCCCCGGCTGTCGCCGCCTGCGTGAGCCCGCTCAGGCTCAGGACCACTGCCCCGGCGGCCGTGGCCGCGCCCGCCCCGGCCAGCCACCGCCGGGCCATCCGCCCGCGCCAGCCCGCCGGCTCCTCCCGACCTGACCGCCTCATCACAGCTCCCCCGTGGCCGCGCTGGCCAATATCCTGAATACGCCGACAATTGCCTGTCCGCGCCGGGCGCGGGTCGCTCAGTCAGATCTTGTTCGCTTTTAGAGACGTTTAACCCTGCCTTTCGGTTGCGGTGCTCTTCCCCGGCGTCCGCGGCCGGGCTGAACCGCTCGCTCGCCGTGGCCGTTCCCCCGGTGGACGCCGGGTGCAGACGGCGGAGGTACCGGGCTGTCACCGCCGAAGGGATACCAAGCACATGAAGAAGGGCCTGCTCATTGCCGTAGGCACGCTCGCGGCCATTGTCGGAGTGGTCTTCGCGCTGCAGGGGTTCGGCGTCATCGGTGGCAGCATGATGTCGGGCACGACGTTGTGGTCGGTCCTCGGGCCGCTGATCGCGCTGGCCGGCCTGATCATCGCCGGGGCCGGGGTGCGCCAGGGCCGGGCGGCGACGCGGGATAGATAACCCTACGTGTTCAAATGGCCGGCGGAGGGTATCTACCGCTGGTCATTCAGCGCCGCGCGGTGGCGCTGCGGCGGGAACGGGGGCCTGCGTGAATAGCGTTGCGAAGTCCAGTGTCCGGTTCTTCGGCTGACGGGCGGGTAGGCGAGCTGCTGGACGAGCTCGCCCAGCAGCTCGGCCTGTCCGTGCAGCGATCGGCGGACCGGCTCGTGCTGGTCCGCCCGGATGGCAGCCGGGTCCAGACCTGGCGGGAGGACTACCCCTACACCAGCCGGCTCCGTCGCCGGACGTACGCGGAGCAGAAGCGGGCCCTGCAGGTGGAGCTGCTCAAGCTGCAGCGGGGGATCAAGGAGTCGGGCGGGCGGCTCATGATCGTCTTCGAGGGGCGCGACGCGGCCGGCAAGGGCGGCACGATCAAGCGGTTTACCGAGAACCTGAACCCGCGCGGCGCCCGGGTGGTCGCGCTGGAAAAGCCCACCGAGAAAGAGCAGACCGAGTGGTACCTGCAGCGGTACGTCGCCCACCTGCCCGCCGCTGGCGAGATCGTCATGTTCGACCGCTCCTGGTACAACCGCGCTGGGGTCGAGCGGGTGATGGGCTTCTGCCGCCCGGATGAGTGCATGGAGTTCCTGCGCGAGGCGCCGGAGTTCGAGCGCATGCTGGCCAGGGACGGCATCACGCTGATCAAGTTCTGGTTCTCGGTGTCCCGGACCGAGCAGCTGCGGCGGTTCGCCGAGCGGCAGACCGATCCGGTCAAGCAGTGGAAGCTGAGCCCGGTGGACCTGGCCTCCCTGGACAAGTGGGATGAGTACACCGATGCCAAGGAGTCCATGTTCTTCTTCACCGACCTGGCCGATGCGCCATGGACGGTGGTGAAGAGCAACGATAAGAAGCGGGCACGGCTCGAAGCCATGCGTTATGTGCTGTCGCGGGTCCACTATGCGGACCGGGATGAGGCCGTCGTCGGCCGTCCGGACCCGCTGATCGTGGGCCCGGCGCCGGCGCTGTTCGAGACCAGCGAGCGCGCCAGCTAGCAGTACTTGGCCGGGCTGGCGGTCAGCGCACGGGCCAGCCGGCCGCCAGCCGGACGTGCGGGCGGCTCAGGAGGATCTGCCCGGCGGCGGCGACCAGGTCGGCGCCGGCCGGGCAGGCGGTCAGCGACAGGCCGGCGGCTCCTGGCCGGCCCAGGCTGTCCCAGGCAGGTGCCTGATGAGCCAGGTGGGCGGCCAGCTCGGCCCCGGCACGGCGGTATCCGCGCATGACGATCTCGCCGGGGAAGGCCGCCGGCTCGATCCCCGGCCGGCCGGCCGCCCCGGACGGGCTCGCGCCGGCCAGGCCGGCCACGCCCGGCTGATCGCGGCCGCGGTCCCGGCTCGCGAGGGCCCCGAACGGGAGCAGTGGGCCGCCGCGGCCGCGGCTGGCGGCCGTCGCCATGAAGGTGAGCCGGTCCAGCCCCGGCTCGGTGAGGGTGAGCCACAGGTCGAGGTCGGCCAGCTCGTCCCGGCTGCGCGCCGTGATCCCGGCCCCGACGTCCGCGGGCGGCCCGGCCACCGCCCTGGCCAGCGCCGCCAGGTCGACCTGACCGCCGTCCCCGGCCTGCACGTACAGGCCGGGCGAGGACGGGAGCGGCTGGAACGCCTCCGGGTCGGCGAAGGCTCCCGCCATCTGCACGAACCCGCACCGGAACGCCGAGGTGCTGACCCAGTGATCGTGCGCGTCGTGGCCGGACCCAGGCGGATCTTCGCTGCGCTCCAGGCCGACCGACAGCTGGATGCCGCGCAGCGCGAGGGGCAGCACCAGCCGGCCGCCGGGGCCCAGCTGGTCCAGCCAGGCGGGCGCGATATCCCACGCCCCCACCGTCACGATGACGCGGTCGAAGGGAGCGCCGCCCGGATCGCCGAAGCCGCCGTCGGCGCAGCGCGCCTGGACCTGGCCGTACCCGGCGGCCGCCAGGCTGGCCCGGGCCCGGTCGACCAGGTCGGGGTCGATGTCGACGGTGACCACCGCGCCGCCGGACCCGACGATGTGGGCCATGACCGCGGCGTTATAGCCGGTCCCCGTGCCGATCTCGAGCACCCGGTGCCCGGGCTCCAGCCCGAGCTGCTCCAGCATGATCGCCATCATGGCGGGCTGCGAGGAGGAGCTGATCGGCAGCCCGTCCTCGCTGTACTTGATCACCAGCGCCTCGTCCTGGTAAGCGGCAGCGGGGGCGAGCCCGGGCACGAACAGATGCCGCGGTACGGCCAGGAACGCCGCCTGGACGGCCGGGCTGGGCGTCCGGCCGCTGGCCCGGAGGTCGGCGGCCATCCTGGCGCGCGCCGCATCCGCCCCGTCAGCGCTGGTCCGGCCGGGGGCGGGTCCGCTCGCCGTCGTCATGCGGCAGCCACCTCCCAGTTCCCACCATAGGCGCCCGGAACGGCGCCAGCTCAGGGCGGCGGCCGGGCATCTCGCATCCGGGTCTCCGCTAGGCGCGGCCGGGGCATGCCCCGGCCCGGTCAAGTCCGCCGAGCGCCGAACCGCCTGTGGATAAGCATCGTCGCCAGGCGCCTGCCTGTGGACACTCATCGGCCCGGGCGCGCGTGGCGCGGGGGGTGAGGGGCGGGGGCGCGGCGCTCGGGCCGGGCAGGGTGGGCTAGGCGCGGAGCTGGGATACGGCGTAGAGGGCGATGCTGGCGGCGACGCTGGCGTTGAGCGACTCGGCGCCGGTGATCGGGATCCTGGCGATGGCGTCGCAGCGCTCGGCGATGAGCCGGGACAGCCCGCGGCCCTCGGCCCCGACGACCAGCACCAGGGGGGAGTCGGCCAGCTGCAGCTGCCCGATGTCCTCGCTGCCGCCCGAGTCGAGGCCGACCACGAACAAGCCGGCCTGCTGGTAAGCGGCGAGCGCCTGGGCGAGGTTGGAAGCCTGAGCGACCGGGACTCTGGCCAGGGCACCGGCGGACGCCTTCCAGGCCCCGGCGCTGACCCCGGCCGACCGGCGCACCGGGACGAGGATGCCGTGCCCGCCGAAGGCGGCCACCGACCGGGCGATGGCGCCGAGGTTGCGCGGATCGGTGATGCCGTCCAGCGCGACGATCAGCGGCTGGGCCGCCGCGTCCCTGGCCGCCTCGACCAGATCGCCCGGGGCGGCGTAGGAGTACGGCGCGACCTTGAGCGCCAGCCCCTGGTGGATGGCTCCGCCGGTCATCCGGTCCAGCTCGGCCCGGCCGGCCTCCACGACCGGGATCCCGGTGTCGGCGGCCAGCATGACCGCCTCGCCGATCCGCTCGTCGGCGTCGAGCCGCGGGCCGACGTGCAGGGCGCTGGCAGGCACCCTGGCCCGCAGTGACTCCAGCACCGCGTTACGCCCGGCGACGATCTCGGCCGCGCTGCCCGCACCGCGGGAGGTGCTGCCAGAACCGCGGGACGCGCTCCCGGCTGGGCGGCCGGAGCCGCCTGGGTAACCCCGGCTGCCGCGGCCGTCCGCTCCCCGGTCACCGGAGGGCCGGTCGCTGCCCCGCCGGTCACCGGACCTCCCCTCGGCGGGTCGCGCGTCGTCCGGGCGCCAGTCAGCGGAGCGCCAGTCGTCCGGGCGCCGGTCGTCGGGCCGCCGGCCATCGGGCCGATCGGCGGGGCGGGCCGCTGCCCGGGCCTGCGCGGCGGCTCGGCGCTGGGCCGGATGCCCGGGTCGCATGGAAGCGGGCGGCGTGGGGCCCTTGCCCTCCAGCTTGCGCTTGCCGTAGCCGCCCGTGCCCGGCCTGGGCTTGCCGGTCTTGGTACGCCCGGCCGCTCCGGGCCGGGGCTGACGCGAAGTCCGCCCGCTCATCGCTTTAGCTCCCATCGTGGGCCGCGCGGAGTGTCCTCGACGACCACGCCCGCATTCTGCAGGCTGTCTCGGATCGCGTCCGCCGCGGTGTAGTCCTTACGCTTCCTGGCCGCCTGGCGCTGCTCTAGCGCGACGCTGACCAGCGCGTCCACTACCGGCCGCAGGTCATCACCGGCCGATCCCCCGCCCGCGGCCCGCGGCCCGGCAAGCGGATCCAGACCGAGGACACTGAGCATGGCCCGGACCTCCGCCAGCCGCTTGGCGCTGCCCGCCAGGTCCCCGGCCGCCAGCGCGCTGTTGCCGTCGTGGACCGCCTCGTGCACCACGGCCAGCGCCTGCGGGACGCCGAGATCGTCGTCCATCGCCGCGGTGAACGGCGCCGGCAGCCCGTCCACGGCGCCTTCCGCGGCCGCCCGGGCTCCGCCGCCCTGAGCCGCGCCGAGCTGGTCTGCCTCGGCCTGGGCGGCGCCCCGGGCCTGGGCGGCGTCGGCCTGGAGATCGGTCGCGAGCACCTCAGTCGCCCGGGTCACGAACCCCTCGATCCGCCGGTAGGCGGTGGCCGCCTCGATGAGCGCCTCCGGCGAGTAGTCGATGCCCGAGCGGTAGTGCGCCTGGCCGAGGTAGTACCGCAGCTCGACCGGCCGGACCTCCGCCACCATGATGTCGACCAGCAGGGAGTTGCCCAGCGACTTGCTCATCTTCTCGCCGCCGATACGCACGAGGCCGTTGTGCAGCCAGTACCGGGCGAAGCCGTCCCCCGCCGCGCGGGACTGGGCCAGCTCATTCTCGTGGTGCGGAAAGAGCAGGTCGAGTCCGCCGCCGTGGATGTCGAAGGTAGGCCCGAGATACTTGGTCGACATCGCGGAGCACTCCAGGTGCCAGCCGGGACGGCCGGGTCCCCAGGGTGTCTCCCAGGACGGCTCCCCCGGCTTGGCCCCCTTCCAGAGGGCGAAGTCTCGCGGGTCCCGCTTGCCGCTGGCGTTGTCGGTATCGTCGGCCGCGATCATGTGCTCGGGCCGCTGGCCGGACAGCTCGCCGTAGCTGGGCCAGGAGCGGACGTCGAAGTAGACGTCGCCGTCGGCGGCATAGGCGTGGCCGGAGTCGATCAGCCGGCGCATCAAGACGATCATCTCGGGGACGTGGCCCGTCGCCCGCGGCTCGACGTCGGGCGGCAGGCAGCCCAGTGCGACGTAGGCGCGGGTGAACGCGCGCTGGTTGCGCTCGGCCACGGCCCACCAGGCCACGTCCTCCCGGGCGGCGACGCGCAGGATCTTGTCATCGATGTCGGTCACGTTCCGGCAGAGCGTGACGTCGTAGTGGCTGGCTCGCAGCCACCGCACCAGGATGTCAAAGTCCAGGCCGGACCGGATGTGACCGATGTGCGGGGGCGCCTGGACCGTGGCGCCACACAGGTACAGCGAGGCCTTCCCCGGGATGAGCGGGGAAAACTCGCGCACCGAGCGCGTGGCGGTGTCATGCAGGCGTAGGGTCACCCGTCAAGGCTACTGGGTGCTGGCTAGCGGATGCGGCGCGTACTTAGCCGCGAGCTGCGCGCGCCCAGCTCCAGGGGTATTCGGGATCCTCGACCGACCGGCCCGCCCGCCCCAGCAGCAGCGGGCGGAAGGTGTCGATCATGACGGCCGTCTCATCCGTGGTGGTGCGGCCCTCATCCAGGCCCTTGATGACGGCCTCTACCGCACCGGGCTGCGGCCCGTGGGTGAAGCCGGAAGGGTGCAGCGTGATCGAGCCGACGCCGACGCCGGACCCCTTGCGAGCCGAGTAGTCGCCGCCTACGTGATACATCATCTCGTCGGAGTCGACGTTGTGGTGGTTGTAGGGGATGGGCACGGCCTCCGGGTCGAAGTCCAGCGGACGCGGGCAGAACGAGCAGATCACGAAGTTGGGACCCTCGAAGGTCTGATGCACCGGCGGCGGGGCGTGGGTCCGCTTCACGATGGGCTCGAAATCGGCGATGTTGAACGCGTACGGATACAGGCAGCCGTCCCAGCCCACCACGTCGAAGGGATGGAAGGCGTAGGTCAGGGTGGTCAGGCCGTCGCGGGTGCGGACGATGACCGGCACGTCCTCGCCCTCGGCGAGCAGCGGGCCGTCCGGCCCGCGCAGGTCGCGCTCGGAGTACGGCGCGTGCTCCAGGAACTGGCCGAACTGGGAGAGGTAACGGCGGGGTGGCCGGATGTGCCCGCTGGCCTCGATCACCAGGGCGTGGCACTGCTCACCCGGCCCGGCCGTCCCGGGCAGCCAGCGATGAATCGTGCCCCGGGGGACGATGACGTAGTCGCCGGGGCCGGCGTCGATCGAGCCGTACACCGACTCGAGCCGGGCGGTACCCGAGCGCACGTAGATGGCCTCGTCCCCGGTGGAGTTCCGGTACAGACCCGAAGGCTCGCCGGCTGCGGCGAAGCTGACCCGGACATCGTCATTGCCCAGCAGCAGGTGCCGGCCCAGGACCAGGTCACCGCCGGCCGGCAGGTCCTGGGTGCGGAAATGGCGCGGCAGCAGCGGATGGTTAGCGGCCACATCATGCCGCGCAGCATCGGGCAGGCCCTCGCTCTTGACGATCGCGGTCGGCGGATGAGCGTGATACAGCAGCGAGGAATCGGAAGCGAAGCCCTCCTCGCCCATGAGCTCCTCGGCGTACAAGTGCCCGTCGGGACTGCGGAAACGGACGTGTCGCTTGCGCGGGATCTCTCCGGCCACCCGGTAGTACGGCATATCGGCTCCTTTGCCGCCAGGTTCGTCAGCCACGCTGTGGCAGGGCAGCGCCGCCACCCGGCACGCTACCGGTCAGGCACGGGCCGGGCCAGGCACGAGCCCGCTGGCCTGGTACGGGCCCTGGGAGAAGGCACGCCCCGGGCAGTTCCGGAAAGCGTATTTGGTGTTGCTCAGTGGTATATGCGCGTCGGTGCGGCCGTAGGCTGCTGCCAGGCGGCAGCATTGCTTGTTATCCCGAACTATAAGCGGGCCGAAATCGCGCAAGAAGGGACGAGCGTGCCCCGATGAGCAACCACTCCTCGCATCCGGCCTCGTCGGCCTACGGCCCCGCTCCGGCTGGTCCGGCCCCCGCTAGGCCGGCTCGACCGGCCGAGACCCACCGGGTTCTGCGGCTGCTCGCCCTGACCGCTGTCAGCCTGGGCGTGCTCGTGCTCGCCGCTGCCGCTTTCCTGCTGTCCTACCCGGGCATTCACGCGATCGCGCTGCAGGCCGGCGTCTCGCCGCCGCTGGCCCGCGTCTACCCCGTCATCCTCGACGCCATGCTGGTCATCGCCTGCGCGGCGGTCCTGTCCCTGCGCGGCGCTGGCGCGATCAGTCGGTGCTACGCCTGGCTGGCGCTGCTGGTGCTGCTGGCCGCGGCGGCCGGAGCCGACGCCCTGCACTCGGCCGGGATCAGTCTCCCGCACCGGCCCGCCGCCGCGGCGGCGGCGATCATTCCCTGGGCGCTGGTGCTGATCGGCTTCGGCCTGCTGCTGGCGATGCTGCGGCACGCCCGGCTGCGCCGGGCCGCGGCGGCGGCTCGGGAGGCGGCGGCACCGGGCCCGGGAACGGAGATCGCGGTGCCGGGCCACCAGCGGCCGACCGCTGCCCCGATCGCGGCCCTGCCGCCCGGGGCCGGCCAGCAGGGTCCACCGCCCTGGGGCGCCCAGCAGGGTCCGCTGCCCCCCTTCGGCCCAGGCCAGCCCGGTAGCGCGAACCAGCCGCACGCCGCAGCGGGCCCGTACGGCGCCTCGGCCCCGTACGGCGGCCCGGCTCAGCTCGGGGCGCCGCCACAGCACACCGGTCCCGCGGAACTTAGCGCCCCGGCTCACCCGCCAGCCCCGGCCCTCCCGGCAGCGCCGGCTCAGGCCGCTAATACGGTTCAGGCCGCCCCGAGCCCTGTCCAGCCAGCCCGGCCCACAGCGTCCGGACTCGCGGAAACCCCGGCAGCGTCCGGGCTCACGGAAACCCCGGCACTGTCCGGGCCGGCGGGAGCCCCGGCTGGCGGCGCGGCCGGGCCGTCGGCCGGGCCAGCCGTTCCGCGGCCGCGTGACCAGGCCGATGATGTCGGCGACGAGACCGAGCCGGGCGTGGATGGGGACGAGCCGGGCGTGGCGGGAACCGGGTTGGGCACTGATAGAGCCGAGCCCGCCGCTGCTTCGGCCGAGCCCGCTGCTTCGGCCGAGCCGACCGCCACCGAGGCCGCCGCCAGCGGGCCGGGCACCGGCTGGCCGGGCAGCGTCGACGCACGGGCCGACCAGCCCCATCGGCAGCACGAACCTGACGAGCCCTTCCCGGTCGAGCAGGTGACGGGGGCACACGCCGGTGAGCCGGACGCAGCAGAGCAGCTAGACGCGGAGCCGGTCTTCATGGGGGCGCCCCCAGCGGAATACGCGCCGCAGGCCTCGAACGGCGGGCAGGCTCATCCTTACGGCGAGGACGACTCCCACTCCCACTCCGACTCGGACGCACCGGCCGACGCAGAGGCGGGCCAGGCCGCCCCGCCTCCGGCGTTCCATCGCATGTGGAGTTCCCCGACGCCGCCGGGCGAGGATTACGAGGGCTAAGCCGACGGCGGCTCCGGAGCCGGTGCGGCCGGGCGGCGGATCACCAGGGCGGTCGCCACCGCGGCTATCCCCTCGCCGCGGCCGGTGAGCCCCAGGCCGTCGGTGGTGGTTCCGGACACGCTGACCGGCGAGCCGTCGAGGGCAGCCGACAAAATGGCCTCTGATTCGGGCTTGCGGGTCGAGATCCGGGGCCGGTTGCCGATGACCTGAACCGCTACGTTGCCCACGAGGAATCCAGCGTCGCTGAGGATCCTGGCCGTCTCCCGCAGCAGCAGCGTGCCACGTGCGCCGGCCCATTCCGGCCTGCTGGTGCCAAAGTGCTGGCCCAGGTCGCCGAGACCGGCAGCCGACAGAAGCGCGTCACAAACCGCATGCGCGGCTACGTCACCATCGGAGTGCCCGGCCAGCCCGGGCTCGTCCGGCCACAGCAGCCCGCCCAGATAGAGCGGCCTGTCTGCGGCCAGCGGGTGCACATCAGTGCCGATTCCGACCCGCGGCAGGTCACCCGTCATCGCCGGACCCGTGGTCGCGACGAATCCGGGCAACCGCCAGCGGGCGTACCTGATCCCGACACTGGCTCACGCCTGCGCTGCACAGGCGTGGACTCAGTTACCGAGAATCTCGTCGAGCAGGGCCTCGGCCTTGTCCTCGTTCGTCTTCTCGGCCAGCGCCAGCTCGCTGACCAGGATCTGCCGGGCCTTGGCCAGCATCCGCTTCTCGCCGGCGGACAGCCCGCGCTCACGGTCGCGGCGCCAGAGATCCCGGACCACCTCGGCTACCTTGTTGACGTCTCCAGAAGCAAGCTTTTCCAGGTTGGCCTTATACCGCCGGGACCAGTTGGTCGGCTCTTCCGTGTACGGGGCGCGCAGCACCTCGAACACGCGCTCCAGTCCTTCCTGCCCGACCACGTCCCGGACGCCCACAAGCTCGGCATTGTCCGAAGGGACACGCACAGTCAGGTCGCCCTTGTCGACCTTGAGCACGAGGTAAGTTCTATCCTCACCTTTGATCGAACGGGTCTCGATCTCCTCGATCCGAGCAGCCCCATGATGGGGGTAGACGACGGTGTCGCCGACCTTGAAAGACATGTGGCATGTACCCCTTCCGCTGCAGCTATCTTACCACGTGCAGCAAGGGTGATTAGCCCGCGTTGATGGCATAGATGCAGGTCAATGGCTCGATAACGAGAGCTGGATTCGGCCCGGCTCCCTGCGGCCCGGCGCGGCGCCGCTCAGGAGGCCGCAGGGACCGGCCTGGCCGGGCATCGGACGGGCCCGCGGGACGAGTTCGCGTTCCGGCCGGGGCGTGGCACAGATGGCCGGCGGTGGGCTCATACTGAAGAGGACGATCGCTCTTGCCGGAGAGGTGCTAGTGAACCTTGGCGGCGAACCGGAACGGGACGACTCTGGGCTCCCGCCGGTCGACATTGAGGTTCCCGACGACGCACGGGAACTCGATCGAGACGTGCAAGCCTACCGGCGTGAGCTGCGCGCACTGCGTCGGCGGCAGCGCCGGATGCGGCTCCACGCGCCGCTCACGCGCGACGGCGTGGTGCTGCCGCTGCTGGCCAGCTGCCTGGTGCTCGCCCTCATCGCCGGCACCCTGCTGACCGTCTTTACCGCGGGACCTCGCGGCGGGCTGCCCGGCGCGACCCGGCCCACGGCCAGTTCGCGCGCGTCGAGTCGTGCCGCCACGAGCGCGCCCGCGAGCCGGCCGGACTCGCCCATGGCGACGTCCGCCGTGACCCTGCCCGACATAGCCGTCAGGGTCGGCACCACGCCTACCTCGCTGCGGGGCGTGACGCCCGCGGTGGTGGCCCTGATCCCGGCGGGCTGCGATTGCGCGACGGCGATTGGCCAGCTGGTCAGGCAGGCCAAGGCGGCCCACGTTCGGCTCGTCCTGGTCAGTGCGAAGGGCCGCGTCGCCGCTGCCCAGCAGCTGGCCGCCCGGGCGCCCGGGCCGCCTCGCGTGGCCGAGGACTTTACCGGTGCCCTGTACTCGGCTTATCCGCCCAGGGGCCTCACGGCGGTCCTGGCCGAGCGGGATGACTCGGTCACCGAGGCCACGTCGCTGTCGCCGAATTTCCGCCTGACCAACCAGCTCAATGCCTTGCAGGCCACCAGCGCAACGCCGTCGCCGCCCGCTGCGTCGCCGACCACGCCGGCGGCTACCGCGTCATCGTCCTAGCCGTCGCCGGCCTCCACCGACCCGGCGGCACAGCCCAGGCCGTCCCCGCCGCCCCGCCCGGTCACGGCCGTGGCCCTGCCGCGCCCGCCCTGCCGCGCCGCCTGCCCGCGCCGAACCGCCGACCCGGCGCGGGCCGCTGCCGGGGCGGCGACTACGCTTTCCGACGTCCCAGGCGCAGTCCGCCGCCGGGACGTCCCGCGCCATTTGCGTCGAGGGGAGCACCCCGTGTTCTGGAACAGCCGGGCGAGCGGATCGCCGCGCCGCCTGCTGATCGTGGCGGCCGCAGCGCTGATCCCGGTCCTGGCCGGATGCGAGGCTGGTAACAATGCTCCGACGCTCGACTGGCACCAGCCGACGCCCGGCGCCGGGACCCAGTTCCGCGACATCGCCATCAGGAACGTGTTCGTGCTCGGCGCTCCGGCCTTGGGTACTCTGCCCCCCGGGGCCTCGGCCAGTCTGTTCTTCGCCCTGGTGAACACCGGGAGCCCGGATCGGCTGATCAGCGTCCAGGCCCCCGGCACAGCGGCGGCGGTCACCATCGCGGGCGGCACCATCCGGCTCGGGACATCTCAGGCAGTGCTGCTGACGGGACCGCAGCCGAAAGCAGTCCTCACCGGGCTGACCCGGACGGTGACCAGCGGATCGACGATCACTCTGGTCCTGAGCTTCCAGCGGGCCGGAAGCATCACGATGCACGTTCCCGTCCTGGCCATGATGAACGCCTACGGCACGTACTCGCCCGCACCGACGCCGACGCCCTCGGTCACGCCGAGGAAGCATCATCGTGCTGCCGCACCCTCGCCGTCGGCCAGCGGCAGCGGCTAGTAAGACCTGGCAGCGTCATAGACATGTGACAATAAGGTCACGTATACTGGGCTGGGTGGACGATGACCGCGTATTCAAGGCTCTGGCGGACCCGACCCGGCGGGCTCTGCTGGACCGGCTGTTCGAGCGCGACGGTCGCACGCTGAGCGAGCTGGAAGCGGGCACCCAGATGACGCGGTTCGGCGTGATGAAGCACCTGCGGGTGCTGGAGGACGCGAGCCTGATCGTGACCCGCCGGGCCGGCCGGGAAAAGCTGCATTTCCTCAACGCCGTACCCATCCAGCAGATTCATGACCGCTGGATCGACAAGTTCACCGAGGGCCCGGCCGCGGCCCTGATCGACCTGAAGAAGGCGCTGGAGGACCGCGACTAGCCCGGTGGCCTCAGCCGACCGGCTCGAACTTGTACCCCAGGCCGCGGACGGTCACGATGTGCATCGGATTGGCCGGGTCGGTCTCCACCTTCGCCCGCAGCCGCTTGACGTGCACATCCAGGGTCTTGGTGTCGCCGACGTAGTCCGAGCCCCAGACCCGGTCGATGAGCTGCATCCGGGTCAGCACCCGGCCCGCGTTACGGAGCAGGAACTCCAGCAGCTCGAACTCCTTGAGCGGCAGCTGAACCTGCGCGTTCCGCACCGTGACGACGTGCCGGTCCACATCCATCCGGACCGGGCCCGATTCCATGACCGAGGTCAGCGCCTCCTCGGCGTCGCCCCGGCGGCGCAGCACCGCCCGGATCCGGGCTACCAGCTCGCGGGAGGAGAACGGCTTGGTCACGTAGTCGTCGGCGCCCAGTTCCAGGCCCACAACCTTGTCGATCTCGCTGTCCTTGGCGGTCAGCATGATGACCGGCACATTGGACCGCTCGCGCAGGCTCCGGCAGACCTCGCTGCCGGGCAGGCCGGGGAGCATGAGGTCCAGCAGCACCAGATCGGCCCCGGTCCGGTCGAAAGTGTCGATGGCATCCGGGCCAGTGGGGCAGACCGCGACCTCGAAGCCTTCCTTACGCAGCATGTAGGACAGCGCGTCGCTGAACGATTCCTCGTCCTCGACAACCAGCACCCGAGTCACTTGACTGCCTCCTTGGCAGGTCGCGCCGTTTCGTGTTCGGTGCCGCCAGAGGACGGCACGCTGGAGGTTCGCAGTGGCAACCGCAACGTGAACGTGGACCCGGAGCCCTCCTTGCTCCACACGGTGATGGTGCCGCCGTGCGCGACGGTGACGTGCTTGGCGATGGCCAGGCCCAGGCCTGTCCCGCCGGTGGCGCGGGATCGGGCGGGATCCACGCGATAGAACCGCTCGAAGATGCGCTCGAGGTCACGCTCGGGAATGCCGATGCCCTGGTCGGCCACGCTGATCTCGACCGAGTTGCCGGCCCGCCGGGTGGAGATCAGAACCCGGGTCCGCTCCGGGCTGTAGGCGACGGCGTTCTCCAGCAGGTTCCGCAGCGCGGTGACCATCAGGTCCTCGTCCCCCAGGATGGCCATGCCGCGCTCGCCGCTGGCGGCCAGCTCGATGCCGTGGGCACTGGCCCGCATCCGGCACCGGTCCAGGGCCTCGGCCACCACGGTGTCGACCTCGATGGGGGTGGGATCGGGAACCGGCTCGGCGGCCTGGATGCGGGACAGCATGATCAGGTCCTGCACCAGGTCGGTCAGCCGGGATGCCTCCTGCCGCATGCGCCCGGCGAACCGCAGCACCGCCTCGGGATCGTGCACGGCGTCCTCGACGGTCTCGGCCAGCAGGGCCAGGGCGCCGACGGGTGTCTTGAGCTCGTGGCTGATGTTGGCCACGAAGTCCCGGCGCACCTCCTCGACCCGGCGGCTCTCGGTCTGGTCCTCGGCTAGCAGCAGCACCAGGCCGCCGTTGCCGACGGCGGCGCCGAGCGGAGCGACCCGGACGGCAAAGCTGGTGGTCCGGCCGTTGAACCTGCTGGTCGAGACCTCGATCTCGCCCTCGCGGACCTTTCCGTCCCGCCGCACCTTCCGGGCCAGCGCCACCAGCTCGCGCACCACCAGCTGATCCCCGTCGACGAGCCCGAACGAGCGGGCGGCGGCACTGGCCCGCAGCACCCGGTCGTCGCTGTCCAGCACGACCGCGGAGGAGGAAAGCACCGCGAGTACGGAATCAATGCCGGGGGGAAGTCCCGGGTCGGTGCCCGCGGGCAGGCCCGGCTGCGGCTGCCCGGAGCTGGCCACGGCTGCGGCCTGCTCGCGGGCGGACCCGACCGTATTCACCGTCATGTCCACAGTTCGATCGTATGCGGGGTGGCCCCCTCCGCACACGAGGGGAGGCCGAGCCACCTGCGGGTATTGGTGCAATGTTCACCGTAGCGACGAATTCTGTCTACGTGGCCGCCGCCTGGACGCTGCCGAAGACCGACCCGTTTGGCAGTATCTGGCCGGGGCTGGCGGCATTAACGTCGCCCGAATTGGCGATCGCGCTAGCGGCCCTGAGCCGCGACCGCCTCCGCCGCTTGGGCCGCGGCCTCCGGGTCCAGGTAGCGCCCGCCGGGCACCGTGGGCCGGAAGCCCGCGTCCAGCTCGTAGACCAGGGGGATGCCGGTCGGGATATTGAGCTCGGCGATCTCGGCGTCACCGATCCCGTCCAGGTGCTTGACCAGGGCCCGCAGGGAGTTGCCATGCGCGACGATCAGCACGGTCTGCCCGACGGCCAGCGCCGGGATGATCGAATCCTGCCAGTACGGCAGCATCCGCGCGACGACGTCACGCAGGCACTCCGTCCGCGGCATCAGGTCCGCGGGCAGCAGCGCGTAGCGCGGGTCCTGCGCGGGCGACATGGGATCGTCGTCGGGGAGCGGCGGCGGCGGCACGTCGTAAGAACGCCGCCAGAGCATGAACTGCTCATCGCCGTAGGCCTGCCGGGTCTGCGCCTTGTTCCGGCCCTGCAGGGCGCCGTAGTGGCGCTCGTTCAGCCGCCAGGACCGGTGCACGGGCAGCCAGAGCAGCCCGGCCGCCTCCAGGGCGATGTTCGCCGTCTCGATGGCCCTGGTCAGCACCGAGGTATGCACGACATCGGGACGCAGGCCAGACTCGCTGATCATGGTGCCGCCGCGGGCCGCTTCCGCCGCCCCGCCGGGCGACAGGCCCACGTCCACCCAGCCCGTGAACAGGCCCTCGGCATTCCAGACGCTCTCGCCATGTCGAAGCAGTACCAGCGTGCTCATGGGCCCTCAGCCTAATGCCCAAACCGCCCGCCGCGAGCCGGAGTCCGGCCCCCCGGAGCCGCCGCGGCGGGCGGGAACATGCGGGGCCATCCCGGAGTTGCCTCTGTCCGGAGGTGCATGCCCGTGCCGCGACGCTATCCCCGGCGGATCGCGACTGTCAGCGTTCACACGTCGCCGCTAGAGCAGCCGGGAACCGGTGATGCGGGCGGCCTGAATGTCTACGTGGTCGAGGTGGCCAGGCGCCTGGCGGCGCGCGGCGTCGAGGTCGATATCTTCACCCGCGCCGTTTCCCGCGAGCAGCCGCCGGTCGCCGAGCTGGCCCCCGGCGTCCTGGTCCGGCACCTGACCGCCGGCCCCTTCGAGGACCTCGACAAATCTGACCTGCCGGGCCAGCTCTGCCAGTTCACCTTCGAGCTGCTACGTGCGGAGGCCGCGCACGCCCCTGGCCGTTACGACTTGGTACATGGCCATTACTGGCTATCTGGACAGGTAGGGGCGGTGGCCAAGGAACGCTGGGGCGTGCCGCTGATCCAGTCCATGCACACGCTCGGCAAGGTGAAGAACGCCGCCCTGGCCGCCGGTGACGCTCTCGAGCCGGAGGTGCGGCTGCGCGGCGAGGCCGAGGTCATCGCCACCGCTGACCGGCTGGTCGCCAACACCGACGACGAGGCCAGCCAGCTGATCAGCGGCTACGGCGCTGACCCGGCGCGGGTTGCCGTGGTCAATCCGGGCGTCAGCCTCTCGGTCTTCCGGCCCGGCTCGCAGCAGCTAGCGCGCCAGCAGCTGGGCCTGCCCGCCGACGGCATCGTGCTGGTGTTCGCCGGGCGGGTCCAGCCGCTCAAGGCGCCCGACGTGGTGCTGCACGCGGCCGCCGCGATGATCGCCGATGACCCGGCCCTGGCCAGCAGGCTGACGATCGCGTTCGTCGGCGGTCCGAGCGGGACCGGGCGAGCTGACCCGGACGGGCTGACCGAGCTGGCCGGCCGGCTCGGGCTGGCTGACCGGATCCGCCTCGAGCCGCCCTGCCCGCAGCCTGAGCTGGCCAACTGGTACCGCGCGGCGAGCATCGTGATGGTGCCCTCGTACTCCGAGTCCTTCGGCCTGGTCGCGGTCGAGGCGCAGGCCTGCGGGACTCCGGTGGTCGCGGCGGCGGTGGGCGGGCTGCGAACCGCGGTCCGGGACGGCGTCTCCGGAGTCCTGGTCGACTCCCGCGACCCGGCGAGCTACGCTCGCGCCATCCGTGAGCTGATCGCCTCGCCGCAGACCCTGGACCGGCTGTCGCGCGGGGCCCGCGAGCACGCGTCGCGCTTCGGCTGGTCGGTGACAGTCGACCGGCTGCTCGAGCTCTACAGTGGCGTCATGAGCGAAGCCGGCGCCGCGGTAGACGCGTGAGCGACGATCCCGCCGGCGCCCTGCAGGACGCCCTGACCAGCCTGGGGCTGGAGTTCGAGACTCCGCAGGCCGGTGCCTGCCTGGTGTCCCTCAAGGGCGAGCACAAGCTCGCCACCATGACCTGGCTCATCGCCGGCGCCCACAGCCTGCACATCGAGGCGTTCTTCTGCCGCCAGCCCGACGAGAACCATGCCGCGTTCTACCGGTTCCTGCTGGAGCGCAGCGGCCGGATGTACGGCATGCACTTCGCGCTGGACCCGGTCGGCGACGTCTACCTGGCGGGCAGGCTGCCGCTGGCGGCCATCAGCGTCGAGGAGATCGACCGGCTGCTGGGCTGCGTGCTCAGCTACGCGGACGAGACCTTCGACCAGGCGCTGATGCTCGGCTTCGCCTCGGCCATCCGCAAGGAGTACGCCTGGCGGGTCAAGCGCGGCGAGAGCCTGGCCAATCTGCAGGCCTTCGCCCGGCTGACGGGCGGCGCCGGCGGCCGCGACGGCGGATCGGCCGGGGGTCCCCGGCTGCTGGCGGACGGCTAGCCAGGATTAACGCCAGCTAGGACTTGACCAGCCGGGAGATGGCCTCGGCCGCCTCTCGGACCTTTTCCTGGGCGTCGGGACCGCCCTGCTCGATGGCCTGAGTGACGCAGTGCCCGAGGTGATCCTCCAGCAGGCCGATGGCGACCGCCTGCAGGGCCCTGGTCGCGGCCGAGATCTGGGTTAGCACGTCCACGCAGTAAGTGTCTTCCTCGACCATCCGCTGCAGCCCCCGGACCTGGCCCTCAATCCGGCGCAGGCGCTTGAGGTAGGCATCCTTGTCCTGCGTATATCCGCGCATGCTCTCGAAAATACACTGGCTCGCCTGGCAAGCCGAGCCGTAGCCGCCGCTCGGCGCCTGCCCGCCTGGCCGGTGCCCGGCCGGCCCGTGACCGTGGCAGCGCCCGCGGCGCGGTAGAAAGGTGGAGAACAGCTAGCCCCGCGGGCCAGGCAGGAGGTCGGCGCCATGCTCCGCGACGACATGCGCGTGGCCACCGCCAGGCGTGATAACGGCATCCGGAAGATCAGCAGGCTCACCTGGCGGGCCGGGATCGGCGGCGTCCTCTGCTCCGCCGTCATCGCCGTCGCGTTCGGTCATCACACGCAGGCGCAGGCCACGCCGCGCCATCCGGGCCAGTCGGGCACCATCGTCGTGCCCAACCAGCCGCCCGCGCCCGCCCAGGGGGGCGGGCAGGTGACCTCGGGCGCGTCATGACCGCCGCGACGATGGCCACCGACACCTTCGAGGTGTTCGGCACCACGGCCGTGCTGCTCGTGACCGCGGCGGCCGCCCTGGGGCCGGCCCGGCAGCTGGCCGACCGGGAACTGGCCGCCGTCGACCTGGCCTGCAGCAGGTTCCGCCCCGATTCCGAGCTCACCGTGCTGAACGCGGCGGCCGGCGCGACCGTGCCGGTCAGCCCGCTGTTCGCCAGCCTGATCGCCGCCGCCCTGCGGGCCGCCCGGCTGACCGATGGTGACGTCGACCCGACCTGTGGCCGGGCGCTGGTCGGCCTCGGCTACGACCGGGATTTCGCCCAGGTCAAGGCGCTAAGCCCGGGCCCGTCCGGCCTGCCCAGGCCGGGCGGCCCGGTGGCTGCGGCCGCCCCGGTGGCGGGGTGGCGCAGCGTCCGGCTCGATCAGGCGGTGCTGCGGGTGGCGCTGCGCAACGGCGCCCAGCTGGATCTCGGCGCGACCGCGAAGGCGTGGGCCGCCGACCGGTGCGCGGAGCTGATCGCCGCGCAGCTCGGCTGCGGCGTGCTGGTCAGCCTCGGCGGCGACATCGCCGTCGCGGGCCCGCCGCCCGCTGGCGGCTGGCGGGTCCGGGTCACCGACGACCATGCGGCCGGGCCGCAGGCCGCCGGCCAGACGGTGACGATCGCCCAGGGCGGGCTGGCCACCTCCAGCACCACCGTGCGCACCTGGACCGCGGGCGGGCACCAGGTGCATCACATCATCGACCCGGCCACCGGTCAGTCCGCCCGGTCCAGCTGGCGTACCGTCAGCGTGGCCGCGGGCAGCTGCGTCGACGCCAACACGGCCAGCACCGCCGCCATCATCCGGGGCGAGGCCGCGACCGGCTGGCTGAGCGACGGCGGCCTGCCGGCCAGGCTAGTCCGGCCGGACGGGACCGTGGTGACCACCGCGGGCTGGCCCGCAGACGACGAGCCCGCGACCGCAGTGTCATGAGCCACTGGGCTTTGAACCACGGGGCCATGAGCGCGAGCGTGCCCACCGCGCTGCCGGCGCATGCCGCGGCCGTGGTGGTCAACTCCACCACGCCGCTGTGGTACGTCACCCGGGCCACCGGCCTGGTCGCGATGGTGCTGCTGACCATCGCCATGGCCTGCGGGCTGCTGTCCGCCGTCGGTTATCAGCGACCCCGGCTGCCGCGGTTCGTCACGCTCGGCCTGCACCGGAACGCCTCGCTCCTGGCGCTCGCGTTCACCGTCGTGCACGTTGTCACCACGGTCACCGACAGCTACGCCCACATCCCGGTCCAGGATGCCGTCATCCCGTTCATCTCTGCCTACCGGCCGCTCTGGCTCGGCCTGGGCGCCGTCGCGTTCGACCTGATGCTCGCCCTGACGGTGACCAGCCTGCTGAGATCCCGGATGAGCTACCGGAGCTGGCTGGCCGTGCACTGGACCGCTTACGCCTGCTGGCCGGTCGCGCTGCTGCACGGGCTCGGCACCGGATCGGACGCCTCCGTGCGCTGGGTCCTGCTGCTGACGCTGCTGTGCGTCGCCGTCGTCGCCGCCCTGGCCGGATGGCGGCTGGCCTTCGGCTGGCCAGGCCGGCCGGTCGCGCGGGTAGCCGGAGCCGTGGTCCTCCTGCTGGCCCTGATCGCGGGTGGCGCGTGGCTGTCGGCCGGGCCGCTCAAGCCCGGCTGGGCGCGGCGCGCCGGTACCCCTCCGGCCCTGCTGCATCACGCGGCCGGCCCGCTCGTCCCGGGCACCGCGCGCGAGACGGCCCCTGTCGGATCGGAAGGCGCCCGTGCCGGGGCGGCGGGTCCGCGCGATGCCTAGCCGGGCCGCGCGGCTGATGCCCGAGACCCCGCAGCTGACCCTGGCCGAGCATCTCAGCGCTCATGGGCCGCCGCCGTTCGCCGAGCCCGCGTCCGAGCCGGGAGGTGTCGCCTCGCTGATCGCCGCAGTCGAGCAGTCCGGCCTGACCGGGCGCGGCGGCGCGGGCTTCCCCGCCGGCTGCAAGATGCGGGCCGTCGCCGAGGCCGGGCGCCGGGCCGGGCCGCTGCACAGCCAGGTCGGCACGGTCGTCATCGCCAACGGCGCCGAATCCGAGCCGGCCAGCGGCAAGGACCGGCTGCTGCTGCGCCGCGCCCCGCACCTGGTGCTCGACGGCATCGTCCTGGCCGCCGAGGCCGTCGGCGCGACCAGCGCCTACCTGTGCGTGCACGACGATTCCGCCGCCCTGCGCGACGCGGTGACCAGCCGGGAACGGGCCGGCCTCAACCGCGTGCCGGTCCAGGTCGTCGAGGTGCCCGCGGGGTACGTGGCCAGTCAGGAGACCGCGCTGATTGGCCTGCTGAACGGGACCGGCCCGCGGCCCGCGTTCGTGCCCCCGAGGCCGTCGGAGCGCGGCGTCCGCCGTCGTCCGACTCTCGTCCAGAACGTCGAGACGCTCGCCAACATCGCCCTCATCGCGCGGTATGGCCCAGCGTGGTTCCGCGAGGCTGGCCCGCCGTCCGCGCCCGGCACTGCGCTGATCACCGTGAGCGGCACCATCGCCCGGCCCGGCGTCTATGAGATCGAGCTCGGCACCACCATCGGCACGCTGCTGGATCGGGCCGGGGGCTCCAGCGAGCCGCCGCAGGCCGTCCTGGCCGGCGGGTATTTCGGCGGCTGGCTGCCGCTGCCCGCCGCCGGGCAGGTCCACCTGACCGAGCAGGCCCTGCGGGCCTCCGGGGCGGCCTTCGGCCCGGGCGTCCTGGTCGTGCTGCCCGAGTCCTCCTGCCCGCTGGCCGAGATCGCGCGCGTGACCGAGTACCTGGCCGGCCAGAGTGCGCGACAGTGCGGCCCGTGCAGCAACGGGCTGCCCGCGCTGGCCGGGGCCCTGGGCCACGTCGCTTTCGGCCGGCCGGCCGGCGACCTGCTGCACTGGACCCGCCAGCTCCTGGGCCTGGTCAGCGGCCGCGGTGCCTGTCACCTGCCCGACGGCACCGCCGGCCTGGTTGGCAGCACCCTGACCACCTTCGAGGCCGACTTGCGCTACCACGCCAGCCGCGGCCCCTGCGGACGCGCCGCCCGGCCGCCCGTGCTGCCGCTGCCGCCTCCCCCCGCGCGGTCGTCTCCGCCTGTCCCGCCGGGCTCCCGCGCCCGGCCGGAGGCCCTCAGATGAGCCGCGGCGGCGCCGCCCGCCGCGAGCGGCCGCGCACGCTGAAGGTAAATCCGGTCGCCTGCCAGGGACACGGCGTGTGCATGGAACTGCTGCCCGAGCTCATCGCCGCCGATCCCTGGGGCTACCCGCTGATCGCACCCGGCCCGGTGCCAGCCAAGTTGCTGCCGCTGGCCCAGCGGGCCGTGAATTCCTGCCCGACCCTGGCGCTGCTGCTCACCAGCCCGGAGTAAGTGCCTGCCGCGTCGCGGGTGCTGTCCGTTGAGTGTGGGATCATCAGCAAATTTCTTTGCCCGCTTGCTCGGGTGATCGAGGCGTCATCAACTGGCTGACGAAACGGCCCCTCGTTCCCGGCCGGCTCCTCGTCGTCCAAGCGCTCCCCCAGCCGGCCAGGGCCAGCTGCCGAGAACTCGACACGAATGGCCGCGTAGTAACTTGTGCTGGCGGGGTGTCTGATCAGCCGACCTTGTCGGCGAACCGATGGCGGGCAGCCTGCCGGGAGACGCCAAGCGCGACAGCGATCTTATTCCAGCTGCGCCCGCGGGCGCGGGCCGCCGCGACACGCTCGGTGACCAGGGCCTCATCCCGGCGAACTTTGTCGGCAGCTTCGGCAACGGCACGCAGATCGGACAGGTCCTCTGCCGTCGTGGTAGCCGGGTCCAGGTTCTCCGCCAGCTGCTCGAAGCGGCGGGCCGCTTCCGCGATCTGCGCATCCGTGTGTCTCACTGAGTTACCCCTGACTGATGAACTGGTAGAACTTGGGGCGTAGCCGCATGGCGTGAATGACGACCGCATCATCACCATCCCTTGCTGGCCCTATGAGCATGGTCAGGTCATCGTCCATCTCGATCCTCCGCGTTGCGCTGCGAACGGCATGCCAGATGTCCGCCTCATCGACGCCGTGCTTCCTGGCTGGCTCGCCGATCCTCACGGAGATACCATCTTCCATCCGGCCAGTCGCGACAACAAGTGTTGTCTTAACAATACATCTCGCGGCTCACGCCCCACGACGACTCGCCTGTGACAGTCCCGGTCGGCGGGCCGGGTCTGGTCGGACACCGCTACGCAGCCCTGGAACGCGAACAGGTGCCAGGCCATGACCGCGATGCCCTAAGGTCCTACACCTTGGAAGTGGACGGAATACCCCGTGGGAAGATCAAGTCCGCGCAGGTCGTGACAGTTGACGCCGAGCCCGGCCGTCATACGGTACGGGCACGGATCAGCTGGACCGGGAGTCCTCGGCAGGAGGTCAGCCTCGGACCGGATGATGAGGTGCGGCTTCGGGTCGAGCCAGCAGGAACGCCTGCCCAGGCCCTGTGGCAGGTCGTTGCGGACCCGGTGGCTGCGCATCACGACCGAGCCGTCTTAAGGGTCGGCGAGCCCAGTCGGGATGGTATCGATGTCCGGGGACGGCGGATCGCGTCGCCCGGGCGGACGAGGCCGCCTCGTAGCACGATGCCCTGATCTTGGCCCTGCGGACCAGGTGCCCGCCCGCGTCGCGGCTGAGGACCTGCTTGAGCAGCCCTGGTTGGAGGCTTGATCTGCTCGCACGGGTTGCGCAGTGCCGTTACCTTCACAACCGCCCCGGTTCCCAGGTGCAATCTGATCCTGCACGGTAACCCCGCAGATCGGCTTATGCGCGTTTGCATCGTGATCTGGGTCACATATACCGCTCGGTTTGTCCCGTGAAGGGTCAGCCTGCCCAAGTCACGTCGGTCAGCGTAACTATCTCGCGGGCGTCATCAATCACGTAGGTAGCCAGGCCTGCCGCGCCGAATGCGACGCGCCGTACATATGGATCTCTCGTCGGGAACGTCCGAAGAGGATCGTCGGGAGACTCGGTTACCGCGGACATCGTAGAGATCAGGGCATCGAGCGCCTTGGGCGGAAAACTGCCGAGCTGCCTGAGGGCCCGGTCACTTAACTCGGCCCGGTAGGTCACGACGTACGGGCTCGCGCGGCCGCCAGCCGCTCCTGCCAGTCCGGGATGGCTTCTTCGGCTGGCATCGTATGTGCGGTGCCGTTGCGCACCGCCGTCAGCTCCTCGTAGTAGCCGGCCCGGCCGGTCGCGATGACCGTCAGCCGCCACGCATGCAAGAGCTGCTGCAGCCGCCGGTACCCGGCCGGATCGTGCGCGGCGTCCACGGCCGCGTGATACTGGCGGAGGAACTGGTCGCGTTCCTGCTCGGGCAGGTCCCGGAGAATGACCTCAGGGTCATTCGGGTCTTCAACCAGGACCGGCTCGGCGGACATGCCACCCAACTTACACCGGGGCTCGGACACTGGCCTGCGACCACACGGACGGGTCGCCTGCTGGCCCGCAGCACTGCCTGAGACGATCAGCAGCCGGCAGGGCTGGCACGCCGTTTGCATCGTGATCTGCGTCACGTGTGCGCAGGAAGGGCTGACCCAGGCGATCCGGTCCGGCCATGACAGCACTCGCGCTGACGCGCCACGAGCGGCCTCCCGCGAATCACCATTACGATAAGGAGGTAACGCCTCGTGCGAGGAGTCAGCTGCGATGACCCAGACTGTGCACGTCCCCTACACCGTCGATCAGGATGAAGACGGCGTATGGTGCGCTCATGCTCAGCTGCGCCCTGGCGTAGGGGCCAACGGGGAAGGCGATAGCCCTGAGGCCGCTATCGCCGACCTGCGCGAGGCCCTTGCCGCCCTGATCGCCGAGTTCGGTGTTCCCGATGAGCTCACTCTCCTGGTTGACGTCGCCTGATGCCGCCCGTCCCGTCCGTGCGCGGCGATCGGGTCGTGCGCGCGTTAGAAAGAGCCGGTTTCAAGGTCGCGCGGATCACGGGCAGCCATCACATCATGCGCCATCCCGATGGCCGTGGCACCACTGTCCCAGTTCACCCGGGCCGCGACGTCGCCAAGGGGACGCTCCGCGGCATACTGTCCGATGCGGGCATAACAGTGGCGGACTTGCAGAAACTGCTGTGACGCCCGCGCTGTCCGTCCCTTTGCGCCCGGCATCCTTTGTGGCGCTCAGACGCCGCCGGGAGTGAGGCAGGCAACGTGGAGCATGCGGACCTGCGGGACGAGATGGTCAGGCGGCGGATCTCCGGCCTGCGCCGGCGGAGCTGCGCCCGGTTGGCCTGGAGTCTGATGCGCCCCGTCTCACGCCGCTGAGTCTCGGCGGGAAACCATGCGGCCAGGCTTGGCGAGTGCACTGCGCGCTGTCCTGACCGGTTCCCCTCTGCCGCTGGACAGCATGAGCCTGATGTACGGGGACTTCTTCGATCTCTCTGCACCGCTGGCGGAAGTCACCACCCATTTCCGCGGATGCGGCTGGCCCGGCGGCGCCCCGCCTTCGGACCGGCCGGCCTCCGCCTGGGAGCTTGGCAGTGCTGAACGCAGGGATGCCGCGATCGCGCGCAGGGCCTGGACTGCGCTGTCCGCAGGACAGGAGTCCGAGCCGGATGGTCCCTTCATCCACGGCAGCATGGATATTGTCGTCTGCGGGATCAGGCACAGCGTCCCGGTGGCGTCCTACCTGAACTACCACGCCCTGTCGTTCCGCGAAGGCACGACGGGTGTGACAGTCGGACCGAACATCTGAGGCCTTGAGCCAGCCGACCGCAGGCAGGGCTGACTCCCGTTTTGCATCGTGAATTGGATCACACCCAAGCAATCCGGCTCCTGATGTGGACAACTCCAGATGATTACGGGCGCTCAAGAGGGGTAACATCGCTCGCTGAGCGTGAGCATCCTGGCCTCCTCCTCAGCCAGGACCACCACCGGCCCCGCCTGCTCGATGAATCTCTCGAACATGCTCCGTCCGTCCTTGTCGGCCCAGTCCAGGCTAGGCGGGACCAGACCCTGGCAGGCGGCAAGCCTGCTGGTGACAACCATCGGGGCTTTCGTTTCCGTCTGAACAGGTGAGGACCCGAGCCGGGTAAGCCGCGGAGTGTCCTCGCGGTGCAGGGAGGCGGCGTGCGGGCGGCTGATGACGCTGAATTCACGGCCTTTGTCGGGGCGGCCTCGCGCCGCCTGCTGCGGAGCGCGTATCTCATCACCGGGGACCTGGCCGAGGCGGAGGACCTGCTGCAGACGGCGCTGGAGCGGACGTACCGGCGCTGGCACTGGGTCCGGCAGAAGGACGTCCCGGAGGCTTACGTGCGGAGGATCCTGTTCACCTCCGCTGTTGACACCGCCCGCGGGCGCAAGCTCAGCAGCGGCCCGCTGCAGGAGGAGCAGCTGCCCGGCGAGCCGGACCCGGCCATCGAGGGCGTGTCCGGCCGGGCCGCGCTGCTGAACTGCGTGCGCGCGCTGCCGGGCGGACAACGCGCCGTACTGGTGCTGCGTTATTTCGAGGACCTGACGGAGGCCGAGACGGCGCGGACGCTCGGCTGCTCGGCTGCTCGGTCGGAACGGTCAAATCTCAGCACGCCCGGGCGATGGCGCGGCTGCGCGAGCTGGTACCGCAGCAGCAGGACGGGAGCACGACATGAGCACCGGATTCGACCACGAGCTGAAAGCGGCATTCGAGACGGCCAGCGACTTCGTGACGGCACCGCCCGGGCTCGCCGACCGGGTCCGCGCAGGCGCCCGCCAGCGGCGCCGCCGGGCGCTCGCCGGGACGGCCGCGGCATCCGCCGTGCTGCTGGCCATAGCCGGAACCACGTACGCCGCGACCAGCCAGCACCGGGGCACCACCGCCGCGACCCGGGCAGGCCAGTCCCCGCAGACCCTGGCGACCGTCGACTACCCGGTCACCCAGCTCGCGGCCGGCGGCCGCTACCTGTACGTGCTGGGCGGCCAGAACTCGCTGCTGACCGCCTATGACCGGGACACGGGGAAGCTAGTGCGGCGGGTCACGCTGCCGTCTCCGGCGTCCGCGCTGGCGGTAGGTCCCGGCGGCCTGGTCTGGGTCAGCTACTCCCCGGATCAGGGCAGCGGCCCGGCCGGGATCTGGCTGCTGACCCCGGACCTCGGGCGGCACTCAGCCGATCCCGGCATCGTGGCGCCCGCTATCGTGGCGGCCGGCCGGACCTCGGCCTGGGTCCCGGGGCAGGGCGGCCTGCTCCGCGTGCACATCCCGGCCCCGGGCCAGCCGGGCCGGGCCACCCAGCAACTGGAGTCCGGCAGCAGCCTGGGCCCCAGCGCCCGCGCGCCGTCGGGCTTCCCGTCCGATCAGCTCGGCCGCCGGGTAGCAGTACTGGTCACCACCGGGAGCGCGAACGACGGCCACGTCGTCATCGCGGGATCGCCGGGCCTGCGCTATGGCGGCACCCCGGACACGCACATCGGCGCCATGACCAGCACCGGGAACGCCCTGTGGGTGACCATGTACGCCCTGCGTGACGGCGATAGGGTGCTCGACGGCCCGCTGGTGCGGCTGAACAGCCGGCTGTCGCCGACCACGCCTGCGGCCGTGCAGTCCAGCCCGGTGCTCGCCCGGACGGAAAACGTCTGGTCCGCCGGCGGCACCGTCTGGGTCACCACCGATGCGCGCGGCCATTCGCTTACCTGCTTCACGGCCGGCGGCACGACCGGGCCGGTCACCACCCTGCCGGTCACCGGCATGGTCGTCGCGCTCGCCGCCTCCGGCAGCACGGTCTACGTCAACGCCCTGCAGCCGCCTTACACCTACAACACCTCGTCCATCACCAGCTACCCGATCCCGGCCGCCTGCAGAACCTGACCAGCGTAAGCCTGCGCACGCGCCCCGCCGAGGACCGCTCCGGGGTCATTTCTTTGGTCAGCGCTCGATCACGTAAGGGTTGGCCGACTGGCTGGCGGCCGTCGGCGTCAGTGAAGCCCAGCGTTACGGCGGGAATGTACCGGTCCCGGACAACTGGCGCTCAATCCTCGCCAGGTCATAGCTGCCTGTCCGTAGACCCAGATCGAGCTCCCAGACGATCATGCTCACGCGGAAGGCATGCTGGACCGGCTCGATGGCAGCTTCCTCGATGGCGCTGAGGGGCCAGCCGCCGTGGGCCAGCTCGGCGCGGTAGCCGTCCAGGGCGAGCGGGGCCCGGTAAGTCCGGGCGATGGCTAGCTCGTAGGGCCGCGAGTCCAAATGAGTCAGCGCGAAGTCGACCACACCCGCCAGGCGGTCGTCCCGGTAATGCACGTTCCACTCGGCGAAGTCCCCGTGGATGACCATGATGGGCAGCTCGCCGGCCCCGGCCGCGGCCAGCCCGGCCTGCGTCGCGGCGGCCGCAGCATGCGCCCAGGCGCCGAGCCGAGGGCTAGACCGCTTCAGCCCGCGGACGCAGGCCTCCCAGTTCGGGTCAGCACGCGTGGCGAGACCGAGGTGCTGAGCCTGCCAGCCAGGACGCTGCCCGAGCCGCCGGCCGAGGCCGCGCAGCGCTAGGTGCAGGCGGGCCAGGTCGCGCCCCCGGCGGCGCTGCTGCTCGGGATTCTCCTGGGTCACCGGGTCCCCTGGCACGTACCGGGTCGGGCAATACCACCGGCCCTCGTGCTCGACGAGATCACCGACCGGCTCCGGGACCACCCACCCGGCACCTGCCAGGTAACGAAGCACGGCGTGCTCGTACGACAAGTCCTCGCGGGTCGAGCGCTCCCGATAGCGTCGCAGCACCAGGGGCGGCCTGCTCTGGATCTCGATGAGCCAGTTCCCGTTTCCCGTCGGCACATCTCGCAGCAGGCTGACCCGCCCCGGCCGCAGGCCAAGCAGGTCCAGCACGTCTGCAGGCGGACCAGGCAGCACCCCGCGAGCATACTGCCCCCAGTGCCCCCGCCGGGTGCCCGTAACGCCCTCCGACTCTGTCGCCCGGCCGCAGGTGACGGCCGACTGCCTGCCCTGCCCCTCGAATCCGAGTTGCCAGCTTTCTGCCATGACCAGGCGCCGGCAGGCCTCTTCCAGGGCGTCGTGATCACGCTGCGGCTTAGTGCGGTGATCCTCGGGGCCGGCTTTCCGCCCCAGCGCCTCCAGCACCGCGGCCAGCGCGGCGGCGCACTGGGGGGCGGGTGTCCCGTCCGCCGTAAGGTGCCAGTGCAGGATCACCAGCGACTGGCCGGGAGGGGCGGATGGGTCCACTGGAGGGAGTGCGGGTCATCGAGATCGCCAGCCTGGCGCCGGCGCCGTTCGGCTGCATGATCCTGGCCGACCTGGGGGCGGACGTGCTGCGCGTGGACCGGGCCGACCGGTGCGGTCCGCAGGCCCGGCCGCCCGCGGACCCGCTCGTCCGCGGCCGCCGGTCCATCGGGATTAACCTCAAGGACCCGGCCGGGGTCGACCTGCTGCTGCGGCTGATCGACGACGCCGACGTGCTGGTGGAGGGATTCCGGCCCGGCGTTACCGAGCGGCTGGGCTTCGGGCCGGACGACTGCGCCCGGCGGAATCCGCGGCTGATCTACGGGCGGATGACCGGCTGGGGCCAGGATGGCCCGCTGGCCCCGACGGCCGGCCACGACATCGACTACATCGCGATCTCCGGCGCGCTGGCCCCGATCGGGCGGGCGGGTGAGCGCCCGGTGCCGCCGCTCAACCTGGTCGGTGACTTCGGCGGCGGCGGGATGCTGCTCGCGCTGGGCATCCTGGCCGCCCTGGTCGAGCGGTCGCGCTCGGGCCGGGGACAGGTGGTGGACGCGGCGATGGTGGACGGTTCCGCGCTGCTGACCGCGTTCATCCACGGAATGCGGGCGGCCGGGGCCTGGCAGGACGAGCGGGGCACGAATCTCCTGGACGGCGGCGCGCCCTTCTACGACACCTACCAGACCGCGGACGGCGGCTACGTGGCGGTGGGCGCGCTCGAGCCGCGGTTCTACGCGGCGCTGCTGGACGGCCTGGGCCTGGCCGACGCTGGCCTGCCCGCCCAGCACGACAGGTCCGGCTGGCCCGAGCTGCGCCGCCGGTTCAGCGCGGCGTTCGCCGACCGGAGCCGGGAGGAGTGGGTCACTGTGTTCGCCGGGACGGATGCCTGTGTCGCGCCGGTGCTCAGCCTCGCCGAGGCTCCTGACCATCCGCACGCGGTGGCCAGGTCCGCCTTCACCGACATCGGCGGCATCAGGCAGCCCGCGCCCGCGCCGCGGTTCGGCCGGTCGGCGGCCGGGCCGCCCGCCGCGCCGCCCCGGCCGGGAGCCGATACCGACACGGTGCTGGCCGGGCTCGGGCTCACGGCCGCGCAGATCGAGGAGCTGCGCGCCGGGGCGGTCGTGGGCTAGCCGTGGCCGGTCCCGTCATGAACCCGTCCCAGGGTCCGGCCGGGCGGCGGCGGTCCTGACTACCGTTAACCGCCCCGGCCGGGTGCGGCGCGTGCTGGCCGCCACCCGCAGCCCGCAGGACGCCGAGATCCTGCGACTGGCCATTCCCGCGTTCGGCGCGCTGATCGCCGAGCCGCTGTTCCTGCTGGCGGACTCGGCCATCGTCGGCCGGATCGGCACCGTGCCGCTCGGCGGCCTGGGCGTCGCCGGCCAGGCACTTAGCACGCTGGTCGGCATCTCGGTCTTCCTGGCCTACGGGACGACCGCCGCGGTGGCCCGCCAGGTGGGCGCCGGCCACGGCCAGGCCGCGATCCGGCAGGGCATCGACGGGCTCTGGCTCGCGGCGATGATCGGCCTGGTGGTGCTGGGCGCCGGCTGGCCGCTGGCCCCGGCCATCGCGGGCGCCTTCGGCGGCTCGGCCGCGGTTACCGCACAGGCCGTCATCTACCTGCGGATCAGCCTGCTCGGCGCGCCGGCCATGCTCGCGGTGCTGGCCGGCACCGGTGTCCTGCGAGGCCTGCAGGACACCCGGACGCCGCTGCTGGTGGCGGTGGTCGCCAACCTCGTGAACATCTTCCTTAACGCCATCTTCGTGCTGGTCCTGCACTGGGGAATCGCCGGCTCGGCGTGGGGCACCGTGATCGCCCAGACGGCTACGGGCGCCGCGTACCTGACGGTCGTCGGGCGCGGCGCCCGCCGGGCCGGACTGAGTTTCGCACCGGACCTGGCCGGGGTGCGGGCCGCGGCCTTCGCCGGGGCAGCGCTCGTGGTGCGGACGCTGGCCCTGCAGGCGGCACTGATCATCATGACCGCCGTCGCCGCCCGGCAGGGCAACGCGGCCATCGCCGCGCATCAGGTGGCCTTCCGGATCTGGACGCTGCTCGCCTTCGCCCTGGACGCCATCGCGATCGCCGCGCAAGCGATCACCGGACGCTACCTGGGCGCAGGCGACGTGGCCGGCGCCACGGCCGTTACCCGGCGAATGATCGGCTGGGGCGCGGTCTACGGCGTCGTGTTCGGCCTGGCCCTGCTGGCCGCGCGGCCCGTGCTGCCCGGCCTGTTCTCGGTGGCGCCGGATGTCCGCCGGCTCCTGCTGGCCGTGCTGCTGGTCGTGGCCGCGCAGCAGCCGGTGGCCGGGGTGGTGTTCGTGCTCGACGGCGTGCTCATCGGCGCCGGTGACCAGGACTACCTGGCGCTGGCCGGGCTGATCACCCTGGCCGTCTTCGCGGTGGCCGCGGCGGTGGTGGTGGCCGCCCACGGCGGGCTGGTGGCGCTCTGGATCGCCTACAGCCTGTGGATGCTGGCCCGGTTCGCCACCCTGACCCTGCGGGCCCGCGGGTCCCGCTGGCTAGTCACCGGCGCCATCCGCCGCTGACCAACCTGGCTCTGGGCCGGCCCGGCTTAGTGGCCGAACGCGAGCTGGGCGATCCGCACCACGACGACCGCGATGGCCAGCAGCAGGTAAACCCACATCCCCGTCATGCCGAACTTGCGCCCGGCCGACACCGGCGGCGCGGTGAGCGTGGCCAGCGGTGGCATCCGCCAGTTCTCCCGGCCCGACCGGTCGATCGCGACGCCCCTCGTCGCCCCACCAGCCCCACCAGCCCCGGCGGCACCCGGCTCGGCTTCAATAGCCGGGGCCGCCAGGGCCGCGCGCCAGGCCCGGACCGCCAGGCCGATCCCGGCCAGCAACGCGGCCGCCCCGCAGGAGACCAGGATCATCAGGATCTGGCCGGAGGTGATGTGCGGGAACGCCACCGAGGCCGTCAGCACCAGCGACAGCGTGATCAGCAGGGCAACTACCGCCACGGAGAACGCGTTGGTCCAGCGTCCGTTGACCCACGGTCCCAGCACGGCCTTGTCGTTGCACAGCAAGAGCAGGAAGACCGTCGCGCTAGGCAGCAGCACTCCGGCCAGCACCTGCACGCCCTCGGTGAGCAGGCCGAGTGGCGAGCCGGGGATCAGGACGATCACGGCCGCGCCGCCGATCAGCCCGGCGTACATGACGTAGAACCCTTTGGCCTGCCGCGCGCCCCGGTGCAGGGAGTGCTTGAGTCCGAGCACGTCGCCCAGCGCATAGGCAGTGGACAGCGACACGGCAAAGGCGCCGATCATGGAAGCGTCCAGCAGGGCCACGGCGAACAGGGCGCCGGTGGCCTTGCCTGCGTAGGCGGCCAGGCCGCTGGCCAGCCCCGCGGCGTCGCTGTAGTGCCCGGCCGCTGCGGTGCCGGCGAAGGCCGCGGTCATCGCGCCCATGATGGCGGCGCCCCCGATGATCACGATGCCGATGCCGATGATGAGGTCGACCCGCTCGTACTTCATGAACCGCGGGGTAATCCGCTTGTCGATGACATACGACTGCTGGAAGAACAGCTGCCAGGGCGCCACCGTCGTGCCGACGATCCCGATGATCAGCAGCATGACCGTGGCCAGCTGGCCGCGGCCGCCCGGCACCGATGGCACCACGAAGCCCTTGGCCACCTGCCCGATCGCCGGGTGGGCCAGCAGGTAGACCGGGATCAGGAGCAGGGACCCGGCGCAGAACGCCATGGCGATCCGCTCGAACCGGCGGAAGCTACCGGTCATTGCCGAGGCGATGATGACCAGCGCGGCCAGGCCGACGGCAATGATCTTCGGTACGCCGAGATACCCGGCGGCCAGAGTGATGCCAATGAACTCGGTGACGATCGTCAGCGCATTCAAAATGAAAAGATCAATGATGCTGAACGCGCCCCAGAACCGGCCGAAGCGCTCCAGGATCAGCCGGGCGTGCCCGACGCCAGTCACGGAGCCGAGGCGCAGCACCATTTCCTGGTTGACGTACAGCACCGGGATCAGCAGGACGAACGTCCAGAGCAGGTGGGTGCCGTAGTTCTGGCCGGCCTGCCCGTAGACCGAGAACGCGCCCGCGTCGTTGTCGCCGACCATGACGATGAGACCCGGCCCGACGATCGCCAGCAGCGTCTTCAGCTTGGCCGGCATCGACCGGCGCGGCGCCAGGTCGTCCAGCGAGATAGTGCCGAGCGCCCCGCGAATGTCGCCGACATGCGCCGAATCCAGGGCGGCCCCCCGGTTCAGGCTGGCCCCGTGGTTCAGGCTGGCCCCGTGGTTCAGGCTGGCACCGTGCAGGTCAGAGGTGGTGGAGGTCATGACAGGAACCCCTTTCACCGCCGGAAATCAGGCGGGATCGGGGGGCACGCGCGGTCGGCAGCGGCCAGCCAGCACACGGCCAGCGATAAGACCTCAAGCCGACTGGACGATCTAGATAGTGCGGAGCGACGCCGTTACGGCGTCAGCGCGTGCCCACAGCAGACAGGGACGGCAGCAATGTGGGGCCATTTTCGGCCCGGACTATCGTGGTCCATTGCTCGCCTCCCCTCGTCCGCGGCACCGCAGTGCCCAGTCGGAACACCCACAGTGCCGGCTCGGAACCCGTAGTCCGAACGCCTGTGCAGAAGCCGCCTATTCCGGTGCCCGCGCAATGCGGCGCCTGGGCCAGCCACCTCTCTCGTAAGAGCTTTGGCACTTCACGGCGTAGGGCCGACAGGTCCGACGCGCGCATCCCGCACACGGTCCCGCCAGCACAGCCACTTGGCCTCACCCCTTAGGCCGGGGAGAGGTGTCCTGATCCGGAGCGTCTCTCGACGGGTGGGATCAGTGGCCTGTGTCCGTGAAGACGCCTCACCGAACGAGGTGTCTCACACTTGCGGGCACACTATACCGCCTGCCGGCCGGGTACAGGCACGGCAACGGGCCGTTATCCGGCCTCTTCGTCGCGGGCATCGGGCGGCTGGGCCACCTCCCGCCGCCGCCAGTCCTCGGGCAGGGTGACCTCGATCACGTCGTCGACCGTGATCACGCCGAGCATCATCCGACGCGAGTCCACGACCGGGACGGTGATGAGGTTGTAGTCACTCATCAGCACGGCCACGTCGACGACGTCGGTGTCGGTGCCGACCCGGACCGGGTCGCCGTCGCAGACGTCGGCGAGCGCGGCGCCGGGGCGGTCCTGGCTGGCCTGGACCAGCGTCACCAGCTTGGCCACCCCGTACAGCCGCCCGTCCTCGTCCAGGGCGTGCACGCTGGTCAGCGCCTCCGGCTGCAGGGCGGTCGCGGCCGCCACCGCAGCGATGGCCGCCGTCACGGCGCACAGCGCCGGGAGCGCGACGAAGTCCATGTTCATCAGGCCGCCCGCGCTGGTCGGGTTGTAGCCCATCAGGGTCAGCACCTTGGCCCGCGGACCCGGCGGCAGGCGGTCCAGCACGGGCTGCCGCCGGCGCTGCGGCAGCTCGGCGATGGCGTCCGCCGCGTCGTCGGCCCGCATCCGGGCCAGCACGGCCGCGATCTCGCCGTCGGTCCTGGCCCCGAGCAGGCGCGTGGCCAGGTCCTCGTCGAGTTCCTCGAAGACGTCCGCCTCAAGCTCCGGGTCGGCGCGCACCTGCCCGAGGATCTCGGTCTCCTCGTCCTTGGACGCGTTCTCGAGCAGGTCGGCGATCTGGGCGGGCTTGAGCCGGCGGATCCGCCCGAACGGCCCGCGCAGCAGGGCGCTGCCCGAGTGCCCGATCAGCGGCTCGAACTTGGCCCACTCGCGGAACGCGTGATCCCCGCCGCCCTCGGCGGACCCGCGGCGCCGCAGCCGGCGCGACCGCCGGTGACCGTCCACCCCCGCCACCACCCAGTCGCCGTCGTGCTGGACAAGCTCCAGGTCGGCGGCCCGGATCAGCCGCGCGCTCTGCACGTCGATGAGCCGGTGGCCGAGCACGTCCGCGCGGAGCAGGACCTCGCCGTGCCGCCGCTCGAACTGCCGCAGGTCCAGCTGGGCGCTGGTCAGCCGCAGTTCGTCCCCGCCGAGGCTGGCTACCTGGTCAATCGGGACGAATACCCGCCGGCTGCCGACGACCGCGACCAGGCCGGTCACCACCGGATCGTCGGCACCGCGCAGCCGCACGATCATGTCGGACAGCCGGCCGATGGACTCCCCGCCCCGGTCGGTGATCGGGCGCCGGAGCAGGCCGGACAGGTGCAGCATGGAGCTGCGAGCCCGCGGGGCCGGAGCGGCCGGTGTCGTGGTCATCGGGCAGCCTTCCTGCCGGGCGGACCGGTGCCGCGGCTCTCCTACGCTGGACACCCGACGTGCCAGTCTGCCTGGCGTTGCTGTCGCAATGGTATGAAGTCCACGTCAGGGCCATCACAGAGGAGGACGCGCGTGGCCATGCGCAGAGCGGTCGGCTCGCTCGTCCGGCGAAACGACCTGGAAGAGGGCGTCGGCTATGCCCTCAAGCGGAAGCTGCTGGGCAAGCCGCTGATCAACGCGCAGCTCGGGGAGCAGCGACTGTCCAAGCGGCTCGCGCTGGGCGTGCTTTCCCCCGACGGCATCTCCTCCTCCGCCTACGGCACCGAGGAAATCCTCATCGAGCTGCTGCGCGGCGGGCTCGGTGTAGCGGCCTTCACGCTGATCCTGCCGCTAACCGGCGTGGTCCTGTTCGTGATGGTCCTGGTGGTGCTGGCCTATCGCGAGGTCGTCACCGTCTACACCAGGGCCGGCGGATCCTACGTCGTGGCCCGGGAGAACTTCGGCCCGCGGGTCGCCCAGATCGCCGCCATCGCCCTGCTCATCGACTACGTGGTGACCGTCGCCGTCCAGGTCGCCGCGGGCACCGCCGCCGTCGCCTCGGCCATCCCCGCGCTCAGTAACCCGGATCTGCTCAAGATCGTCTCGATCGC
The DNA here is from genome assembly GCA_036510065.1 of Streptosporangiaceae bacterium. GTDB lineage: Bacteria > Actinomycetota > Actinomycetes > Streptosporangiales > Streptosporangiaceae > DASUBV01. Next base: position 84,191 of record DATCEO010000247.1, on the reverse strand, counting down.
CATCGTGCTCTTGATGCTCTACGGCAACCTGCGCGGCATCCGGGAGGGGGCGCGGGCCTTCGCCGTCCCGACCTACCTGTTCTCCGCCGTCATGATTCTCATGATCATCACGGGCCTGCTGCGGGAGGCCTTCGGTGCGCTGCCGCTCTATGTTCCGCACGCCGGCATCGTGACCGGGGCGCCCAGCCACAGCAGCCTGATCACGTTCGGCATGGCGTTCGTGCTGCTGCGGGCCTTCGCCAACGGCGGCTCGTCCCTCACCGGTATCGAGGCGGTGTCCAACGCAGTGAGCGCGTTCCAGCCGCCCGAGGGCATTAACGCCCGCCGGGTGCTGGTCATCGAGGGCGTGATCCTGGGCACCCTGGTCGCCGGGATCTCCTGGCTGGCCCACGTCACGCACGCCCGTCCGTACAACTCGGGCGTCCCGACGGTGATCTCCGAGGAGGCCCGGCTCGTCTTCGGTCACACGCCGTTTGGCACGATCATGTTCGTCGTGGTCCAGGCGGCCACCGCGCTGATCCTCTACACCGGCGGCAACACCAGCTTCAACGGCTTCCCGTTCCTGGCCAGCTTCGTCGCCGAGGACGCCTTCCTGCCCCGGTGGCTGACCAAGCGCGGGCACCGGCTGGTCTTCTCCAACGGCATCATCGTGCTGGCCGTGCTGTCGTGCGGGCTGCTGGCGTTCAAGGGCGCGAACGTCAACAGCCTCGTCCCGTTCTACGCGCTCGGGGTATTCACGGCGTTTACCCTCGCAGGCTTCGGCATGTCGCGGTATTTCTCGCGTAACCGGCCGCCGGGCTGGCGGCACAAGCGGGTGATCACCTTCTCGGCGGGCCTGACCTCGCTGATCGTCGTGGTGATCTTCACGATCGTGAAGTTCAAGGAGGGCGCCTGGCTGGTCGTGGTCCTGTTCGCCCTCGGCGTGCCTGCCCTGATCTGGCTGAACCGGCAGTATGGCCTGGAAGCCTCGGTGCTGGAGAACATCGGTACCCTCCGGAAGAACCGGCCGGCCGAGCCGCCGACGTATTCGCGCCGGACGGTGTTCGTGTTCATCGACGACTTCGACCTCGCAACGATCGCGGCCCTGCGCTACGCCCGCAGCCTGCGGCCGACCACCCTGCAGGCCGTGCACTTCGTCATCGACAACGTGCAGGCCGACCGCCTGCGCCAGGACTGGGTCCGGGCCAACACCGGAATCGTGCTCGACTTCGTGGACTGCCCGGACCGCCGGCTGGCCGCCGCGGCCGCCGCGCTGGTGCACGCGGAGGCGAAGCTGCCCGGCGTGGGCGTCACCGCGATCCTGCCCCGGCGCAGCTACGCTCCGCTGCTCGGCCGGCTACTGCACGACCGGACGGCTGACCGGATCGCCGGCGTGATCAGCCGTATCCCGTACGCGGTCGCCACCATCGTGCCGTTTGACGTCCGGAGCCGCGTGGAGGCACTGGCCGCGCGCCAGGACGCGGCTGCTGGCGCACCAGGCACACCAGGCACACCGGACCCGAAGGCCGGCACGGCGGCGGCCAAGGCCCCGGCCGCCGCGGGAGCCGCCGCCACCGGGCCAGCGTCAGGGAAGACCGGGCCGGACAACAGCGGGACCGACCAGCCCCCGGCTCCGGGCGAAGCGGGCGCCGGGGCTGCGGCCGCCGAACAGACGGCCGCGGGCCAGGCAGCCGCCGGGGACACCGCAGCCGGGCAGACGGCGGCCGACCAGCTGGCCGCCGGCGAAGCGGCCGGGGAGACGGCGCCCGGGGACGCCGTCGCCGGGGACACCGCAGCCGGGGACACCGCCGACGAGGAGGCCGCGGCCGAGGCCCCGATGCGCGCGCCGGAGCGGATGAGCGCTGTTCGCGGGCCGATCGAGCAAGGCGTGCTGGCCTCCGACGGCAGTGACTACGACCGGCCGGTCCCGCCCGCCGGGGTCAGCCCGATCGGCACGCTCACCCAGCCGGGCCGGGCGGTGGTCGAGGGCCGGGTGCACGCGGTCGAAATCCGGCCCGTCGAGCACAACACGGTGCTCGCCTGCGACGTCGCGGACTCGACCGGCGAGCTGACCGCCCTGTTCTACGGCCGCTCGAACATCCCGGGGCTGCGGCCCGGCTGCAAGGTCCGGCTGCGCGGCCCGGTCGGCATCCGCGACGGGGTGCCCGTCATGATCAACCCGGCCTATGAGCTGCTCGCGCAGAGCAGCGATCGTCCCGGCGGCGGCCAGTCCCGGTCCCGCCGCGACCGGCCCGACCGCAGGCGACATGACGACTAGGACACATGAGCCATCCTGAGGCTCCCGGCCAGGCCGGGGGCACCCGCAGCCACCGCCATGGTCATGACCACGACCACGGCGGCCAGATGACGGCGACGGGGCGGCACCGCCGCGCCCTGATGATCGCGATGCTGCTGAGTTCCGGCCTGGCCGTAGCGGAGATCATCGGCGCCGTCGTCAGCGGGTCGCTCGTGCTGCTCGCCGATGCCGCCCACATGGCCGCGGACGGGGCCGGCATCGGGATCTCGCTGCTGGCCGTCTACTTCGCCGGACGCCCCGCCACCGGGCACCGCACCTTCGGCTTCGCGCGGGCCGAGATCCTGGCCGCGATGGTGAACGCCCTGCTGCTGCTCGGGATGGCCGCGTTCATCTTCGCCGAGGCGATCATGCGGCTGATGTCGCCGCAGCCGGTCAGCTCGCCGCTGCTGATCGTCTTCGGCGTGATCGCGCTGGCCGCCAACGGCATCTCGCTGCTGGTGCTGCGGCGCGGCCAGGGCGAGAGCCTGAACGTCCGCGGCGCGTTCCTGGAGGTCGCGGCCGACACCCTCGGCGCCGCGGCGGTGATCGTCACCGGGCTGGTGATCGCGCTGACCGGCTTCGTCCGGGCCGACTCGATCGCGTCCCTGGCGGTCGCCCTGCTGATCCTGCCGCGCACCTGGCAGCTGCTGCGGGAGGTGGTCGAGGTCCTGCTGGAGGCCAGTCCCGCCGATATCGACCTCACCGAGCTGCGCCGGCACATGACCGGCCTGACCGGGGTGCGCGAGGTGCACGACCTGCACGTCTGGACCATCACCTCCGGGCTGCCCGTGCTGTCGGCGCACATCGTCGTCGATCCCGAGGTCATCGCGCGCGGGCACAGCGCGATCATGCTTGATTCCCTGCAGGCGTGCCTGCGCGGCCACTTCGACGTGGCCCATTCGACCTTCCAGCTGGAGCCCGCCGGCCACGCCGAGCACGAGCACCCGATGCACGACTAGCAGCCCCGACGCGGGCCCGGCCTAGCCGGCGACCTTCCCGGCTAGGCCGCGCGCTCCCCGGCGGCTTACGATCACCGGGTGACCGAGATTGCCATGCCGCGGTTCCCGGACGGATTCGTCTGGGGCGTCGCGACCGCCGCCTACCAGATCGAGGGAGCCGTGGCGCAGGACGGCCGCGGTGAGTCCATCTGGGACACCTTCTGCCGGCGGCCGGGCACTATCCGGGACGGGGAGACCGGGGATGTGGCCGCCGATCACTACCACCGGTGGCGCGAGGACGTCGACCTGATGACCGAGCTGGGCGTCGGCGGGTACCGGTTCTCGATCGCCTGGCCGCGCGTCCAGCCGTCCGGCACCGGGCCGGCCTGCAAGGCCGGCCTGGACTTCTATGACCGGCTGACCGACGAGCTGCTCGCCGGGGGGATCGCCCCGCTGCCCACCCTGTATCACTGGGACCTGCCGCAGCCGCTGGAGGACGCGGGCGGCTGGCTGACCCGCGATACGGCCTACCGGTTCGCCGACTACGCCGGCCTGGTGGCCGCCCGGCTGGCCGACCGCATCCCGCTGTGGATCACGCTCAACGAGCCCTTCATCGTCACCGCCTTCGGCTACGCGCTCGGCATCCACGCGCCGGGCCGGACCCTGATGCTCGACGCGCTGCCGACGGCTCACCACCAGCTGCTGGCACACGGCCTGGGCGCCGCGGCGCTGCGCGCGGCGGGCGCGCCCCGGGTGACGATCGCGAACAACTGCTCGCCCGTCTGGCCGGCCTCGCAGAGCACCGCGGACCTGGCCGCGGCGGATGCCTACGACACCCTGCACAATCGGCTGTTCCAGGATCCGCTGCTGCTCGGCGCCTACCCGGACCTGTCGGCATTCGGCGTCGGCGACGAGGGCCTGGACTGCGTCCGGGACGGCGACCTGGCGCTGATCAGCCAGCCGCTGGACGCGCTGGGCATCAACTACTACACCCCGTCCCGGGTGTCGGCCCTCCCGGATTCGCCGCTGCCCTTCCAGCTCGAGCCGATCCCTGGCTACCCCGTGACCGCCTTCGGCTGGCCCGTGGTTCCCGCCGGGCTCACGGAGCTGCTGACCCTGTTCCGGGACCGCTACGGTGAGCGGCTGCCGCCGGTCTACATCACCGAGAACGGCTGCTCGGTGGACGACGAAGTCGACGCCGCCGGCCGCATCGAGGACCAGCCCCGGATCCGCTACCTGGACGGGCACATCCGGGCGGTCGCCGACGCGATCAGGGGCGGCGTGGACGTGCGCGGTTATCTCACCTGGACGCTCATGGACAACTTTGAGTGGGCCGAGGGCTATCACCAGCGCTTCGGGCTGGTGCACGTCGACTTCGCCACGCAGCGCCGGACGCCGAAGGCATCCTTCGGCTGGTACCGGGAGCTGATCGCCGGCCAGCGCGGCGGAGCGGTGTCAGCGCCAGCCGGCGGCTGAGGGAAAAGCGCCGAGCCTGGAGCCGAGCGTGTGCGTGACCAGCAAGTTCGTGAGTGCCTATTATCTAGCGAGCCTAGATAACAGGGAAGTGAAGCATGCCTGAGGACGCCGGTCCGGCTGAGCCCTCCGACTGGGACCTGGCCGTGCCATGGGCCGAGCCCTTCGGGACCGGCTCCGCTGAGCGGTCCCGGCTGGCGAACCGGTTCGGGGCCGCCATCCGCAGGACGAGCTCGCTGATGAACCTGGTCGGCCAGGCGGCCGCCGACCGCATCGGCATCAACGCCACCGACCTGAACTGCCTGAACATCCTCAGCTTCAGCGGCCGGATGACGGCCGGGGAGCTGGCCAGGGCAACCGGCCTGACGACCGCCTCGATCACCGGGGTGGTCGACCGGCTGGAAGCGGCGGGCTACGTGCGCCGGGAGCGCGACGCCCGGGACCGGCGCCGCGTCGTCGTGCACCTGATGCTCGACCGGGCGCTGCGTGATGTCGCGCCGCTGTTCCTGCCCATGGTGGCCGCGTGGCAGCAGCTGGCGGCCGGGTACACCGACGGCGAGCTGGCACTGATCGTGGAGTTCTACGCCCGGATGGAGCAGGTATTCCGGGACCAGGTCATCCGGCTGCGGGCACCCGATGAGAGCAGGCCGCCCCCGGCGCGGCCCGCATGATTTTCCGTCCGCGCCATGATGACCTGTGATTCCGGGAGCCTTCCGGCGACTACAGGGTGATGGCCGCGGCGGGCTAGGCCGGGCGCGGCAGGCCGCGGCCGGCCGGTCGCGAGCCGGCCAGCCCCAGGTCGGCCAGCGCCGTGCGGGCCGCCCAGGTGCCGCACATCCCGTGCACGCCGCCGCCGGGCGGCGTGGCGGCCGAGCACAGGTAGACGCCGCGCAGCGGAGTCCGGTACGGGTTCCACCGCACCGCGGGGCGGAAGACCGTCTGCCACAGCGTCCCGGCGCCGTCGTTGATGTCCCCGCCCACGTAGTTGGGGTTGTGCTGCTCCTGCTGAGCGGCCGTGCGCACCGAGCGGGCCAGGACCAGGTCGCGGAAGCCCGGCGCGAAGCGCTCGATCTGGGCCTCGATCCGGTCGGTCATGTCCGTCGTCGAGCCGGATGGCACGTGGCAGTAACCCCACAGGGTGTGCTGGCCGGCCGGCGCGCGCGAGGGATCGACCACCCCGGGCTGCGTGATGATGCAGTACGGCCGGTCGGGATGCCGTCCCGCCGCGACAGCCGCCTCGCTGCGCGCGATCTCCTCGAATGTCCCGCCCAGGTGCACGGTCGCGGTTTCCCGGCAGGCTTGAGCGGCCCAGGGGACCGGCCCGCTTAGTGCCCAGTCGACCTTGCAGACGCCTGGCCCGTAGCGGAACCGCCGCATTTCCCGGGCGTACCCGGCGGGCAGCCGGTCGCCAGCCAGTCCGGCGAGCTGGCGCGGCGACACGTCCAGCAGGATGGCGGCGGCGGGCGGCAGGTCGGCCAGGCGGCGCACCCACGAATCGGTGACCACCTCACCTCCCAGGGACGTGAGCTCGGCGGTCAGGGCCTCGATGATCCGCGCGCTGCCGCCGGCCACCACCGGCCAGCCTGCCGAGTGAGCCAGCATGGCGAGCAGCAGGCCGAACCCGCCGGTGAGCGCCGCGTTCAGCGGCTGTATCGAGTGCGCGGCGACGCCGGCCAGGAGCGCCCTGCCCTCATCGGTCTTGAACCGCCGGGCCAGCAGCGTCGCGGGCAGCAGGCCGCGGGCGCCGAAGCCGGCCAGGGCCAGCGGATGGCCGGGCACCGAGCGCAGTGGCGCCAGCACCGCGGGCACGATCGCGTCCGCGTCGCGGACGAGCGGTCCCAGGAGGCGGCGGTAGGCGGCGGCATCGGCGCCAAGGTCACTGGCCGTCTGGTCCACCGAGCCGCTGACGGCCGCGGCGCAGCCGCCGTCCAGCGGGTGGGCGAAGGCGACCTTCGGGGTGAGCAGCGTGACGCCGTGAGCCTGCAGGCCGGCGCCGATGAAGAACGGCGAGGCAGCCGCCAGTGGGTGCACGGCCGAGCAGACATCGTGGTGAAAGCCCGGCAGCGTGAGGTCCTCGGTCCGGCAGCCCCCGCCGGGCGTCCCGGCCCCCTCGAGCACGGTGACCGACAGGCCCGCCCTGGCGAGGGTCAGCGCGGCGGCCAGCCCGTTGGGGCCCGATCCGACGACGACCGCGTCCGGCGCGGCCCGGCGTGAGCTCACAGGCTGAGTATCCGCTGCTGCCTGGCCACGGTGACCGGCACGGGTCCCCCGGCGAGGCGGCGGCCGATCTCGTCGAGCTCGTCGTCGGTGCGGTCGGGCCGGTGATGGAACAGCACCACCTCGCGGGCGCCCGCGGCCTTGGCCAGCCCCACGGCGTATTCCGCCGCGGCGTGGCCGAATGCGACCTGCGCGGCCAGCTCCCCGGCGACCAGCGAGGCATCGTGGATCAGGACGTCGGCATCGCGGACCAGCTGGACGGCAGCCTCGTGGTAGGCGCCTAGGCCGTCCGGCCCCGGGCCGAGCAGCGTCGGGCAGTGGTCAGGGATATAGGCCAGCGCCGACTGGCCGTCGCTGACCCGGTAACCGAACGTCCGGCCGCCCTTGTGCGGCACCTCCCGGGCCTCGATGCGGAAACCGGCCGCATCGAAACTCCCCGGCGCCACCGTCCCGAACCTCCAGTCGCCCCGCAGCTCACTCGGCCGGATCGGGAAGTGCGGCGGCGACATGCCCCGCTCCAGCACCGCCTCGGCGCTGGCGCCGTCCTCCTGGTCGGGAAGCAGCAGGTCCACCGTGGCCCCCTCGGTGTCCCCGCCGCGAAAGAACGGCAGTCCGTGCACGTGATCCCAGTGCAGGTGCGAGAGCAGGATCGTGCCGGCGAACGGGCGGCCGCCCAGTAGCGGCGTTACCTCCCGCAAGCCGGTGCCGGCGTCGAGGATGAGCGCCGGCCCGGCGTCCCCGTCATGGCTGAGCGCCACGCAGGAGGTGTGGCCGCCATAGCGGATGAACTCGGCGCCCGGCGCCGTGGTCGACCCGCGAGTGCCGCAGAAGGCTAGTCGCACCACTTATCCCTGGCCGGCTTCTTCTCGGCGGTGGCCGCCCGACAGTTCCTCCAGGGCGGCGCGGTCCAGCTGGCCGGCGCCGACGGCGGCCACCCGGCAGTTGGTGACCGCAACCAGGGAAGACGTGCGGATGCCCCCTTCCAGGTGAGCACGCTCGCCCAGCATCGCTCCCGGCCCGTACTCGGCTAGCGGCTCGCCGTCGACGTCCACCCGGATGACCCCGTCCAGGACCAGGAAGACATCGGTGCCGGGCTCGCCCTGCGAGACGATGACCGCGCCCACGGGGAAGCGGCTGATCCTCGGCTTGGCCCCGCCGTGCATCAGCTGGACCGACAAGGAGCGCTCCAGTGCCGTCTCCACGGCCGTGACCAGCGCGGCCGAGTCCTCGTCGCCCCAGGGGCTGTGGCGGCCGAAGGACGTGGCGTACCAGTCGCGGAAGTCGGTGAGGCCTGATTTGTGCGACAGCTGGCCAGCCTCGTCGTACACCCAGTGCCGCGGGAAGCTGCTCGCGCCGGTCATCTCGTACTGGGCGCTGCCATCGGCGCGCAAGGTCAGCGACAGCGTGGTCCACACCAGCGGGGCCTGCCACTGGACAAAGGGCGGGCGCCGCACGCGCCGCGGCGCCGGCAGCCCGGTCCGGCCGCCGACGGTCTGCGAGAAGCGCGCCGACCCGTCGCCCTGCTCAGGCGCACGCTGCAGGTCTGGCAGCTGGACGGCCTGGAACGCATGCTGCACGGCGCCCAGCCGCACCGTGGTGGCCCCCATCAAGCCGCCGCCGCCGTAGCCGGCGGCGGTGATGACGCCCGCGTCATCGACCTCGATCCAGGCCCGCAGCACGTTCGCGAAGCGGAACCGGTCCGCGACCCGCAGCTCGTCGATGACGCCGATCGTCGCGGGCGGCGGATCGTCGTAGTGGGTGAAGCCCGCATCGAAGGCCAGCCGGGACCCGCCCGGGATGGCCTCCGACGGGATCCAGGACAGCGAGGTGACACAGCTCTCATAACGCATAGTCCCATGCTGGCCGCCGCGGGGACAGCGTGCCAGCGTGGTGGCCTGCATGTCACCGGTGTGCCTAGCACCACTGTCGCGCAGCAGCAGGGGGTGCCGCCCGCTGCGGGCGGCACCCCCTCTCCGGCAGCGCCGGCGGAAGCCCTTTGACCCTGCGTGGACGGCCGGGCAGCCGGCCCCGTGGCCCGCGCGGAGCTATCTTCGCGACCTCTTCCGAGGCTGCCCGCCTGCCCTCGCGCGGGCCAGGATGGTGCCTGGCGTCGCGCGGTGTGCTAGCACCACCAGCCTTCTTCGCGCCTGCTCACTGGCAGTGACCGGCTGGCGTGTGCGACAACTAGGGGGATGAAGCTGCCCGTGGCGTCCTCCGGACGCGCGATCGACGTCTTCCTCGCCGACGACAACCTGATCGTCCGCGAGGGGGTCCGCGCGCTCATCGAGCGCAATGCGGACCTGCGGGTGGTCGGGGTGGCCGCCGACTACGACGAGGTCATCAGCGGCTGCATCGCCACCGAGCCGCAGGTGCTGGTCACGGACGTGCGGATGCCGCCCGCCTTTCATCGCGAGGGCATCGACGCGGCCAAGGACGTGCGGAAGCGTCATCCGGGTACGGGCGTGATCATCCTGTCGCAGTACGACGACCCGGAGTACGCCGTGTCGCTGCTGGCCGAGGGCTCGGCCGGCTACGGGTACCTGCTCAAGGACCGCGTCGCGGAGGGCAACCAGCTGGCCGATGCGATCCGCGCCGTGGCCAGCGGCGGTACGGCCCTGGACCCGGCCATCGTCGAGGCGCTGGTGCGGCCGGTGGTCGCACCGGGCGGGCTGCTCCCCGCTGAGGAAGAGCTGCTCGGGATGGTGGCCGAGGGGAAGCCGATCAAGGCCATCGCGGCAGCCCTGAAGACGCCGCCGGAGGCCATCGACGCCCGGGTCGAGGCGGTCTTCGTCAAGCTGGCCACGGGCGTGGCGTCCGGCAGTCCGGCGGCGCTGAACCGCCTCCGGCTGCTGCACCAGGCCATCGTCGACCGCGAGGAACAGGGCGAGACGCTCTCCCGGCTGCTGCCGGGCGGGCTGGCGGAGAAGCTCCGCGGCGGCGCGCAGCGCATCGGCGAGACCGAGCGCGTCAGCGTCACGGTGCTGATGAGCGACATCCGGTCGTACTCGACCATCGCCGAGCATGCGGACCCGAGCCAGCTCGCCAGCCAGCTCAATACCCACCGGGCCGCCATGAACCATGCCATCCTCGGCGAGGGGGGGACCGTGATGCAGTTCGTGGGCGACGCCGTGATGGCGGTCTTCGGTGCGCCGTTCCCGCAGCCGGATCACCCGGACCGGGCGGCCGCCGCGGCCGCCTCCATGCACACGCTGCAGGCCGAGGTCAACACCCGGTGGGCTGTGGACGGCCTGCCGGCCTTCGGGCTGGGCATCGGGCTGTCCACCGGGGAGGCCGCCGCCGCGCTGCTGGGCTCCGCCGAGCGACTGGAATACACCCTGGTCGGCGACACGGTCAACTTGTCACAGCGGCTGCAGCAGCTTGCGGCGGCAGGCGAGACCGTGCTGTCGGAGGCCACGTGCCTCGCGCTGACCGTGCCCGCCAGGACCGTGCCCCTGCCCGCTCAGCTGGTCAAGGGCCGGGACACGCCGATCAGGGCCTACAAGATCATGCCGCCGAGCTGGCAGCCCGGCGCGGCGGCCGCTTCGCCGACGACCCGATGACCACGCAGGGGGACCCATGACCGACAGCTTGCCGGCACTTCAGGTGCGGGCCGTGCGCAAGACGTTCGAGGCGGAGAATGCTCCGGTGCGGGCGCTGCGCGGCGTGGACCTGACCGTGGCGGCCGGGGAGTTTGTCGCCCTGATGGGCCCGTCGGGCTGCGGCAAGTCGACTCTGCTGAACCTGGTGGCCGGGCTCGAGCTGGCCGACGAGGGCACCATCATGGTCGCCGACGAGCAGGTCACCGGCCGGGGCGAGGACGACCTGGCCCGGCTGCGGCGCAAGCACATCGGCATCATCTTCCAGTTCTTCAACCTGCTGGAGGGTATGACGGTCCTGGAGAATGTGGCCCTCCCTGCCGTCATCGCGGGCCGCAAGCGGCGGATGGCCGAGACCCGCGCCCGCGATCTGCTCGACCTGCTGGGCATCGGCGACAAGGCGGCCGCCGCCCCCGGCGTCCTGTCGGGCGGGCAGCGGCAGCGGCTGGCCATCGCCAGGGCGCTGGCCAACGAGCCGACCCTGCTGCTCGCCGACGAGCCCACCGGAGCGCTGGACTCCGACGGCGGCCAGGAAGTCATCGAGCTGCTGAGCCGACTGCACTCCGGCGGCCAGACGATCGTCCTGGTCACCCACGACGCCCACGTCGCCGCGGCCGCCGAGCGCATCGTGCGCATGCTCGACGGGCGCATCGTGGCGGCCGACCCGGGGAGCGAGGGCCCGCGCGGCGCCGTGACGGTCGAGGCCCGGTAGCCGTGTACCGGGGGGTGCTCTGGTACCGCTTCCGGGCGACGTTCCGCCGCCGGGCGGCCGGATACCTCGCACTGGCCGTCCTGATCGGGCTGGTCGGCGGCGTGGCGATGGCGTCGATGGTGGCGGCCCGCCGGACCGATGCGTCGTACCCGGAGTTCCTGGCCAGCACCCGCCCTTCCGACCTGATCGTGCAGCCGAATGGGGGGTCCGCGACCACCTTTGAGGGCGCCCTCCGCTTCTTCGCCCAGGTTGGCAGGCTGGCCCATGTACGGCAGCAGGAGAGTGCCGTCTGGCTGAACGCCGCGACCAGGACGCCGCGCGGCGGTATCGGCACCATGCTCCAGTCCCAGGTGCAGCTCATCGCCAGCACCGACGGGCTGTTCGCCGACCAGGACCGAGTCAAGATCGTCCGGGGAACCGCCGCCGACCCGACGAGACCGGCGGAGGTCGTGGCCAGCGTCCGCGCCGCGACCCTGCTAGGCCTGCACGTGGGATCGCGGGTCCCGGTCGGGATCTGGTCGGGTGCCCAGCGGAACGTCACCCCCTTTTACCGGAGGCTCGACCTGCTGGTGGTCGGTATCGGCGTGTTCAACACCCAGATCCTGCAGGACGACATCGATGCCGACCGGACCGGCTTCCTGCTGGGCACGCCCGCGCTGGCCAGGCAGTTCCAGTCGTGCTGCGCTTCGGGCGGTTACCTCGGCCTGCGGCTGGCCGGCGGCAGCAGCGATGACATGGCCGTGGAGCGGGAGTACGAGCAGCTGGAGAACAGCAGCCCCTTCTACGCCCACGGCGGGGGTCAGCTGCTGCAGGTCCTGCAGGTCTATGAGACATCGGCGATCGAGGCGGAGGCGCAGCGTGCCATCCGCCCGGAGGCCACCGCCCTGGGCGTGTTCGCCGTCATCGCGGCGCTCGCGGCACTGCTGGTCGGCACCCAGTCGATCTCGCGACGGCTTCAGGCCGGATCCGGGGACACCGAGATCCTGCGGGCCCTGGGTGCTGGCCCCGCCGTGACCACTTCCGACGGACTGGCCGGGATCCTGGCCGCCGTCACCGCCGGATCGCTGCTGGCGGCGGCCGTCGCCGTCGGGCTGTCGCCGCTGAGCTTGTTCGGGCCGGTGCGGAACGCCGAGCCGTCCACCGGGATTTACCTCGACTGGACCGTGCTGGGGCTGGGAGCGCTCGTCCTGCTGACGGTTCTCGGCGCGGTAGCGACCCTCATCGGCTACCGCCTGGCGCCGCACCGGGCGGCCGCCCGGCAGCGGGCGGCCGGGCGCGGCTCGGGGATGGTCCGGGCGGCGATGGCCGCCGGGCTGCCCGCACCGGTGATAGCCGGCGCGCGGTTCGCGCTGGAGCCAGGGCGCGGCCGCAGCGCCGTGCCGGTGCGCTCGGTCATCACCGGGACGGTGCTGGCCGTCGGCGTGGTCATGGCCACGCTCACCTTCGGCGCCAGCCTCGACACTTTGGTGTCGCACCCGGCCCTCTACGGATGGAACTTCAATTACGCCCTGTACTCAACCGACGGGTGGGGGCCATTTCCCCCGGCGGTGAGCGCACTGCTGAAGCACGACCGCTCGGTCCGGTCCAGCACCGGCGTGTACTTCCTGACGGTCCAGATCGACCGCCAGCAGCTGACTGTCCCGGCCATCCTGTCCCCGGTCCATCCGGCGGTAAGCCCGCGCATCCTGTCCGGGCACGGCCTCGACGGTCCCGGCCAGATCGTCCTCGGGCCGGCCACGCTGGCTCAGCTGCACAAGCGGATCGGCGACCAGGTCCGCGTCGTGCTGGGCAGCGTCATCCGCGGCGCGAGGCTGCGGATCGTCGGCACGGCCGCCCTGCCGACGATCGGCGACACCCTGGGCGTCCACGCCTCACTGGGGACCGGCGCGCTGCTGGCTACCACGGTCGTGCCCGCGCCCGTCTTCGCGCAGGAGTATGGCCCCGAGGCCGGCCCCAACGCCATCTTCGTCCGGCTGCGTCCCGGCACCAGCCAGGCGGCCGGCCGGCGGTCGCTGCTGAAGATCGCCGCCCAGTACAACCAGCTCGCGCACGCGCCGCAGGTCGTGGCGCATCAAGGGCCCTCGGCACTGGAGATTCAGGCCAGCGTGCTGCCAGCGCAGCGGCCGGCCGAGATCGTCAACTACAAGACCATGGGCTCGCTACCCGCGATCCTGGCCGGCGGCCTGGCCGCGGGCGCCGTAGCCGCCCTCGGGCTCACGCTGGTCGCCTCGGTCCGCCGCCGCCGCCGCGACATCGCCCTGCTGAAGACACTCGGCTTCACCCGCGGCCAGCTGGCCGCCGCCGTAGCCTGGCAGTCGACCATTATCGCCGTCGCCGGCCTGGCGGTCGGGGTCCCGCTGGGCATCGCGGCCGGCCGCTGGCTGTGGCTGCTGTTCGCCCGCGACCTGTCGGCAGTCCCGCACGCCGTCATCCCGCCGGCCTCGATCGGCCTGGCCGCCGTCACCGCGGTCATCCTGGCCAACCTGGTCGCCGCCGTGCCCGGCCAGGCCGCCGCCCGGACCCGCGCCGCGCTCGTGCTGAGGTCGGAATGAGCGCCACCGGGCCGGCCCGGTACCGGTTCCGGGCCACGCTGGGCCGCCGGTGGCGCAGCTACCTCGCGCTGGCGCTGCTGATCGGAGTGGTGGGGGGCGTGGCGATGGGGGCAGTGACCGCGGGCCGGCGCACCTATGCGTCGTACCCCCGGTTCCTGGCCAGCACGAACCCGTCGGACCTCGTGGTGCAACCATTCACCACGCCGGCTTACTCGCCGGGCTTCGTGCGGCAGCTCGCGCGGCTGCCGCACGTGCAGGGGGTCGCGGTCGCCGTCCCGTTCACCGCGGCCGCCCTCACGCCGGCGGGGCGCCTGCGCATGGTGCTCCTCGCGCACGTGCAGCTGGCCGCCAGCCTAGCCAGCCCGGACGGCCTCTACTCCGACCAGGATCGCGTGACGATCGTCGCGGGACGGCGGGCCGATCCGGCGCGGCCGGATGAGGTAGTGGCCAGCCCGGATGCTGCCGCCCTGCTTCGCCTCCGGGTGGGGTCGCATATCCGGGTCGGGCTGATCAGCAGCACCCAGAACGGCCCCGCCATTTCCCCCGCCCGGCGCGCAGACCTCACGGTGGTCGGGATCGGGGTATTCAACACCCAGGTCCTCCAGGACGGTATCGACTCCGGCCGCACCGGGTTCCTGCTCGGCACGCCGGCGCTCGCCCGGAAGTTCGCCTCCTGCTGTGCCGGTGGCACCAACGTCGGCCTGCGGCTAGACGGCGCCGGCCGGCACGACACCGCTGTCGGCCGGGAGTATCAGCACCTGATCGCCACCAGCCCAGCTATCTCACCGGGCGCGTCGGAACTCTACGTCTACGTCACCGCGGCCATCGAGGCACAGGCGCAGCGGGCGATCCGGCCCGAGGCCATTGCCCTCGGGGTGTTCGGGATGATCGCGGGCCTAGCCGCGCTGATCATCGGAGCCCAGTCCATCTCCCGCCAGCTCCGGGTCAGCGCGGACGATACTGGGGTGCTGCGGGCGCTTGGTGCCAGCCCGGCGATGACCATCGCTGACGGGCTCACCGGCATCGCGGCCGCCATCGTGCTCGGATCACTCCTGGCCGCCGCGACGGCGCTGGGACTGTCCCCGTTCTCTTTGTTCGGGCCGGTGCGGAAGGTAGAGCCCAGCCGCGGGATTTACCTCGACCCGGCTGTGCTCGGACTGGGGACCCTCGGCCTGGTCCTCATCCTGGGCGGCGTGGCCACGGTGATCGCCCGCCGGCAGGCGCCGCACCGGGCGGGCAGCCGGGCAGCTGGCGAGCGCGGGTCTCGCCCGATCCGGGCCACGCTGGCCGCTGGCCTGCCGCCCTCAGGCGCGGAGGGGCTGCGGTTCGCCCTGGACCCGGGGCGGGGACGGACGGCCGTGCCGACCCGCTCGGTCATCGCCGGGGCAGTGCTGGCCATGGCCGTGGTGAGCGCGACGTTGACCTTCGGCGCTAGCCTGAGCACCCTGGTCACCCATCCTGACCTGTACGGGTGGAACTTCAGCTACGCCTTCTACGCCGTCCAGGGGTGGGGTCCGGTACCCGCGAAGCTGGCCGACCCGCTGCTGGCCCGCGACCGCTCGGTAGTCGCCACCACCGGAGTGAGCTTCGCCACGGTCCAGGTGGATGGCCAGACCGTCCCGGCCATGGTGGCGCCCACCCGCCCGGCGGTGGCCCCGCACGTCCTGTCCGGTCACGGGCTCAGCAGCAGCAGGCAAATCGTGCTAGGGGCGGCCACCCTGGCCCAGCTGCACAAACGCGTCGGCGACACGGTGACGATGTCCAGCGGCACCCTCCGTGTCCGGCTGCGGATCGCGGGCACCGCTACTATGCCGACGATCGGCGGCGTGCTGAGCGTCCACCCGTCGATGAACACGGGGGTGCTGTTCTCCCGGGCAATTCTGCCGGGGGGCGCCGTTGCGGGCTTCGGTGGCTTGTCTGGGCCCAACGCCATCTTCGTGCGGCTACGGCCCGGCGTCAGCCGGGCGGCCGGGCTGCGGTCGCTGCAGGCCATCAGAGCACAGCTGACGGGCCTGATGAACTCGCCGCGGATGGTGGCCGCCAGCGGCGGCTCCTCGATCGCGGACACCATCGACCTCCTGCCAGCGCAGCGGCCGGCCGAGATCGTGAACTACAGGTCGATGGGAGCGATGCCGGCGATCCTGGCCGGAGGGCTGGCCGCCGGGGCGACGGCCGCCCTGGGACTGACGCTCGTGGCGTCAGTGCGGCGCCGGCGCCGCGACTTCGCGCTGCTGAAGACCCTGGGCTTCACCCGCGGCCAGCTGGCCGCGGCCGTCGCCTGGCAGTCGACAACGATCGCCGTCGTGGGGCTGGCGGTCGGGATTCCGCTGGGCATCGCGGCCGGCCGCTGGCTGTGGCTGCTGTTCGCCCACGAGCTCTCCGCCGTGCCCGAGCCGACTGTCCCGGTCGTCTCCGTGGCCCTGGCCGGCCTGATCGCGCTGGTGGCAGCCAACCTGGTGGCCGCGTTCCCCGGTCGCCGGGCGGCGCGGACGCCGACCGCCGACATCCTACGAGCGGAGTGATGATGAGCACAGCGCTTGAGGACCGGCCCGTCGTCATTCCGGCCCGCGGCGGCGGGACGGCCCGGCGGGTCGTCGCCGGCCTCATCCTGCCGGTGATCACCGTGGGCATCGCGGTGGTCGGCCTGCAGGGTCCCGTCCCGGCCAGCCTGCCCGGCGTGCTGGCCGTGACCTTCTGCCTCATTCTGATCGGCGCCCTGTCGGCCGCCGTTCTGGGCCGAGCGCCGGGGCGGACTTCCCTGTGGCAGGCCGCAGCCGGTCCGCTGGTGGCCTCGATCGGCCTGACCGCCGCGCGAATCGGCGCCGGAACCTCCGGCGGCCCGGCCCATGCGGCCCGCGCGATCGCGACCCTCGCCATGCCCATCCTCATCGCCATCTCCGTTCACCTGCTGCTCGCTCTGCCGGATGGCCGGCTGGGCAGCCGGGCCCGCAAGGCTGGCGCCGGGCTGGCTTACGCCGCTGCCGTCGCCGCCGGCACGGTGCTGGTCGTCGCCGACCGGCCGTTCGCGGTGGTCGCGGCAGCGGTGGCCTGGCCGCTGGCCGTGGCGGGCGCCCTGCCCGGGGTGCGGCTGCGCTACCAGACCGCGGCGGGACGAGACCGGGAGCGGATCCAGTGGATGACCATCGGCGGTGTGCTAGCGGCCGACACCGCGCTGGTCGTCATCGTCTTGCATGTGCTGGTGGGCTGGCCGGGGCCGGCCGCCGCGGTAGCGACCGGCTGCGCGATCTTCCTGCCGCTGGGCATGATCGCCGGAGAGATACGGGCGCTAGGCGGCAGCGGCGGCCGGGTCCTGGTCCAGGTGCTCTCGATCGCAGGATTCACCACGGTGGTGGCCGCCATCTACCTCGTGATCGTGTTCGGCATCGGGACACCGCCCAGCGACTCGGCCGACCGGGAGGTGCTCGGCCTGTCCATGCTGGCGGCCGCCGTGGCGGCCATCGGGTACCTGCCCGCCCGTGATCGCCTGGTCGCCGCGGCCACCCGCTTCGTTTACGGGGCCCGCGAGGCGCCCGATGAGGCGCTGCGCACCTTCGGCAGCCGCCTGACCCGGGCCATCCCGATGGATGAGCTGCTGCTCCAGCTGGCGGAATCGCTGCGCAAGACCATGAGCCTGACCAGGGCGGAAGTCTATACCGGCGCCGGCGACGTGCTGGAGCGCACGGTGTCAGTGCCCGACGCCGGGCCGCGCTCGCTGGTCGTCACTCCGCGCGAGCGCCCGGTCGTGACCAGGGCCGGAGTATCCGGCAGCGCCTGGGCGTCGGTCTGGATGCCGGCTTTGCTGGAGGGCCGCGAGCATGAGCAGGTGCGGATCGCGCCGGTGAGCTACGGCGGGGAGCTGCTGGGCCTGATCGTCGTGGAACGGCCAGCCGCGGCTGACCTGTTCGGGGAAGACGACGACCGGGTGCTCACCGAGCTGGCCCGGCAGGTCGGCCTGGCCTTCCATAACGCGCAGCTTGACGCGGCACTGCAGACGACGCTGGACGAGCTCCGGGCCCAGGCTGCGGCCCTGCGCGAGTCGCGGGCGCGCATCGTCGCCAGCGGCGACGCCGAGCGCCGCCGGGTGGAGCGGAACCTGCACGACGGGGCTCAGCAGAACCTCGTAGCGCTGGCGGTGAACCTGCGACTGGCCCGCGACATCATTGGCGAGGATCCGGGCGGGGCCGCGGAGATGCTAGACGAGATCGCCGGCGAGGTGAAGCGGACCATCCAGGAGCTGCGGGAGCTGGCGCACGGCATCTATCCCCCGCTGCTCGCTGATAGCGGCCTGGGCGAGGCCCTGCGCGCCGCCGCCGGCCGAAGCCCGCTGGCCGTCCGGGTGCGCGCGGACCAGGTCGGCCGTTACTCCGCCGAGATCGAGGCGGCCGTCTATTTCTGCTGCCTGGAGGCGCTGCAGAACGCCGCCAAGCACGCCCCCGGCGCCGCCGTTGAGGTGGCGGTGTGGGAGGAGTCGGGCGGCCTGCTCTTTGTCGTCAGTGACGACGGGCCGGGCTTCGATGCCGACAAGGCCCGACAGGGGCATGGCTTCGTCAATATGGCCGACCGGCTGGGCGCCATCGGCGGGACGGTGCGCTGGCAGTCTGAGCCCGGACATGGCGCGCAGATCCGGGGCTCCCTGCCGCTGGTCTGATTGGCCCCAGCGACGGGGCTCGCAGCTGGTTGGCGGCCGGCCGCCGCGCGGATCAGCCTCCTACCCGAACTCGGTTAAGAGCGCGGCTCCGGGCGCGGCTGAGTACCTGGCCTCCCACATCCGGCGCAGCGTGTCGGCCCCGAGCTGTTCCTTGTTCAGGTAGCCGCGGGCTCCGCTGGCCGCGGCACCGCTGGGCAGGTCGCTGGCGTCGTAGGTCGAGCACAGGAAGACGACGACGTCCGGGTGGGCGGCGGTGATCAGGCGGGTGGCCTCAATTCCGCTCATCTCCGGCATGTTGATGTCCATGAGCACCAGCACCGGGCGCAGCCGCTCGACCTGCTCGATCGCGTCCGGCCCGCTGACCGCCTCCCCCACCAGCTCGAAGCCGTCCATCCGGCGCAGGACGGCCTTCGCCGCCAGCCGGAAGGGAGCCTGGTCGTCCACAACCAGGACGGAATGCGAGGACGTCACTCGATTAGCTTGTCACGAGGGCTGCGCAGCGGCGAGGGTGCTGGCATCCTGCCGCCTGGTGGGGGCACCCTCCCGGCTCAGCCCGGCTGACGCTGGCTCAGGAACACCAGGACCGCCTTGACCCGCCGGTTCACGTCTTTCTCCTCAGACAGCCCGAGCTTCATGAAGATCGAGTTGGTGTGCTTCTCCACGGCGCGCTCGGTGACGAACAGGGTCGCGGCGATCGCCGAGTTGCTCTTGCCCTGGGCCATTTCCGCCAGGATCTCCGCTTCCCTGGGCGTCAGCGAGGCCAGTCCCGGCTGGCGCTCCTGCCCGCGGACGCGGACAAGCTCGTCGACGACCAGGGGATCGATGACCGAGCCGCCCTGCGCCACGGCGCGAATGGCCCCGGCCAGCTCATCGGCGCCGCCCACGCGCTCCTTGAGCAGGTAGGCCCGGCCGGCCGAGCCGTGCTCCAGCAGCGCCACGGCGTAGCCGGGCGCGGTGAACTGGCTCAGCACCACCACGCCGACGGCGGGGTGATGCTCGCGGATCCAGGCAGCCGCCTGGATGCCCTCGTCGGTGCCGCTGGGCGGCATCCGGATGTCGGTGACGACCACGTCCGGGGCGTGCTCGCCGACGACCGCCAGCAGCCCGGGCAGGTCGCTCGCTACCCCGACCAGGTCAAGATCGTCGTTGGCCGCGACCAGGCGGGACAGGCCCTCCCGCAGCAGGTCGTTGTCCTCGGCCAGCGCCACCCGGATAGTTGCCATCGAGCCGTGATCGTAGCGCGCCGCTGCGCTGCCGGACAGCCCTGCTGCCGGGCAGGCGCGACCGGGCCGTCTCGGCGCAATCCCCGCCCGGGCCTGCGCTAGCGCGGGCGGCCGTGGTGCTAGCCACCCGGCAGGCGTGGTGGGGCCATCCCTGCCATCCCGCCGCGGCACGGCGGACAATGGCTGCCATGGATACGGTCGCGGCAGCCCGGCCCGGCACCTGTGGCCCGCGATGAGAGCTGCCTGGTACTGGTGCACGGCGACCTGGGGCAGCTCCTGGCGCGCGGTGCTGACCGTGGCTCTTATCGGCGGGCTGCTCGGCGGAGTCGCGCTCGGCGCGGTGGCCGGCGCGCGCCGGACCGCGTCGGCCTACGGCCGTTACCTCACCTCAGTCAAGGCCAGTGATGCGTTCGTCAACGTACCCGGCGTGCTGCCCAGGATGGCGGCGGCGCAGCCGATCACGCTGATCTCGCAGCTGCCCGGCGTCACCAGCAGCGCCCCGTACCTGGGGATGGACGCCAACCCGGTGGTCCACGGCAAGGTCGACGACTCCTTCCTGACTGACGACCTCACCGGCAGCTTCGCCGGCTAGCACTTCGCCGCCGACGGATTCGGCCAGGACCAGATGACGGTGCTGGCGGGCCGGCTGCCCAGGGCCAGCTCGACCGACGAGATCGCGCTCTCCCAGGGCATCGCCAGCCTGTTTCGGGGTGGGCGTCGGCGGGCAGGTGACCTATCAGCTCTACCGGCAGAATATCGGGACGTTCCAGACCACTCCGACGAGGCGCGCCACCTTCCGGGTGACCGGGATCGTGGACCTTCCGCCGGTCCTGACCGACGAGGCCGATCAGGAGGACGGCGGCGTCCTCCCGCCCGGCGCTACCCGGCGGCTGCTCAAATCTGACCAGTACGCCTGGGTCGGGGTACGCCTGGCCCGCGGCACGGCCGGGGTACCGGCGCTCCAGCACGAGCTGGCCAGGCTGGCCGACAAGGTGCAGCGGCAGGTTTTCCGGCAGCTGCACCAGAACCTGCCTGGCCTCACCTTCAACATCAACCGCTCGGACATCGTCCGGTCCCAGGTGCAGCAGGCAATCAGGCCGCAGGCCGTCGCGCTCACCATCTTCGGCGCCTTCGCGGCCCTGGGCATGCTCGTCCTGGTGGGTCAGGGACTGGCGCAGCTGCTCAGCAGATCCGGGCCAGGCATCTCGGCCCTGCGCGCGCTCGGCGCCACCCGCGCTGAGGCCGCGCTGGCGGCAGGCATGCCGGGTGCCATCGCGATCATCGACGCCGTTGCCATCGCCGTGGCGGCCGCTATTGCCCTGTCCCCGCTGGCTCCGGTCGGCCCGGTGCGCGAATTCGACCCAGTCCGCGGAGTGCAGGCCGACGGCCTCATCCTGGGCGCGGGATCGGTCCTGATCGCGGTGATTCTGCTGGGGCTGCTGGCCGCCATGGCGGGACGGGCAACCCGCCCGCCGGCCGACCCGCTCAGCCGCCGGCCATCTGCCGTCGCACAAGCCGCGGCCGCGGCGGGCCTCCCCGCGTCCGCGGTGGTGGGCAGCCGCAACGCGCTGGATCCAGGATCCGGCCAGCTGGCGGTGCCCGTCCGGGCGACCCTGCTCGGAGCCATCGCGGCGGTGACCGCCGTGACCATCGCTGTCGTGTTCGGGACCAGCCTGACCGGCCTGACCACCCACCCGGCCCGGTACGGGTGGAACTGGAGCGTCCTGATTCAGGCCGAGGGCGGCTACGGCAACTGGGCACCCGCCACGATGAACCGGCTGATTGAGGGCCACCCGGAGGTCACCGGCTGGTCCAGCTTCGCGTTCGGCCAGCTACCCATCGACGGCACGGTCATCCCCGTGCTCGGCCTGCAGCGCAATCACGGTTTCGTCGAGCCGCCGACGACCAGCGGCCACCCGATCACCGGCAACGGCCAGATCGAGCTGGGCACGCTGACGCTGCGCCAGCTCGGCAAGCGCGTCGGGGACACCGTCGTGGCCGGCAGCAAGCCTTACCGGCAGCGGTTGGGGATCGTCGGGACCGTGACGCTCCCCTCGTTTGGCGTGAGCCTGACTGAGCACGTGTCGCTGGGCCGCGGCGCGATGCTGTCCGAGCACGCCCTGCTAACGACCCTGGGGCTGAGCACGGCCACGCCGACCTCCGGAAACACGGCCGCGCAGGCCGCCCCCTCAGCCGTGGCCATCAATCTGGTCCCGGGCACCAGCCCGGCGCGGCGCGCGCAGCTCGTTCACTGGATCACCTCGCACGACCCGGGCGGGACGCCGGGCGGAACTTACGAGCTGACCAAGTACAGGGCCGCCGCCATCGAGAACGCCTCGCAGATGGGCGGCCAGCCGCTGGCGCTGGCTCTCGGGCTCACTGTCGCGGCGGTGCTGTCGCTGGCGCTCACCGTGCTGTCCTCCGTCCGCAGGCGACGCCGGGAACTGGCCCTGCTCAAGGCCCTGGGCATGATCCGAGGCCAGGTCAGGGCCATTGTTGCCTGGCAGACAACGCTGACGCTCCTGGTGGCCGTGCTGGTCGGCCGGCCACCGCGCTGCGGGCTGAGTAATCCCCCCCCCCCGCGATCACGCCCGGGGGGCGCCACCTGCTGCGCCGGACGACAATGGATGGCAACCAGACGAGGGGACGCCCATGACCGCAGACGGCTCAGCCGCCCCGCACGCCGCCGCCCCGCACGCCGCCGCCCCGCATCCGCTCGACCCGCTGACGGCAGCGGAGATCGGCCAGGTCGCCGCGATCGTGCGGCGCGGCCACGCGGCCGGCCCAGGCTGGCGGTTCGCATCCATCGAGCTGGCCGAGCCCGGCAAGGAGCGGCTGGCCGAGGCAGCCGGGGCCGCCGCCGTCCCGAGACGGGCCGTGGCCATCTGCTGGAACCGGGCCGACGGCCAGGCCTACCGGGCCGCGGTCTCGCTGACCGACACCGCGGTGACGACCTGGGAGCACCTGCCCGGCCAGCAGCCCAGCCTGACGACGGATGAGTGGCACGAGTGCGACGAGATGCTCCGGGCCCATCCCGCCGTGCTAGCGGCGCTGGCCGCCCGCGGCCTCACCGATCCCGATCGCATGCTGACCGATGTCTGGGCCTACGGCGCCGAGCTGGTCCCCGAGCCCTACCGCGGGCTGCGCATCGGGTGGGCGGACGTCTGGTACCGCGGCAGCCCGGACGGCAACCCCTACGCCCACCATGTCACCGGCCTGCACCCGGTCGTCGACCTGAACCGGATGGAGCTGCTGGAGCTGGAGGATGACCGGGCGGCCGACGGCGAGGACGGCCCGCCGCAGGTGAGCGGCGAGTACCTGCCGCGGCTCATCGGGATGCCGCTGCGGGAGGTCAGGCCGCTGCGGGTCAGTCAGCCCGAGGGAACCTCGTTCCGCCTGGACGGCCGGCTGCTGCAATGGCAGAACTGGCAGCTGCGGCTGGGGTTCACCTGCCGCGAGGGCCTGGTGCTGCACACCGTCGGGTTCCTGGACGGCGGCCGGCTGCGGCCGGTAGCGCACCGCATGTCGTTCGCGGAGATGGTCGTCCCGTACCGGGACGCGACCCCCGACCACTACCGGCGCACGGCGTTCGACATCGGCGAGTGGGGCCTCGGCTTCATGACGACCTCCCTGGAGCTCGGCTGCGACTGCCTGGGCGAGATCGCCTACCTGGACGCGGTCGTGCACGACTGGCGCGGGACGCCGCGCACGATCCGCAACGCGATCTGCGTGCATGAGGAGGACGACGGAATCCTCTGGAAGCACGTGGACGAGCGCACCGGCGCGGAGGTCCGCCGGGCCCGGCGGCTGGTGATCTCCTTCCACGCCACCGTGGCCAACTACGAGTACCTCGTCTACTGGCGCTTCTACCAGGACGGCAACATCGAGTGCGAGGTGCGGGCAACCGGCCTGATGGTGACCTCCTACTTCCCGGAGGGCCGCCGGCCGCCTACCGGCGCGCTGGTCGATCAGCGCACCTACGCGCCGTTCCATCAGCACTTCATCGTGGCCCGGCTGGACCTGGACGTGGACGGCGCGGCTAACACCGTCTACGCCTGCGATTCCTGCCCCCTGCCGGTCGGCCCGGACAACCCCTACGGCCTGAGCCTGGTGCTCCGCGAGACGCCGCTGCGCACCGAGCTGGAGGGCCGCCAGGACTACGACTGGTCGGTGCAGCGCACCTGGAAGGTAGCCAGCTCCGGCAGCCGTAACGGGCTGGGCGCGGCGCCCGGGTACAAGCTGGTGCCCGCCGGCTCCTTTCCGGCCCTGCTCGACCCGGCGTCCCTGCCGCTCCGCCGGGCGGAGGTGGTCGGTCACCAGCTATGGGTGACGCCCTGGCATCCCGGCGAGCAGTGGCCGTGCGGCGAGTTCCCCAACCAGAGCGCCGCTGACACCGGGCTGCCGCGCTGGACGGAGCAGGACCGGCCGATCGCCGACACCGACGTGGTTCTCTGGTACGTGTTCGGTTTGCATCACATCACCCGGCCCGAGGACTGGCCGGTGATGCCGTCGGACCGGACGTCGTTCTGGCTCAAGCCCTGGGGCTTCTTTGACCGGAACCCGGCCCTGGACGTCCCCCCGCCCGGCCGCGAGCACCCGTAGGCCGCCCTCAGCAGCAGAGGCTGGCGGCAGCTCGTCCCGGCCAGGCCTGCGCCTGGCCGGGACGAGCCCGATGCCCGGTCCCCCCGGATTCATCTCTTTGGGTCCCCCACGCACAGAATCGCACCCGTCACGCAGCGTGTTGCACGCGGGGTCCTGTTTGCCGGTCAGGCGCTCAGGACCGCGCGCCTGGGCGCGGTCCGGGCCGCGCCGCCGGGCGCGGCGCCCCCCGCAGCCGCACCGCCGGATGCTCCACCACGGCGATGACCCGGGTCGCCATGAACCGGGCCGTCCGCACCGCCGTGCCGCCTCGGGTGAGCTCGCTGACCTCTACCTGGCCGCGCCTGGTCACCACCTCCACGCGGCGCCCGGCGCGGGTGGCCGCGACCTCATAGGTCTTGGTGCCCTCGCCGGCGTCGATCACGATCTCCACTCGGTCGCCCTTCATGACTGGTTCTTGCCCGCCGGCGCGGCTGCCGACTCCGGCTCAGAAGAAGATCAGCCGGACGGCGGAGATGAGGCCGATCACGACGATGAAGATCCGCAGCGCGATCGGCGGCAGGCGGCGCCCGATCCGCGCGCCGATCACGCCGCCGAGGGTCGAGCCGATCGCGATGAGCAGCACCGCGATCCAGGAGATGTGCGGGGCGAAGATGATGTAGACGATGGCCGCGACACCGTTGACGATCCCGACGAGCACGTTCTTGGCCCCGTTGATCCGCTGCATGGTCTCGTCGAGGAACGTGCCGAGCAGCGCGATGACCAGGACGCCCTGGGCCGCGCCGAAGTAGCCGCCGTAGGCCGCGGCCCCGAATATGCCGGCCGGCAGGAGGGGGCCGCCCCGGTCGCCGCGGCTGGCCCGGTCGTCGCGCTGGCGGCGGGCGGCGATCCGCGCGCTGAGCCTGGGCTGCACCACCACCAGGACGCAGGACGCCAGGATGAGGACCGGCACGATGAGCTTGAACGCGCTGGCCGGCAGGGCCAGCAGGGCCGCCGCGCCCGCGACCGATCCGAGGGCCGAGAAGATGCCGAGCCAGAGCAGCCGCCCGCGCTGGCCGGTCAGCTCCCGCCGGTAGCCCCAGGCGGCGCTGGCGTTACCCGGCACCAGCCCGACGTTGTTCGACACGTTGGCCACCACGGGCGGGAAGCCGAAGGCGAGCAGGGTCGGAAAGGTAATGAGCGAACCGGAGCCCACGACCGTGTTGATGGTTCCCGCGGCGGCTCCGGCGGCGAAGATCGCTATGGCCTCAGCTATGCCCACGCACTCTCCGTATGACCATGATCGTAAGCGAGGGAATCGGACCGCACCATGTCAGGAGGGCTCCACCGCCTGGGCCGACCACCTCCCGCTATGCCGGGCGATACGCAGTGGCAGCCCGAAGCAGCGGGACAGATTCCGCTCGGTGAAGACCTCGTGCACCGGCCCGGCGGCCAGCACGGCCCCGCGGCGCAGCAGCATCGCGTGGGTGAAGCCGGCCGGAACCTCCTCGACGTGATGAGTGACCATCACCATCAGCGGGGCCCGCGGGTCGCCGGCCAGCCCCGCGATGCGGCGCAGCAGGTCCTCCCGGCCGCCGAGGTCCAGCCCGGCCGCGGGCTCGTCCAGCAGCAGCAGCTCGGGGTCGGCCATCAGGGCCCGGGCGATCTGGACGCGCTTGCGCTCGCCCTCCGAGAGCGTCACGAACCGCCGCCGGATCAGGTGGGCGCAGCCCATCGCGTCCAGCAGCTCGACGGCGCGGGTCAGGTCGAAGGAATCGTAGGTCTCGGCGGTGCGGCCGAGCGTCCCGTAGGCGGCGGTCAGGACCAGGTCGATGACCTTCTCGGTGGCCGGGACCCGGTCGGCCACCGCCACGCTGGCCAGGCCGATCCTGGTCCTCAGGTCGGCCAGGTCGGCGGACTCGAGGGACTCGCCGAGGATTTCCGCGGTGCCGGCCGTGGGGGCCAGCATCGCGCCTGCTACCTGGAGCAACGTGGTCTTTCCGGCCCCGTTCGGGCCGATGACCACCCAGCTCTCGTTGCTGTGCACTACCCAGTCGACATCCCGCAGCAGCATCGACCGCTCGTGGCTGACTGCCACTCCGCGCAGCCGCAGCACCTCGTCTGACACGCCGTTCCTCCCTGGCTCCCCGCCGGCAACAGCTCGAACCTACGGCATGAAGCCGGCCGGGCGCCTCTCGCGCCGGCGCGAAACTGCGTTGCCCGCCGCCGGACCGATGCAGGCCGGGACTGAACCGCGTGAGCTGGTCATAATGGAGGGTGCCCATGCCTCACCCGCCGGGCCGGCAGATTCGCGACGAGACGGCGGGGCAGATCGTGGCCAAGCCGATCGGAGGTCGCTGGGCATGGAAATCAACATGGTGCTGTACCTGCCGCGGGACGCCGCGAGCGTGCCCGTCAGCCGGCAGGTTCTCGATGGCTGCCTGGAGGTACTGGGCGTCATGCCGGCGACGCGCACCGACATTGCCCTGGCGCTCACCGAGGCGTGCGCCAACGTCATCCAGCACGCCGGCCCGGGCGACGAGTTCGAGGTGCGGGCCCGGGCCATTGGCGGCCGGTGCGTGATCGAGGTGGTCAACGCCGACAGCGGTCCGGCGGCCAGCAGCGACACCGTGCCGGAGGACGAGCTGGCGGCCCTCCGCCCCGGCGAGGAGCTGCCCGGGCTGCGTCCCGATGACGAGCTCGCGCCGCCGACCGCCGAGCACGGCCGCGGCCTGGCAATCATGGATGCGGTCGTGGATAACCTCCGGCTGACCGGCAACGGGAGCAGCGGCACGACCGTGCACTTCGAGAAGCCGCTGTCCTGGGTGCCGGACGCGCCCGGCGAGCTGCTGCTCCGCCAGGCCACTGCCCACGGTGACCCCGCCGGGGAACCCAGTGCCCCGGCCCAGGGACCCAGTGCGCCCGTCCGGCGATAACCCCATTTTCCCTGCCGACGGCGCCCCGTCGGCGACGCCCCGCCGCCGGCGTTCACCGCCGCGTATCGGTAGCGTTGGCAGCGCTATGTCGGATCCGCAGATCACCCTGCTCGTGACCCTGACCGGCCGGGACCGGCCCGGCGTCACGTCCCGCCTGTTCGGCGCCCTGTCCGCGCACGATCTTCGGGTTCTCGACGTGGAGCAGGTCGTGATCCGGGGCCGGCTCATCCTCGGGGTCCTGCTGTCCTGCGGTATCGCCCCGGACCTCACCGCGATTCACCGCCAGGTGACCGAGCTGGCCACCGACCTGGGCATGGACGTGGAGATCACGATGGGCTCGGTGGAACGGCCGCCGCGCCGCCGGGGCAGCCTGCACGTCACGGTCCTGGGCAGTCCGCTGACCCCTGCGGTCATCGCCGCCATCGCGGGCGCGATCGCGGCCAACGGAGCCAACATCGACCGGATCGGACGGCTGGCCCACCGGCCCGTTACCTGCATTGAGTTTGATGTCTCCGGCGCGGATCCCGTGACGCTTCGCGCCACCCTTGCCGGGGAGGCCGTCCGGCTCGGGGTGGACGTGGCCGTGCAGCGCGGCGGCCTGCACCGGCGGGCCATGCGGCTGATCGTGATGGACGTCGACTCGACCCTGCTCCAGGACGAGGTGATCGAGCTGCTAGCCGAGCAGGCGGGCTGCGCGGCGGAGGTAGCCCGGCTGACGGCCGCGGCGATGCGCGGCGACATCGACTTCACCCAGTCCCTGCACGAGCGGGTGGCCCTGCTCGCCGGGCTGGACGTCTCGGTCATCGACAAGGTGCTGCGGAGCCTGCGGCTGGCGCCGGGCGCGCGGACCCTGATCCGGACGCTCAAGCGGCTCGGCTACCGCTGCGGCGTGGTCAGCGGTGGCTTCACGCAGTTCACCGACTGGCTGACCAGCGAGCTCGGCCTGGATTACGCGGCCGCGAACACGCTGGAGGTCGTCGACGGCAAGCTGACCGGACGGGTAATCGGCGAGATCATCGACCGGCCGGGGAAGGAGCGCGCGCTGCGGCTGTTCGCGGCGCAGGCCGGGGTGCCGCTGAGCCAGGCCGTGGCCGTCGGGGACGGCGCGAACGACCTGGACATGATCGCGGCGGCCGGGCTGGGCATCGCCTTCAACGCCAAGCCCGTCGTCCGCAGCGCCGCCGATACCTCGGTCAGCGTGCCCAACCTGGACGCGATCTTGTACCTGCTGGGCATCTCCCGGCAGGACGTCGAGGCCGCCGACGCCGAGGACGCCCGCCCCGGCCAGCAGGCCGCCCGGCTAAGCCCGGGCTGAGCCGGCTAGCTGCCCGGCCGCCAGGAGGCGATCAGCTCCCCGGTGCCCGGCGCGATCTCCGCCCACGGGCCGGGCAGCCCGATCACAGCAATCGCGGCGGTCGGAAAGCTCAGGTCGACGCCGGTCAGGGAGGCCACCACCTCGGCGGCCGCGGGATTATGACCCACGTACATGAGCGAGGTCAGCCCGTCGGGCGCCTGCGCGATGATGGCCGTGAGCTCGTCGGAGTCGGCCTGGTACAGCTGCGGGTCCGTGCGCACGCTCACCTCGCCGGCGAGTTCCGCCGACACCTCCTGCCAGGTCTGCCTGGCCCGCCGGGCCGGCGAGCAGATGACCGCCGCGGGGCCGTAGCCGTTGTCGCGCAGCCAGCGGCCGGCAGCGCCGGCGTCGCGGCGGCCCCGCTCGCGGAGGGCGCGCTCGGCGTCCGGGCCACCCGGCAGATCGCCGGCCTTCGCGTGCCGCATCACGATCAGCGCGAGCTTCATGGCCTCCATCGTCGGCTACCTCCGGGCCAGATACCCGGCGGCGCGCGGAGCCGGCCCCCGGCAAGATGCGGTGTCTTCACGAATAACGGCGCCGGCCAGGTGATGCGGCTCACCTGGCCGGCGCCGCCTGGCGCGGACGCCTCAGGCGGTTGTGGTCTTCGCCGTGGTCTTGTCGCTGCCGCCTGCCGCAGCCGGGCCGTCGGCCGGCCCCGCCGCCACCGCCGGGCCGTCGGCTGAGCCGGCCCCGACGCCGGTGGCCCGGCGCTTGGCCACCAGCACCGCCCCGACGATGATCCCCGCCGCCACCACCGCCACCCCGGCCCGCAGGCCCAGGTTGTGGCTGTACCTGACGACGCTGGTCGCGATCAGCAGCGACACCAGGTTCATGACCTTGATCAGCGGGTTGATCGCCGGGCCCGCGGTGTCCTTGAACGGGTCGCCGACGGTGTCGCCGATGATGGTCGCCTCGTGCGCGTCCGACCCCTTGCCGCCGTAGTTCCCGTCCTCGACCAGCTTCTTGGCGTTGTCCCAGGCCCCGCCGGAGTTAGACAGGAAGACGGCCATCAGCGCCCCGGCCGCGATGGCGCCGGCCAGGAACGCCCCGAGCGGCGCGTACCCGAACGCGAACCCGACGGCAATCGGGGCCAGCACGGCCAGCAGGCCGGGGGTGGCCAGTTCCCGCAGCGAGTCCCGGGTGCAGATGTCCACCACCCGTCCGTACTCAGGCTTCTCGGTGTAGTCCATGATGCCCGGGTGGTCGCGGAACTGCTGACGGACCTCGTAGACCACCCGGCCCGCCGCCCGGCCCACGGCCATGATGGCCAGGCCGGAGAAGAAGAACACCACTGCTGCCCCGATGATCAGGCCGAACAGCACGTTCGGCTGGTCGATGGACAGGCTGAAGGTCTTCGCCACCGGGCCCAGCGCGGATTCGACCGCAGTGCGGAACGCGCCGAACAGCGCGGTCGCGGCCAGGACCGCGGTGGCGATCGCGATGCCCTTGGTGATGGCCTTGGTGGTGTTGCCGACCGCGTCCAGGCGGGTCAGCACCTGCGCGGCCTCGCCCTCGAACTCGCCCGACATCTCCGCGATGCCCTGGGCGTTGTCGGAGACCGGCCCGAAGGTGTCCATCGACACGATCACGCCCACGGTGGTCAGCAGGCCGGTGCCGGCCAGCGCGACCGCGAACAGCGCGATGGTGGCGTTACCCGTGCCAAGCAGGAACGCGACGTACACGGCTCCGCCGATCAGCAGGGCCGAGTACACCGCCGACTCCAGGCCGACCGAGATACCGGACAGGATCACCGTGGCGGGACCGGTGAGCGAGCTCTCGCCGATGTCCTTGACCGGGCGGCGGTTGGTCTCGGTGAAGTACCCGGTCAGCAGCTGGATGGCGCTGGCCAGCACGAGGCCGACCAGGACGGCGCCGATAGCGAACAGCCGGGGGTTGCCGCTGTGGTGCCGGATCGCCGCCGACGTCACACCCGTCAGGCCGCTGAACTTGGCCGGCAGGTAGATGAACGCGGCCACGGCGACCAGGATCAGCGAGATGATCGCCGAGATGAAGAAGCCCCGGTTGATGGCGGTCAGGCCGCTGCGGTCGTTCTTGCGCGGCGCGACCACGAAGATGCCGATGATCGCGGTAATCACGCCGCACATCGGGACGATCAGCGGGAAGACCAGGCCCTGCGAACCGAACGCGACCTTGCCGAGGATCAGGGCGGCCACCAGCATCACGGAGTAGGACTCGAACAGGTCGGCGGCCATGCCCGCGCAGTCGCCGACGTTGTCGCCCACGTTGTCGGCGATGGTGGCCGCGTTGCGCGGGTCGTCCTCGGGGATGCCCTTCTCCACCTTGCCGACGAGGTCGGCTCCGACGTCCGCCGCCTTGGTGAAGATGCCGCCGCCGACGCGCATGAACATGGCCAGCAGCGCGGCGCCGAACCCGAAGCCCTCCAGCACGCTGGAGGCGTTGGCGCGGTAGATGATGACCACGACCGCCGCGCCGAGCAAGCCCAGCCCGACCGTGAACATCCCGGCCACCCCGCCGGTCCGGAACGCGATGCGCATCGCGTTCCGCTCACCCGACTCCTGGGCCGCGGCGGCTACCCGGACGTTCCCGCGGACCGCCAGCCACATGCCGGTGAAGCCGGTCGTCGCGGAGAACAGGGCGCCAAACAGGAAGGCCACCGAACGCCCGATCCGGACTG
The DNA here is from genome assembly GCA_036510065.1 of Streptosporangiaceae bacterium. Lineage (GTDB taxonomy): Bacteria > Actinomycetota > Actinomycetes > Streptosporangiales > Streptosporangiaceae > DASUBV01. The sequence goes on along the minus strand of DATCEO010000247.1, from coordinate 53,033 downwards.
ACTCACCGTCCGCGGGCAGGATGAGCAGCACGAAGAAGATCAAGACGACAAAGACGCCGATGGTCCTGAACTGTCGCCGCAGGTAAGCCGACGCGCCCTCCTGGACCGCCAGGGCGATTTCCTGCATCTTCGGCGAACCCTGACTGGCCGCCAGGACGTCGCGGACCAGGAAGCCGGCCACGGCAAGCGCCACGACGGCGACCACGACCACGGCGAAAACCCAGTACAGGTTGGCACCGGTGACAGTGGCGGCTCCGCTCGCCAATGCGGGATTGAGCCTCGACATCTGTCCTCCTCGACAGGGGAAACAAGCTTCGCCCGAGGAGCTGCCCAGGTGGCAGGCTCGGCGCGTCTCGGCGTGACCCTTCTTGGCAAGCAAGGTGCGGGGCAGGGCCACGGATCGGTGCCGGGAGTCTACGCATCCCAGCCTGGGCTGGGGAAGCCGGGTCCTGTTCTGCGCTGGCTAGCGCCGGACCCGGCCGCCCCCGCTAGCCGGCCGTGACGGCCGACGGCCAGCTCATCCTGATGCTCGTGCCCGCCGAGGTCTCGCTGATCTGCACGTCATCGGCAAGGCCCGCGATGACGGCGATGCCGAAGCCGGGCGGGAAGGCGGGGGCGCCGCCGCCGGCCGCGTTGGACTGCATGCTGGTGTCGGTCACCTCGACCTCGAAGCGCCCGGCCAGCTCGGTGAGAGCCAGCCGGACCGGCTCGGTCGGGCAGTGCAGCCGGTGCTCCTCGACGGCGCGGGAGCAGGCCTCGCCCACCGCCAGCCGCACCTCATCCAGCAGCGACTCATCGACCCCGCTGCGCCTGGCAACGGCCGCGGCGACCAGCCGGGCGGTGCGGACGTGCGCGGGCAGCGGGGTGAAGCTGAGTTCGACCGTGGCCATCTCGGGGACTTCAGCCTCGCTTACTTGTCAGACTTCCGCGCCGCGATTGCCTCGTCCACGGTGTCGTGGATTCCGAAGACCTTCGTCAGCCCGGTGATCCGGAAGATCTTGAGAATCCGCTCCTGCGTGCACACCAGGTCCAGCGACCCGTCGTGCGCCCGCACCCGCTTGAGTCCGCCGACCAGCACGCCCAGGCCGGTCGAGTCGAGGAACTCGACCTTCTCCATGTTGACGACCAGCTGGTAGAAGCCGTTGTTCACCAGGTCGATCAGCAGCTCACGCAGGCGCGGCGCGGTGTAGACGTCGATCTCGCCCTCCACGTCGACGATCTCGATCCCGTCCTTGCTGTGGTGATCTAGCTTCAGATCCACAAATCCTCCAGCGCCATATCTGGCTCTCGTATGAGCGGCAGGCACCCCGGGCTAACGACAACCGGGAAGCTTGCTCCGTCGCGCATTCAACCACGCTCTGGGGTCATGTCTATACCAGATCGCAGTCCGAGGCACCCTGCCTCGTGATGACACACTGAAACCCGATGCCTACCGTCAAGCTAGCGCCTCCCGGCAGCCCGCCGGCCCGCCCCGCCGCGGTGCCCGCTGCAACCGCGCCCGGCACCGCTCAGGCCGCTATCCTGCGGCGCGGGGCCGACTCCGGCCGGCTGACGCACCTGCAGCACATCCCGGCACGCCGCGGGCGGCGCGCGCAGTGGCCGGACTGGCTGCCGCCGGAGCTGTCCCTGGCGCTCAGCCAGTCGGGAGCGGGCCGTCCGTGGGCCCACCAGGCCCGGGCGGCGCGGCTAGCCCGGTCGGGCCGCAACGTGATCATCTCGACCGGGACCGCCTCGGGCAAGTCGCTGGGCTACCTGGTGCCGACGCTGACCGCCGTGCTGGAGGGCGCGACAGCCCTGTACGTCGCGCCCACCCGCGCGCTGGCGGCCGACCAGCTGCGGCTGATCACCTCGCTGGGCCTGCGCGGGCTGCGCGCGGCCGTGGTCGACGGGGACACCCCGCCCGCCGAGCGAGCCCGGGCCCGGTCGCATGCGAACTACCTGCTGACCACTCCCGACATGCTGCACCACTCGCTGCTGCCGCGGCACGCGCACTGGGAGGGCTTCTTCCGGCGGCTCCGGTACGTCGTGGTGGACGAGTGCCACACCTATCGCGGCGTCTTCGGCTCGCACATCGCGCACGTCCTGCGCCGCCTGCGCCGCGTGACGCTGGCCCGCGCGGGCGCGGAGGCGGTGTTCATCCTGGCCTCGGCCACCATCAGCGAGCCGGCGCGGTGCGCGCTGCTGCTGACGGGCCTGCCGGCGCAGGCCGTGACCGCGGACGGGGCGCCGCGCGGCCCGGTCACGCTCGCGCTCTGGGAGCCCCCGCTGACCCAGTTCCGGGGCGAGGCCGGGGCGCCGGTGCGGCGCAGCGCGACAGCGGAGGCCGCGGGCCTGCTGGCCGAGCTGGTCATCGAGGGGGTGCCGACCCTGGCCTTCGTGCGCTCCCGGCGCGGCGCCGAGTACGTGGCCCTGGCCGCCCGGCGGCAGGTGCTGGAGGCCGGGGCACCGGACCTGGCCACGCGGGTGGCGGCCTACCGGTCCGGTTACCTGGCCGAGGACCGCCGCGCGCTGGAGGATGCCCTGCGCACCGGCGCGATCACCGCGCTGGCCACGACGACCGCGCTGGAGCTGGGAGTCAGCATCGCCGGGCTGGATGCCGTGCTGATCGCCGGCTGGCCGGGCACCAGGGCCGCGCTCTGGCAGCAGGCCGGGCGGGCGGGCCGCGATGGCCGCGGGGCGGTGGCCATCCTCATCGCCCGCGACGATCCGCTCGACACCTACCTCGTGCATCATCCGGCCGCCCTGCTCGGCGCGCCGGTCGAGGCCACGGTCCTGGACCCGGCTAACCCGTACGTGCTGGCGCCGCACCTGTGCGCCGCGGCCGCCGAGCTGCCGCTGACCGACGCCGACCTGAAGGAGTTCGGCCCGGCGGCCGGGCCGGTGGCGGCCAGGCTGAGCCAGGACGGGATGCTGCGCTCGCGCGAGGGCCGCTGGTACTGCACCAGGCGGGGGGTGGCCGCGCGGACCGGCCTGCGCGGCACGGGCGGGCCGCCCGTGCGCATCGTGGAGCGGGCGACCGGGCGGCTGATCGGCACCATGGACGAGCCGTCGGCCCACGTGCTGGCGCACACCGGCGCGGTCTACCCGCACCAGGGTGAAATGTACCTGGTCAGCCAGCTCGACCTGGCCAGCTGCGTGGCGCTGGCCGAGCCGGGCGATCCTGGCTACGCGACGTCGGCGCGCGAGCTCACCCGCATCGAGGTGGCGGCCGAGCTGACCCGGCAGTCGTGGGGGCCGGCCAGCATCCACTTCGGCGACGTGCTGGTCACCCGCCAGGTCGTCTCCTTCGTGCGGCGCAGCACCGACAGCGGGGCCCAGCTCGGCGAGGAGCCCCTCGACCTGCCCGCGCGAACCCTGCGAACCCGGGCGGTCTGGTGGACGATCTCGCCGGCCCAGCGGGCCGGCCTGGCCCGCCGCGGCATCGACCTCGCCGGGGCCGCGCACGCCGCGGAGCATGCCTCGATCGGGCTGCTGCCGCTGCTGGCCTCCTGCGACCGGTGGGACGTCGGCGGCGTCTCCGCGGACCCGCGCTCCGAGACCGGGCTGCTGACGGTCTTCGTCTACGACGGCCACGACGGCGGTGCCGGGTTCGCCGAGCGCGGGTACACCGCGGCCCGGCAGTGGCTGCAGGCTACCGCCCGTGCCATCGCGAGCTGCGAGTGCGCGGCCGGGTGCCCGTCCTGCATCCAGTCACCTAAGTGCGGAAACGGGAACCACCCCCTGGATAAGGCCGGCGCGGTGGCACTACTGGACTGCCTGCTGAGCAGTTCTGTCTGAGCCGAAACTGGCCGGGCCGCTTCTGTCCGGCCCGGATCTGTCCGGTTCGCTGCGCCCGGCGGCCGGGCCGGACCCGGAACTGCGGGGGCGGATCTGTCCGGGGCGGGGCCGGGGCGGGGCCGGGGCGCCGGGCGCATCCGGCCCGGACGGGCGCCCTGGAACTGACCACCGAGGCCGGGAGCGGGCCGGAACGCGCCGGGATTTGTTTGCATTCGATTGCATTTAACCCCGGTAACCGGCCGGGTCGCGCTGGAAGCGGACCCGGCCGGCCCCGGAGATGAGGTGACCCCCGCCGGGGGGGAGAGCGGGGGTCACCGGACGGTCCGGCTCCGGGGGGGCAGAGCCGGCACCGTTACCCTGGAAAGCCTACGCGGGACCGGGCAAAGTTACCAGCCGGTCAGGGTGAATCGGATTCGGCCCGCGTTCTTCGCCTATGCTGCCGGATCGTGGGCAACTCCGTCGAGAGAGCGAGCCGAACTTCGGCGGCTTTTTTTGACCTCGATAAGACAATCATGTCCCGCTCCAGCACCCTCGCCTTCGCACCTTCGTTCTATCAGCATGGCCTGATCACCCGTTCCGAGGCCCTCCGGGGCGCTTGCGCGCAGCTCGTTTTCCGGGCTAGCGGCGCAGGGCCCAGCCGGTTGGCTCGGGTGCGGGATCAGCTCAGCGAGCTGTGCCGGGGCTGGCCTGCGGATAAAGTCGGCCAAATCGTCAGCGAATGCCTAGCGCAGGCAATCGTCCCTTATATCTACGGCGAGGCTCGGCAGCTGATGGCCGCGCACATAGCCGCAGGCCATGAGGTGATAATCGTCAGCTCGTCCGGGCAGGAGATGGTCACGCCGATCGCCGCGCTGCTTGGCGCCTCGCAGGTCATCGCCACCCGGATGGAGGTGGCCGCCGGCCGGTATACCGGAGTGATGGAGTTTTACGCCTACGGCGAAGCCAAGGCCGTCGGGATGCGCGAGCTGGCGGCCGAGTCGGGTTATCGGCTCTCCGATTGCTTCGCCTACAGCGATTCGGTCACCGATGTCCCCATGCTGGAAGCCGTCGGTCATCCGCACGCGGTCAACCCCGACCGCGCTCTGCGCAAGATCGCACTGGCCCGCGGCTGGCCCGTGCTGGCCTTCGGCGACCAGGCCGCCCATGGCGGCCAGGCGATGACCGACTCGTCCGGGAAAGCCCGGAAACCACCGCGCATCGGCATACGCCGGTAATTGAAGGCCCAGCTCAGGGCATGTGATGGCGGTCATCAATCGAGATCCCGAATTGGTCACCGGCCAGGGCTATTCAAGACCGCGGATCCGTCGTAGAAAGGTGTCACGGGCGGTAACGTCCGGGCACGGCAGCCGGGTACCCACGCGCGACCAGCCGCGGGAGGCGTGCCGCGGCAGATGAGCCCCGTCCTGGGGCACCGGCAGGTGCCCCGGCGGGAGTCAGCTGCCCGGCGATGAAGGTGCACGCTTGGTAGCCCGGTCTGACGTGCAGGCGACGGCGCCCCTTGCGCGGGGCGCCGTTTCCCTGTCTCTCATGACTCTGCGGTCTCACGGGACACTGATGTCCGCCGGACTCTCCTGTCTGTCCCGTATGCTCCCCGTTTATCTGGCTGCCGACTGGCGCCCGGCCGTTATCGTCGCCGCGTCGTGGCCGCCGCGCCGCGTTCAACCCGCCTTTTTTCCCTTTAACGGCACGCCGTGCGAAAGCCCTGAGCGGGTATGAGCAACACTTTGACGTGACAGGAGCCTTGACGGGCTAGAGGGGAGACCACCAATGGCCGATCCGGCAGGGCGCTACCCGGCAGGTGACGCGCCCGAGGCATCTGTGGGCAGCCTCGTATCCCTGGCGGTCAAGGATGTGACCCAGCTGGTCAGGTATGAGCTTGACCTGGCCAAGCTGGAACTTAAGGCCGACGTCCGGCGCCTCGGGATCGGCGGTGCGCTGTTCGGCGCTTCCGCCTTTGTCGGCTGCCTGGTGCTGATGCTGCTCTGCTTCGCGCTGGCCTACGGTCTCATTGCCCTGGGCATCTGGGCCTGGGCGGCCTTCCTGATCACCGCCGGCGTCTGCGTGCTCCTGGCCGCCCTGGCCGTCGGCGTCGGGGTGATCATGGTGAAGCGGCTCGGCGGTCTGCCCAGGACCCGGCAGACGGTCCAGGAAGACATGGCGATCATGCGCCGGGGCGACGGGGCGGTGGCTGCGCCCCCGGCCAAAGCCAGGTAGCCATGGCAGCGCGCGGTGATGCGTCGATCTACATCGACGGCCCCTGGTCGCACCGGTCGGTGAGCGCGAACGGCACCCGCTTTCATATCGCCGAGAGCGGCGACGGGCCGCTGGTCCTGCTGCTGCACGGGTTCCCGGAGTTCTGGTGGACCTGGCGCGCCCAGTTCGCCGCGCTGAGCACCGCGGGGTTTCGGGTGGCCGCCCCGGACCTGCGCGGGTACGGCGGCAGCGACAAGCCGCCGCGCGGTTATGACCTCATCACCGCCGCCTCGGACGCTGCGGGGCTGATCCGGTCCCTGGGCGAGGCCAACGCCGTGGTTGTCGGCCACGACTGGGGCGGACTGATCGCCTGGACGATGTCGGCCTACTTCCCCAAGGCCGTGCGGCGCCTGGCCGTGGTGTCGGTGCCGCATCCGCTCCGGCTGCGCGGCGCGGTGCTGTCCGACCCGCTGGGCCAGGGCCGCAGCAGCGGCTACGCCCTGGGCTTCCAGCTGCCGCTGCTGCCCGAGCGCCAGCTGCTGCGCGACGGCGCGCAGCGGGTCGGCCGCATGCTCACTGCCTGGTCCGGACCGGGCTGGCCGGACGCGGGGACGGAGCGGCGGTACCGCGACGCCATGCAGATCCCGTCGGTGGCGCACTCCGCGCTGGAGTACCACCGCTGGTTCCTCCGCTCCCGCTTCCGGCCGGACGGGCTGCGCTATATCAAGACGATGCGCAAGCCGATCCAGGCTCCCACCCTGCACCTGCACGGGGCGCTGGACGGCTGCGTGCTGCCCAGCGCGGCCCGGGGGTCCGGCATGTACGTGGACGCGCCCTACCGGTGGCGGCTCATGGACGGGACCGGGCACTTCCCGCAGGAGGAGACGCCGGACCACTTCAACACCGAGCTGCTGTCCTGGCTCGCGGACCCGGAGCCGGAGCGGTAGCTGATGCGACCCGCACCAGGCGGCGGCGGGAGCGGGAGCCCGGCCCGGGACCGGGATGCCGCGGGACGGGCCAGGAACGCCCGGCCGCGGGACGGGCTGGGGCGTCCGCTGGAACGCGGCGTCCCCGGTGAGCCGACGCTGCCCGACGGGATCACGCTGAGCCCGCAGGACGCGCTGGCCGCCGCGCAGCGCCTCCTGGACACCGGCAGGCCGTTTCACGCCCACGAGGTGCTGGAGGCGTCCTGGAAATCGGCGCCACCCGCCGAGCGCGACCTGTGGCAGGGACTTGCCCAGCTGGCCGTGGGCCTGACCCACGCGCGGCGGGGCAACGGCGCCGGGGCAGTGACCCTGCTGCGCCGGGGCGCCGGCCGGATCAGCCGGTATCAGCGCGCCCCGCACGGGATCGACGCTGCCGGACTGGCGGCGGCAGCGGCCGGCCTGGCCACCGCGATCGAGCAGAACGGCCTCGGCGCCCTGACCCCGGACGACCTGCGGCTGCAGCTTCGCGCAGGTTAGGCCTGGCAGGCCTGCGTAGAGACCGGCACCGTGGCCTGATACCCGCTCCTCACGTCCGGGGCTACCTCGGCGGCGGTGAGCGCGTAGCCGGTCTGCTTCAGGGCGGTGGCCGCCGCGAAGACCACTCCGTAGACCTGTCCGCTCGGACTCAGCAGGGGGCCGCCGGAATTACCCGGCTGCACCAGGGCCCGGATGGGATAGATCTGCCGCTGAACCTGCGAGTTCTGGTAGATATTCGGGCCGATAGCCGACTCGGCGGAGGCCAGCCGGGCCGCGCCGACCGTGAAGCCGTGGTCGCGCGGGTAGCCGGCGACGATAGCGCTGGCCCCGCCCGTAGCCGGCGGCGCGAACGTCAGCTGCGGGGCAGTCAGCCCTGGCACGTCGAGCACCGCCAGGTCGCGCTGCGGATCGTAGAGCACGACCGTGGCCCGGAAATCCTGTCCCCGCCGGGTGATGACGTCCGGTCCCACGGTGACTCCGGCGACGACATGCGCGTTAGTCAGTACGTGACCGGGCGAGATGACAAAGCCCGAGCCCTCGATCCGGCGGGTGCAGCTCGGCGCGACGCCCATGACCTTCACCACGCTGTTGCGGGCGACCCGGAGGCCCGGCGACTGCAGCACGGCCGGGTCGGGCGGGGCCACGCCCAGCGCGCTCTCGGCCCCGAGCGCGCTGAAGACCTGGGTATAGGGCCCGCTGGCCAGCAGCCTGCGCAGCGGCGGGAAGCCCGGCAGGGTCAGCGCGCTGCGCGGGACCAGCCCGTCGACGGCCTTCAGGACGGCAGAGTCGTTCACCTGACCCGAGATCGCCGGGAAGGGCGAATACGCGACAAACGAGCCGATCAGCCAGGCCACCAGGAGTACGGCGACCACGTTGACGGCCGCGCCGCCCAGAGAGTCCAGGAATGTGGCGGGTCGTCCGCGCATCCGCGACCGGACAGCAACGCCGAGCCCGGAGGCGATCACCATGCCGATGACCGCCGCCGAGAAGACCACCAGGATGGCGACGAAGGCCTGCCACGGCAGGCTGCTCGCCAGGCCGCGGGAGATGCTCGGGGCGAAGATCGCGCCGACGGCGACACCGCCGATGAAACCGGCGAAGCTGAGCACGCCGATGATGAACCCCTGCCGGTATCCGGCGACCGCGAAAGCGGCGGCCAGCACGATGAGAATCAGGTCCAGCAAGTCACCCGGCACGTGCACAACCTATAGCGCGGCAGGACCGCGGAAGGCCGACCTTGACGCGCGACATCACGCCCTCGGCGCGGGATCGCCGCCTCGTGCCGCAAGGGCCTGGGACGGCATCGCCGTCACCTTACTGGCGTCCCAGGGCACCTCCCAGCCGCCGAGGGCCAGCAGCCGGTCGAGAACCAGGCCAGTGAACCCCCAGATCAGCATGTCGCCGGCCTGGAAGGCGGGTCCGGCGCGCCCCGACGGATACACCACCGTCAGCCGGTTCGCCGGAGCCGCCAGATCTGCCACCGGTACTCGCCGGACCGCCGTGACCTCGTCCGGATCGCCGGGACCGACGGGCCCCGGGCGGCGCCACCAGGCCAGGACCGGGGTCACCGAGAACCCGCTGCGGGTGATGAACAGCTCCGGCAGGACCGCGAGCACGTCGACCGAGGCCGGATCCACCAGGGCCTCCTCGGCCGCCTCGCGCAAGGCGGCGGGCACCGGGCCGCCATCCCCGGCATCGATGGCACCGCCGGGAAACGCCGGCTGACCCGCGTGCCGCCGCAGCCAGGGCCCGCGCTGCACCAGGAGCAGGTCAGGGCCGGCCGGCCCCTCCCCGAACAAGATCAGGACCGCCGACCGGCGGCCACCCGACGGCGGCGGGAGCAGCGCGTCGGGAACTGCCATCCGCGCGGCGTCAGCCGCGAGGCGGACCAGCCAGCCGGGGGCCCCGGGTCCGCCTGACTCGGCTGTCACGAGAACGGACCCGGCTTGACCAGCTTGCGCGCCGTCGCCTCGTCAGTGGGGCCCTCGCCGAAGGAGGGGCAGAGCGCGCCGACGCCGCAGGCGCCGCAGGCCGGCCTGCGGGCGTGGCAGACGCGCCGCCCGTGCCAGATCAGGCGATGCGACAGCATCGTCCAGTCCGAGCGCGGAAACAGCGATCCGACCTCCTGCTCGACCTTCACGGGATCCTGCTCGGTGGTCCAGCCGAATCGGCGCGACAGGCGGCCGAAGTGGGTATCCACGGTGATGCCGGGCACCCCGAAGGCATTGCCGAGGACCACGTTGGCGGTCTTGCGGCCTACCCCCGGCAGCGTGACCAGGTCCTTGAGCCGGCGGGGCACCTCGCCGCCGAACCGCTCGCACAGCGCCTGGCCCAGGCCGATGATGCTGCTGGTCTTGGCCCGGAAGAACCCGGTCGACTGGATGATCTTCTCCAGCTCAGCGCGGTCGGCGGCGGCGTAGTCCGCGGCGGTGTGATAGCGCGCGAACAGGACGGGCGTGACCAGGTTGACCCGCTTGTCCGTGCACTGCGCGGACAAGATGGTGGCCACCACGAGCTCCAGCGGCGTACTGAAATTGAGCTCGATATGCGCGTCCGGGTAGAGCAGGGCCAGTTCGCGGTCGATCCGGCGGGCCCGGCGGACCAGCGCGGTCCGGGAGGGGGCGATCTTGCGCGCGGCGGTACGGGATGTGGCGGTCCTCGGAGCGGCACCCTCAGGCGCTGCCGCCCGGGCCGGGCCGACCTCGGGTGTGGCGGCCTCAGGCGGGGCTAGCCGGGAGGGGGGCGATGTAGGCACCGCCCTAGCCTATGCACCTGGCGCGCCTCCCGGCTGCGCCCCGTGAACGGCGCACAGCCGCTGCGTGAAGGCGACAGTTCGCGGGCCGGGGTGGCCGGGCCGGGACCGTGCCAGGTGCCGGCCGAGCACGACGGCGGCCACGGCGGCGGCCCCGGCGTGGCGCAGCGCCATCGCCGCGGACTGGACGCTGGCGCCTGTGGTCCAGGTGTCGTCGAGCAGCAGGACCCGGCCGCCCGCCAGCCGCCCGGCGGCGAACCGGCCGGGATCCAGGTCCCGGATGTCGCCCGCGGCGTCCGGGCAGGCCGACAGGCTGGCTCACGGCAGTCGCAGGTAGGGCTCGACCAGGCCGCGGAGGGGGTGCGGGCCGCCGCGCCCGCGGCTGCTCGGGACGACGGCCAGGTGGGTCGGGCCGAGCAGGCCAGGCCGACCGCGCTGGTCCGGGCCGGCCCAGCCCGCCGCGCGCCAGACGCAGGGCCCGTGCTCGTGCAGGAACGTCAGGAGAAGCACCGTGAGCGCGCGCCGCGCGGCGGCGGTCCCATCGCGGCGGGATTTGTAGACCCACAGGCTGCGCGCATGCGGACCGCCCTTGACGGCATAGGCCACCGGGACCACCACGCTGGCCAGCAGGCCGGGCGCGCACTCGGCGTGCAGGCTGCACGGGAAGCAGCGGGCCCGGCCAGGCTGAGCCGGGCCGAAGCAGGTCCGGCACAGCCCCGGCGCATCCGGCGCGGGAGCGCGCAGGGCCACGGCCGGGGCGCTGGCCGCGGCGCGCAGCAACTCCCAGCCGCCGCTCACCCCGCGCTCAGCCACGCTCCGGCCGGTGCCTGGCGGCCCGGTGCCTGGCGGCCCGGTGCCTGGCGGCTGCATGCCTGGCGGCTCCATGCCGCCGACGTTACGGCGGGGGGCCGACGTTCCTGACGTCCAGTTCGGGCTTGCCGGACGTCAGGCGGCGGCCAGGCGATAGTCTTGCTGATGGTCCCGGTCAGCTGGCGAGTGGCAGCGGGCGCCACGCCACCGCGTATTCCTGACCCGGGGGGTACCGCCAGGACCGCCGCCGCCAGCAGGCATGTACCGCCGCCTGCGGGCTGACGACGGCATGGCCAAGTCGGGATATGTCGAGCCACAGTCGGGACGACCTCATGCGAATGCCATGGACAGCCGCCGGGTCGGCAGCCTCTGCCGGGGCGGCGACCGGAGCGGCCGCCAACGGCTCCGCGGCACCTGGCCATGATCACGGCGCAAGCCGGGATGCCGCCGGCCATGCCGCCGGGCCGGAGGCCGCAGGCATCCCGGATGAGCCGGGGCAGGCCCGGCTCCCGGAGCACCAGGCCGCGGCGAGCCCGCTAGCGTTCCTGCGGCTGCACTGGCTGGCCGCCCTGCTGCTGGCCCTGGGCCTGGGCCTGCGCGTGCTGGTCCAGTTCTCCTACAACCCGGCCCTGCTCTACATCGACTCGGTGAAGTACCTCTACGGGGCCTGGCCGAGCTCGGACCCGCTCGGCTACGACCTGCCGCTGAAGCTGATCCTGCTGGTGGGGAACCTCAACCTCGTCGAGGTCGTCCAGCACCTGCTCGGCCTGGCGATGGCGGTGCTGCTGTACGTGGTGCTGCTGCGCCGCGGGGTGCCGCGCTGGCTGGCTGCCCTGGCCATGGGCCCGGTGCTGCTGGACGCCTACCAGCTGCAGATGGAAGCCACCATCATGCCGGATGTGTGGTTCGAGGCCATGATCGTGGCCGCGCTGGCGGCCCTGCTCTGGCGGCCGCGGGCTACCGTGCGGCTGTGCGTGCTGGCCGGGGTCATCCTGGGCCTGTCGGCCACCGTTCGCCAGGTAGGCGAGGTCCTGATCGCCCCGGCCCTGATCTTCGTGCTGGCCGCGGCGGGCGGGTGGCGGCAGGTGCTCAAGAAGTCGGCCGCGCTGATCGTCGCCTTCGCGGTCCCGATCCTGGCCTACTGCTCGGGCTCGCTGGCCCTCACCGGCAACTTCTGGCTGTCCCGCAACGGCGACCAGGCCACGTACGGTCGCCTGGCCGCCGTGGCGGACTGCCAGACGCTCAAGATGCCCCCCTACGAGAAGCCGCTGTGCCCGACGCCGCAGCAGCAGGCGCTGGGCCCGGACTGGCTTGACCATTCGGTCAACTCGCCGCTGCGCAAGTATTTCGCGCCGCCGGGCATGAACCGCACCTACGTCATCTCGGACTTCAACGGCCGGGTCGAGACCCAGGAGCCGATGCGCGTGCTGCGGCGGATCTCCGGTGACGCGGCCAAGCTGTTCGCGGTCACCAGGAGGACCAGCCCCGGCGACACGCCTATCTACCGCTGGCAGTTCCAGGCGGCCTACCCGCGCAACCTGCCTACGGTCTTCACCGACCAGCAGGGGACGATCATCCTGGCCCTGAAGCTCGCGGTCGCCGGTGGCCCCACGATCTTCCGCAAGCTGGACACGGCATACGGCAGTAACGCCCACGTCTGGACGCCGGGAGCGCAGTTCCTGCGCCGCTACCAGTTCCACGGCGGCTACACCCCCGGCCCGCTGCTGCTGCTGGCCGTGCTGGCCGGCCTGGCGGGCTCGCTGACCATCTTCCGGCGCCGGGCCAGCTCTGAGCAGCGGCAGCTGGCGCTCGGCGCGCTGCTGTTCTTCAGCACCGGGGTCGCGGTCCTGGTCTTGTCGGACCTGTTCGAGTTCAGCTGGCGCTACCAGCTGCCGGCCCTGGTCACGCTCCCGCCCGCCGCCGCCTTCGGCATCGCGGCCACGCTCCGGTTCCTGCGGCGCCGTAAGAGCACCCGCGTCGCGGAGGCCGCCCGGCAGGAAACCCGGATGGCCGCGCGAACGGGATAATCTGGCCCCGTGCCGACTGGCCGCACGGCCAGCCGGCACGGCGGAACAGGGCGATGACGGCCGGGCATCTCGATGCCGATCCCGCTACCGGAGCGGGCCAGGCCGCCCGCTGCTCACGACGCGGGCCGACCACGGTCTGGCGTTACTAGTCCGCAGGCTGCGACCTGGCCGCGCCGCATCGGTCAGGCGGCCTGGTCTTCCGAAGCGTGCTGTGCCAGCGTGTCGGTGATGTTACCGATGGTGCCGCCCAGCCCGCCACGAAGCCAACAATCGTTTCCATGGTCCTGCCCTGCCTCCTCGATGGGCACGCCACTGCGCGGCGGCGCGCCCCTTACATGTCGCGCAGCTCGAGGTACCGCTTCACGTCCGGCACTGACTGCACGATCACCGCGAGCACAGCCGCGAGCACGGCTGCCTTGATCAGCTTGGAGATCATCTCTTGTCCTCTTCCTCGTGCTGAGTGAGATCGCCGGAGCCAAGCGGCTCGACTTCGTCTGGCGCGAAATACAGGAACCGGCCATGATTGCGCTGCAGGTCGGCAGCCGGGTCATCGACAGGAGTCACGGCCAGGTGAATCTGGCCGTCCACGTCATGCAGGACGGCTTCGACGACGGCCTCGCGGCCGATCAGGAACAGGTCCTGGGCGTCGGCGCGCCGGGCTCCGGGACGCATGATCACCCGGCTGTCGCGGGCGATGCGCACGCCGTCGACGACGACATGGTCGGTGTCCGGGGAGACGGAGCTGTCCGAGCCTGGATCCCACCACGGGACGGCCGGGCGGTCGGTCACCTGCGGTCCCGGCCAGTCCACGCCCGGATCACCCGGCAGCGCGCCCGCCAGGCCCGGCCTGCTCACCCCGGCGGACATGCCCGCCATGGGCTCCCCTGGCATGGGCTCTCCTGTCAGGGAGCCCTCCGGCATGGGGGCGGCCGGCAGGGAGGCGGCCGGCATAGGCCCACCCGGCATCGGGGCGCCCGGCCTGGAGCCGCCCGGGCCGCCGGCGCTGGCTCCCCCGCCGATGCGAGCGCCGGCCGGCGCCGACCGCAGGTACCTGATCGCGCCGTGCATCCGCTCCAGCATCTCCGGCGGCAGGTCGTCCAGCCGGTCCATCATCTCCGCGACCCGGCTGTCGGTCGCCCGGGCCTCGCGCTTTTCCGCGTCGGTCAGGGCCAGCGTGCGGAGGATCAGGATCTCGTCGATCTCGGTGGCGTCGAACAGGTCGCCGGCGCTCTCGGCGGCGATCTCCGGGTGGTCATACAGGATCACTGGCGAGGACAGCATGAGGTCGCGGCAGTCTTCCGGGCCGGCCAGCACCGGCCAGGTGCCGACGTTCTCGCACTCGGCCACCGCCGCCGCGGCCCACTCCGGCGGGTCGGTCATGGACAGGAATGTCCCGCCGGGCACGCCGATGAGCGCATGCTCGGCGATCAGGGCGTAGCGCAGGCCGTCATCGCGGTTCTTCAGCGGTTCCGCCGGGGCCGAGGAGTTCTCGACCCGGACGCGCAGCCGCAGCGCCTGGTAGGGGCCCGCGACCCGCTCGGCGCTGATCCGGATCGCTCCGTCCAGCGCGGCCCAGCTGCGGATCAGGCGGCCCGCCGGACGGCCGCCCGCATCGGCGAGATCCTCGGCTGTCTCACCCGGCCCGATGTGAAATTCCAGTTTCTTGTCCTCGCGGAGCAGCGCGGCGACCGGCACGGTCACCTGCTGCTCCCGCTCGGTGGCCTCGTTCCAGCAGGTGTACTCAGTGCCATCGACGTACAGGGCACCCACGTCGTGCAGCTGGCCGGTTTCCGGGGAGATGCCCTGCACCACCCGCTCCTGCAGCTGGAGGAACCGGACCAGGATGCGCACCTGGGCATCCTGCGGGCACTCCAGCAGGCACTCGGTCTGGCTGGCCGAGCGCTCGTGCGGGTCGATCTGCCCGTAATCGGGCGGCATCAGCACGCCGAACTGGAACCTGACCTGGTTCTTCTGCGATGACTGGCGGTAGGGGTACAGCAGATAGCCCTCGTACAAGATGGCGTCCGCGACCTGCCGCGCGTGGGCCAGGTGCTCCGGGTCGAGTCTCATGGCCGCTGCTCCGATGCCTGTGCCGCCTCGACTTCCGCCGCCGACGGCTCCGTGGGTGCCGAGGGTGCCGCCTCGGCCAGCAGCGCGAGCATCGTGGCCTCCCAGCTCGGCAGCGCGCGCTGCGCCTTGTAGCGCTGCAGCTCGTCCCAGGTATGCATGCTGACCCTGAACCAGGCGCTGTTCGGGAAGTGCGCGTCGATGGCCTCGCGCCAGAGCGCCACCGGCAGCCGGTAGCTGGCCTCCTTGCTCCATGGCACCTGCTGGACCGACAGGCGGCCGTCCGCCGTGCCGAAGATCGTGCCGCTGAACAGCAGCAGCAGCGGCACCTCGCCCTCGTCCAGGCCGGCGAAATACCGGGTAGCGCCGATCTCCATGTCGTAGGTGAGGGGAACGGGCAGTTCCAGCTCGGTGCTCCCGCTAAAGCCCGGCACCATGATGGAGACGTTGGTGAACTGAACCGGCCGCAGCGTGTCCGCCCAGCGCTGGGTCTCTCCGAACAAGTCGGTGAGCCGCTCGGCCTCGGCGTCGGAGTAGCGCCGCCGGGCCGGCTCGATCCGGATCTGGCAGCGCAGCGCGATGGCCTCGACCCGCTGGCCGCTGGTCTCGCTGATGCGCAGGACCATGGTCATGGCGGGATTGACCGCGTACTTGTCGGCGCGCGCGCCCACGCAGTCGAAGACCAGCTCGGTCACCTACGCCTCCTGGTTAGCCGGAGGGCGCAGCGCCCTGGCGCGGGACCGCACCTTGTCGAGGAAATCGGCGATGCTCGCCTTGGCCTCCGCGCCCCCGTCAAACCCGCGCCAGTGCAGCCGCATCCGGCCAGCGAGCTCGTAGCAGGCGTCGATCGGAACGAGGAAGTACTCCACTCCGGCACCGGTCCGGCAGACCAGGGCCGCCTCGACGTCCGGAGCGGGCTCGCCGAGCAGCGGGTACTCCCGGGTGAGCTGCTCCCAGGCCGCCAGGTCCAGGATGCACTCGGTGACGCCGGCCGGGCTGGGATAGAAGCCGGCCACCCGGTCCGCGCTGGAGCTCCGCAGGAAGAACGCGAGCCCGACCGGTATCTCCAGCTGGTCCCACTGGGCCGGGGTCAGGGTCCGGCCAGGATCGGACAGGTACCGGTCGGGCACGGCCCGGTAGCGGCCGCGGCCTGCGTTGACCTGCGTAAACAGCAGGTAGCAGGCCCGGCAGGCGCAGACCAGGGTCGAGGATTCGAGGTCGGCGACGTGGCTGTGCTCGGCTAGCACCTCGGCCGAGCACAGCTCGCACCGTTCCGTGTCCGGGCTGGCCGACGAGCCGCCGATGCCGGGCAGCGCTACGGGCGCGGAAGGCGCCGGCTCGGGCGGCGCGGACTCAGCAGGCGCGGCCGCGGGCGGCGCGCCCTCGCCCGGCCGGACGAAGCGTCGCAGGCCCTGGGTTCCGGCCGTGCCCCGGGTCCCGGTCATGAGCGGGCCGTCTCAGGCATCGCCACCCGCACGCCCTGGCTGTCAGCGAGCAGCGGCAGCGGGTCCAGGTGCGCGGCCGGGTCGTCGATGCCCTTGCCGGCCAGCCGCACGTTGTACCGGGCGCCGCAGCCCGGGCAGGTCAGCTCCTCGCGCTCCAGCTTCCCGTCAGCCATGGAGGATCCGCACGACGCGCAGGCGTCCAGGTAGGCGTACAGCGTGCCGCGAACCGAGCAGACCAGCACGGCGGCGCCCCCGGCGGACGCGGTGACCGGCCGGGAGCTGGGCGGCCCGATGCTCGGCAGCGTGATCCAGCCGGCCCCGGCGTCCGTGTCCCTGGCCGGGGCCCGGCTGGACAGGCCGGCGGCGATGTCCGGCGGCCGGGCGCCGATCTGCAGCAGGCCGGGCTCGGGCGCCGCGGTCATGCCCTCGACCACGACCTCGGTGACCTCGGGCGCCGCATCCTCGACCGCGCTCTGGATGGCCAGCTGCACAGTCACCGTGGACGACGGGCAGCCGTGACAGCTGCCCTCCAGGCGAAGCCGGGCGATGCCGTCAGTCACGCCCAGGTACTCCACGCCGCCGGCGTGCGAGCCGAGGTAGGGCCGGACCCGGTCCAGCGCGCGCTGAATCCGGGCGTCGACATCCAGCGGGTGCAGGTCATGCAGCAGCAGCAGGCCCTCGACCTGGGGATCGTCGCCCAGCTTGGCCAGCACGGCCGCGCCCCCCGGCTCTTCCTCCAGGACGGTCACGATCCGGGCCAGGCCGTCCCCGTACAGGCCGACCAGCAGGCCGACCAGTTCCTCGGCTGCCTGGGCCGCCCCGCCGGAGCCGCCCTGACGCAGCACTTCCAGCAGTTCCTCGACCCGTGCGCCAACGCTCCGCACGCCGGTCATGTGCCTCGCCTCCGGTCTGCATGGCAGTCAGATGACCAGCCGGGCACGGCGTGCCTGACTGGCGCTGAGCGCGCCCCTGGATCCGGGCAATGGGCCCGGATCCAGGATCGTCCTGAGCTGTTCAGGTGGACAGCGTGACCGCCGACATCGGCGAGTGCACCTTCTCCAGCGCCTTGCCGTTGCCCAGGTACATGTGCACCCCGCAGGGCAGGCACGGGTCGAAGCTGCGCACCGCGCGCATGATGTCGATGCCCTTGAACTGATCGGGCGGATTCTCCTCGAAGATCGGCGTGTTCTGCACCGCGTCCTCGTACGGGCCCGGCGTGCCGTAGCTGTCGCGAACGCTCGCGTTCCACGGGGTCGGCGGGTACGGGTGGTAGTTCGCGATCTTTCCGCCGCGGATCACCATGTGGTGCGAGAGCACGCCGCGCACGGCCTCGGTGAAGCCGCAGCTGTTGGCCTCGTCCGGCACCGAGAACGGCTCCCAGGTCTTGGTGCGCCCGGCCCGGATCTCGGCCAGCGCCTGCTCCATGAAATACAGCGCGGCCGCGGCGGCGTAGGCCTGGAAGTAGGTCCGGGCCCGGTCCCGCTCGATCGCGTTGGACAGCGGCCTGCCCTCGGAGTCGGTGGGGATCGTCCACTCGAAGCTGACCTCGGGCTTGGTCACCGTGCGCGGCAGGTTGATCTGCACGCTGTGACCGGTGGACTTGACGTACCCGAAGTCGACCAGGCCGCCCAGCGCGGTGGCCCACAGCCGGGCCAGCGGGCCGCCGCCCGTGTCAGCGGCCAGGTAGTTCGTGCCGTCGAACCAGCGCGGCGACATGACCCAGCTGTACTTGTCGTCGAAGTTGCGCTTCTGCGGCCGCGGGATGGTGTGCTGATTCCACGGGTGCCTCGAGTCCACCGGGTTGCCCAGCGGGTCGCGGGTCACGAACATCTCCTGGCCCTCCCAGTCCTCGTAGAACGAGGAGCCGAGCAGGATGCGGATGCCCAGGTTGATCTCGACCAGGTCGTTGGTGACGAGCTGTCCGTCCCGGATGACGCCCGGGGTGACGAACATCTTGCGGCCCCAGTTCGTCATGTGGTCGTACCGGAAGTCGCAGTGGTCGGGATCGTTGAAGCTGCCCCAGCAGACCATGTCCGCGCGGCGGCGGCCAACCTCTTCATAACCAGGCAGCGCCTCGTAGAAGAAGTCGAACAGGTCGTTGTGCATCGGCACGACGCGCTTCATGAACTCGACGTAGCGCATGAGCCGGGTGAGGTAGTCAGTGAACAGCTGCACCGTCGGCGTGGTGCCGACGCCGCCGGGATACAGCGTCGACGGATGCACGTGCCGCCCCTCCATGAGGCAGAACATCTCCCGGGTCGACCGGGACACCTGCAGCGCCTCGCGGTAGAACTCGCCTTCCAGCGGGTTCAGGGACTTCATGATGTCGCCGATGGTCCGGTAGCCGTGCTCGGCCGCGTGCGGGGCCGGGGTGCTCCTGGCCCGCTCCAGGACGCCTGGATTGGTCTCGCCGACCATCCTCTCGCAGAAGTCCACGCCGACCAGGTTCTCCTGGAAGATGTTGTGGTCGAACATGAACTCGGCGGCCTCGCCCAGGTTGATGATCCACTCACCGAGGTGCGGGGGCCGGACGCCGTAGGCCATGTTCTGCGCGTATACCGAGCAGGTGGCGTGGTTGTCGCCGCAGATGCCGCAGATCCGGCTGGTGATGAAGTGCGCGTCCCGCGGGTCCTTGCCCTTCATGAAGATGCTGTAGCCACGGAAGATCGACGAGGTGCTGTGGCACTCGACGACCCTCTTCTGCTTGAAGTCAATCTTGGTGTAGATGCCCAGGCTCCCGACGATTCTGGTAATCGGGTCCCAGGCCATCTCGACCAGGCTGGTGTCTTCTGCCGTCGTCATCGCTTATCTCCCCTAGTCAGAACGTGGCCGCCCGCGCAGGCGCCGACGCCGGTCAGTGTCACCAGGTCTTCTTGTAACCCGTCAGCAGCTCGTCGCCCTTCCTGCGCCACTTCGGCTCCTCGTCGGCCGTCCTGGCGGTGAAGCCGCGCAGCGTGCGGATGACCGTCCCGTACAAGGTGCTAGCGGTCGCCGACACCTTCGACCCCGGCGGCTCGTCCATGAACGGCATGAACTTGTCCGGGAAGCCCGGCATCGTGCAGGCGATGCAGATACCGCCGACGTTCGGGCAGCCGCCGACGCCGTTGATCCAGCCGCGCTTGGGCACGTTGCACTTCACGACCGGCCCCCAGCACCCGAGCTTGACCAGGCACTTCGGCGAGCCGTACTCGCTGGCGAAGTCGCCCTGCTCGTAGTAGCCGCCGCGGTCACAGCCCTCGTGCACCGTGGCGCCGAACAGCCAGGTCGGCCGCAGTGCCTCGTCCAGGGGAATCATCGGGGCCTGGCCGGCTACCTGGTACAGCAGGTAGAGGATGGTCTCCGACAGGTTGTCCGGGTGGGTGGGGCAGCCGGGCACGCAGACGATCGGCAGCCCCGCCTTCGAGCGCCAGTCCCAGCCCAGGTAGTCCGGGACGCCCATGGCGCCGGTCGGGTTCCCGGCCATCGCGTGAATCCCGCCGTAGGTGGCGCAGGTGCCCGCGGCCAGGATGGCCGTGGCCTTGGGGGCCAGCCGGTCGAGCCACTCGTTGGTCGTCATCGGCTGCCCCGTGGCCGGGTTATTGCCGAAGCCGCACCAGTAGCCCTCTTCCTTGATGGCCTCGTTCGGGATGGACCCCTCGACGACGAGCACGAACGGGTCGAGCTCGCCGCGGTCGGCCTTGTGCCACCATTCGATGAAGTTGTCGGCACCGGTCTCCGGCCCGCACTCGAAGTCGATCAGCGGCCAGTGCACGGCCACCTTGGGCAGCCCCGGCAGCGCGCCGAGGACGATCTCCTCGATGCTCGGCTGGGTGGCGGCCGTCAGGGCCACGGAGTCTCCGTCGCAGCCCAGGCCGCCGTTCATCCAGAGGATGTGGACGACGGGCTCCTCGGTCTGCGCCTGCGATGCAGCTGTCTGAGTGTCAGCGGCCATGGCGAGGCCACCTCCTCGCTTCTGGATCGGCCGGGAACTGGCTGGGCTCAGCCCAGCAGCCGCAGCCCCCGCTGCGGACTTGGCTAGCGGCAGCGCCCAAGGCGGTGCGGCGAACGGTGGTGATGCACACGACACTGCGACCGGACACGGCGCGGATCAAGTCCGCAGCGCACCTCGTGTGCGCGCGGCAGGCCTCGCCCCCTCTGCCGCCCATCACTAAATGCCCGGCGGCCCGGGTCCTGCGGGATGACGCTTCAGCGCCGAAGCGGTGGATCAAGACGCACCTCACCCTCGGTGATGCGCGGACATCGCCACCATAGACCTGCTGCGTCCCTCCTTCAAGACTAAACAGTCAGTCCACCAGACAGAAATGTCCTATCATGGGACAACCCCCGCGCGGCCTGGTCGTACCCCGCCCAGCTGGCTAGCAGTCGCCCGGGCGGCGGCCCGGACCCCGGTTCCCGCGGCCGGCAGCGGGTCGGCTGCGGAGTCCGGCCAAAACTGACCGCGACGACGACTGAACCCGCAGAGGGTTTCCCGACGTGTCACCCAGCACGTACGCTAACGGCAGCCCTGCCGTGGTGCAGTGGGGTGACGGCAGAGGAGACGGACCAGTGGCGGAGCCCGGGTACGGTGCCGCGGGGAGCCCGATTGAGGTCGTTCCTGTCGTGGTCTTGTCTCAGGTATTTACCGCCCGGCCATCCTCTATCCCGGATATCAGGGATTTCGTCCGGCGCTGCCTGGCCGAGTCGCCGCTGACCGACGAGGGCAACCGCGAGGTCGGCGAGACCGTGTTCCGCGCCCTGCTGGACGCGGCCGGCCCGACCGGCTCCATCCAGGTCGCATTCCGGATCTTCCCTGAGCACGTCGAGGTGGACGTGCTGCACTCGGACACCGCGATCCTGCCGCCGACGATGCCCGGGCAGCCGGTCTCGGTCGTGCAGCCAGCCCAGGTCGGGCCGCCCGGCCGCGGCGCGCAGGCTACTCCCGGTTCCCAGGCCGCGCAGGCGGCCCAGGCGGCCCAGCTCAGCCACGCCGCCCAGCTCGCTCAGGCCGTCCGGCACGCGCAGCCATCCGCCCGCGACGCCGGGCCGGACGGCCATCCGGCCGCCGACGGCGCCGCGGGCGTCCCCGGGACGGACGGGCCGAGGCCGTCCGGGACGTTCGCGGAGTGGATGTCGAGCGCCCTGCGCCGCGAGGGGCTGACGCAGGAAGCCGCCGCCCGGCAGCTCGGCGTGTCGGTCAAGACCGTCAGCCGGTGGGTGGGCGGAGCGACCGAGCCCCGGATGCGCGACCTGCGCCGCATTCAGGAAGTCTTCGGCGCGGTACCGCTGCCCTGACGGCCCCGCGGACCCTGCCTGTCCCGACATCTAGCCAGACGTGTCCGCCAGATCGCTAGACGTCCCCCCACATGTGTCCTACGGTGCTCCTATGGCGATTCACGCGGGACGCCACTCCCTCGGCGCCGAGCAGGGCCGTATTGTATTAATGACGCTCCGCGACGGTCTGGCGGCGCAGGCCGGGCATGACCTCGTCCTGGAGCCGACGCGCTGGTCGGGCGAGCTGGTGGTAGGCGATGGCCTGACACCGAAGAGCCTGGAGGTGCGGATTGAGATGGGTTCAATCGTCGTACGCGAGGGCACGGGCGGCCTGAAGCCGCTGACCGACCGTGACAAGCGTGAAATTGCGATAACGGCGCGCAAGGTGCTGACCGCCGATCGTCACCCCGAGGCCACCTTTACCGCGACGGCCTTTGACCCCGCCACGGGTGGCGGCGGCCAGATCACCGGGACGCTGACCCTGGCCGGCCGGTCTCGCCCGCTGCGCCTGGACGTGAGCCAGGCCGACCCGGGCGACTACCGGGCCGCCGCGACGGTCGTGCAGTCGGACTTCGGGATCAAGCCTTACTCCGCCTTCCTGGGCTCCCTCAAGGTCCGCGACCGCGTGGACGTGCGGATCGAGATATCGCTACCCGAGGCCGACGGTGCCGACAACCCCGGGGACCCGGCATGAGTTCCCCCGACGACAGCGTGGTCACGGCCCTGTTCGACCGCCGGGAGCAGCCGGCGGCTGAGCTGGCCGAGCAGGCCGGGGCCGTGGCCGCGGCCTGCCACGATATGGCCATCAGGTTCCACCGCGGCGGGAAGCTGATGGTATTCGGCATCGGTGCCGAGACCACCGACGCCCAGCATGTCGCGGTCGAGTTCGTGCATCCGGTGATCGTCGGGAAGCGGGCGCTGCCCGCCATCTCGCTGACGTCGGATGTCGCGACGGTGACGGAGATCGCCGCCCGGGAGGGGATGGCGGCGGTCTTCTCCCGTCAGCTTGGTTACCTGGCCGATGCCGCCGACATCGCGCTGGGGATCTGCGCCGACGGCGACGATCCCAGCGTCCTGGCCGGCCTGCAGGCCAGCCGCGACATCGGGATGCTGACGGTCGCCCTGGTGGGCGGCGGCGGCGGGGCCATCGCCGCCAGCCCGGCGGTCGACCATGTCCTGGTCACCCAGGCCACTGATCCGCGGATCGTCAAGGAGATGCAGGTCACGACCTATCACGTGCTCTGGGAACTGGTGCATGTGTTCTTCGAGCAGCCAGGGGTGCTGGCTCCGGGGGTGGTGGCATGAGCTCTGACGACCAGCCGCAGTTCATCGGGCAGCCGCAGTACATCGACCAGCGGCAGTGCCATGACGAGGTCTGCATTACCTGCTCGGACGCCGCCGTGGCCGTGCGGATCCTGCGTCTGCTGGACGACGAGCTAGCCGTGGTCGACACGGGCGCGGGCGAGGAAGAAGTCAGCGTCGCGCTGGTCAGCGCGAACGTCGGCGACACCATCCTGGTGCACGCGCGGGAAGCGATCGCGGTGGTGCCGGGATGACCGCGCCGCCCGGCGGCACCCCGCCTCCGGCAGGACTCCAGCAGGAGCACGCGGCGGGGTCCGTCGAGTCCCTGTATCCCTTCCTGTACTCGGGCAAGACAGATGTGTCCGCTGTCCTCGAGCAAGTGCGGGCCTCGACCGTGGCCAAGGCCAGCGAGATCATCGAGCTGCGCCGCGCCGTCCGTGCCGCCGACGGCGCCAGGCTGCTGGCCTGCGCCCGGGACATGGCCAGCCGGTTCGCCGCCGGCGGCCGCCTGCTGGCGTTCGGGAACGGCGGCAGCGCCACCGATGCCCAGGCGGTCGTCACGACCTTCCTGTATCCGGGCGGTTCCGCGCGGCCGCTGCCCGCCCTCGGGCTGGCCAGCGACCCCGCCGTGCTGACCGCGCTGTCCAACGATGTCGGCGTCGACGTGATCTTCGCCCGCCAGCTGGCCGCCTTCGGCAGCAAGGCCGACATCGCGGTCGGCCTGTCCACCAGCGGCAACTCCGACAACCTGCTGCGTGCCTTCGACGAGGCCAGCAGGCGCGGCATGCTCACGATCGGCATCGCCGGCTACGAGGGCGGCAAGATGGCCGAGCTGGACAGTATTGACTACCTGTTCGTCGCGCCGTCGGCATCGGTGCACCGGATCCAGGAAGCGCAGACGACGATGTACCACGCCCTCTGGGAGCTGTGCCAGCACGCTCTGGGGCCGGACCCGGTCGCCGGCCCGCGGGAGGCGACCCCATGACGGCCCAGGTGCTGGTCGCGGGGATCGGCAACATTTTCCTCGGCGATGACGGCTTCGGCGTGGAGGTGGCGACCCGGCTGGCCCGGCTGGATCTCCCTGGGGGCGTGCGGGTCGTCGACTACGGCATCCGGGGCATGCACCTGGCCTACGACCTGGCGAACGGTTTTGACGCGGCGATCCTCATTGACGCGACGCCGCGGGGCGGCATGCCCGGCACGCTGTACGTGATCGAGCCCGACCTCGGCTCCGAGCCCGCCCCGCAAGCTGACCCGGTCAGCCCGGCGGCCGGCCCAGCCGACCCTCGGGCGGCCAGCACGGACGAGGCGGCGGCCGCCGCCGAGGCGGCGGCCAGCCCGCTCTTCGACGCGCACGGCATGCAGCCCGATGTCGTGTTCGGCATGCTGGACATGCTCGGCGGCGCCCGGCCCGGCCGGATCCTCATCGTGGGCTGCGAGCCCGCCAGCGTGGACTACGGCATCGGGCTCAGTGACGCGGTGGCGGCCTCGGTCGACGAGGCCGTCCAGGTCGTGGCCGACCTAGCGGCTAACGGCGCCGCGGGGTGGGCAGAAGATCCGAAGGCCGCAGGAGATCATAAGGCCGCAGCCACGGGCGACCGCGGCGCCGGCCAGAGCCAGTTTCCATAGAGGGGTGGGCGCATGTGCCTCGGCATTCCCGGTGAGGTTATCGAGTTCCTCCCCGATCAAAGTGACCTGGCCAGGGTGGACGTCAGCGGAGTCCGCAGGGTCATCAACGTCGGCCTGCTAGCCGATGATCCGCCCAAGCCGGGCGAGTGGGTGCTGATCCACGTCGGATTCGCACTGTCCAAGATCGATGAGGACGAGGCCGCCGCGGCCCTGTCCTTCCTGGAGGGGATCGGGCAGGCATATGAGGATGAGCTCGCGGCCCTGCAGGATTCGCGAATCGAATAGGAGCCTGAGCGATGCGGTTCGTAGACGAATTCCGTGATGCTGACAAGGCTCACGCGCTGGCGGCGAAGATCGCGGCGCTGTGCGAGCCGGGGCGGCAGTACAAGCTCATGGAGGTGTGCGGCGGGCACACCCACACCATCTACAAGCACGGGCTCGAGGACTACCTGCCCGAGCAGGTCACCCTGGTGCACGGGCCGGGCTGCCCCGTCTGCGTGATCCCGATGGGCCGGATGGACGACGCCATGGCGCTGGCCGCCGAGCCGGACGTCATCATGACCTCGTTCGGCGACATGATGCGAGTCCCCGGCAGTCACGGCTCGTTCTTCGACGCCAAGGCCCGCGGGACCGACATCAGGATGGTCTACTCCCCGCTGGACTCGCTGAAGATCGCCCGGAGCAACCCCGGCAAGCGCGTTATCTTCATGGCCATCGGATTCGAGACGACGGCACCATCCACGGCGATGACCATGCTGCGCGCCGCAGCCGAGGGCCTGACCAACTTCTCCGTCTTCTGCAACCACGTCACGATCATCCCGGCCATCAAGGCGATCCTGGACTCCCCGGACCTCCGGCTCGACGGGTTCATCGGCCCCGGTCACGTGTCGACGGTGATCGGCTGCCGGCCCTATGAGTTCATCGCGCGCGACTACGGGCGGCCCGTCGTAGTGGCCGGGTTCGAGCCGCTGGACATCCTGCAGTCCATCTACATGCTCATGCAGCAGCTGTCGGAGGGCCGGGCGGAGATCGAGAACCAGTACGCGCGGGTCGTGCCGTGGGACGGCAACGTGGTGGCGCTCAAGGCCATCGGCGAGACCATGGAGCTGCGGCCTTACTTCGAGTGGCGCGGGCTGGGCTTCATCTCGCACTCCGCGCTCAAGGTCCGCGACCAGTACGCGCAGTTCGACGCCGAGCGGCTGTTCTCGGTGCCGGGCGTGCGGGTCGCCGATCCGAAGGCCTGCCAGTGCGGCGAGGTGCTCAAGGGTGTCCTCAAGCCGTGGGAGTGCAAGGTCTTCGGCACCGCCTGCACCCCGGAGACCCCGATCGGCACCTGCATGGTGTCGCCCGAGGGCGCCTGCGCGGCGTACTACAACTACGGCCGGCTGACGCGGACGCGGGTCAAGGAGGCGAGCAGGCCATGACCAGCGGTCAGCCGAGCCCGCCCGTGCCCCGCGACGCCGGCGGTCAGCCGGGCGGCGGCCATTCCGCCGGCTGGGTCGCCGAGGCGCTCCGCGAGCACGACGAGCAGGCCGGGCGCGAGGCGGCCCGGCCGGAGCGCCAGGGCTCGCCCCAGCCGCGGCCGGGAACCGTGCGCGAGGACCTGGTCCTCGACCGGATCGACCGGGCCCGGCGGGCGCGTCCGCGGGTGAAGGAAGAGCGCATCACGATGTCGCACGGGGCGGGCGGCAAGGCGACGCAGACGCTCATCGAGGCGATCTTCCTCGACGGCTTCCGCAACCCGCTCCTGGAGCCGCTGGAGGACGCGGCCCGGGTGCACGTCAACGGCGCGCGGGTGGCCCTGACCACGGATTCCTACGTGGTCTCGCCGCTGTTCTTCCCGGGCGGCGACATCGGTGACCTGGCCGTCAACGGCACCGTGAATGACCTGGCCGTATCCGGCGCGGTGCCGCTCTACCTCTCGGCCGGCTTCATCCTCGAGGAAGGCTTTCCCGTCGCTGACCTGAGCCGGATCGTCGCCTCCATGCAGGCCGCGGCGCAGCGAGCGGGCGTTCAGATCGTGACCGGCGATACCAAGGTGGTGGAGCGAGGCAAGGCGGACGGCTGCTACATCAACACGGCCGGGATCGGCGTGATCGAGCGCGAGGGGACGCTGGGCGTCGCCCAGGCCCGGCCGGGAGATGCCATCCTGGTCTCCGGGCCGATAGGCGATCACGGCGTGACGATCATGCTGGCCCGCGGGGAGCTGGACATCGAGGCCGATGTCGTCTCTGATACGGCCCCGCTGAACGGCCTGATCGCCAGCCTGCTGGCCAAGACGCCGGGGGTGCGGGCCCTGCGCGACGCTACCCGCGGCGGCGTGGCCACGATCCTGAACGAGATCGCCACCGCGGCGGACGTCGGCATTGTCGTCACCGAGGACGAGATCCCGGTCCGGCTGGAGGTACGGGGCGCGTCCGAGCTCCTGGGCATCGACCCGATGTACGTGGCCTGCGAGGGCCGGGTCGTGGTCGTGGTCGACGGGGACCAGGCCGATCAGGCGCTCGCCGCCCTGCGCGCCCATCCGCAGGGCGAGCAGGCCGCGATCATCGGGCGGGTGACTCCCGAGCCGCCGGGCATCGTCCAGCTCAAGACCGCATTTGGCGGCACCCGGATCGTTGACCTGCTGGTCGGTGACCCGCTGCCGCGCATCTGCTGAGCGCATGCACACGTCAGGGCGGAAGGCCTAGCACGGAATCCGGGGAGTGCCGCAGTCACTAAGAGCGACCAAGCTAAGTAAGCAAACTAACCACAGGCCGCAGACACTGACCACAGGCCGCAGACGAAGACACCGAGCCAACCCGCAGAACCGAAAGAGCGAGGCAGTGCACGAATTGGCCATCACCGAAGGCGTCGTCGACGCGGTGACCGGGCGCCTGCCCGACGAGCGCATCGTGTGCGTGCGCCTGGAGATCGGCGCCCTGTCCGGCGTCGTGGCGGACTCGGTGCGGTTCTGCTTCGACCTGGTTACCGAGGGCACCAACCTGGAAGGTGCCCGCCTGGAAATCACTGAGCCGCCCGGCCTGTGCCGCTGCCGCGTCTGCGGTGTCAACTTCGAGCCAGACAGCCCCATTGCCATCTGCCCGTGCGGCAGTGCCGAGATCACGGTGCTGGCGGGACAGGACCTCAAGATCACGTCAGTTCAGGTGGGATGACCTATGTGCGCCACATGCGGTTGCTCGGGCGGGACGGTCCGGCTACTGGTCTCTGACCGCGACCATAACCATGATCTGGACCCGCAGCGCGGCTACGGCCGGCGCCATGAGCACGGGCACGCCGAGCACGAGCACGAGCACCCTGAGCACGAGCATGAGCACCCCGGGGACGAGCCCTCCGAGTACCGCCAGTTCCACGAGCACCCGCAGCCGGAACTGCAGACCCTGGAGGCGGCCGACGGCCCGCGGACCGTTGAGCTTCAGCAGAAGGTGCTGGCCAAGAACGACGAGATCGCTCAGGGCAACCGCGAGTGGCTGCGGGAACGCGGCATCCTGGCGGTGAACCTGATGAGCTCGCCGGGCGCCGGGAAGACCACCCTGCTCGAGGCCACGATGCAGGGCCTGGCGGGCCGGGTCACGATCTCGGTCGTCGAGGGAGACCAGGAGACCGCGCTGGACGCCAGCCGCATCCTGGCCGCCGGCAGCAGCGTGGTGCAGATCAACACCGGAGCCGGCTGCCACCTGGACGCGGAGATGCTTGCCCGGGCGCTGCGCTGCCTGGAGCCCCAGGGCGGATCGATCGTGATGATCGAGAACGTCGGCAACCTGGTCTGCCCCGCCCTGTTCGACCTGGGCGAGCAGGCCAAGGTGGTGCTGGCCTCGGTGACCGAGGGGGCCGACAAGCCGCTCAAGTACCCGCACATGTTCCGGCAGGCCGACCTGGTCCTGCTCAACAAGATCGACCTGCTGCCCTACGTGAACTTCGATGTCCGCGAGTACGCCTCCGGGCTGCGCAAGGTGTCGCCGGACGCGCTGCTCCTGCAGGTGTCGGCCACCACCGGGGACGGGATGGACAGCTGGTACGACTGGCTCCGCCGCCGCACCCCGGTCGCGGGCGACTAACGCGGTAGCGTTACCGGGCGCCCCTGGCGGCGGGCTGCCGCGGCCGGTCGGCGTCCGCGGGCCGGACGTAGCGGCCGCCGCGCAGCAGCGACGCGAACCCGGCCACCGCCGCCAGGGCGGCGGCGACGGCGAACACCACCACCAGGCCGTGGTGGAACGCGCCCGAGATCAGGCTCGGGAAGAACTCCCGGCCGGTGAGGGCGTGCCGGGCGGCGGCCGGGAGGCCGGACAGCGCGCCATTGGCCGCCAGCAGGTGCTGGAGCGGGTTCACGCCGAGGACGGCGGCGAAGAGCGACGACACCGGCGGCAGCGTGGCGATGTGATGCGCCACGGCGTGCGGCACGCCGTGGCGCTGCAAGCCGCTGGTCAGCGCCTTGGGCAGGCTGGCCGCCAGCCCGGCGATCATGAGCGAGAAGAACACGCCGATCGACAGGGCCGTGCCGGAGTTCTGGAAGGTCGAGCGCATGCCCGAGGCCACGCCGCGCTGGCTGGCCGGGACGCTGCTCATGATCGAGGAGGAGTTAGGGGCGGCGAACATGCCGGTGCCGATCCCGTTGGCCGCGATGAGCAGGGCGAAGGCCCAGTACGGGAAGTCGACGGGCAGCGCCATCATGCCGATGAAGCTGCCGCCGAACACCACCATCCCGGCGGTGGCGATGCCCCGGCTGCCGAACCGGTCGGACAGGATTCCCGACACCGGGCCGGCGATGAGGAACCCGGCCGTGAGTGGCAGCAGGAAGATCCCGCACCACAGGGGCGTCTCGCTGTAGTTGTAGCCGTGCAGCGGCAGCCAGATGCCCTGCAGCCAGATGATCAGCACGAACTGCAGGCCGCCGCGGGCGATGGACACCGCCAGGCCCGCGATGTTGCCGGCCGTGAAGGCCCGGATGCGGAACAGGCTGAGCTGGAACAGCGGCTCGGCCACCCTGGCCTCGATCACGGCGAACGCCGCTAGCAGCGCGACGCCCCCGGCCAGCAGGCCCGCGACCTGAGGGCTGGTCCAGCCCATCGCAGCGCCGCCGTGCGGCTGGATGCCGACGGTGACGCCGATCAGGACCGCGCTCAGGCCGACGGCGAAGGTGATGTTCCCCCACCAGTCGATGCGGCGGCCATGCCGCTCGCCGTTGTCCCGGAGCTTGCGGTAGGCCCACACCGTCCCGAACACCCCGACGGGCACGTTGACCCAGAACACCGCGCGCCAGTCCCAGGCCGCCAGCAGGCCGCCCGCGACCAGGCCGATGAACATGCCCGCCAGGCCGGATACCTGATTGACGCCCAGCGCGAAGCCGCGCCGCTCGCGCGGGAACGCGTCGGTCAGGATGGCGGCCGAGTTCGCCATGAGCATGGACCCCCCGACGGCCTGCAGCACCCGCCATCCGATCAGCCACAGCGCCCCGCGGCCGCCCTGGAACGGGTCGAACGACAGCAGGATGGAGGCGATGGTGAAGACGACGAAGCCGGCGTTGTAGATGCGGACCCGGCCGAACATGTCGCCCAGGCGGCCGACGGTGACCACGAGCACGGCCTGGACCAGCCTGTAGCCCATGATCATCCACAGCAGGTAGGCGATGTTCCCGGAGGCCAGCGGATCCAGGTGGATGCCCCGGAAGATGGCCGGCAGCGCGATGATGACGATCGACCCGTCGAGCGTGGCCATGAACATGGCCGCGGTCGTGTTGGTCAGGGCCACCCGCTGGTAGCGGGTGTCCTGCGGCTCCGCCGTGGTCGCTCCGCCGGGTACCTGGCCGCCGCCGGGCTGGCCCGCCATCAGGTGCTCTCCGCCATCAGATGCTCTCCGCCAGCCGCTCGAGCAGCGGGGTGACCGCCAGCAGCTGCTGGAGCTCCGAGCGCGTGAACCCGGTTGCGAGGGCCCTGGCCAGCTGCTGGGTCCCCGCGTTGCGCCGGTCACGGAGCGCCTGCTGCCCGGCCTCGGTGACCGACATGACCACGCGCCGGCCGTCCTGCTGGTCGGCGTGCCGCTCGATGAGGCCGCGGGCCTCGAGGCCGCCGAGCGTGGCGCCCATCGACTGCGGGCTGATCTGCTCGAGGCGCGCGAGCGCGGCCGACGTGGCGGGACCGCCGCGATCCAGCCGCGACAG
Organism: Streptosporangiaceae bacterium; assembly: GCA_036510065.1. Taxonomy (GTDB): domain Bacteria; phylum Actinomycetota; class Actinomycetes; order Streptosporangiales; family Streptosporangiaceae; genus DASUBV01. The sequence goes on along the minus strand of DATCEO010000247.1, from coordinate 22,161 downwards.
CGCCGAGGTCTCGGGCAGCGACAGCTCGCCGTCGGCCCGGGCCTGCCGCATCCGCCGCACGAGCTGGCCGATGCTGACCCGCAGGGCTCCGGCGACCTGGTCGACGTCTCGATCCTCCTGCATATCATCAGGCTAGACTGATAAGGCCAGGCTTTCAACTTACCCGGCCAGCCCGCCGGCCGCTAAGGTCGATTTCATGGCGCAGCGCGATGATCGCAGGAGGCCGAGCTGGCCGTTCCTCGCCTGGGCCGCGGTCGGCGGCGGCGCCTGCCTGGCGCTGCTCACCGCACTCACCATCGGCATCTTCATCCTCCCGCTGGTGGCCGCCGCTACGATCGCGCTGCTCGCGTGGCGGGGCGGGCGAACCGTTTCCGCCGTCGGGGTGATCGCCGGGCTGGGCCTGGTCCCGCTGTATGTGGCTTACCTCAACCGCGGTGGTCCCGGCAGCGTCTGCAGCGCCAGCACGGCCGGCCAGGTCTGCACCGATGAATGGAGCCCGTGGCCCTGGCTCGCCGCCGGAGCGGTGCTGATCGTGCTCAGCGTCGGCGCGTTCGTGCTGCTCCGGTCGAGGATCAGCCCGCCGCCGGGCGGCTCCGGGCGGCCGCGACCAGGGCCTGGCCGAAGCTGATCCCGCCGTCGTTGCAGGGCACCCGGTGATGGACAAGCACCCGGAACCCGCGGCCGGCCAGCAGGTCGACGACCCGGTCGGTCAGCAGCAGGTTCTGGAACACCCCGCCGGACAGCGCCACCGTGCTCAGGCCATGCCGGTCCCGCAGCTCCAGGCAGACCTGCTCGATGGCGGCGGCCACCCCGTTGTGGAACCGGGCCGCGATGACCGGCCTGCTCACCCCGGAGACCAGGTCGGCGGCCGCCGCCGCGACCAGGTCCGCCCCGGCCACCCGCAGCGGCGCGCCGCCGGTGACCGCCGCCCGGTAGGCGCCGCGCTCGCTCAGCTCGGCCAGCTGCTCCAGCTCGATGGCGGCCTGGCCCTCGTAGCTGATCGAGTCCCGCACGCCCAGGACGGCGGCCACCGCGTCGAACAGCCGGCCGGCGCTGGAGGTGACCGGCGCGTTGATGCCGCGCCGGGCCATCGTGAGCACGGCGGCCCAGGACCGCTGGTTGCGCGTGACCACCTCGAGCGGGGCCGGCGGCCCGGCCGGGTAGGCGGCGGCCAGGTAGGCGGCGGCCATCCGCCAGGGCTGCCGGATGGCCGCCGCGCCACCCGGCATCGGCACCGGCTCCAGATGGCCGGCCCGCTCGAACCCGGCCAGGTCCGCGATGAGGAACTCCCCGCCCCAGATGGTGGCGTCGGTGCCGTACCCGGTGCCGTCGAACGCGACGCCGATGACGGGCCCCTGCTCGCCGTTATCGCCCAGGCAGGCGGCGATGTGCGCATGGTGATGCTGGACGCCGACCAGTTCCACGCCCGCGGCCTCCGCATCCGCCGCCCCCTCGGCCAGCGCGGTCGCGTACTTGGTGGACAGGTACTCGGGGTGCAGGTCATGGGCGACGACTTGCGGCTCGATGTCGAACAGGCGCCGGAAGTGCGCGATCCCCTCCGTAAAGGAGAGCAGCGTCTCGGCGTTCTCCAGGTCGCCGATGTGGTGCGAGACGAACGCGTGGGCTCCGGCGCCCAGGCAGAACGTGCTCTTGAGCTCGGCGCCGCAGGCCAGGACCGGTCTGCTGAACCGCACCGGCACTGGCAGCGGCTCGGGCACGTAGCCGCGGGAGCGCCGCAGCACGGACTCGCGGCCGCGGAAGGCGCGCACGACCGAGTCGTCGGTCCGGATGTGGATGGCCCGGTCATGGGTCAGGAAGGCATCCGCGATCCCGGCCAGCCGCTCCAGGGCATCGGCGTCCCGGTAGGCGATCGGCTCGTCCGAGACGTTCCCGCTGGTCAGGACGATCGGCACGGCAAGCTCGCCCAGCAGCAGGTGATGCAGCGGCGTGTACGGGAGCATGATCCCGAGCTGCCGGTTCCCCGGCGCCACCGACGGCGCGACCGGCGCGCCCGCCTCGGCCCCGGCGCCCCCGTCCGCCCCGGCCGGGCGCCGCGGCAGCAGGACGATCGGCCGCCGGGGGCTGAGCAGCAGGGCCGCCCCGGCCTCGTCCACCTGGCACAGCCGTCGCGCCGCCGCCAGGTCGGCCACCATGACGGCGAACGGCTTGTCCTCCCGCTGCTTGCGCGCCCGCAGGGCGGCCGCCGCCGCCTCCTGGCCGGCGTCGACCGCCAGGTGGTAACCGCCCAGGCCCTTGACGGCCAGCACCCGGCCCGCCCGCAGCAGCGCCGCGGCCGCCGCGATCGGGCCAGCCGCCGCTTCCTGACCGGACAGGTGTGCCCCGGACTGGTCGAGCAGCCGGAGCTCCGGCCCGCACGCGGGGCAGCACACCGGCTGGGCGTGGAACCGGCGGTCGGCGGGGTCGCGGTACTCGGCCGCGCACCGCGCGCACATGCGATAACGGTCCATTGTCGTCAGGGCCCGGTCATAGGGCACGTCCCGCACGATGGTGAACCGCGGCCCGCAGTTAGTGCAGTTGATGAACGGGTAGCCGAACCGCCGGTCGGCGGGGTCGGCCAGCTCGGCCAGGCAGTCCGCGCAGGTGGCGGTGTCGGCCGAGATGAGCGTACGGCGGACTCCGGTGGCCACCTCGCTCGGCGCGATGGCGAACTCGGCGGAGCCCGTCAGGCTCAGGTCGCGGGTCGTGACGCGCTCGATGCGGGCCAGCGGGGGCGCCTGCTGCTCCAGCAGCAGCAGGAACCGGCGCACGGCGGCGGGCTCGCCCTCCACCTCGGCGAACACCCCGGCCGAGTCGTTGCCGACCAGGCCGCCCAGCCCGAGGCTGGTCGCCAGGGAATAGACGAACGGCCGGAAGCCGACGCCCTGGACGATGCCCTCGACGCGAACCGCCGTCCTGATCCGCCCGGTCACCGCTCTAGTCTGCCGCTATCGCGGGAGCGGCGGCTACGACCGGGCCGGACCCGGAATGGCAGACTAGGACGGTGCCCGGCTCCCCCGATCGCCCGTGACCGGGCCGCAGGCCTCCCAGTCCGCGCAGGCGGCGCAGTCCGCGCAGGCGGCGGAGGCGCCGGAGGTCGTCGCGTTCTGGCGGGACCTGGGCCTGCCGGGCCTGGTCGACTTGCACGTCCACTTCATGCCGGGCAACGTGCTGGCCAAGGTCTGGGACTTCTTCGAGGACGGCCGGTCCGGCACGCCCTGGCCGATCGCCTACCGGCTGCCCGAAGACGAGCGGCTGGCGCTGCTGCGGGCGTTCGGCGTGCGGCGGTTCACCGCGCTGCTGTACCCGCACAAGCCCGACATGGCCGACTGGCTGAACTCGTGGTCCGCGGAGTTCGCCGCGCGCGTCCCGGACGCGCTGCACAGCGCGACGTTCTTCCCCGAGCCCGGCGTGGCGCAGTACGTCGGCCGGGCGATCACCGGCGGTGCCCGCGTCTTCAAGGCGCACGTGCAGGTGGGCGCCTACGACCCGCGCGACGAGCTGCTCACGCCGGTGTGGGGTCAGCTCGCCGAGGCCGGCGTGCCGGTGGTGGTGCACTGCGGGTCCGGGCCGTCTCCCGGCCGCTTCACCGGACCGGGGCCGTTCGGCGAGGTCCTGGCCCGCCATCCGGGCCTGACCGCGATCATCGCGCACCTCGGCGCCCCGGAGTACGGCCAGTTCCTCGACCTGGCCGACCGCCACCCGGGCGTCCACCTCGACACGACCATGGCTTTCACGGAGTTTTTCGCCCGCAGCGCCCCGTTTCCCGCGCACCTGGTCCCGCGCCTGGCGGGGCTCGGCGACCGGATCCTGCTGGGCAGCGACTTTCCCAACATTCCCTACCCCTACCTGCGCCAGCTGCAGGGGCTCGCGGCTCTTGGCCTGGGCCGGGAGTGGCTGCGCGGGGTCTGCTACCACAACGCGGTGCGCCTGCTCGGCCTGCGTGAGCAGGCCTAGCGCAGGCCGGCGAACAGGTCGCCTTCGGGGACCGGAGCGCCGGTCTTGTCGATGACCCGGATGAAGCTCTCGAAGCCGAAAGCGCTCTCGCCGACCTCCGGCGGGATCTTGCTGAACCACGACTCGGCGATCTGGCTGGCGTGCGCCATCAGCGCGTCCCGCTTCACGGCGAGCACGTCCCGGATATCGACGGTCGTGGTGATGCGCCGCTCTTCGCGCGCCATCTGCTCTGCATCCTCAGGGGTAGTCTCGCGCGGCTCGCCGATGTCCACGCCCGCCTCGCGCAGCGCCTTCATCACCTTCTCCCAGTCGCTGCGGCGCATGGCGATCTCGTAGAACTTGGCCGGCAGCCCCGAGGACGACACGGCCGCCGCGGCCGACCGGGCCGCATGGACATGGTCGGGATGCTGGTACGCCCCCTCGGGGTCGTAGCTGATCACGACCTGCGGCCGGTAGCGCTCGATCAGGGCCGCGATCCGGGCCGCGACCAGCTCCTGGGGCACGTTGCAGAAGGCGTCGGGCCGGTTCCGGTAGTCCCATTCCGGCATCCCGGAATCGTGGTAGCCGAGCAGCTCCAGGTGGGTCACCCCGAGGATCTTGCAGGATTCGCGCAGCTCGGACAGCCGCAGCCGCGCCACCTCTTCCTCGTCGTGACCCTCGTCGCCGGGCTTCAGCTGACCCGGCGCGTCGCCGAACTCACCGTTCGTGCAGGTCACGAGGACGGTGCGGACACCCTCTGCCGAGTACCGGGCCAGCACGCCGCCGGTGCTGGATGCCTCGTCGTCCGGGTGCGCGTGCACGGCCATCAGTGTCAGTGTCTCCGCCATGGGTCCCAGCCTGCCTGATGCGGGCGCGCAACGCCCAGTCGACTGGCCCTCTGGTAAGCAGGAGTATGACCAGAACGCCCGACGCCCGCAGCCTGCTGGCCGCCGACCAGGCCGCGACGCTGGACCGGCTGGCCGGCCTGGACCGCGAGCTGGCCGACATGGTCGAGGCGGCGCGGGGCGCGAACGCCGACGACGAACATGACCCGGAGGGCGCGACCATCGCGTTCGAGCGGGAGCATTCCGCCGCCCTGGCCAGCCAGGCCCGCGCGCATCTGGCCGCGATCGGCGCGGCCCTGCGGCGGCTGGACGAGGGCACCTACGGCGCCTGCGCGGTGTGCGGCGACCCGATCGGCGAAGCCCGGCTGGCCGCCCGCCCCGCCGCTACCACCTGCATCGCCTGCGCCTCACGCCACCGCTGACCCCGGGCACCTCCGCCAGCGACGTCACGGGCCGGGATGGACGTGCGGTTACTGATGCTGTATCCGGAGCAGATGCCGGTTCATGACGTTTCGTCCGGCTGGGGTGCGCCGGGGTGGCCTGGGGCCTGCTGCGGCGGCCCGATCCGGCCCGGCACCCAGAGGGTGCCCAGCGTGCCCTGGGCGGCCTGGGTGCCGCGGGTGCCGCCGCCGGGTCCGCGCAGGATGTAGGCCACGCCGGTGGCGACCAGCGCACCGAGCAGCGGGCCGACCAGGTAGGCCCACCAGGAGGTCCAGTCGCCGAGCACGAGGGCCGGCCCCAGCGAGCGGGCCGGGTTCATCGACGCGCCGCTGACCGGCGCGCCGAACAGCCCCGCCAGGGCGATATAGCTGCCGACGCCGATCGCGGCGAACGGGCCGAGCTGCTGCGCCCCGGAGGCGGTGCCGAGGATGACGCTGACCAGGCCGACTGTGAGCAGCGCCTCCCAGAGCAGGGCCGTCCCCGTCGAGATGCCCGGCCCGGGCTGCGTCAGGCCCGCCGCGCCGTGCCTGCCGACGAACGCCCGGAGGACGAGCGTGGCCGCCGCGGCGCCGGCCAGCTGGGCCAGCACGTAGCCGGGCACGCGCCGCCAGGGGAAGTCACCGCGGATCGCGAAGGCCACGCTGACCGCCGGGTTCAGGTGCGCGCCCGAGACGCCTCCCATGAACAAGATGACGGCGCCGACCATCAGGCCCGGCGCCACCACCTGCGCGGGCAGCGGGATGACGTGACCGCCGAACCTGGCGTTCACCAGGCCGGCGCCGGCCGCGACCAGCACCAGGAAGAACGTCCCGAGCACCTCGGCGAAGACGCGGCGCCACTCGTAGCTGCTGTTCCAGAAGTCGAACTGGCGGACCACCGCGTTGGGCTGGCCGAAGGACCGCAGGGCGTAGTCGGCGTGCGGCGGTATCTGCATCACCGTGACCGGCGTCTGCCCGGCCGGCGGTCCCCCCGGCGGCGGTCCTCCCGGCGGCCCGGCGTCCGGGCCCGGCCGGTCAGCGCTCACGAGGCGGTCCCGGCTCGTCGGCCGTCGCGTCCTCCGGATCGGTCACCCAGGCCGAGAACACCGGCACGCCGTGCCAGGGACCCGGCGCGGCCGGGCCGCTGGCGGACTCCGGCGGCTCGTCCACCGCGACGGCGACCACCGCGTAAGGGTGCCCGAACCGCAGCTCGGCCACCCGGCGCCGGCCGCCCGGGGCCGCCACGGCCGACATCCTGATCGCCGCGGTCACGGCGGCCGCCTCGAACCCGGTCCGGCTGTACCGGGCCATCGCCGCCTGGACGGCATCCCAGCCGCCGGCCGCCAGCGCCCGGAGGGCCGGCTCGAAGCCCAGCGACGGGTCGGTGAGCGGGATGTCGCTGCGCGCCGACCAGGCCGGCAGCACGGCGGTGACCGCATCCCCGGCCTGGCCGGGGATGACGGGCTCCTCCCGCACCAGCCACAGCGGTGCCTCTCCGAGCGGCAGTTCCGCCACCGGGCGCCGCTGCACCGCGGCTCCGGTCGCCCAGCGGCAGGCCACGGCCTGCGCGGCCGCCAGCACGTCGGCGGGCGGCACGCTCGCGTCGGCGGCCACGCTGGCCACCAGCAGGCCGCCCCGGGCGCGGGCCAGGTGCACGGCCACGTCGCCGGCCTCCGGCGTTACCGCGACGAACTGCCGGTGCGCGCCGTCGCAGCCCGTCCCCGGGGCGGGCGTGCGCAGCACCTGCCGCAGTCGCCGCGACCAGGGGCTCGCCGGCCCGAGCGCACTGGCCGGCGCCAGGGCGAAGGGCACCTCCCAGGACACCCGGGTGGCCAGGGCCGAGGCCAGGATGAGGTCCACGCCCGGGCCGATCTGGACCGGGAACCGCTCGATCAGGCCGAACGTATGGTCGCGGGCCCAGGCGTCCAGCTCGGCCTGGCCGGGCAGGGCGCCGGTCTGCACGGCCGCCGGGAGGCCCGACTGCCAGGCCGGGAAGGCGTCAGTCAGCGGCGCGCCGTCCCGGATCCAGACGGCGGCCGCGGCTGCCGCCAGCGGATGCGGGCTGGAGAGCAGGCCGGCGGCGATCCGCGCCGCCGCCGTCACCTCGCAGCCCAGGACCTCGGCGAGCGCCTCGCGGTCCGCGCCGCTGGTCGCGGGACCGCACAGCGCCAGCAGCAGCCAGGCGCCGAGGGGCGAGGCCACCTGGTGCCGGTCGCCGATGACCGCATGCATCCGCCGGGCATAGCCGGCCAGGCCCGCGGTGAGCGTGGCGCGATCGGTGTCGGTGGTCACGACCCCACTGTGCCGCATGGACGGCCGGTCTGGCACCAAGCCCGGGCCGACCAGCCCCGCCAGAATCCGGCTAGCTGTCGGCCATCCGGTCGAGCACCTCCCGGACCAGCTCCAGCGGGGTGTGCGGGTGCAGGAAGGCGAACCTGGCCACGGTCTGCCCTTCCCACGAGGTGGGCGGCATGAACGCCACCTGGTCGGCCAGCAGCCGGTCCGACCAGCGCCCGTAGTCATCGGGCCCCCAGCCCGTCCGGCGGAACAGCACCACCGACAGGTCGGGTTCCCGGACGAGCTCCAGGTAGCTGCGGGCCCGGATCTCCGCGGCCGCGTCCCGGGCCAGGGCGAGCGCGGCCTCGATCGCGGCGGTGTAGGCACCGACGCCGTGCACCGCCAGCGAGAACCACAGCGGCAGGCCGCGCGCCCGCCTGGTCAGGTGGTAGGCGTAGTCCGTCGGGTTCCACTCGGCTGGCCGGTCGTGGATGACGTCGAGGTAGGAGGCGTCCTGCCGGTGCACCGACCGCGCGATGGCCGGGTCGCGGTAGATCAGCGCGGCGCAGTCGAACGGCGCGAACAGCCACTTGTGCGGGTCCACGATGAACGAGTCGGCGAACTCGACGCCCGCGTAACGGTCCCGGACGCTCGGCGCGAACAGGCCCGCGCCGCCGTAGGCGCCGTCGACATGGAACCACCAGCCGTGCGCCCGGGCGACCGCGGCGATGCCGGCCAGGTCGTCGATGATGCCCGCGTTGGTGGTCCCCGAGGTGGCCACCACCGCGGCGACCGAGCCCGGGTCCCCGTCCGCCTCGATCGCCGCCGACACGCCGGCGCCGGTCAGCCGGTGCCCGGCCGGCGCCACGACCAGCGGGTCCATCTCGAGCAGCCGCAGCGTGTTCGCGACCGAGGAGTGCACGTCGGACCCGACGACCACGCGCCAGCGCCGCCCCTCCCGCGGACCGCCGGCGCTGGCGCGCTTGGCCGCCTCCCGGGCCACCGCGAGGGCTGACAGGTTCGCCGCCGACCCGCCGGAGACGAAGCAGCCGCCGGACTGCGCTGGCAGTCCGGCCCGGGCCGCGATCAGCGCCAGCACCTGGTTTTCCGCGTGGATCGCGCCCGCCGCCTCCAGCCAGGAAATGCCCTGGATGGAGGCACAGGAGATGAGCATGTCAAACAGCAGCGACGCCTTGGTCGGCGCAGCGGGGATGAAGCCGAGGAACCGCGGGCTGTCCGCGGAGATAACCGCGGGCGCCACCGTGGCCGCGTACACGCCGAGGACCTGATCGGGCTGATGCCCCTCCTCGCTGAGCAGGCCGCCTAGGGCGGCCTCCAGCTCGGCCGGGTCCCGGGAGCCCTGGTCCAGCGGCACTGGGTCCAGCCGCAGCCGGTTCTCCGCAAAGGCCAGCACGGACCTGATCATCTGCTCGGTGGTGGCATCGACACTGTGCATGGGCGGCAACCTAGGCGCCGTCGGCGTCCCCTGGCAACCGCGGGCGGACTAGACTGCGGCGCCCGGGGCAGCTCATACCACCGAGCGCTGGGAGGAACCTGGAATGAGGACAGCCGACTTGCTTGCCGACGCGTTCGGCAGGGTTCGCTACGAAGTGCACCAGTGCTTGGACGGCCTGGCGCCGGACCAGCTGGCGCTGCGCCCGGACGGCGCCGCCAACTCGATCGCCTGGCTGATCTGGCACCTGACCCGGATTCAGGACGATCACATCGCCGACGTCGCGGGCACCGAGCAGGTATGGCTGGCCGACGGCTGGGCCGAGCGCTTCGACCTGCCGTTCCTCCCGTCCGCGACCGGCTACGGCCACGGGTCCGGCGAGGTCGCCGCGGTCCAGGTGAAGTCGGGCGAGCTGCTGGCCGGCTACCACGACGCGGTCTACCAGCGGACGCTCCGCTACCTGCCGGGCCTGACCGACCAGGATCTCGACCGGGTCGTGGACACCAGCTGGGACCCGCCCGTGACGCTCGGCGTGCGGCTGGTCAGCGTGATCTCCGACGATCTCCAGCACGTCGGCCAGGCCGCCTATCTCCGCGGCCTGATCACGGTCCGGTGATGTCGGGAGCGGGCTCGGCCTGCCGCCCGTCGTCGCCGTTGAGCAGGACGAAGGAGGCCAGGCCGGCGGCGAGGACCAGGATGGCCGACAGGAACAGCGCCGCGCGCAGGCCGGAGTAGAACGCCCCGTAGGCGGCCTGGATGACCTGCTGCACCAGGGAGGCATGCCCGGCGCCGGCGGCGCCGCCGGCGCCCTTGGCGTGACTGCTCGGGGGGACCCCGCCGGTCTCGATGGCGTTGATCACGATCGACTGGAAGGTCGCCGGTATGCCGAGGTGCTTGAGCCTGCCGATAAGGCTCGCGTGCAGCTGGGCGTTGACCAGCGCGCCGAGGATCGCGACCCCGGTGACGGCGCCGATCTCCCGGCTGGTGTTCGCCGCGGACGCGGCCATGCCCGATCGCTGCGGCGGGACCGCGGACAGGGCCGAGGCAGTGATGGGCACCACCGTGGTCCCGATGCCGATGCCGGTCAGCGCGAGCGCCGCGGCCAGCGGTGCATAAGACGGGTTGGTGCCGAGGCTGAAGGTGGTCAGCAGCAGCCCCGCGCTGAACAGCAGGCAGCCGATGAGGATCGACCACTTCGGGCCGACCACCGAGGTCCACCGGCCCGCCAGCAGCGAGGCCACGATCATCAGCGAGGTCATCGGCAGGAAGACCAGCGCGATCCGGTAGCCGCTGTACCCGGCGACCTCCTGCAGGTAAAGCGCGGTGAAGAAGAAGATCGCGAAGGTCGCGAAGTACGCGCAGAAGGCGACCATGTTGGCGGCCAGGAAGCGCGGAACGCGCAGGTACCTCAGGTCCAGCAGCGGGTGGGCGGCCCGGCTCTCCCGCCAGAAGAAGGCGGCGGCGGCCAGGGCGCTGACGCACAGCAGGATCAGCACGCCCGGCGCGGCGAAGCCGACGCTCTCGGCGTCGATGACGGCGAACGTGAACGCGGTCAGCGCGGCGGCCCCGAGCACCGCGCCGGTGATGTCGACCCGGTGCGCGTCCGGATCGGCGTTCTCGGGCAGCACCACGGCTCCGGCGATCAGGGCGGCCAGCCCGAAGATCAGGTTGAACCAGAAGATGGCCCGCCAGCTCCACACGCCCACCAGTGCGCCGCCGATGACCGGGCCGGCCGCCAGGGCCAGGCCGGACACCGCCGTCCAGACACCCAGGGCTCGGGTCCGGCTGCGCTCGTCGCCGTAGAGATGGCGCAGCATCGACAGGGTCCCCGGCTCGCTCGCCGCCGCGCCCAGGCCCATGACTGCGCGGCCGGCGATGAGCACCCCGCTATTGGGCGCCAGCGCGCACAGCACCGAGCCGGCGCAGAAGACCCCCGCGCCCGCCAGCATGACCCGCTTGCGGCCGAACTCGTCGGCGACCATCCCGAAGGCGAGCATGGCGCCGGCGAACGTGAGCGCGTAGGCGCTGACCACCCACTGCAGCGCCGTGACACCCGCGTGCAGGCTGGCCTGGACGCTGCCCAGGGCCACGCTGACGACCGTGTTGTCGAGAAAGGTCAGGAACAAGATCGTGCAGAGCACGGTCAGGGCGAGCGAGCGCCCGCCGCGGCGGGCGGCGGGGACCTGGCCGCCCCGGGGCAGGCTGGCCGAGGGGATCACTCGCTAGCCCGCGGCGCTACAGGCGCTCGGCAGTCCGGACGTCTTTCCGCCATTCTCGAGGGCGAGCAGACCGCAGAAGCTGGCCAGGCCGACTTTCCAGGTACCGCCCTGCAGCACGGCGATGCCCGTCTTATTCGTGAGCGCAGGCTGGCCGCCCACCAGGATCGAGTAGGTGACGGTGGCCTGGGTCGGCGAGGTGATGGTGACCTTGGTCACCTTCGCCGTCGCCTGGGACGCCAGTCCGGAGCCGGCCTGGCCCTTGATGACCGAGGCGAACACCTGCCCGTTCTGCACCAGGCTGATCCGCTTGGTCACCGGGGTCTTGGCATTGAAGAAGGCGGTCCAGTTCGCCGCGATCTCCTGGGCGGCGACGCCGCCGGCCGGTGCCGCTGACGATGGCGCTGAGCTGGCCGGAGCGGCCGAGCTTGACGACGGGCTGGCGGCCGGGCTGCTGCTGCCACTACTGGTACTGCTACTGCTGCAGGCGGCGAGGGCGAAGCCAGCCGCGCACACCAGGAGAATCAATGGCGACCTATGAGGATTCATGGCAATATTCTCCAACTCCTCGCGGTTCCGGGGTCCAGTTTATCTCCAGCTCCCCGGCCGCCTTTTCTCAGGTGCCGGCTGCGCCGCCGGCCGGGCTGCCCTCAGCAGGCCGCAGCCGCCCAGGTCAGCCATCCAGGTCAGCCGTACGCGACGATGCGTGCCGTGCCGGCCTTAGCCAGCGCGAGGACGCCGGCCATGGTCGGTGCCCGGTACTGCGCGACCGGATCACCCGCACCGCCGAGGGCCACGTCCACCTGGGCCCAGCCGAGCGTGGCCTGCCAGGCGACCGCCATCCCCGGGCGGCCGTCCACCGTGACGGAGCTGGCGTGCAGCAGCTTGTCCACGGCCTGGGTGCCTGTCCAGTTGACCGTGGCCGAGATGCTGACGGCAAGCTCCTCGTTAGCTTCCGCCGCGGTCCCGTGCCGGACCCACTGGCAGCTGACGCCCTGGTGCGGATTGCTGGAGTACAGGGGCGGGTTGGCCGGCCCGCCCAGGGCCTGGACTGTCGCGGCGGGCGTCAGCAGTCCGCAGAGCTGCGGCTGCTTAAGCTGGGTCAGGATCTTCATATGCGATAACGCCAGCGAGGAGTCGGGCGAGCTTCCCGTCTTCGGGGGGCTGACGTGCCCGGCGGACGCCGAGCCGCCTGACGGGCTGACACCGCAGCCCGTCAGGCTCAGCGCCAGCGCCGCCAGCGCGGCGCCAGTCAGGCCGTAAGCCGGGCGGATTTCCGCCGTTGAGCGTCGCATGGGCCACTCCTCCTGCATCTGGCTGCATTCCGTCGAGGATCTCCGGCACGGACCGTAGCGAAGCAGCCACGCGCCGGTGAACTCGGACCAGGATGCCGCGCCGCTGGCGTCGCGTGGCGAGAACGTGGAAACGCCCGGAAACGGGCCGCCGCTATTGGCGGCAGCCTTCCCTGCTTATCCGCCTATGAGCGTTATGGCAGAATGCCGGTCTCCGTGCCGTCCCCCCACAGGGCATCCAGGGCGACGTCAATCGTCTGCGCCAGCGGCGGCAGGCGCGGGATGAGGGGCGGCGGTGGCGCCGCGTCCACGATCTCGCAGTGGGTCAGGGCCCGGGCGTCCAGGAACCGGGTGAGTAGCCCGTAGCTGTGCCGGTCGTCGCGGGCCATCCGGTGATGGTGCATCCGCAGCGGCGCGTAGAGATAGAGCTGGTCGCGGGCCCTGGTGACCGCCACGTAGAACAGCCGCTCCTCCTCAGCCAGCCCGGCGTCGGTGCCGAGCGCCATGTCACTGGGCACTGCCCCGTCCACCAGCTGCGGAATGTGCACGACCGGCCATTCCAGCCCCTTGGCCGAGTGGATCGTGGAGATGATCACGAAGTCATCGTCCAGCCGAGGCGGGCCGGCCAGGTCCGACCCGGAGGCCGGCGGGTCCAGCGCCAGCTCGACGAGAGCCTCGTGAAGCGATGGCCTGGTGGCGGCCGCGTCCGCCAGGCGCTGCAGATCGGCCAGCCGGACACTGGCATCGGCGTAGCGGGCGGTGACCGGATCGTGCAGGGCACTCAGGATGGCCGCCGCCCGGTCGGCGGTCCGCTCCACGGCCGCCGCGGCGATCAGCCGGTGCACCGTCGCCGACACCGCGGGCCGGGACCGCGGCGGCAGGCAGTCCGCCGCCTCGGGCCACCGGCCCAGCGGCCCGGGCTCGGTCAGCCCGAGCGCGTCCATCACGCGGCGCGCCAGTACCGGCCCGATGCCCTCGTGCAGGCGCAGCAGTCGGAACCAGGCCAGGTTGTCCGCGGGATTGGCCACCACCCTGGCCGCGGCGATGAAGTCCTTGACGTGCGCTGCCTCGGTGAACTTGAGCCCGCCGTACTTGACGTACGGGATGCCGCGGGCCGACAGCTCGATCTCCAGCAGGTCGCTGTGATGCGCCGCCCGCACCAGCACGGCCTGGTCGGTGAAGGCCAGCCCGGACTCATGGCCCTCCAGCACCCGCGCGCAGATCTCTCGCGCCTGGGTGGTCTCGTCGTGGCAGCGGACCAGCACCGGCGGCTGCCCGCCGCCCGGACCCCGGCCCGCGGTGAGCTGGAGCTCCAGGCCCGCGGACTGCGGCCGGACCGCGTTAGCCAGCCGCAGCACACCCGGCCGGGACCGGTAGTTGCGGACCAGCCGCACCACGGTCAGGTCCGGGAAGGTTCCAGCCAGCTCCCGCAGGTGCGCCGGGTCGGCGCCGCGGAAGGCGTAGATAGCCTGCGCATCATCGCCGACGCAGGTCAGGCCGCAGCCATCGGGCCGTAGCAGCCGGACGATGTCGGCCTGCACCGCGTTGACGTCCTGGTACTCGTCTACCAGAACGGCGTCGAACAGCCCGCGCAGTGCCGGTCCCGCCGCCGGGTCGGCCAGCGCGGCCCGCCACAGCAGCAGCAGGTCGTCGAAGTCGACCAGCCCGTGCGCGCGCTTGTGGGCGCCGTAGTCGCGGAACAGGCCGCCCAGCTGAGCCACGAAGTCCGCGCACCACGGAAAGCTGGCCGCCACGACCTTGGCCAGCGGCACGGCGGTATTGACACAGCGGGTGTAGATGTCGGCGCAGGTCGCGGCCCGGGGTGCGCGGCGCCTGGTGCCGACCAGGTCGCGGCCGGCCCGCAGGGTGTCCAGCACGTCCGCCACGTCGGCCGGATCGATCACGCTGAACTCGGGCGGCAGCGAGAACGACTCGGCGTGCGCGCGGATGATCCGGTGCGCGATGGCGTGAAAGGTCCCGCCGCAGATCCGGTCCGCGGCCGGGGCATCCGGCGGCCGGGCCCGGGCCAGCATGTCGTCGGCGGCCCGGCGGGTAAAGGTGAGCAGGAGGATCCGGCTGGCCTGCATGCCCTGCTCGCGCAGCCAGGCCGCCCGCGCGACCAGGGTGCCGGTCTTCCCGGTCCCGGCCCCGGCCAGGATCAGCAGCGGGCCGCCCTCGTGCGCCGCCGCGGCCCGCTGCTCGTCATTTAGCCCCGCGAGCGCCCCAGCCAGTCCGGTCATGGCAGGAATCTAGCCAGCCCTGCCGACAACGGCGGGCTGGGCTGCGGCCACGCGGCGCTGAAGGCGGCTCCGCACGGGTGACCTAGCCGCTGCGCAGGGCCTCGGCCGGGGACAGCCGGGCCGCGCGCAGCGCGGGGTAGAGGCCGGCCAGCACGCCTACAGCCACGGCGGCGGCGGCGGCGGCGAGCAGGACCGGGACGGGAACGACGGTCTGCCAGTGCCGGGCCATCGCGTACACGGCGGTCGCGAACCCGCCGAGCAGGGCGCCTGCCGTTCCGCCCGCCGCCGCCAGCAGCGCTGCCTCGACCACGAACTGGGCGGCGACATCCCCGCGGCGGGCGCCCAGCGCCCGGCGCAGGCCGATCTCACCGCGCCGCTCCAGCACCGCGATGACCATGACGTTGGCGATGCCGAGGCCGCCGACGAGCAGCGCCACCGCGCCGAGCGCGAGGAACAGGCCCTGGAACGCGGCCGAGGCATCGGCCCGGGCGATCAGGGCGTCGGCCGGGTTGGCCACCGCCACGTCCTGGGGCGCCGCCGGATCGGCGGTGGCCGGGAGCACGGACTGGACCGCGCCGATGCTGGCCGGCCGGGTCCGGACGTAGAGCTGGACTGGCGCCGCCGACGCGTGCAGCAGTCTGGTCGCCGCCGGGATGCCGATCAGGGCGGTCCGGTCCAGCTCCGGGGCCAGCGGCAGCGGCCGCATGATCCCGATCACGCCGAACCACTGGTTGCCCAGCCAGATCTGGACGCGGCCGCCGGCCTGGTCAATCCCGAGCGCGCTGGCCGCGTCGGCGCCTAGCACCACCGCGGGGTAGCGCGCGGTCGCGGCGCTGAGGAACTCGCCGCTGGCCAGCTGGCCCTGCAGCGTAGCCAGCAGGCTAGGGTCGGCCCAGTACACCGTTATCGCCCCGGTATCGGCCGCCGGAATGCGGTCGCTGCGGTAGACATTCGCCGCCACGTCGCCGATCCCCGCGGCCGCGAGCACGGGCCCGATCCGGCGGATCATGGGCGCCGCCGGGGCCGGCAGCGTGGCGCCCTGGCCGGTCACCGAGTTGCCCGGGGTGACGGTCAGCAGGTTCGTCCCGAGCGCGTCGATCTGGGCGATCAGCTGGGCCCGGCTGGAGCTGGAGATGCCCAGCACCGCGACCATCGTGGCGATGCCGAGCGCGACGCCGAGAGCGGACAACGCGGCCCGGGCGGGCTTGCTGGCCATGCCGAGGGCGGCCAGCGGCCCCAGGTCCCCGATCCGCAGCCGGCTGGCCGGGGCCGGCCCGGGCGCGTGGCCGCGGACCGGTGACTGCTGCCTCATGGCGTCTGGCTGTCATGCTCGACCCGGCCGTCGCGGAGCTGTATCCGGCGCGGGATCGCGGCGGCCACCTCGCGGCTGTGGGTGACGACCACGATCGTGTGGCCGCGCGCGTTCAGCTCTCCCAGCAGGGCCAGGATGCCGGCCCCGGTGACGGTGTCCAGGCTGCCAGTCGGCTCGTCGGCCAGGATGATGGCCGGGCTGCCGATGAGCGCCCGGGCGATGGCCACCCGCTGGCATTCGCCGCCGGACAGCTCGCCCGGCCGGTGCCGGGCCCGGTGGGCCAGGCCGACCTGCTCCAGCGCGGCCGCGGCCGCGCGGCGGCGCCGCGCGGCTGGCACCCCCCGGTACAGCAGTCCGCTGGCCACGTTGTCGGCCGCGGACAGCCCGGCCAGCAAGTGGAACTGCTGGAAGACGAACCCCAGGTGGGCCGCCCGGATGCCCGACAGGTCCCGGTCGGGCAGGCCGTCCACGGCGATGCCGGCCACCTGGACCGTGCCGGAAGTCGGCCGCTCCAGCGTGCCGGCCACGGCCAGCAGGGTGGATTTCCCCGAGCCCGACGGCCCGACGATCGCCGCGAACTCGCCCGGCCCGATCCCGACCGTGACCGACTGCAGCGCCGCGACCGGCGGCGAGCCCTGGTGCACCTTAGTCACGTTCTGGAGCAGCAGGCCGGTCACTGGGCGGTCACCACCCTGATCCCGGCCACCACGCCGGCGCCGCTGACCTGAACCTGTCCGCCGGCGAAGATCCCGGTGCGCACGCCGATGAGGTGGTGCCGCCCGGCGGAGCTGACCACCTCCAGCCCGTAGCCGCCGCCGGCCAGGGCCAGCAGTGCGGCCACGGGCACGGCCAGGACCTGCCGGGCCGACTGGATCGACAGCGACACCTGGACGGGGACGCCCGCGCCAGTCCCGGTCGCGGCGGGGTGCAGCGGCGTGATGGTGATCTGCGCGGCGGATCCGGCGGTGGCCGAGCCCGGCGCGGCCGGGCCGACGGCGCTGATCTTCCCGGCCGCCGTGGCCTGGGACGGCAGCACAATCGTCACCGGCTCACCCGGGTGCACCAGCGGCAGGCTGGGGTTCACCGCCACGGTCACCGTGCGGCGCGGCGTGGTCGCGGCCAGCGGCCGCTGGCCGGGCGCGGCCGTCTCGCCCGGTGCCACCTGCGGGGCGGCCACCCGGATCGCCGCCGGCAGGAAGACGACCTGGCCCAGGGCGATCTGTCCTGTCACCGGATAGCCGCGGGCAGCCTGCCACCGCAGCACCGCGTCGGCGGTCGCCAGGTCAAAGTGCCCGGTCGCGGCCGTCAGCAGGCCCGCCGCGTCCCCCTCGGCGATGAGGTTGGCCTGGAGCTGGGCGACATCCGGCCCGCCGGTCATGCCGAGGGCAAACGACCGCCACGCGGGCGTCAGGCCGGACATGAGCACGACCGGCAGGTTGTCCACCCGGTACAGGGGGTGGCCCGCGGTGATCTCGCTGCCCGGGGCGGGAAGCCAGGTGTAGGTGCCGGCGACGTTGTTCACTACGGGCCGGGCCGGCGCGTACCCGAGCGTTCCCTCGGTCAGCACCGTCTGGATGAGATCGCTCCGGACGATCCGGGCCGTCGACATCGGCGGCGGCGCCGTCCGGGCGGCCGGCGCGGAGCTCCGGTCCACGGCGATGGCCGCGATGGCCCCCACCATCGCGGCCGCGGTCAGGGCTGCGCCCCCGGCCAGCAGCCGGCGTCTCACGGACCGGTCCCGTCGTCGTGGACCCCGGCCGGCAGCAGGTGGCGGCATGCAGAGTCGGCTGCCCGGAACTGCGGGGCGGAGCGGCCGAAGTCGCTGGTGATCCCGGGCACGTTACCCAGGCTCAACGCCCCGAACGACGTGGGATCGAGCATGCTGATGTCGTGGCCGCGCATGCACTGCGCATAGCGCGTCAGGGCGGCCAGCGTCGCGGCGCCCACCCTCGGCATCCCGGCCTGCTTGGCGGCGATGATGGGCTGCAGGAAATGCTGGCAGGCCACGTAGCCCAGGTGCGTCGCGGGATCTTGGGTCGGCAGGTCGATGCTCAGGCCCGCGTGGCCGGGCCGGTGGAACGGGTCGGCCATCTGGACGCCGTGGCCGCGCATGCAGCGGGCAAAGGAAATCATGTCGTGGTCGCCTTGCTGCTGCGTCATGGGCGCCGCACCATGCGCGGCCGCCCGGTGTCCGGGCAGGCTCGCTACCCCCTGGCCGCCGGGGGCCGCCGAGCACCCGGCGGCCAGGACGGCGACGGCCAGCGCGGCCCCCGCCGCGCCAGGCGCGGTACTGGCCAGCGGCCGCCGAGGGCGGCCATCTCGGCGCATCATCTGCCACCTCCTGTTCGCCGGCTCTCTGCCGGCCAGGATCAGAGATACGCCGGGCGCGGTTACAGCAGCATCACGCCGGAGGGCTCCTCCGGCGGCTGGGCGGGGGCCCCGGCCCGGCCACGCCGCACGTCGCGCGGGGAGCACGGCCACAGAACGCCAGCGCGCTGTGATGCCGATGTGACCCGGGCCGGGGCAGGATGAGCCCATGCGGGTACTGGTGGCCGAGGATCACCCCGAGCTGGCCGACGACATCGCCGAAGGGCTGCGCGATCAGGGGATGGGCGCGGACGTGGCCTACGACGGCGCGAGCGCGATCGAGAAGGCGCTGCTCAATCCCTACGATGTGGTGGTCCTCGATCGAGACCTGCCGCGGATTCACGGGGACGCCGTCTGCGCCGCGCTCGTCGCCTCCCGGTCGGCCGCCCGCATCCTCATGCTGACCGCCGCCGCCACGGTGGCCAGCCGGGTCGACGGCCTCAACCTGGGCGCCGACGACTACCTGATCAAGCCGTTCGCCTTCGAGGAGCTGGTGGCCCGGGTCCGGGCGCTGGCCCGGCGGCCGCCGGGGGCCGCGCCGGTCACCATGCGCGGCGACCTGGTCCTGGACCGGGCTCGCCGCCGGGTCAGCCGGGCCGGGCGGCCGGTCTCGCTGACCCGCAAGGAGCTGGGCATCCTGGAGGAGCTCGTGCTGGCCGACGGGGCCGTGGTCAGCGCCGAGGATCTGCTGGACCGGGTCTGGGATGAGAACGCCGACCCGTTCACCCGCACGGTGACCGTGACCATTGCGCGGCTGCGCCGCAAGCTGGGTGAGCCCGACCTGATTGAGACGGTGGTCGGCAGCGGATACCGGCTGCCGTGACCTGGCTGCGCCGGGTCCGAGGGCGGCAGCCGCGGCGGATCAGGACCCGGCTCACCCTGCTGTACGCGGCGCTGTTCCTGGCGGCCGGATCCGGGCTGCTGGGCATCACCTACGGGCTGGTGGCCAGCAGCCTGCCCGCTAGCTCGGTCAGTAACCCCGGCCTGTCCAGCCTGCAGCTGGCGCAGCTCCGCCAGGCTTGCAAGAAACCGGCGCCCTCCGCTCAGTTGGTCGGGAAGTGCAAGCAGGCGTTCAGCGCCGGCGCCAAGGCGGGCTTGGCGGATCAGCGCCAGCGGGCCCTGCACAATCTGCTGCTGTTCTCGCTGGTGGGTCTCGGGGCCATGACTATCGCCTCCGGCGGCCTGGGCTGGATCATGGCCGGGCGCGTGCTCCGCCCGGTGCGGGCGATCACCGACGCGGCGCGGCGCGCGTCGGACCAGCATCTGGGCGAGCGGATCGCGCTGACCGGCGCCGCCGATGAGCTCAAGGAACTCGCGGACACCTTCGACGACATGCTGGAGCGGCTCGACCGGGCGTTCGCCGCCCAGCGGCGCTTCGTGGCCAACGCCTCCCATGAGCTCCGCACTCCGCTGACCATCATGCGCACCGCCATTGACGTGACCCTGGCCAAGCCGGCCCCCACCCCGCAGCAGCTCGATGACCTGGCCCGGCGGGTGCGCCGGACGGTCGGCACGGCCGAGCAGATGATCGAGGCGCTGCTCACGCTGGCTGACAGCGAGCAGGGCGTGGCCGCCCGCGAGCCCGTCGACCTGGCCACGGTCGCGGAGGACGCGCTGGACCTGACCGCGGCCCGGGTCGCGGAGCTGGGGCTGCAGGTAGACACGTGGCTCGACCCGGCGCCGGCGGCCGGCGACGCGCACCTCCTGGAGCGGCTGATCTGGAACCTCGTCGACAACGCCGTCCGGCACAACGAGCCGGCCGGCTGGGTCCGGCTCCGGACCGCCAGTGAGGACCAGGCCGCGGTCTTCCAGATCTCCAATAGCGGCGCCTCGGTCCCGGCCAGCGCCGCGGCGGCGATCTTTGAGCCGTTCTGGCGGGTGGGCGGCCGGTCGGCTGACGGCGGAGCGGGCCTGGGCCTGTCCATCGTCGAGTCGATCGCGGTGGCGCATTGCGCGAGCCTGACCACCCGGCCCCGGCCCGACGGCGGCCTGGACGTCACGGTGCGGCTGCCCCGCTGCGACGATCCGGACGGCGACCAGCCCTGATCCAGGTGCGGGCCTGCGCCGTGCGCCGGCTTACGTACACTGTGCTCCCCAGCCGGCGGCGGAGAGGGTCCGAGGATGACGCGGTCGCTCGAAAGCGCGCTACTGCGTATCGGCGAACTGCAGGCGCACCTGCCGGCGGCGACGGCCGCGCTCATGGGCCTGGCCGCGCTGGGCGCGGCCACGCTGCCGGGAATCTCTCCGCTGACCCGGCCCGTCGCCACCATGGCCCACGAGGGCGCGCACGCGGTGATGGGCTCGGCCATGGGCCAGCGGGTCACCGGGGTGAGCTTGCGCCGAAACGGCGAGGGGCGCACCATGCTGGCCCGGTCCCGGGGCGCCGGCTTCATCCTGGCCGGCGTGGTCGGGTACCTGGGGCCGAGCGTGTTCGGGCTGGGCGCGGCGGCGCTGATCCACGTCGGCCACATCATCGCCGTACTGTGGTTCACCCTGCTGGCCCTGGGGTTCCTGGGCATCGCCGTCCGCCGGAACGGCTTCGGGCTGGCCGCGGTGGTCGCGACCGGCCTGGCCGTCTTTCTCGTCGCTCGCTACGCGCCCCTCGGCGCGCAGGTCGCGGTCGCCTACGGGATCGCCTGGTTCCTGCTGCTGTCCGGCGTGCGGGCGGTGCTCCAGCATGGCCGGCACGCCAGCGATGCCATCGCCTTGCGGGAGCTGACCCGGCTGCCCGGCTGGCTGTGGGCCGGATTCTGGCTGGCCGGCTCGGCCGCCGCGCTCGTCATCGGCGGCGGGCTGCTGATCTAGATGCGCCCCCCACTGCCTGGCCGGGAGCCGACTGCCCGGGAGCCGGCTGCCCGGGAGCCGGCTAGCCGGAAGCGCCCGAGCCGGGCCGACCTGGAGGCCGCGCGGGGGCTGACCATCCCCGACGTGGCCGCCCCCGGCCTGCGCGTCCTGTTCTCGGGCATCAACCCCGGCCTCTACTCGGCCGCCACCGGCTACCACTTCGCCCGGCCGGGTAACCGCTTCTGGCCGGCGCTGCATCGGTCCGGCTTCACGCCGCGTCAGTTCGACCCCAGCGAGCAGGAGGACCTGCTGGGCCTGGGCCTGGGCATCACCAACGTCGTGGCCCGCGCCACGGCACGCGCGGACGAGCTCTCGCCCGACGAGCTTCGCGCGGGCGGGCTGCTGCTGCGCGCCAAGGCCCAGGCACTGGCCCCGAGGTGGCTCGCGGTCGTCGGGGTGACCGCCTACCGGGTTTCGTTTGAACAAAAAAAGGCGGCCGTGGGACCACAGGACCTAGCCCTCGGCGGCACCGGAATCTGGGTGCTGCCCAACCCGAGCGGGCTGAATGCGCACTGGAATGCGGACACTCTCGCGGCGGAGTTCGGGTGCCTGCGCGACGCGGCCCGGTAGCGGGGCCGACCCGGCCAGAAGCCTGATCACGCGTCGGAGTGTCGCCGGGCCTCTTCGCGCGGATTCGTTAGCATTCGTTCAATGCTGGGGCACTCGCACGCGCTGTCGGGCGGGGTGACCGGCATCGCGACCGGGATCTTCCTGCACATGTCCATCCCGCAGACCACCGCCCTGGCCGGCCTGACCGCGGGCATGGCGCTGCTCCCGGACCTGGACAAATGCGGGTCGTCGCCCGCCCGGTCCCTCGGCCTGGTGTCGGAGGCGGTCGCGTGGACGATCGGCCGGATCAGCGGCGGCCACCGGCATGCGACGCATTCCTTCCTCGGCATCGCGCTGTTCACCGGCCTGGCGTGGATTTCCTGCCATTTCCGCTCGGACTGGGGCGGGAAGGCG
>DATCEO010000246.1:0-18147 GCA_036510065.1 Streptosporangiaceae bacterium | reverse complement strand
TGGCGGGGCTGGGAGCCCGGGGCGGCCAGTAAGGTCATCGTGTGGCTGAGGCTCCCCGCGTGACAGCCGGCTCCCCCCGGTCGCGGCCGACCCCGGCCGACCTGGAAGCCGCCCGGGACGCCACCATCCCCGATGTCCTGACCGGTGGCCTGCGGATCGTGTTCGCGGGCATCAACCCCGGACTGTATTCCGCCGCTACCGGCCACCACTTCGCCCGGCCCGGTAACCGCTTCTGGCCGGCCCTGCACCGGTCCGGGTTCACGCCGCGCCTGCTCGATCCCAGCGAGCAGGAGGACCTGCTCGGCCTGGGCCTGGGCATCACCAATGTCGTCGCCCGCGCCACGGCGCGCGCGGACGAACTCTCCCCCGCCGAGCTTCGCGCGGGCGGGCTGCTGCTGCGCGAGAAGGCCAGGGCGCTAGCCCCGCGGTGGCTGGCTGTCGTCGGGGTGAGTGCCTACCGGACGGCGTTTGAAGAGAAAAAAGCCGCCGTCGGACCACAGGCCGGCACGCTCGGCGGGACCCGGATCTGGGTGCTGCCCAACCCGAGCGGGCTGAACGCGCACTGGAGCCCCGAGGCTCTCGCGGCCGAGTTCGGCCGTCTGCGGGCCGCCGCGCAGTAGCGCAGCGGGCGGCCGGGCGCCGGTGTGTCGCCGGGCCGTTCAATGCTGGGCCACTCGCACGCACTATCGGGCGGAGTGACCGGCATCGGGACCGGGATCCTCCTGCACATGTCTATCCCGCAGATCACGGCCCTGGCCGGGCTGACCGCGGGCATGGCGCTCCTCCCCGACCTTGATAAGTGCGGTTCGTCGCCCGCCCGGTCACTCGGCTTCGTGTCGGAGGGGGTCGCGTGGACGATCGGCCGTATCAGCGGCGGCCACCGGCATGCGACGCATTCCTTCCTCGGCATCGCGCTGTTCACCGGGCTGGCCTGGATCTCGTGCCACTTCCGCTCGGACTGGGGCGGCAAGGCGGGGCTCGCGCTGCTGATGACGCTCAGCGTGGCGGCCGGGCTGGAGGCCTTGCGCGTCGCCCGCAGCCACGTCGCCGACCTCATCGGGATAGGCGTCGCCGCCTGGGAAGTCTGGTACGGGTACGGCCTGCGGCTGATCCCGCTGGCGGTCCTGCTCGGCTGCTGCACGCACATCGCCGGGGACATGCTGACCGACTCGGGCTGCATGCTGTGGTTCCCGGCCTGGCGGCGCCGCTTCCACCTGCTGCCCGAGCCGCTGGCGTTCACCACCAGGACGCGGCCCGAGCTCCTGATCGTCGACCCGCTGCTGACCGGCGCGCTGCTGGTCCTGGCCGCCTGGGCGACCGACCCGGCCTTCGTCATCGCGCAATGGCACGCCCTGGTCGGCTAGCTCGGAGCTTTTTCCCGCCCGTCGGTGCAAATCAGTCGCGCGCGGGTGGCCAGGCCCGGCCAGCACGACCCATACCCAGCGATCCAGGTGATAGCGGCTGCGGCTGCGTGACCGGGCCCCCTTTCAGTCCTCGCGGCACGTGCGTCGCAGGCAATTAGGCGCCGCATCCGGTAGTTCTCTTGATGAGTGGTTCGGATTTTACTGGTTATAACCAGTAAAATCCGAACCACTGATCGAGCACTGGGTTTCGGCTGGGACAGAACGAGATGGCAGGTCCGCCTTTATCGGGGCCGTCCGCGTGGGCGGCGGCTGGCTCGGTGCTCAGGCAGACGTGATCGCCGCCCTCGTCGAGGTAGTACCAGATGGCCGGCCACCGCCAGTGACCTCGATCTGCCACTGGTCAAGTTCCTGGCCGACGACCTTTCTCGTCGCTAACTCGGCCGGGAGCCGGCAGTGCCGTTCCGTCTCGGCACGCGTAGTCACCCAGTTAGACACCCAGTGGCTACGAAAGCCCCGTTCCGCTACCGGACGGGGCCTGTGATCTGAGAGCCGCCTATCGGAATCGAACCGATGACCTATTCATTACGAGTGAATCGCTCTGCCGACTGAGCTAAGGCGGCGCGCCGCGGGTCAACGCGGCAGCGGAAAGAGTCTACAGGCCGGCCGAGGCGTCTTGCGCGTCGCCGTACTTGGCCTCGTAGGCCTGCCGGGACCCGCAGACGCTGGCCTTGGGGCAGGCGCAGCGCCGGCCGTCCTCGGCCAGCTTGACCACGATCTGATCGGCCGGGACGTTGTGCCCGACGACTGTGCCGGGCCCCTCCGGGGTCTCCACCCGCTCGCCGTGCCTGGGTGCCTTGGCCCGGAAGTCCTGGTACAGCGGGTGCTCGTACTTCAGGCAGCACATCAGCCGCCCGCACGCCCCGGCGATCCGCAGCGGGTTGACTGGCAGGTCCTGGTCCTTGGCCATCCGGACGGACACCGGCTCGAAGTCCTTGAGGAACGTGGCACAGCACAGGTCGCGGCCGCACGGGCCGATCCCGCCCTGCAGCCGCGCCTCGTCGCGCGGGCCGATCTGCCGCAGCTCGACGCGGGCCCGCAGCCGCCCGGCCAGGTCGCGGACCAGGTCCCGGAAGTCGACCCGGTGCGGCGCGCCGAAGTAGATCGTGAATACGTTGGGCTCGTCCAGGTAGTCCACGGCGATGACCTTCATCGGCAGGTCGTGGTCGCGGACCAGGCGCCGCGCGACGACCTTCGCCTCGGTGCGCCGCTGACGGTTCGAATCGTCGCGGCTCAGGTGCTCATCCCCGGCCAGGCCGGCGCACACAGGCAAGCCGCCGATCTCGTCATCGACCCACTGCGGCGCCCAGATGCACTCGGCCACCTCGGGCCCGGACTCGGTGGGCACCAGCACCTTGGTCCCGACGGTCGGCTGATAGGGCCCCGGATCGAGGTAATACAGCCGCCCGTTGCGCTGGAAGCTCACCGCCATCATCATGCTCACGCCCCCAGGTTACGGTGCGATCACGGCCGCCGTCTGCCCCGCGCGTCGATCCGGGCAAAACGGATGCTTTGCTTCGCAACACCCAGCCCCTCCGCTCTCCGTCGCCGCTCCCCTGGGGGGTGGCGTCATGATCACTACCGATCTGCGGCGCCCAGCGCCGCATAACGGTAGTGATCATGAAAGGCGAGCGACCGCCGGGCTAGCCGTTAGCCGCTAGCCGACGCGGTGGTCGTCGAGCAGGGCGATGGTCATTTCCTCGACGGCCAGCAGCGGGGCGACGGCACCGGCTAGGCGCTGGCGGCACTTCATGATCGCCTCGATCCGGCGCACGGTGACCTCGGGCCGGGACGCGGCCGCCAGCTGGCTGAGGTCAGCGTGGTGAGCGGCATTGGCCAGCTCCACGTCGGCCCCGAACTGGACGGCGAGCACGTCACGGTAGAACCCGGCCAGGTCGAGCAGGGCCCGGTCCAGCGAATCCCGCTGCACGCGGGTGGCCCGCGACTTCTGCCGGCTCTCCAGGTCCTTGAGCGCGCCTGCCGCGCCCCGGACGGCGGTGGCCACGCCCTTGCCGGTGGAGCCCTCGCCGAAGGCCCGGCGCATGGCGTCGCGCTCGGGCTCGTCCAGTTCGCCGGTCACCGCCTCAGCATCCGCCCTGGCCGCCTTGACCAGTGCGTCCGCGGCGGCCAGGGCCTCGCCCAGCTTGCCCACCTGGAACGGGAGCGCGAGGACCTCGGCCCGCCGCTGGGCCGCCTGCGGGTCGGTGGCCAGGCGCCGGGCCCGGCCGATGTGGCCCTGCGCGGCCTGGGCCGCCGCCAGCGCCTGCTCGGCGCTGATCCCCTCGCGCTTCAGCACGTCCGCCACCGCCGTGGTCGGCGGGGTGCGCAGGTTCACCAGGCGGCAGCGGGACCGGATCGTGGTCGGCAGGTCGTCGGCGTACGGGGCGCAGAGCAGCCAGACCGTCCGCGGCGCCGGTTCCTCGATCGCCTTCAGCAGCGCGTTCGCGGCCTGCTCCGTGGCCCGGTCGGCGTCCTCGAACAGGACGACCCGCCAGCGCCCGCTGACCGGGGCCGTCGCCGCCTTGAGCACGAGGTCCCTGGTCTGGCGCACTCCGTAGGAGAGCCCGTCGGGCCGGACGAGCAGCAGGTCAGCGTGGGAACCCACCGCGACCTGCCGGCAGGCCGGGCACTCGCCGCAGCCCTGGCGGTCGCACAGCAGCGCCGCGGCGAAATCGCGGGCCGCCACCGACCGGCCGGACCCCGGCGGCCCGGTGAACAGCCACGCGTGGGTCATGCCGCTGAGGCCAGCCTGCGGGTCGCTGGCCGCCGTCACCGCCCGGCGGAGCTGGTCCACCACCGCCTCCTGGCCGACCAGCTGCCCGAACGCGCCGGGCGCGGTCATTCGCGCACCGCCGGGAAGCTGCCCGTGGTCTCCTCGGCCGTCATCGGCACCGGGTCGGGGAGGAGCTCGCGGACGCTGGACTGGATCTCCCGGCTGAGGTCGCCGGGCTGCCTGGTCGCGTCCAGCACCAGGTACTGGCCGGGGTCGGCCTTGGCCCGGGCCAGGAAGCCGGCCCGGACCCGCTGGTGGAACTCGGCGGGCTCGGACTCCAGCCGGTCCCCCGACCTGGCCCGGCGGCTCAGCCCTTCCGCGGGCGGCAGGTCGAGCACGATGGTCAGGTCCGGCTGCAGCCCGCCGGTCGCCCACGTGTTGAGCTCGGCCACCTCGGCCACCGGCAGCTGCCGGCCGGCGCCCTGGTAAGCCAGCGAGGAGTCCACGTACCGATCGGTGACCACGATCGCGCCACGACCCAGAGCCGGAGCGATAACGGCCGCCACGTGCTCGGCCCGGTCCGCCGCGTACATGAGCGTCTCGGCGCGCGGCGCCAGCCCGGCGCTGGTGTTGTCCAGCAGCAGCGCGCGCAGCCGCATCCCGATCTTGGTGGCTCCGGGCTCGTGCGTGGACACGACGTCGAAGCCCTGGTCGCGCAGCCAGATAGCCAGCAGCCGGGCCTGGGTCGACTTTCCCGCGCCCTCGCCGCCCTCCAGCGCCAATAGCAGTCCCCGGCGCTCCTGACCGGAGTCGGCCTGGCCCCCCGGTACCTCGGGCGCGTGCTCGCCGCGGAGCGCGGCCATGATGTCGGGCAGCAGCGGGACGCCGCGCCGGTCGTCCATCTGCCGGTAGAACGCCCGGCCCAGGGCGACAGCCACGACGGCCGCGAGCAGCAGGACGAGGTTGTCCCCCACGCTGCTGTAGAGGACGTTGGCGATCCGCAGCGTCTGGCCGCCGGTCGCCGCGCGGACCAGCGAGCTGAGGCTGGCCGCGAGAGCCGGGGCGATGGCGATCACCGCGAACAGGATGACCCGGATCCCGGACTGCAGGAAGGCGAAGGTCCGGCCGCGGGTGTCGTCATCGACCTCCAGGCCCACCACCGTGTAGCCGGTCACGTAGGCGATGCCGGCGCACGCGCCGAGCACGAGGACCAGGATCGCGGTGATGACCAGGTTCGGGATGATGGCGATCAGCGCCAGCGGCAGCGCGGCGAACGCGATCGACACGCCGAACAGACGCCGCCGGCTGAAGCCCCGGAGGATGCGCAGGCCGAGGAACATCCCGGCCGCCAGCCCGAGGAAGATCGCGGAGAAGACCACGCCCCAGCCGGCGCCGCCGCCGTGCAGGGTGTTCTTGACGTAAGAGGGCCCCAGGCCGACCACGACGCCGCCCGCGGCGAAGGCGCCCGTCATGCCGATGACGATGCCGCGGACGATCTGGTTGGTGCCGAGGAAGCGCCAGCCTTCCCAGATGGACTTGGCCACCGACGGCTCGGGGGTCGCGGCGCCGTCCTGGCTGACGGCCCGGTACCGCGGTATCTGCAGCGTCATCACCGTGATCGCGGAGACGACGAACGTCAGCACGTTGAAGTACAGCGCCAGGTCGACTGGGTTGGTGGAGAAGTAGTGCGAGATGGACCCAAGGCCTCGGCTGACCAGGGACAGCGCCGCGAAGAGCAGTCCGGCGATAGGGGCCGTGCCGTAGGTGGTGAACAGACTCAGCTGGTTGGCCTGCTCCAGCCTGCCCGGCGGCACCAGGTTCGGCACAGAGGCGTCCTTGGCCCGCGTCCAGAACAGCGACGCGGTCGAGGCCAGGAACTGAGCCACGTACAGCCAGGTCAGCTTGTCGACGATGCCCAGCGTCAGGTTGACGGGAATGGACAGGTACAGCAGGGCCCGGATCACGTCGCCGGCGATCATGATTGCCCGGCGGTCGAACCGGTCGGCGATCGCGCCGGCGAGGGGGCCGAACAGCAGCGCGGGCAGCAGCGAGATCAGCCAGACGCCGCTGACCGCGTACAGGCCGCTGCTGCCGCCGAGATCGCTGGCGAGGATGGACAGCGCGAGCAGGCTGAGCCAATCCCCGAGGCTCGACAGCGAAAGGGCGATCCAGAGCCGCCGGAACGGCTTGATAGACAGGACGCCGCCCCGGCGTTCGCCGCCCAAAGGGGATCTAAAGTTCACTGCGCCAGGGTATCGGCACAACGCCCCTCGGACGGTTCAGCCGGCCTAAGCCTGGCCGCTTCCCGGTCAGCTGCCCCCGCCGCCCGCGGCCGGCTTCGGCTTCGCCTTGGCCTTGGTCGCCCGCCCTGTCCCGTTGCTCCGTGCCGCCGTGCTCCGTGCCGCCGTGCTCCGCGCTCCCGTGCTCCGGGGCGCGCCCGCCGCGCGCCGCTTGGGCGCCGGGGCCGACGCGCGCCGCTCGGCCAGCAGCTCGATCGCCCGCTGCGGCGTGATGGACTCGACCGTGTCGCCCTTGCGCAGGGACGCGTTCGTCTCGCCATCGGTCACGTACGGCCCGAAGCGGCCCTCCTTCAGCACGATTGGCTTGCCGCTGGCGGTGTCCTCGCCCAGTTCCCGCAGCGGCGGGGCCGCGGCCCGGGCCGAGCGGCCGCGGGTTTTAGGCTGGGCGAACAGGGCCGCCGCCTCATCGAGCGTGACCGTGAACATCTGGTCTTCGGATTCCAGTGAGCGGCTGTCCGTGGCCTTCTTGACATAGGGGCCATAACGACCGTTTTGTACCGTAACTGGCTCACCGTCAAGCTCGCCGAGCGTGCGCGGCAGGGTCAGCAGCCGCAGCGCGTCGTCGAGGGTGACGCTGTCCAGGTCCATGGACTTGAGCAGGGAGGCGGAGCGCGGCTTGGCCGAGGCCGGCGCGCCATCCTCGAGCTGCTCGGTCACGTACGGCCCGAACCGCCCGACCTTGGCGACGATCGTCTTGCCCGTCTGCGGGTCGGTGCCGAGGATCTTCTCCCCGCTCGGCCGGGACAGCAGCTCCTCGGCGAACTCCGGGGTCAGCTCGTCGGGCGCGGTATCGTCGGGCACGTTCACGCGCTGGCCGTCGCGCTCGAGGTAGGGCCCGTAGCGGCCGACCCGCACCACGATGTCGGTGCCGCTCAGCGGGAACGAGCTGACCTCGCGCGCGTCGATGTCGCTGAGATCGCTGACGAGCTCCTTCAGGCCTTCCTCGCCCTCGGCGCCGAAGTAGAACCGAGTCAGCCAGGGCACCCGCTCGGCGTCGCCGTTGGCGATGTCGTCGAGCGCATCCTCCATCCGCGCGGTGAAGTCGTAGTCGACTAGCTGGGCGAAATGCTGCTCCAGCAGGGCCATGACGGCGAAGGCGACGAACGACGGGACCAGCGCGGTCCCCTTCTTGAACACGTAGCCGCGGTCGAGGATGGTCCCGATGATCGACGCGTAGGTGGACGGGCGGCCGATCTCCCGGTCCTCCAGCTCCTTGATCAGCGAGGCCTCGGTGTAACGGGCCGGCGGCCGCGTAGCGTGCTCGGCCGCCGCGAGGTCCAGCGCCCGCAGCGGGTCGCCCTGGGCCAGCGGCGGCAGGCGGCGCTGGTTGTCGTCCAGCTCGGCGTCCGGGTCGTCGGAGCCCTCGACGTAGGCCTTGAGGAACCCGTAGAAGCCGATGATCTTGCCGGAGGCGCCGAACTCGGCCTCCCGCCCGGCGATGGTCTGCGCGGCCGCCTCGCCGGACCCGGTGACGGTGATCGGCTCGGTGGCGGTGGACTGCCCCAGGACCCGCACCGCCACGGACTCGCCCGTGGCGTCCTTCATCTGCGAGGCCACGGTCCGCTTCCAGACCAGGTCGTACAGCCGGAGCTGGTCACCGGACAGGCCGGTCTGGGCCGGCGTCTTGAAGGCGTCACCGGCCGGCCGGATGGCCTCGTGCGCCTCCTGCGCGCTCTTCACCTTGCTGGCGTAGGTGCGCGGCGCGTCGGGCACGTACTCCGGGCCGTACAGCTCGCTGGCCTGGCGGCGCGCCGCGGTGATGGCGGTTTGCGACAGCGTGATCGAGTCGGTCCGCATATAGGTGATGTGGCCGTTCTCGTACAGCCGCTGCGCCGTTTGCATGGTGTATTTCGCGGAGAACCCGAGCTTGCGCGATGCTTCCTG
This sequence comes from Streptosporangiaceae bacterium, assembly GCA_036510065.1. Classification (GTDB taxonomy): domain Bacteria; phylum Actinomycetota; class Actinomycetes; order Streptosporangiales; family Streptosporangiaceae; genus DASUBV01. The sequence continues at coordinate 9,829 of DATCEO010000246.1, read as the reverse complement.
CTGCAGCGTGGTGGTCCGGAATGGCGCGTAAGGCTGCCGCCGGTACGGCTTGCGCTCCACGGACTTGACCGAGAACGTGGCCCCGGACCCGAGCCGGTCGGCCAGCGCGGCCGCGGCCGCGCCGTCCAGGTGCAGCAGCGGCGTGCCGTTGTCCGCGGCCTTCAGCACCCCGGTCGCGCCGAAGTCGCGGCCCTGCGCCACCCTGCGGCCGTCGACCGACACCAGCGTGGCCGGGAACGACGTGGTGTCGGCCGGGTCAGCCTGGTCGCCGCCGGCGCTGGCTAGCTGCTTGGCGAACTCGGCCTCCAGGTCCCAGTACTGCGCGGGCCGGAACGCGATGCGCTCGCGCTCCCTGGCCACCACCAGCCGGACCGCCACGGACTGCACCCGCCCGGCCGACAGCTGCGGCATGACCTTCTTCCAGAGCACGGGCGACACCTCGTACCCGTACAGCCGGTCAAGCACGCGGCGAGTCTGGTAGGCCTCGACCATGCCCAGGTCGACGTCCCGCGGGCTGGCCACGGCGCGGGCGATCGCCTCCGGCGTGATCTCGTGGAAGACCATCCGGTGCACCGGGATGGTCGGCTTCAGCTCCTCCAGGAGGTGCCAGGCGATGGCCTCGCCCTCGCGGTCCTCATCAGTGGCCAGCAGGAGCTCGTCGGCGTTCTTCAGTGCCGCCCTGAGCTTGGAGACCTGCTGCTTCTTGTCGGAGTTGACGACATAGAGCGGCTCGAAGTCGGCGTCGACGTTCACGCCCAGCCGTGCCCACGGCTCGGCGCGGTATTTCGCCGGTATCTCGGCGGCCCGGTCAGGCATGTCCCGGATGTGGCCAATGCTGGACTCCACGACGTAGCCGTCGCCCAGATAGCCCGCGATCGTGCGCGCCTTGCTCGGCGACTCCACGATGACCAGCCGCCGTCCGCCATCGCCACGGGCACCGCCGTTGGTGCTGCGCGCAGCACCGCCCCGGCCCTTGGCGCTGCCGCCATTGGCCGCACCGTCCTTGGCGGACGAACCCGTCCTAGCTGCCACGATCTTCACCCTCACATCCCCGGTCGCCCAGGAGGCTACCGCAGGCGCCTTGCCCGCAGTGGCGCTCCGGTCACACTATGACCCCCTGGACCGACGAGCGGGCCCGCGCCAGCTGGCCGGAGCCCGCCACCCGTCCTGCATAGCTAACTCGCTCTCCCGGGGTGAGTGTTCCCTAACTGCCCGCCACGGATTCTCTCAAGGGGATTGAACCACCGCCGCGGTCGCGCACAATAAAGGGTGATGGCGGAGTACTCCTACCTGGTGCTCAACTTGCCGCGAGGCACCTCCCGGGACGCGGCTAGGCGCATCCTGACCGACCACGCCGAGTATGGGCACTGGGAGCTCTCCCGGCTTCGACTGTATGCGGATGGCAGCAGGAAGGCGACATTGCGCCGCAAGGTCATCCGCGCTGTTCGCACCCGGTTACCCGGCCCGTGGCCAGCTGGCTACCTCCCCGAGCCGCCCGCTCCCCCGGCTCCCCGGAGACGGACTGACCCGCGCCCCTAGTCCGTCGTGCTCAGCGCGCGGGCCGCCATCAGGACCGCAAGCCGGCTGACCAGCGCCGATGACGGAGCGGCATGACGCGGCGCGCCGCGACGGCTCTCCGGCCAGGCCGAGCCCTCCTCCGGCTCGGCGAGCCGGTGCTTGCTCTGGTATCCCTCCCGGCCTGAGCGCCGCGGCATGCCGATTCGCAGCCGGCTGCCGAAGGCGCGCCGGGGCCGCAGCGTGCCGTGCCGCGAGGCCATGAGGACGAGGAAGACCACCCCGGACAGCAGCATGCCCGCCGCGAAGCCATCGAGCGCCCCCGTGCCGATGGCTGGCAGCAGGCCGGTACCGAATCCGGAGGCGACCGCCTCCTGCACCGCAATGAGAGCCAGCATTCCCTCAGCCTTTCTGTTCTGGGGTTCCCGCGCCGCGGCGGTTGCCCGTTGCATCTAGTCCTCGATCAGCTACTTAGAGTCACCACATGAGAGCCACGGCTGCCCCGTTCGGCACCGGCCGACGACTGCGTTACTCCTTAATAAGGCGGTACCGGAATGGGGCTCGGCGCCTGGCCAAATCTCGGAAGTGGACGGATAAGGGACGGTCGGCGGCCACGGCGCGGCAGGCTGCCGCAGCAGCGCCGCAGGCCGTGGCCACCGGAGCGGGTAGACGCCCGCCACCGGTCGCGAGGATCAAGCAGCCCAGGCGCCAGGCCCGCGACATCGCGCCGCGCCGCTGCGACGCGGCCGCCGGGCAGCGACTCCGGACCGTGAGCCTGTTCCGGCAACACAGGCGACCCTCCTCGTCGACCAGGCGATGCGGTTTCGGGCAGCCTGCCCGGAACCCGCCAAGCGCGAGACCGCTGACCAGGACGTGCTTCAACTGGGGCAACGTCCCGGGTATCAGCCCCGCACAATGCGTTACGTTAGCACTACTGAACGTGCTCATGCGATATTCCGCGGAACGGGGCCCGCATCGTGACTCGTCCCTGTGCTCCTATTGGCCCCACAATGGCCGTTGACCTCGGGTAATGCGTCAGCAGCGGTCGAGGAAGTCATCCAGCACGCGGGCCCCGAACTGGAGCGCGTCGACCGGCACGCGCTCATCGACGCCGTGGAACATGCCGGCGAAGTCCAGGTCCGGCGGCAGCCGCAGCGGCGCGAAGCCGAAGCACCGGATGTCCAGCCTGCTGAAGGACTTCGCGTCGGTGCCTCCCGACAGGCAGTACGGAACCAGCCTGCCGTCCGGGTCCTGGGCCAGGATGGCCCCGGACATCGCCGCCAGCAGGTCACCGTCGAAGCTCGTCTCCACGGCGATCTCGTGGTGGACGAACTCCCGCTGCACCCCCGGGCCCAGCAGCGCGTCGACCTCGGCGAAGAACTCCTCCTCATAGCCCGGCAGGAAGCGCCCGTCGACCTGGGCCGTGGCCACCTGGGGGATCACGTTGACCTTGTAGCCGGCCGCCAGCATGGTCGGATTGACGGTATTGCTGACCGTGGCCCCGACCATCCGGGCGATGGGGCCGAGCTTGGCTAGCACGCTCGGCAGATCGTCGGGCGTGAACTCGATGCCCAGCGCGGCGCACGCCTCGCGCAGGAAGGCAAAGGCGGCCTCGGTCTCCCGCGCCGGCCACTCGTGGCGGCCGATCCGCGCTACCGCCTCGGCCACGGCCGTGACCGCGTTGTCCGGCTGGATCATGGACCCGTGGCCCGCCGTGCCGCGGGCCGTCAGCCGCATCCAGGCCATCCCCTTCTCCGCGGTCTGAATCAGGTAGAGACGGCGGCCGCCGATCGTCGCGCTGAACCCGCCGACCTCCCCGATCGCCTCGGTGACGCCCTCGAACAGGTCGCGATGGTTCTCGACGAGCCAGCGGGCCCCCCACGAGCCGCCCGCCTCCTCGTCGGCCATGAACGCCAGGACCACGTCCCGCGGCGGCCGGCGGCCCTCGGCCAGCCGCTGCCGGACCACGGCCAGCACCATCGCATCCATGTCCTTCATGTCGACCGCGCCGCGGCCCCACACGCACCCGTCAGTAATTTCCCCGGAGAACGGATGCACGCGCCAGTCCCCGGCGTCGGCCGGGACCACGTCAAGATGGCCGTGGATGAGCAGCGCGGGCCGGGTAGAGTCCGTCCCGCTGATCCGCGCCACGACGCTCGCCCGCTTGGGGTGCGATTCGAGCACCTCCGGCTCAAGCCCGGCCTCGGCGAGCAGGCCGGCCACGTACTCGGCCGCCGCTCGCTCCCCCGGCCCAGAGTTGTCGCCGGGGTTGCTGGTGTCGATCCTGATCAGCTCACTCGCCAGCTTGGCGACCTCGTCCTGGGCACCCGTCCCGCGCCGGCCTGCGGCAGAGTTTTCGGTCATCTCGTCATGGTCGCACCAAGCTGGCCCGCTGGCTGCCGAACCCCCGGCCGACGGCTCTCGCCTCGCGGCCCGGGCACCAGGTTTGCTATCGTGAGGCCGGCCCGGCATTAGCCGCGGCCCACGTCCGGGTGGCGGAATAGGCAGACGCGCTAGCTTGAGGTGCTAGTGCCCCAAAAGGGCATGGGGGTTCAAGTCCCCCCTCGGACACAGTAATTCCCGATATCCGCTTGTTTTCGGGCATGCCGGGACGTCACCTGGGCGCGGGCTGCCGCCAGCGCCGGGCGACCGGCGATTTCTTTCTTCGCTCCTCCTTCGGGTGCGGGCCTCAGCCCTGGTTAGCTTGCCTTCAGGGTGATGGTCTGGACGGCCTCGCCGGTTCCCGCGTGCAGGGTGCCGGCGGCCAGGTCATAGGTGAGGGTGATCTGCTGCTCGCGCAGGTACGCGGTCACATCCTCGGCAGCGATCTGGTATCGGACGTCGACGCCAGCGCGGGTGCGCTTTCTGCGCCCCTCGGTGGATGGCGCCTGACTCAGGAGCAGGTGCAGAGCCGCTAGGTGCGGCAGAATGCGGTCCTCGCGGACGTAGGCGTTCTTCGGCCGGTCCGGATCGGGCGTGCTGACGCTGGTGTGGCCGTGGCGGCATCGGTACGCAGGCTTGCCGTTCGACCACGCCGATTCCATCCGCCGCTCGCACGTCCCGCAGGCCAGCAGACCGGCCAGCAGGTACTGCCGCTTCTCCGGCATGCTCACGTCACCACTGGGCGCCGGGCCGCGGGCAGCATGGATGTCCTGGGCGGCGATGAAGTCAGCTTCGCTGACCAGCGCCGGGTGTGCGGGCTGGCGGGAGATGACCCACCCGTCGGGCAGGTTCCACCGCTGCACGCTCTTATGGCCCAGGCTCACGTCAGCGGGATCAGCCAGGTCCTTATCGGTGCGCTGCCGGTTCCAGACCTGATGGCCCGTATAGCGAGGGTTGGACAAGATCGTGGTGACCGTGCCCAGCTTCCACTCTGTCCCGGTGCGGTGCGGGTTCCGGCCCGGGTCCGCCGCCGAAGGGCACGGCACGCCCGCATCATTCAGTGCGCGAGCGATCCGCGCCACCGAATGCCCGGTGAGGCGCTGCGCGAAGATCCATTGGACGACGTGCGCGGTCTCCGGATCGGGCTCCAGCCGGTGAGCGCGACGCCCCCAGGCAGCGTGCGCCTTGTTCGGGTGCGGCCCCGCATCACCCAGCCGGTACCCGTGCGGCGGGCGCCCGCCCAGGTACCGGCCCTGCTCGCGGGCCTGGACCGCCATCGCGGTCCGGACCCGGATGCTGGTCCGGGTCACCTCCCGCTTCGACGAGAGCCCCAGGACGGTCATGGCGTGCTCGTCATGCTCGGAGGAGTAGTCGACCCGGCCGCCGGTCTCCGGCATCCATAGCTGGACGGCGTAATGCTCGAACAGCGGCGCCATCGACGCGTACTGGCTGCCGTAAAACGCCCGCTCGTACTCCCCGACCACGATCGCGTCCCAGCCTCGACCGGGGTCCGTCAGCTGCGCGACCAGCGCGGCGGCTTCCGGCCGGCGGCCCCACGCCACCGTCCGGCTCTCCCCTGTGTCGAAGAACTCCGCCACGATCACCCCGTGCCCGCGGACCAGCGCCTGCGCCTGCTCCCGCTGCCGTGCCCGCGACGTGACCGGATCCTGCCAGTCCTCCGTCGATACCCGCCCGTAGAACACGAACCGCAACCCGCCCCGCGCCGGTCCACCGATCCGTGGGCCGCCCGTCCGCGCCGCCCACGCCACCAGCCCGTCCCCGCCCGCAGCCTGGGCAGTTCGGCGTTTCCCCTCGTGCGTTGCCGCCATGGCGGCCCCCTCCCGCCATCAACCCCACAGCACCCACCTGGCATCAACCACCCCAGATCATCTGAATCCCCTCAGACCAGCGTCACAGCAATCGCCGGGCCGGGCCGCGTCGCCGAGTCCGCCCACCGTCGCCTCGGGCGCATCGTCGGCTAACTCGGCGTACTCGTCGATGATGATCACCAGGGCGGGCCGGGCCGGCGACGGCTCCCGCACCCGATGCCCACGCGTCTGCTGCGAGGTCCGCGCGAACTGCTTGTCCTACGCCCTGGAGCCCATGCAGCATGGTGTCTGGGCGAAACGACGGGGGACGAGCGCACAGCGATGCCCGCGCCATTTGGCCGTCGTGCGCTCATCCGGGCGCCTCGACGGGGGGACGCGCCGCGCAGCCCGGCGTTATTGACCGGACCGTAGCTGAGTCTGGAAGCGCTTCTCGTCCGCTGCGCTGCCCTTGACCAGGACGACGGGGCAGGTCGCGGCGGCGCAGCCCTGGCAGACGGATCCCAGCAGCAGCCCGGCGACCGGCCGCGGGTGCCGAGGACGAGGAGGTCCGCGCCCCTGGACGCATGGAGAAGTGCCATGGTCGGATCGCCCTCCGCGACGAGGGTCCACAGCGGGACCGCGGGCGAAAGATACGGCGATATTGGCCCAGCCTAGGCCCGCGCCTCGTGCGCAACTTCAGCGATCACCAACAGCGAACCCGCAAGTCAGCGACCCACAGAAATGATCAAGGCTAGATCGTGCCGAAGTCAGGTCCACTCTGGTTGCGCGGGCTGCCGGCCGGGTTCCCCGCTGGCGCTTTAGCGTGTGATCGCCCGCTCAGACACGGGCCGTATGAGTCCTGCCGATGCAGGCCCGCTGACTAGCGTTTGCACCGTGGGAGACACGGCGATGCGGCCTGCTTGCGCAGGCCGCATCGGCAGCGACTCGGCCGAGGAACGGACCGTTACGCAGTCTTGTCGGCGGCGGGGGTCCCGGCCGCAACGCGGCTGAGGTGCTCGCGGATGGGGGTGTGCAGACCACGCTCGTGGTGGTGGCGCTGGCGGTAGCCGGCCACCAGGCCATCGACGCCGATCCAGCCCGAGGTCCGCCACATGGTCAGGATGACGATGGCGATCAGCGCGTAGAAGGCGCACACGCTGGCCGTGCCCGACATCACGTAGGTGAACAGCAGCGCCAGGCTGCCGAGCGCCGCGATCCGGGTGAACAGGCCAAGGCATAGCGCGATGCCGATCGCCAGCTCGCCGGCCGCGACGAGGATGGCGATCCAGCCCGCGTTCGGTACCACGAAGCTGTGCAGGAAGCTGCCCCACCAGGAGTAGGCGGGAGTGCCATGCCCGGCGAAGCCGGCCACTGCCGCGCCGCCATTGTGCAGGAATCCAGCGTTCTCCGCGCCCCACAGCTTGGCGACGCCGGCCTGGATCCACATGATGCCGAGCCAGACGCGCATTGCCGTCCAGCCGACGGCCATGACCTTGGACTGCTTTACCCACTCCCACACTTGCAGGTTGCGGCGCGCAGCCGGGTCACCGAGAAATTCGATGGGGGTTGCCATTCGAATCCTCCTTCTTTCCTTCGCTCATGAGCCCGGTTCCTGCGGGTTCTGAGGTCAGCCTGCGCCTCGCCGGGCGACCGCCGACACGGGCGAATGTCACCGCTGCGGAGGACTTTAGACACCAGGTGACAAAAAGATAAACGGCCGCTATGGGCCGGGAACGGGGTCGCGCTATGGCCGCCGCAAGGCTTAGCTCAGACCCGGACCAGAAGTTCCCTGATCCGGCGGACCGCCGGACCACAACGGGTACCTGCGGGTGCGATGCCTCACCGAGGAGGCTCGAGCGAGCATGCCCAGGCCAATGTGGCGGTGCATTTCCGTCCGCTCGTAGTGTTGCGAGGACGGCACCGACGAGGGCGGATGAGGGCGTCACGGCCGGGAGCATGCCGACGTCGACCTTGCGCCGGCGGGCCTGTTCCCGGACCTGCTCCATCACCGGCAACGCGCCGTCAGCACCGGTGCCAATCACCAGCCGGCGGCAGCGCCAGGGGATGTCTTCGGCGGTCGATAGCGGAGTGTGCCCGTACGCGCCGCGGAACTTCTTGGACGCGGCCTTTTTGCGCTTGCGGATCTTCCCCCGGTCAATGATCAGATCGTGGTTGTAGGTCACGCCGTCGACTTGCACAGAGCCGAATGAGTACTCGGTAAATCGCACGCTGCTGTCCCCTTGCCTGCACCGGGACCCCAATGGCCGGTGCCAGCGGCCGGCCCGGGTACCTCACCGGATCTGTGCCCGCGCAGGACGGGCCGCAAGCCGCTGCGGTTCGGCTGGCGTCTGTCCGCCCGGACCACGAGCCCTGACATCTCCGTCGGCCTGCGAAGATGCACACTCACCGGCCGGACGGCCGATGTTGCGCAAGATCGCGCCAGCCACAGCGCACTGGGGGCGGCAGAAGCGGGCGTTCCAGGGGACAGACGTCGCCGGTCAAGAGTCGGGCTCTGGGCCGGCTGGCGGCAGGGGCATGCGATGGACTGGTGCCGGAAGGCTCATGGCCGCCACCCCGCCGTTTCCAGCACGCCGGCGGCGAGGCGCCCGGTCGCGGTCCGCTCGCGTCCGGCCTGGCCAGCTCCGCGGTCACCACGCCGGCGGTGCAACGCGGGTACCCGGACTCGCGCAGCCAGTCCGCGATGACAGCGGCCCGGCCGATGCCGACCAGGAACGGCCGGCCGAAATCGAACCTCCCCTCCCCGGCCGGACCGTCCGGGAACGGCCGGCTAGAGCTGAGCTCCGCCTCCCCCGGCCGGGCCGCCAGTCTTCCCGTGCCTGCGGGCCGAGGCGTGCGCAAGCACCGGCGCGGAGACATACGCCCGAGGCCGCGCCACGGTGCACGCCGCTGCATCAGCGCGGTTCATCTCATCGCGTCCTCCAGGCCCTGTCCAGCACTGCCGGATGCCTCAGAGGCAGATGAACGACAGGCCGGCCGCGGAGCCGCCGGCGGGTCAGGGCGAGGCCATCCCGCCGCACTCGCCCGGCCAGCTCCGCGCCGATTTCGCGCACGCCCGGAGCGGCAGAAGAACGGCGGCAGACGCCGCGCGTGGGCGGTGCCAGCCAGCAGCGTGGCGGCGGATCCTTGCCTGTGCCAGTCTGGGTACAGGACAATGTCCTCCGGCGCGCGGGCAGCGCGGCGGATTGCGGACGTGCCGCCGGGCGAACGCGGATGAGGAGGTAGGCGCATGCAGGCAGCCGTCGGGGACCGGCTCCAGGTGCACGCCCGCACCGTGGGCCATCCCGAGCGCACCGGCGAGATCGTCGAGGTCCGCGGAGCGGGCGGGGAGCCGCCTTACCTGGTGCGATTCGACGACGGTCACACCGCCCTGGTGTTTCCCGGCCCGGACGCGATCATCGAGCATCCGCGCGGGAAGCGCAAGAAGGGGCCGACGAAAGGCTAGCCCGCCCGGGGCGTGTCCCCCGGGCGGAGGTTCCCTGGCGCCGGCTCGGCGGGGTTGCGTGCTGGCAGCCGTCCGCGGCGGAACCGCCGTGGCCGGTGACATTCGCGCCAGCGCCACCGGGAAGCCGTTGCCCATCGGTTTGCCCATCACTACCATGTCAGGCGCGATCCCTGACGCCTGGAAGCTCCACAGGTGCGTCCCGGACCGGCCGTGACCGGCTTGCACTTCGTCGGCCACCACGAGGCCTCCCAGCGTCAGCGCCCGCCGGGCTGCTTCCCGCAGGTAGGCGGGAGGGGGCGACAGGATGCCGTCGGCGGTGAAGGCCGGATCCAGGTATATGGCGGCGAAGCCGCGGTCGCCGAGCGCCCGGGCGGCGTCATCGATGTGGGCGGCGTACCGCTGCACCCACCCGTCGTCTCCCCGGCGGTACGAGCCGCGGTACCCGTCATGTGCCGGGATCGTCGCGACGTGGGCAGGCTGCTCCCCGTTGGCCCTGTGGGTGCCGATAACCTCGTCCACGTCAGGGTCTGTCAAGTTAACGGTGTAACTTGATCTTGGTTGTTAGTTCCGGCCCGCGGTAAGGCGGCCGTCGAAGGTGATGTCGAAGGCGTTGAGGGCGGCCTTCCACCGGTTGGTCCACCGCTTGCGGCCCTTCCCGGTC
>DATCEO010000245.1:0-3895 GCA_036510065.1 Streptosporangiaceae bacterium | reverse complement strand
GGAAATGAAGCGACCCAGGGTCCACCAGGTGGTCATGCCCCAGGCCTGCAACTCCTCCGGATAGTCAGCCCCGTAGGCCTCGCGAGCCATGCGCCACATCAGCTCGCTCTTCGCCGTGGTCCCGTGGGCACGGTCGAATGTCTCCGGGGTAATCTCCGCGCGTGGCGGGACTACAGCTCCCCGCACCTGGCTGTCAGTCAAAGCGAGAAGCCCCCTCTGATCGGAAGATCAGTATGACAGTGGGTTCGCCTGCTTAGCGCGCGCGCATCCGGTTGTTGCGGGGGCTGTGCTCGACCTCGGCGAGGCCGAGGGCCTCCAGGACCGGCGGGACGTAGTTTCCGAACCGGCCGCGCAGGCCTTTCTTCAGGCCGTACCAGCCACCAACCGGGTTGGCGGGCGAGCGGCCCCAGGCCTCGACGGTGCCGTCGCGGGCCGTCTTCTGCTCATCCGCGTTGCCAAGCGGCACCCAGTCACCGTGCTCTTTCAGCATCGCGTGCAGATCCTCGATGCACCGCAGCTGGTAACGCAGCTGGGTGGCACCAACCTGGACGACCAGGGCAGGCGGGTCGGCATGCTCATCGCGCCACGCCTCGAATTCAGAGGCGCCGGGCGGCGTGGTCAGGATCCACGGATCGTCGGCGGTGCCCGATCCAGCGCTGGCAGTTGTCATCGCAGTTCCTCTCTGTGAGCCGTCGCGATTATGGCAGCCCGTACATGACATCTGCTGTCATGATTACCGATTAATCTGAGGGCGTGCGCGCCAGCCGACTTGTGGGACTGCTGGGCTTGCTGCAGGCCAGGGGCCGGATGACCACCAGGCAGCTGGCCGGCGAACTGGAGGTTTCCCAGCGGACAGTCCTCCGCGATATCGAGGCCCTGAGCGCCGCCGGGATCCCCGTCTATGCCGTTCGCGGCTGCCAGGGCGGATTCGAGCTGCTCGACGGGTTCAGCAGTGACCTGCCGTCCGCCGGCTTCCCGGCCGGGCGTCCGCTGCCCGGCGGGCCGACGCAGCGAGCGCGGGTCCGCCTGTCTCCGCGCGGCCGACGGCTCGCCGCGCTGCTCGGCCGACCGGCCGGAATCCGGATCCGCAAGACCACGGGGCCGGTAGCCGGGCGCGAGGACTGGATCGAAGCCTGGGTGCACCTCGACGCGGGCGCCCCGGTACTCGACCTGCTGGCCCTGGGCGCCGAGATCGAGGTCGTGCACCCGCCGGAGCTCCGCAGCCAGCTCCGCCAGGCCGCCAGCCAGATCGTGGAACTGAACGCCGGCTAGCTATTCCTCGCCGTTGGCGAAGGCCACGATCCTGCTGAGCCCGGGCCGGTATCCGCGGGTGGTGTTGACCTCGATCCAGGGAGCCTTCACCGAGACCCGGTCGAACGCGTTGTAACGCAGTGCCTGCTCTGCCGCCTCGTCCGCGCCGGGGTCGGCGTGCGCCTGACGGAGCGGATTGTCCTCCTTGCGCAGCAGTTGCCGTCGTAAGGCCTCGCCAGCATCTGCGGTGCAGTGCACGATGCGGATCTGCGCGAGATCCCGGAGCGGTTCCAGCCCCGGGCGCCACAGGCGGTCCTGAAATGCCGCCTCAGCCACTGTCGTCACCCCGGCTCGCAGCAGCAACTCCAGCACGCCGAAGAAGGCTGACAGCGTCCGTACGTTCAGCTCATCACCCGGCCCCGGGCCCCCGGCGGCGTGCACCATGCCTTCCTTGATCTCGTCCCGGCAGATCGCCGGACATCCCACCGCCTGCGCGATCTTGTGCGCCAGGGTCGTCTTGCCCACCCCCGGCGGACCACTGACCACCACGAGCGTAGGAAGAGGAGTCACGCTCGCAGTTATAGCCAAGTTCCTGCCTGCCCGGCCACATCAGACAGGAGGAGGTCGACGTCAGCCGGTCTGGTAGTTCGGCGAGCTGCTGTCGATTGGGTCCGGGGGGTCAACCCCTGTGCGGTCCCGGGCAGTAGACCCGCCAACCGGCCGCCCGGACTCGCCCTGCCGCCCGGCCTCGTTGGGATGCTGCGGGTAGGAGGCCCTGCCCCTGGTCGGCACGTTCTCCGGATGCCCGTTGCCGTACGACATCTGCTTGATCTTCATGTAGCGCATGATGTCCTGCCACTGAGTCGCAATCAGCCCGCCCAGAGCGACGGCGACCGGGAACAACAAGACTTTGCGAGCTGCCACGTTTCCTCCTTCGGCTGGTCCGCTCGTGATACCGCGGACTGACAGACGGCGTAGGCACCGTGACTAAGCTGACGCAGCGAGGCTGCACGCCTCGCGACAACTATCGCATCGACTCCGAGGATCGCCGTTGACCGTCCTGCCTCCACGGTAACTGACTCACAGTTACCTGGAGCTGATCTAGCCGCCCGGCCGCCGCTAAACCGTGGCCCGGCTTCGCAGCGTGACGCAGCTCGCCCTGCGCGGCCTGGCCTTCGGGGCCGCCGGCTAGCCCAGCTCCGTGAGCAGGTCGCGGACGCGCCGCCGGATGTCGTCGCGGATGGGACGGATGGCGGCCACGTCGAGCCCGGCGGGGTCGGGGAGATCCCAGTCGAGATAACGCCTGCCGGGGTAGACGGGGCAAGCGTCGCCGCAGCCCATGGTGATGACGATGTCAGCGGCCTGGACCTGGTCAGCGGTGAGCATCTTGGGGAACTCGCGGGACAGGTCGAGACCGATCTCCGCCATCGCCTGCGCGACGGCCGGGTTGACCTGGCTTGCGGGCTGAGATCCGGCGGATGTCACCCGCACGCGCCCCCGCGCCTCGTGGTCCAGCAGGACGGCGGCCATCTGGGACCGGCCGGCGTTGTGGACGCAGACGAATAGCACGCTCGGCACTTTGGTCATGGCTGCTGCCCTTCGTGACGCATGCGAGGAACCAGGATGCCGGTCGCCTCTGCTGCCGTGACGCCGGGATAAAGCGCCCGGATCACCAGGATGGCCAGTGCACCACCAATGACCTGGGCGGCGATGAAGGAGGGCGCGGACGCCGGGGCGATCCCGGCGAAGCTGGCCGAGAACATCCGGCCGATGGTGATCGCCGGGTTGGCGAAGCTGGTGGAGGAGGTGAAAAAGTACGCCGCGCCGATGTAGGCCCCGGCCGCTGCGGGGGCGCTGCGGGGCCGGTCCGACCGGGCCAGGGCGAAGATGACCAGGATGAGGCCGAGGGTGGCGACGATCTCGGACAGGAAATGGGCCGGCGAGGCGCGGTCCTTGGCTGAGACGCTGATCGCTGCGCCGGCGAACATCAAGTTGGCCACCGCGGCCCCGCCGACGCACCCCGCGACCTGCGCCGGGAGGTAACCGGAGGCGTCGCGCCAGCTCAGGCCGCCGAACGCGGCGTCGGCGAAGGAGACCACCGGGTTGAAGTGGCCGCCGGAAACCGGGCCGAACATTCCGATGATGGCGAACAGCCCGGCTGCGGTGGCTGCCGCGTTCTCCAGCAGCTCCAGCCCGGTATTAGCAGGAGACAGGCGCTGGGCGGCGATGCCCGAGCCGATCACCACGGCGGCCAGGAACGCGCTTCCCAGCAGTTCCGCGAGCAACCGCCGCCACAGCGCCACGTCGCTCATTCCGTTACCAGGTCGCCGGCTAGCAGCAGGGCGCAGCGGAGGCGGTCGCCGGATCGCCGGACTCCGCGGCAGCGCCGCAGCAGGCCGGGCCGTCCTGCTCGCCGTAGAACGTGGGGCAGTCTTCCAGGACCGTGTAGACCTCCCACGACTCGCCGTCCGGGGTGCCCTGCACCCAGAACTTGTCCTGCCTGGCGTAGCAGCACGTCGTGTCCCGCTCATCGACGGACGCCAGCCCCGACTCCGCTAGGCGGGTCTGCTCGGCGTCCACGGTGTCGACGTCGGGAACCTCGATGCCCAGGTGGTTGAGGCTGCCGCCCTGGCCGGGGTTCTCC
>DATCEO010000244.1:0-21868 GCA_036510065.1 Streptosporangiaceae bacterium | reverse complement strand
GTGGCGATCAGGACGGAGCTGGCGCCGGAGTGGGCGTCGCTGGTCTGGGTGAGGGTGGTGTGCGCGCCGTAGGTGGTCCAGCCGGTCGGCAGCCCGCCGGACCAGGTCTCGAAGCCCGGATTAGCCAGCAGGTTGGTGACGCCGGGCGTGGGCGTGGTTACCGACACCGTGTTCGACGGTCCGCTGACATTGCCAGCCGTATCGACCGCTGATACGGCGTAGTTGTAGGTCACGCCCGGGCTGGCCGTCGCGTCTGTGTAAGTGACGGCCGCACCGGAAGTAGTGGCGATGACGGCGCCGTTACGCGAGACCTGATAACCGCTCACCGGCGCAGCGCCAGGTATGGACGCGGTCCAGCTCAGGTTTACCTGCCCGGAGCCTGAGGTGCTGGCCGCCAGGTTCGCAGGCGCGCTAGGCGGAGTCGGAGCACCGCTAACGGCACCCAGATCGAAGCTGGACGTCATCGAGTTAGCGCTGGCGGCCAGCCCCAGCAACGGCAGTCCGAGCAGCTCCTCCGTCGTGCGGAGCATGGAGTAATGGGTATAGAAAGTATTATCGACAGTGCCGGCGGGAACATACGGAGCCACGACGATGGTCGGAATCAGGCATGACGGCTGGCTGGGGTCTAGTGCCTGACTGGCGCAATTCTCGTTGAGCGTGTAATCCGATCCGACGCCCTCATCGTTGGTAACGAAGAGAACGGTATTGCCGTTCTGGTAATTCGGGCCGCTCGTGATCAAGGGCACGATCTGGCTGAGCCAGGCATCCGCCGTTGCGGTCCCTGAGCTATGGGAGTCATCGACCAGGTTGGGCGTTACAAAGCTAAAGGACGGCAAGTTTCCGCTGGCCACGTCATTGTAAAACTGGCCGGTATGAGCGGTGGCGCTGCCCATGGGGACGTCGTACTGGCCGCAGCTGGCCAGCGATGGATAGTAAACTGCCGGATTGTGCTGCGCGACGTAATTACCGGAAGTGCCCCGGTAGCAGTTCGACGGCATATCCTCAGCGTAGCTACGCCAGGTCGCACCGGCGCTCTCGGCCTGGGAAAAGATACTGGGGCCCGAGTTGACGCAGTAGTTGGCACTCGGGTTCGGCGTGCAGTCATTGATGAAGCTCGTGCCGAGGACATTCTGGCCGCTGGTCGCTGCGATATAGTTATTGAGCGAGCCATGACTTTCATTGTGGAAGTTCGTCGGCGTCCCGCACTGCTTGGCCAGTGACGTCTGATATGGCGCATTCGGGTTGCCGATGACATTGCCGAAACTCTCGTTTTCCATCCAGATCCAGATTACGTGCTGGGCCTGGCCCGGAGCGCCGGGATTGCCGCAGGCCTGGGTAATGGGCGAGGCCCCCGGCCGCGACGTGACCGCCGCCGCCGGATCGGTGACGGCGGCCCGGGCCGCGACTGCAGGTGCCGAGACGATGGCAGCGGTCGACAGGCAGATGGCGGTGCCGGCGGCAGCGGTGAGGCGGAGCAGGAATGAAGTCCTCCGGTGCACGCCACGAGTGGCAATTGTTACGAATGGCAAGGTTGCGGCAGACCCAGCAAATAGCACAAATGCCCCTCCGGTTTCAGCCCCCCACTTAGTGTGCGCCTTTAGGCGGGCCGCCGCCAGTAAGCAAAGGCCATTTGTCTCGGCAGAGCGTTAGCGAAGCTTCCCGAAAAGGGCTACTGTCATGATTTGCCCGGCATTTTTTTTGGCCGCGCGGGGAGCGCGGAGTACCGGCAGCCGTGGGACGGGCGCTGCGGAGAGGTAACTAACGGAAGCGTTCAATGAAATGGCGTGGCCCTCGGTGTCTCAACGGCACCGACGGCTCCCCCGGGAATGGGTCAACCGGACAGGTACTCGACCACGAGCCTGGCTATTGCGGTGGCGCCGGTGAGGTTCGGATGCCAGGGGACTGCGCCGCCGGTCAGCGGATTGCCGAACTTGAGCCCGGTGACCCATGGGTCCGCCGAGCCGGCTCCGTGCCCGGCGCTCTCCAGCGAGGCGCGGACCAGCCCCGCTCCGGTCACCGACGCGGCCCGCTCGAATGCCGCCGCCAGGCCGGCGCCCGCGATCTCGACCTGCCGGGCCTGCTCTGGCGTCAGCGGCAGGGCGCCCCGGCCGCTACTTGCGCCGGCGGGCTCGGTTTCCACCACGGTGAGGTAGTCCACGAGCACGACCTGCACCTGTGGCGCCTGGCTGCGGACGGCCCGGACCACCTCGGCCAGCGCGTCCGCGACCTGCACGAACGCGCTCGGAGGCGGAGCCGCCCCGGCCCAGTCGGCCAGCCAGGCGCTCGCCCGCAGATGCACGCCGGGCAGCCGTCGGCCGACGGCGTTGGCCACGCTGAGCTTGGTGAGCGCGCCGATGTACCCGGCGTCGTTGCCGCCGGCCGTGACCGTCACGAGCCGGGTGTCCGCGGTCACGGTGCTGACCTGCGGGGGAAACGTGCCGGACAGGGTGCGCTGTGGCGTATCCAGGATGTTCGCCGTCGTCGCCCCCGAGCTGGTCACGTCGGTCAGCTCTAGTGACAGCGCCCTGGCCACCTGATGCGGGTAGTTCCGCCCCGAGCGCAGGGCGCCCCGGTGGACGACCGGCGGGATGCCAGGGCCGGCCGCATAAGAGCTGCCCAGCGCTACGTAACGGCTTCCCGGCGCGATCATGTCGTCAGGATCTCGGACACCGCCGGCCGCTGTCTAGCCGCCGGGGGCAGTCCGGTGGCCAGGTGCCGCACGGGCAAGAACGTAGAGCCAGGGCTCCTTCGAGCCTGGAACGTGGTCCACGGAGGCGACCAGCCAGCCAGCCCGGTCGAGCGTCTCCCGCACCGCGGCCTCACGCCAGTAGGTGAAGTAGCGCGGCGCGGCCAGCCTGTCCCGCGTCCACGCCGCGCCATCGCCCTCCTTGAGGGTGATGACGAGCACGCCGCCGTCCACGACGGCCCGCCGGGCTCGCTGAACGAAATCCTCGAATTGGGGCCGGGACAAGTGCAGGAGCACCGCGTCGGCCAGGACCCCCTGATAGGGACCGCCGAGCGGATCAGAACGGGCATCCAGCCGTCGCGCGTCGTGGCCGCTGGCGCGCAGTCGCTGCACGAACGCCGGCGTGGCGTCGGTCCGGGTCACGCGCAGGCCCCGGCTCTCCAGATGATCAGCGTCCCAGCCGGGACCGCTGCCGATCTCCAGGACGTGGCCGTCACCCACCAGGTCAGCCATCCGGTCCAGGTAGCTGAGCAGCGACCCCTTCGGCGGGGCGCTGGCCTGCACGTACTGCTCGACACCGGCCTCGTAGGCGGCCAGCGTGACATCGACTGGGTCAGTCACTGCATCCCCCATGCCGAGGTTAAACGCTGCCGGTGGTGCGGATCGAGCTTGCCATAGCCAGCCCGATCCGCACCAGCGAGCATCAGCCGGTGTAGCTGGCGAAGACCTTGCTGAAGTCCAGGGGCTGCTGGCTGATTTCCGAGCAGGACGGCAGGCCGCTGGCGCTCCCGCCGCAGGGCTGGTCCCGGTCGACCGACCAGAACGCCAGCCGGCCCAGGTGATTGGCCTGGGCGAAGCGGACCAGGGTGTGCGCGCCGGCCTCGGTGAAGATCTCGGCCGGGTCGTCGTTCTGGCCGATCATGGGCGTCACGCCGATGTTGGCGTAGGTCATGCTCGGCCACAGCGTCCTGGCGAAGGCCAGGGTGTTCTGCCCGGCGCTGACGGCGTAGGCGCCCATGTTCGCGCCGCCGCTGTCATAGGTGCCGTAGTAGTCCATGGCCATCGCGTTGATGATGTCGAGCCGGGTGCCGTCGGCCTTGGCCTGCTGGAGGAAGGCCTGGCCGTTGTAGTCGGGGCCGCTCGGGAAGACCGGGATGGTGACCGACACGACGAGGCCGGGGTTGGCCGCCTCGAGCGCGTTGATCGCCTGGAACCGCAGGTTGTTGGCGGCGGTGTAGGCGATCTCCGCGCCCTCGATGTCGAAATCGATGTGGCTGACGTGCAGCGTGTTGATGACCGACTGGTAGGCGGCCGTGAGCTGGCTGAGGCTGGAGCAGGAGGTGGCCAGCTCGCTGCCGGCCTCGCCGCCGAAGGAGACGATCGGCTGGGCGCCATCGGCCTGCGCTGTCGTGATCTCCGACGTCACGGTGGGATCGCTGGTGACGGGCAGGGTGTCGCCCCAGATCGGCGTGCAGCCGCTGCCGATGACGAACGCGGCGCTGAAGGCCTTCAGATGGGCCTGGGTCGCGGCCGCGTTCAGCATGGGCTCCTGATTGTTGGTCAGGTCGACATACGGCGCCACCGCGTAGCTCCCGCTGCCGCCTCCGCCCCCTCCGCCCCCGCCCCCGCCGGACGACGCGGTTGTCGCCTGCACCGCGCCGGACTTCGGCGACTCGCCCGAGCTGTTGGAGGCCGTTACGGCAAAGGTGTACGTGGTGGCCGCGGCCAGGCCGGTGACCGTGGCCGAGGTGCCCGTGGTGGACGTCGCCCTGGTGCCGTTCTCGTAGACGTTGTACCCGGTGACGGTCCCGGCTGGCGCGGTCCAGGACAGCGATGCCGACGATGAGGTGGTGCCGGTGACCGATAGCCCGGCCGGGGCCGCCGGGGCACTCCCGCCTCCGCCGCCACCGGGGCCGGTCAGCGAGAAGTCGTCGCCGTAGTAGGTGCCCTGGGCGTACCACCCGTGCACGTAGATGGTCACGCTGGTGGTCGACGCCCCGGTGGTGAACGAGGTCGACAGCTGCTGCCAGCTCGGGGCCGAGCCGGTCCAGGTACTGGTGTCGGTCGTCCCGGTGCCGGTGTCGCCGAGGTAGACGTAGCTGCCCTCGACCCAGCCGGTCAGCGTGTAGGCGGAACTCGGCGCCACCTGAACGGTCTGCGAGCACTGCGCGGTATCGCTGTTGCTGGGGGCGCCGGCCAGCGCGTGGGAGCCGGAGCGCACCGGGCTGGCGGTGACGCTATCGGTGGCCGAGCAGGTCCAGCCGGACAGGCTCCCGGACTCGAAGCCAGGGTTAGCCAGCAGGTTGGTGGCGGCGAGGGCGGGAGCCGACCCAGCGGTCAGGGCCACCCCGAAGGTGAGCAGCACGGCCGCGGGGGCGGCGAGGAGCGCGAGCGAGCGGGGACGCTTCATGCTTCCTCCAGAGGGAAGTTGATTAACTAATAAGAAACTTTCCTATTAATTAACCGAGATTTTACGCCTCCCAGAAGGCCCGTCAAGCGTGCGACCCTTCACCCACAAGTGACGCGATTTCTTCGGCGCTATATGGCGCTATCCGGTGGGTGCCCGGCTCGTTGGCGCGGGCACCCGCCGGGCGCCGGGCTCAGATGTAAGCGACGGGGTTACGCGATGGGTGCGGGGTGGTGGTGGCCTGGCCGACGCGTGAGTCGCCGAGGAGTAGCTCCCCGCACTTGGTGATGCCCTCGATGCGGGCCACGGCCAGGATCAGGCCCTGGGTGTCGACGATCTGCACCTGATCCTCGGCCAAATGGATGCTGCCGGGCCTGTCCGCTAGGGGATCCTCCACCAGCCGGGACGATGCTCAACCGGTCGCTTGACTGTCACGCGGCTTGTCACTATGGTCAAGCAGGTGCTTGACCGTCCGGATACGCTCGACCGCGCCTTCCACGCACTGTCCGACCCCAGCCGCCGGCAGATGCTCCACCGGCTCGCCGAGGGGCCGGCCTCGGTGAGCGAACTGGCCAGACCGCTGCAGATAACGCTCGCCGCGGTCGTGCAGCACGTCCAGGTGCTTGAGGCGAGCGGGCTGGTCGAGTCGCGCAAGACCGGCCGGGTGCGCACGTGCTCGATCAGCGAGGACGGGCTGCGTTCGGCCGAGCAGTGGCTCACTGACCGCCGCGCCGTCTGGCAGCGCCGACTCGACCGGCTCGGCGTGGTCCTGGACGAGCAGGCTGCGAGCGAGCAGGCACCACAGGACCCCCCACCACCGACACGGAAGCGAGGACGCAGGACATGAGCGTTGAGAACAGCAGCTGGGCCATCGAGCGCGACTACCCGCACCCACCCGAGCGGGTGTTCAACGCCTGGGCCGACCCGAGCATAAAGGTGCGCTGGTTCGACCTGTCCGGCAACAACAACCCCGACTACCACGGCGACTTCCGCGTCGGCGGGACCGAGAGCTTCCGCACACCCGCCGGGGCGAGCCCGCGATTCACCTACGACGCGCAGTACCGCGACATCATCCAGGATGAGCGGATCATCACGACCTACGAAATGTCGGTGGACGGCCAGCGGACGTCGGTGTCAGTGGCCGCCATCGAGCTGAAGGCCACACCGGCCGGTACCCGCCTGGTCTACACCGAGCAGGGCGCCTACCTCGACGGACTCGACAACCCGGACTCCCGGCGCACCGGCACGAACTCCCAGCTCGACAACCTCGCCACCCTACTGAAGGAGCAGGCATGAACGCCGAGCACGAGCTGCGCGACCTGGTCGAGGAGCGGGTGCGCGCCGTCCGTGAACGGGACAGCGCCACGCTGGCCGCCCGTCCGGCGAAGGACGTCATCACCTTCGACGTGCTGCCGCCCCTGAACTCGCGCGGCAGCCAGGCCACCGTCGAGCACCTGCAGGCCTGGTTCGACGGCTACGACGGCCCGATCGACTACTCCGCGCACGACGTGCAGGCCAGCGCCCAGGGGGACCTCGGCTTCTGCTCCTTCCTCTACCATGTCGGCGGCACGCTCAAGACCGGCGACCAGGTGAACATGTGGGTGCGCGCGACGCTGTGCTGCCGTCGCATCGACGGACGCTGGCGCATCGTGCACGACCACGAGTCGGTGCCCTTCGATCCGGCCACCGGACAGGCCCTGATCAGCCTCGAGCCGCAGTAGACGGCCCGGCCGAACCGGTCTGTCAGCAAAGCCCGGGACCCTCATGTGGCGCGAAAGATTTCGCGCCGTCAGGCTCTGAAGATCACGTCAAGCGTCATCGCGCGGCCCGCCGAGCGCCCCGCAGGCGCCCAGTAATCGCGCTGCTGCGCTAAAGTAGCGCTATGGCGACGATTCAAGTGCGCGAAGTGCCCGAAGAGCATTACGAGGTACTCCGTCGGCGAGCCCGGCGCGCAGGACAGTCGATGCAGGCTTACCTACGGGACCAATTGGCGGAGCTGGCTGGGAGGCCCACCAAGGACGAGGCAATCGAGGAGATCGAAGCCGTGCTGGAGCGCGTGCACGCCGACGATCCCGCTCGGGCGTCGATCATCGCGGACCTGACCGCCGAGCGGCGCTGACTGCATCGGCCATGACCCTAGTCATAGACGCGTCGGGCCTGGTGATCGCCACCCTGGGGAGGTCTCCGGCGGCTGCAGCACTCCGGCGGCGCCTGGCCAGCGAGGTGTGCCACGCCCCGCACCTGATCGACGCGGAGGTCGGTAATGTCCTGCGTCGGCACGTGCTGCGAGGTGAACTGGCCGCAGCCGATGCCGAGGCGCTCCTGCACGCCAGTGCCCCGCTCGTCGATCATCGACACGAGATGACGGGCGCCCTGGCTACGGCCGCGTGGGCGTTGCGCAGCAACGTGACTTTCTACGACGGCTTGTACGTCGCCCTCGCTGTGGCTCTCACGGCGCCGCTCCTGACCGCTGACGAGCGGCTGTCGCGAGCACCGAGTCTTGGTTGCACAGTGGAACTGGTGGCCGCGCCCTGACGCCCGGCCCGGGTACGTGGGCGGCCGGCGCTCATGGATCGCCTCATTGTGGGTAGCTCCCCGGCCATGACGCCTGCATCAGACGGCAGCAACGGAAGCAATGGCAGCAACGGCTCAGCGCCCGGCGGGCGGCGGCCGCGAGTGGTCATCGTGGGATCGGGATTCGGCGGCTTCTTCGCCGCCCGGCGGCTCGGCCGGACGACGGCGGACGTGACCATCCTCTCCGACGTCGACGGGCTGCTGTACGCGCCGTTCCTGCCCGAGGTGGCGGTGGGCACCATCGACCCGAGGGCGGCGGTCGTGCCGCTGGCCGGGCGGCTCGAGGGCACCCGCATCGTGCGCGGCCGGGCGACCTCGGTCGACCTGGAGCAGCGGGTGGTCAGCTACGACGGGGGCGAGGGCACGCCGGGCCGGCTGAGCTACGACCGGCTGCTGCTGGCTCCCGGCAGCGTGACCCGGCTGCTGGACATTCCCGGCCTGGCCCAGCACGCGATCGGGCTGAAGACCGTGGCGCAGGCGCTGTACCTGCGCGATCACGTCCTGGGCCAGATCGAGGCGGCGAGCGTGCTCACCGACCCGGCGCGCCGGCGCGCGGCCCTGACCTTCGTGGTGGCCGGCGCGGGTTACGCCGGCACCGAGCTGACCGCGCAGATGGCCCGGCTGACCGAGAACCTGCTGCCGCTCTACCCCAGCCTGCGCCCCGGCGACGTGCGCTGGCTCCTGGTGGACGTCGCGAAGGCGGTCATGCCCGAGCTAGGCGAGAGCCTGGGCCAGTCGGCGCTGAGCCTGCTCCGGCGGCGCCGGGTCGACGTGCGGCTGGGCGTCAGCATCCGGGAGGTCACCGACAGCCGGGTCACCCTGACTGACGACAGCGTCCTGGACTGCGCGACCGTCATCTGGTGCGCCGGAGTCACGGCCAGCCCGCTGATCGGGGGGCTCGGCCTGCCGACGGAGAAGGGACGGCTGGTCGTGGACGCCACGCTCCGCGTCCCCGGCCATCCCGAGGTCTACGCGATCGGCGACGCCGCCGCCGTGCCGGACCTGACGGCCCAGCCAGGCTCCGACGGCGGGCGGGCCCTGTGCCCGCCCACCGCCCAGCACGCCATGCGCCAGGCCAGCGCGGCGGCCCGCAACATCGTCGCTGACCTCAGCGGCGGAACGCCGCGGCCCTACCGCCATCACGACCTGGGCCTGGTCGTCGACCTCGGCGGCCCCGACGCGGCCGCCCGGCCCTTCGGCGTGAGCCTGCGCGGCCGCCTGGCCAAGGTCGTCACCCGCGGCTACCACCTGTACGCGCTGCCGACCGCCGAGCGCCGGCTGCGGGTCAGCGTGGACTGGGCGCTGGCCGGCGGCCGTCCCGACGACGTCTCGCTGGGCGTGCTGCCCGAGCAGGCCGGCCTGGTCACCCAGGCCGAGCACGGCGCCGACTGAGCACGGCGCCGGCTGACGTGGATCCCGCCCGGCCGGGACCGTGGTCCCGGCCGGACGGGCGCCGCGCAGCGGGCGGGGATGGGCGCTGCGCAGCGGGCTAGCAGTCCCCGCCGCCTCGGGCCGTACGCCTAAGGCAGGGACCAGGACTGGTTGGCACCCCCCGAGCAGCTCCAGATCTGCACCTGGGTGCCGGGCGTGGTCGAGAACCCGGTGTCGTCGAGGCACCTACCCGACTGCGGGTTGACCAGCGACCCGTTGGACTGCGGCTGCCACACCTGCGCGCCGGTGCCGTTGCAGGTATACAGGTCCACCAGCGTCCCGTTGGCGGTCCCGCCGCCCGTCACGTCCAGGCACTTGCCGAGGGCCTGCAGGGTGGCATTCGACTCGACCGTCCAGGACTGCGCGTTGGTGCCGTTGCAGGTATATACCTGCACCGGGGTGCCGTCGGCGTTGTTGGCCGCCCGGACATCGAGGCAGAGGCCCTGATAGCCGACCACCGGGCCGGCGCCGCCGCCGCCCGAGCCGCCCCCGCCGGCCGGGGAGACCCACGACTGGTTGGCCGCGCCGGTGCAGGTCGAGATCTGGACCTGCGTGCCGAGGCTGGTCGAGCTGCCGGGGTCGGTCAGGCACTTGCCCGACTGCGGGTTCAGCAGCGACCCGTTGGACTGCGGCTGCCAGACCTGGGCGCCGCTGCCGTTGCAGGCATACAGGTCGACCAGGGTCCCGTTGGCGGTCCCGCCGGCGGCCACGTCGAGGCAGGAGCCGTCGGCGTGCACGGTGCCGTTGGGCTCGAGCGTCCACTGCTGGCCGTTGGTGCCGTTGCAGGTATAGATCTCCACCTTGTTGCCGTTGGCGTTGCTGTCGTTCGCGACGTCCAGGCAAAGGCCCTGGTAGCCGACCAGTGACGTGGTCGCGATTCCCGATCCGACGGGAGCGACGGTCCAGGTGAACGACGCGGCAGCCGAGGCGCCGTTGCCGTCCTGCGCGGTGACCGTCACGGTGGACGTGCCCGCCGCGGTGGGCGTGCCGCTGATCGTGCCCGAGGCGGAGATGGAAGTCCCGGCCGGCAGGCCGGTCGCGGTGAAGGTCGGGGTCTGGCCGCTGGTGGCATCGCTAGCCGAGACGGGCACCGACACTGCGGGCCCGGCGGTGCCCTCCTGCGGGCCCGGGCTGGTGATGGTGACCGGCTGGCCGAGCTGGGCGGAGGATACCGCCAGCGTGCCGGTCAGCGGCAGGTGCGCGTCGGAGTCACCGACCGCGATGCCGTAGTTTCCGGTGCTGGCGGCCCAGCTGTTGCTGCCGGAGTTCCAGTACTGCAGGCTGCGCTGGGTCAGCGGGAACTGGACGGTCTGGCTGGCACCGGGCTGCAGGTTCACCCGGGCGAACCCCTCCAGCTGACGGGGCGGCTCGCCCGACGCGGCCGGGTCGGTGACATACAGCTGGGCGACGTCGGCGCCGGCCCGGGACCCGGTGTTGGTGACGGTGGCGGACACGGTGGCCGCGCCGCCGGCCGGCAGCGTCCCGATCTTGAGGTTGCTGAACGAGAAGCTGGTGTAGGACAGCCCGAACCCGAAGGGGAACAGCGGCGTCAGGCCCTGGGAGGCATACCAGCGGTAGCCGACGTTGATGCCCTCGGAGTACTGCACGGTCCCGTTCTGGCCCGGCCACTGCGCAGGCGTGCTCGCCGGGACCTGGGACAGCGAGGCCGGGAACGTCACGGGCAGGTGACCGGACGGGTTGCTGCTGCCGAACAGCAGCGAGCCGATCGCCGTGCCGTCCCCCTGGCCCGGGTACCAGGCCTCGAGCACCCCGGTCACCGACGACAGCCAGGGCATCGTCACCGCGGAGCCGGTGTTGAGCACCACGATGGTGCGGCTGTTCGCGGCGGCGACCGCGGAGATCAGCGAGTTGGCCGCGCTGGACAGGCTGATGCCGGACAGGTCGCTGCCCTCGGACTCACCGTTACTGACGAAGACGACCGCGACGCTGGACGCCGCCGCCAGGGCCGCGGCTGAGCTGGTGGAGGAACCGTCGTTGTAGCTGACGGTGACACCGCCCGGGGCGGCGGCGGTGATGCCCTGCAACGGGGTGACGGTGCCGCTGGAGTTGACCCCCGCGCTGCCGCCGCCGACGGTCAGCGGACTGGTCGAGGCGTCCGCGCCGATGACGGCGATCTTGCTGTCGGCCGAGGACAGCGGCAGCACGCCGCCGCTGTTCTTGAGCAGGACGGTGCCTTCCTCGGCGAGCTGGACGGCGTCGGAGACATGCGCGGAGCTGGTGGCGCCCTGGGCCGGGGAGCCCGTCGGCGGCTCGTCGAACAGGCCGTAGGCGAACATCTGGGTCAGGACCGGGGATACCAGCGAGTTGAGCGTGGCCGCGGAGACTGAGCCACCGGACACGGCGCTGGCCAGCGCGCCGCCGTAGAACCCGTCGTTGCCGGGCATGTCCATGTTCAGGCCGGCGTTGGCCGATGCGGCGGTGGCGTGGGTGGCGCCCCAGTCCGAGGTCACGAAGCCGCTGAAGGCGAACTGCTGGCGCAGCACGGTGCTGAGCAGGAACGGGTTCTGGCAGGCATAGGTGCCGTTGACGGTGCTGTAGGAGCACATCACCGAGGAGGCGGCGCCCTGCTGGGTGGATGCGGCGAAGGCGGGCAGGTAGATCTCCTGCTGGGCGCGGGTGCTGATCACCGCGTTGTCAGAGGGGGTGTTGCGGTTGGTCTCCTGGTTGTAGACCGCGAAGTGCTTGACCTGGGCCATCACGCCGGTGGACTGGACGCCCCGGATATCGGCGGCGCCGAGGGCGCCGTTCAGGTAGGGGTCCTCGCCAATGGACTCGAAGGCGCGGCCCCAGCGCGGGTCCCGCACGATGTTGATCGTCGGCCCCAGGTCGATGGTCGTGCCCTTGGCGGCCTGCTCGGCGCCGATGACCTGGCCGTACAGCTGCTCGGCGGAGGTGTCCCAGGTCGAGGCCACGTCTACCGGGGCCGGCAGCTGGGTGACGTTGCTCATGCCGTCGCCTACCCCGGCGGGGCCGTCCTCCAGGTTGACCGCCGGGATGCACAGCGACCCGATGGCCGGGATGAACCCGACGTAGCTGGAGCCGCCCGACCCGGTGAGCAGGGCGACCTTCTGGGTGGTGGTCATCTTGCCCAGCAGCTGGCTGACCCGCTGCGGGATGGGCGCGGTGGAGCCCACCCACGGGCAGGCGGCGGAGGCGGCGCGCGCGGCGGCTGTGACCGGAGCGGCAGGCGAGGCGGGGGCGGCGGAGGCGGACTGGGCGGCGCCTCCGACGGCGAGCAAGGACGCGGACGCGGCGGCGAGCGCACCCGCCGCGGCGACAGTGCGCGAGGATCTCAGGAGCGGTGGCTTGCGAAATCTCGGCATGATGCCTCCTTGCACCTGCTCCGCCCGCCGCGGCGACAATGGCTTCCCGCCCATAACATAGGTGTGGAAAAAGGGGCGAACTAGATCCGGCCGGAGAAATAAACTAGAAACAAGTTGTTAAATATTTTTAACGCCATCCCGGCGCATCTGCCCATTGACGGACCGCCATTGTCGGCGTAGCAGGCCAGGGCGAGTCGGCCAGGCGAGCTGGCCGGGGAACTGGCCGCGGCGCCTGAAGATCGTTATTGTCCCCGGTATGTTGCCTCTGGTTGATCATCACGTTCATGGTGCCGTGGCGGACGCGCTCGACGGGCCGGGCATCGAGTCGCTGCTCACCGAGGCCGTGGCGCCGCCGGCGCCCGGCACCACTATGTGGGACACGCAGCTGGGCTTCGCGGTCCGCCGGCACTGCGCCCCGGTCCTCGGGCTGGAGCCGTCGGCCCCGCCGGCGGAGTACGTCGCGCGGCGGGCCGAGCTGGGGCCGGCCGTGGTGAACCGGCGGTTCCTGGTGGCGGCGGACGTCGAGGCCTGGCTGGTCGACACGGGTTACCAGAGCGACCAGGTGATGACGCCCGCGGAGCTGGAGCAAGCCAGCGGGGCGCCGGCGCTCGAGATCGCCCGGCTGGAGAGCATCGCCGAGCGGGTGGCCGGTGCCGGGGGCGACGCGGCCAGTTTCGCCGCCGACTTCGAGGCCGCCCTGGCCACGGCCGCGGCGGGCGCGGTGGGGCTGAAGTCGATCGCCGCCTACCGCTGCGGCCTGGACTTTGATCCCGCCCCGCCGAGCGCCGCCGAGGTCCGGGCCGCGGCCGGCCACTGGCTGGCGGAGGTGGTGCCCGCGGGGCCGCCCCGGCTGGCGGATCCGGTGCTGCTGCGACACGTCATCTGGGCCGGGGTCCGCACCGGCCTGCCGCTGCAGTTCCACGTCGGGCTCGGCGATCCGGACGCCCGGCTGCATCGCGCCGACCCCGGGCTGATGCACGACTTCCTGCTCGCCACGCAGGACGCCGGGACGCCGATCATGCTGCTGCACTGCTATCCCTATCACCGGCAGGCGGCCTGCCTGGCCAACGTGTTCCCGCACGTCTACCTGGACGTCGGCGAGGCGCTCAACCATGTGGGCGCCCGGTCCGCGGCGGTGCTGGCCGAGGCACTGGAGGTGGCGCCGTTCCACAAGCTGCTGTACTCCTCCGACGCGTTCGGCCTGGCCGAGCTGCATTACCTGGGC
This sequence comes from Streptosporangiaceae bacterium, assembly GCA_036510065.1. Classification (GTDB taxonomy): domain Bacteria; phylum Actinomycetota; class Actinomycetes; order Streptosporangiales; family Streptosporangiaceae; genus DASUBV01. The sequence goes on along the minus strand of DATCEO010000244.1, from coordinate 8,201 downwards.
GCCTTCGGGTTCCGGCGTGACCTGGACCGGGTCATCGGCGCGTTCGTGGCCGACGATGCCTGGACGCGCGCGGACGGTGACCGGGTCGCGCGCCTGGTCGGCGCGGGCAACAGCCGCCGCGTGTACCGGCTGGACGGCCGGTGAGCGCGGCGAGCACGGCGGACCTCGGCGAGCTGCGGGCGGCCCTGCACAAGGCCCTGGCCGCCGAGCTCGACCTGGCGGTCGGGCTGCGGCACGAGCTGCACGCCGCGGCCGACCTGTCCGGCGCCGAGGAGCCCACGGCCGCGCGGGCCGCGGCGGCGCTCGGGGACCCCGGCGCGCCGCGGGTAGCCGGCACCGGACGGCTGGTGCGGATCGGGCCGCCTGGGGGCCCGTGCGTCGCGGTCCGGGCCGAGCTCGACGCGCTGCCGATCACCGAGCAGACCGGCGCGGCGTGGGCGTCGCGGACCGGCGCGATGCACGCGTGCGGCCATGACGTCCACCTGGCCGCGCTGACCGCGCTCGGCCGGGCGGCCCGGGCGGTGGAGGTGCCGGTGGCCCTGCTCGCGGTGCTCCAGCCGAGGGAGGAGACGGTCCCGTCCGGCGCGCGGGACATCGTGGCCTCGGGCGAGCTGGCCGCCCACTATCCGCGGGCAGTGGTCGGCGTGCACCTGCAGCACCAGCTTCCGGCCGGGACCGTGGGCGCGGCGGCCGGCACGGTGAACGCGGCCTCGGACGAGTTCGAGATCGTGGTGACGGGCCGGGGCGGCCACGCCGGCTATCCGCACCTGGCCGTGAACCCGGTCCCGGCGCTGTGCCAGGCGGTGCTGGCGTTGCAGCAGATCACCAGCCGGTACGCCGATCCCACGCACGGGGTCGTCGTATCGGTCGGCGCGATCGAGGCCGGGCGGGCCGCGAACGTCATCCCGGAGACGGCCACCGCCCGCGGCTCGCTGCGGTCCCTTGACGAGGCGGACCGGCCCCGGCTGCACCAGGCGATGGCCGAGATCGTGGAGCACACCTGCCGGGGTTTCGGCTGCGCCGGCACCGTGCGGATCGAGGACGGCGAGCCCGCGCTGGTCAACGACCCGGCGCTGACCGCGGCCAGCTGGCCGTGGGTACGGCAGGCCGGCTTCACGATCGAGACGGACTTCCGGTCGTGCGGCGCCGACGACTTCTCCTACTACGCCCGGTGCGCGCCCACCCTGATGCTGTTCGTCGGCACACACGATGACATCACGCTGCACCACCCGCGGTTCCTGCCCCCGGACGCGGCGGTGGGCGAGGTGGCCAGCGCGATGCTCGCCGGTTACCTGGCCGGGCTGAGCTTCTAGGCGCATCCGGCCCGGACAAAAGCTGCTGGCCAACCTCCGTGAGCTGGACGCCGCCGAAGCTGGCGTTAATAACGCCTGATGGCTTCCTGGCCCAGGGGCACCTTGCCGCTGGGCGCCAGTGGCATGGAGCGCAGGCGGACGCCGCAGGCGCGGAAGATGGCGTTTCCGATCGCCGGGGCGACCGCGACGATCGGGGTCTCGCCGCCGCCCGCCGAGGGCTGGTCCGGCTGGTCGAGGAGCAGCACCCGCACGTCGGGCAGGTCGGCCAGCCGGGGCACCCGGTAGGTCGACAAGCCGGCATTCAGGATGCGGCCGCCGGCGAAGTCGATGGCCTCGAACAGGGCGCCGCCGAGGCCCATCATGACCGCGCCCTCGACCTGGTTGGCCAGGCCCTCGGGGTGTACCACGGCCCCGCAGTCCACCGCGGTGACCAGGCGCAGCACCCGCAGCGTGCCGTCCTCGGCGACGTGCACCGTGGCGGCCGTCGCGACCCGGCCGCCCTTCTCCCGGCCCAGCGCGATCCCGTGCGCGGTCCCTGTCTCGGTCGGCTCGCCCCAGCCGATCTCGGCGGCCGCGGCGCGCAGGACGGCGGCGAGCCGGTCGTCATCGAGATTCCGCAGCCGGAGCTCCACGGGGTCGGCGCCGACCGCGCTGGCCAGCTCATCCAGATGCGACTCGCGCGCGAAGCTGTTCGCGGTGGCGGCCAGCGCGCGGTAGGAGCCCTGGGCCAGCGGCGCGGCCGCCGGCTGGAAGACCAGCCGCTGGTGGGCGATGCGGTACGGCGGCGCCAGGCCGATCAGGCCCGAGTTGATGTTAGTGAAGGCCCAGCCCGTCAGGCTGCCGTCGGGACCGGCCGCGCTGCTCACGTCGATGATGGCCGCGGGCCGCAGGTAGGAGTGCTGGAACTCCTCCTGGCGGTTCCACTGCACGTGGACGGGCCGCCCCGCCGCCCGCGCCAGCCGGGCCGCCTCGAGGGCGACCACGCTGCCGTGCTTGCCGCCGAAGCCGCCCCCGTAGTCGGGCACGACCACCTGCACGGCCTCGTCCGGCAGGTCCAGCGTTGCCGCGAGCTCCGTCCGGGCCCGGAAGGGAGTCGAGGTGCCGGTCCACACGGTCAGGCGGCCGTCCTGCCAGCGGGCGAGCGCCGACCGCGGCTCCAGCGGGGCGTGCGCGATGTAGGCGGCGGAGTAGTGCGCGTCCAGCCGGACGGGCCCGGCCCGCAGCGCGGCCTCGACATCGCCGGAGTCCTGCTTGAACTGCCCCGCGGCCGACACCAGGTGGGCGCGCAGGTACGACTCCAGGCCGGCCGGGGAGAGCGGATCGGGCTCGTCGGAGGCGACCGCCGACCAGCTGGCCTCGATGCTCGTGAGCGCGCGCCGGGCCGTCTGGCTGGCGGCCGCGACGACACCGACGAACGCGCCGTCGCGGACCACCGTGACGCCGGGCAGCGCGGCGGCGGCCGAGGTGTCGGCGCTGATCAGCCCGGCGCCGTGGGACGGCGGCCGCAGCACGCAGCCGTGCAGCATGCCGGCCATCCGCAGGTCCGCGGGGAACCGCTTGCTGCCGGTCACCACCTCCGCCGAGCCCAGCGCTCGCGCAGGCTGGCCCGCCACCTGCCAGTCCGCGGCGGGCGTGACGGCGGCGTCCGCGGGCACCCGCTCGACGCGGCGCTGCCCGGTCACCAGGTCGCCGTAGCCGACGCTCGGCGCCCCGTCGGGCCCGGCGATCATTCCGTCGCAGACCCGGAGCTGGTCCGGCGGCAGCTCGAAGCGGGCGGCGGCGGCCTGCGTCAGCAGCCTGCGCGCGGCCGCGGCGGCGGCGCGCAGCGGGGGAGCGGCGTACGGCATGGACCGGCTGCCGAAGGTTCCCAGGTCAAAGGGGGACCGGCCGGTGTCGCCCATGGCGAGGGTGACCGAGGTGACCGGGACCGCCAGTTCCTCGGCGACCAGCATGGCCAGGGCCGTCCGGGTGCCCTGGCCGCCCTCGACCTTGCCGGTAAACGCGGTCACGGCGCCGTCACCGCCGACGTGGATCCACGCGTCGTTGGGGCTGCCCGGACCGGGCCGCCCGGCTTCCGGCTGGCTGTCGATGGTCACGACCGTCATCAGCCCGTCGGGCATGGCCGCCGCGAACGACTCGGGCTCCTGGCGGGTCAGGCTCCACGGGACGGGCGGCGCCGGCTCGCCCGTGGCCGGCTCGCCCGTGGCTGGTGATGCGGTGGCTGGCGGGGACGGCGGGGGTGGCACCGGGGTCAGCAGGTCGGGCTGCTCCATGAGCTCGGCGGCGCGGTGCACGGCCCGGCGGATCCGGGGATAGGTGCAGCAGCGGCAGATGTTGGTCAGTTCGGCGGCTATCCGCTCGTCACTGGGGTGCGGGATCCTGGCCAGCAGCGCCGCCGTCGCGGTTAGCCAGCCCGGCGTGCAGTAGCCGCACTGCAGGGCGCCGGCCTCCAGCCACGCCTGCTGCACCGGGTGCAGGTAGCCGTCCTCGGCCAGCCCTTCCACGGTCGTGACCTGCTGGCCGGCCGCTTCCCTGGCCGGGACCTGGCAGGCCGCCACCGCGCGCGCCCCGATCAGCACGGTGCAGGCCCCGCAGGCCCCTTCGCCGCAGCCGAGCTTAGGCCCGGTCACGCCGAGCTGTTCCCGGAGCACCGACAGCAGGGTGGCGCGGTTCTCGCCGTCGCCGTCGCCGTCGCTGACCTCGCGCCGGATTCCGTTGACGGTAATCGTGAACGCCATGGGCTCCTCGCGGGTCCTCGTCGGCCGATCCCGGGTGCGCCAGGCGGTGGCCCGATGGCTTACCCGAAGCCAGGCTAGGCCGCACATGCGGACACGGCGCCGCCCGGGGCGGCCCCCGCGGGGCTCACACGGGGTGGCCGCGGACGGCGTGAGCGACCACCGACAGCTCAATTGGGTGCAGCGAGTCCGATCGTTCCCACAGCTCGGGACTCACCTGGTCGCGCTGGCGGATGTGCGCGGTGGCCCCGAAGCCGTGCTCGGCCAGCAGGGCCGACATCTCCTCGGGGCGCAGGAACGTCCGCCACGGCTCACCGCCCGCGGCCGCCGACGGCATGACCAGCTCGGCATAGGTGCTGCCGTCGGAGTCGCGCAGCGGGGCCGGCAGCATGTAGTCGGCAATAATTTCGCTGCCGGGCGCAAGCCCGGCGAGCTCGGCGAGCGCCTGGCCGACGGCCTGCCGGGTGAGATACATGGTGACGCCGAGCCAGCTGACCAGGGCGGGGCGGCTCAGGTCCAGGCCGCCGCTGGCCAGCGCGCCGGCCAGCGAGTCGGCTTCAAAGTCAACGGGCACGAACGTGACCGTGCCGGGTACCCCGATCCGCGCGGCGTCCAGCGCCGCCCGCTTCCACCGCTGGGTGGCCGGCCGATCCACCTCATAGACCTGTACCTGGCGGGCGAACGGGGAACGGTAGGCGAATGAGTCGAGTCCGGCGCCCAGGATGATGTACTGGGTCAGGCCCTGGCGGACCCGATCGGCCAGGGCATCCTCGGCGTAGCGGCTTCTGCAGATGACCTGGCCCCGGGCAGCGGACAGCACCAGGTGCGTGCCGTGGGCGCGGTGATAGCCGATGAACTCGGCGCCCCGGTCGCCCAGCAGCGGCGCGGCGAGCGGGTCAGCGAAGATCAGCGGTTCGTGGTCGACGATAAGATGGGCGGCGCGGGCAGCCGCCGCCGTAAGCGCGGTCTGGCTGAGCTCATGAGACATGCAGCGAAGAATAGCAATTGTATTGTTCAGCATATCATAATAAGCCGAATTTCGAAAGAGCAGTCCAATGACAATTGGATACCATTTTACCAATCGGGGCCGCCGCGCTAACTAGGGGTCCTTGGTCCCCAACTAGCTGGTGAACCACTGCGCCCTGTCGTTGGCAGTCTTCCCAACGTAATACGAGTAGGAATTCGGTCTCTCAGCCCACAGCTCGGCATTACCCGCCGCAAACGGTGACGATGCGGTTAGTGGTAGTAACCCACGCCGACGGCCCCAGTTCGGTCACCGGCGGCCGCGGCTACGTCATCGCCCGCGACGCGCCGATCGCGGACCTGCCCGGCTGGGCCCTCGCCAGTGCGGAAGCGCGGTGGCCAGGCCTGCGCTTGACCTTTCCGTTGCGTCAACTTCTACCGTTGTTGATGAGGCCGGAGAAACCGGCCCAGCTGATGGGAGACGGTCATGGCCTGGTCGATCGCGGAGGTGGCCCGGATGTCCGGGGTGACGTCCCGGACTCTGCGGCATTACGACGAGATCGGGTTGCTGCCGCCGGCGCGGATCGCCAGCAATGGCTACCGCCACTACGAGGAGGACGACCTGCTGCGCTTACAGCAGATCCTTGTGCTGCGGGAACTGGGCCTTGGACTGACCGAGATCGCCGGCGTCCTGGACCATCAGGCAGACGAGGCGGAGGCGCTACGCGCGCACCACAAGCGGCTCCTGGTGGAACGGGACCGGCTCGCCACCTTGGCGGGGACCGTCGAGCGCACCATCGCTGAACTGGAGGAAAGGAAGGACGGCGGCGACATGCCGAAGATCAGCAAGCCGGAGAACCTGTTCGAGGGCTTCGACCCCTCGCAGTATGACGCGCAGGCCCGCGAGCGGTGGCCGGCACAGTGGGAGCAGTCCCAGCAGTTCGCGGGCACCCTCACTGCGCAAGACCACGAGCGCATGCAGCGGGAGACCACCGCGCAGATGATCCGGATGGCTGAGCTCATGGCCGCCGGGTCGCCGGTCGACGGCCCGGTGGTGCTGGCCGAGGTCGACGCCCACTACCAGGGCGTGTGCCAGCTCTGGATGCCCACAGCGCCCGCGTACAAGGGTCTGGGTCAGACCTACGCCGACGACCCCCGGTTCAAGTCGGCCTACGACAAGATCGCCGCCGGCCTGGCCGAGTACCAGCGTGACGCGATGGCCGCGTACGCCGACGCCCGACTGACCTGAGCCCACGCGGCTCCGAGCCACCGGGAGGCTGCAGACTCCCGGTGATGCTCATCCCCCTCCCACTACCGCTCGCGACCGCAGCAAGAGACTGCGTTCAGGTTCATTACCGGTCAGCGGACTTACATTGGCATCCCGAAGCCCTTGGAATCAGTCATCTAGGTGATCCAAGCGCACCACCAAGCGGGACGACGGGCATCGGCCATGCCAGGAATTAGAACACGCGTACGAGTGAGGTCGCTTTAAGCCGCTCCCGACGGCCGCCTCCAGGACGTCCCCCGGGGGACATCATTCCCACCCCGGACGTCTCAGGCGCCGACGCAGGACCGCCATCGGTATCCCCTGGTGATGGCGGGGACGGTTACGCATAATCGGCACCGTGTGGGTGTACCTGGATCCCGGCTGGGTGCAAGACGGAGCGGTACCCGAGCTGGGCCGCGGCTCGGTGCTGTCCGATACGGGGCTGCGGGCGTCGTGCCGGAGCCTGGCGGCGGCACGGACGGGTGACGACGGCCTGACGATGCTGTCCGGCCCGAAGGCCCCGGACGGCTGCTGGTACGAGCTGACCGGACTGGCCGGGCCCGCGCGGGATGTCTGGAGCGAGGCGGCGCATCTCGGCGCCGAGTTCCTGATCGCTGCCGGCGATCGGGGGTTCGTGGCGCACGCCGGTGTCCCGGCCGGCGAGGTGACGGCCGGCCTGCGGGTCACGGCCGCCTGCACGCTCAGCGTGATTGCCGACTATGAGTGGGACGCGTTCGACCTGCCCGGCTGGCGCACCAGCTGGTCGGTCCGTCAGCTGCGGGTGGAATACCGCCGGTACCACGGTCCGGGAGCGCCCTGGCGCGGGCTGCCAGGCGTGGTGCTGGGCTCGACGGAGATCGACCGCATGCACCGTTGGTCCGACGCCGCCACCCGCAGTCCCGGCCTCACGACCTGGTACATCCTGGACCTAGTCCCGCTCCCAGCCGAGCGGGGAGACCCCGGAGGCGAACCGGGCCGCAGGTAGCGCCAATCAGTCCGAAAGCGTGGCCTGGGCTGACTGCCATTCCGCACGGCACCCGGCGGGGTTCCGGCAAGGGCGGTCAACGGCATGTCAGCCGGCCTGGGCATCGAGCCGGGCGGCGACCCTGCCGGGGGCGGGCTCAGACGGTGTACCCGCTCGGGATGGTCATCGGGATGCCGCAGGCAGCAGCGAGCACGTGGATGTCCTGCTCAATCTGCCCGGCCTCGGCCGGCCAGCCTGGCTGCAGGCCGCCAGCCTGATCAGACAGGAACTTCGCCACGCCAGTGCCGAAGACGACCGCGGCAGCTGAGAGCGGCCCTGCGCCGGTAGCGTACGGGGCGAAGTCATTGACGCCTTCTGCAGGTCCTGACCCTGCCTGGTCAGGATGCCGTCGAGGACGCCTACCCAGCCCTCCTGCACGGCCTTGTTCTGCGCATCCTGGTCCTGCACCAGGCCGGATATGACACTGCTCGCGGTGCTGCCGGCCGCGAGGACGGCGCCGCAGGCCAGGGCGGCCGAGGCAGGGGTGCTGGTCAGGGGCTGAGGGAAGGAGGCCTGGCCAGCTGCGGGATGACTGCCGCCGCAGGCCGCGAGGGCAGCGGTCAGCAGCACGGCAGCCGTCGCGGCGAATGTCCTGATCCCCAAAGTGGTCTCCAGCTTCAGCGCTTCGGTCTTCCTGCCTGGGCGCGCAAGCTGAGCCGACGGATGACCTTGCTCCGGGAGCCGGCGGGAGCAGCCAGATATCGGGCACCAGAGGCGGCTATCTTCCTGCCCTTCCCGGATCTGCCAATTGGCACAGTGTTACTAAAGAGTTCGAAAGTAGCCTGACTTTGATCTTGTGATCTGGCAGGATTGTGCCGTGCGGGATAACGATGGCCGGAAGCTGGATCACAAGACGCTTGAGGCGCTGCGGATCCGGGCGGTGGATCAGGTCGGGGAAG
>DATCEO010000243.1:0-92590 GCA_036510065.1 Streptosporangiaceae bacterium | reverse complement strand
GAGGCGGTGGCCCGCGTGCTGGACCTGGTCGGCCGGGCCAGCGCGGCCGCGAGCGCGGGACCAGCGGCGGCGCCGGACTACGACGCGCACCATGCGCTGGCCCGGCAGGCTGCGGGGGAGTGCGCCGTGCTGCTGAAGAATGCCGGCCAGCAGCTGCCGCTGCAGCCCGCGGCGGGCCAGACGATCGCTGTGGTCGGCGAGTTCGCCCGCACGCCGCGGTTCCAGGGGGCAGGCAGCTCCCAGGTCAATCCGACCCGGGTCGACATTGCCCTGGACGAGCTGCGTGCCGGGGTGCCCGCCGGGGTGTCCGTCTCGTTCGCGGCCGGGTTCGGCGTCGGAGCGGCTGCCGACGACGGCGAGCTGGCCGAGGCGGCCATCAAGAACGCCGCCGCGGCCGACGTCGTGGTGGCGTTCCTGGGCTTGCCCGCCGCGGAGGAGTCCGAGGGCTTCGACCGGACCCACATGCGGCTGCCCGCGAGCCAGACGGAACTGCTGGCCCGGCTGGCCGCGGTCAACCCGAACATCGTCGTGGTCCTGGCCAACGGCTCCGCGGTCGAGGTGTCGGGCTGGGAGCAGCACGCTCAGGCGGTCCTGGAATGCTGGCTCGGCGGCCAGGCCGCCGGGGGAGCGATAGCTGATCTCCTGCTCGGCCGGGCCAGCCCGTCCGGTCGGCTGGCCGAGACATTGCCGGTGCGCCTGCAGGACAATCCGTCGTATCTCAACTTCCCCGGCGAGGCCGGGCACGTCCGTTACGGCGAGGGCATCTTCGTCGGCTACCGCGGCTACGACGCCCTCAGCCGCCAGGTCAGCTACCCCTTCGGGCACGGGCTGTCCTACACCGAGTTCGACTACACCGGGCTCACGGCCGCAGTCGAGGGCAGCGCGGCGGACGGGACCCTGTCGGTCACCGTGACCTGCACGGTCACCAACGTCGGCGGCCGCGCGGGCCGGGAGGTCGTGCAGCTGTACGTGCGCGACCCGCAGGCGGCGGTCCATCGGCCGGTGCGCGAGCTGGCGGCATTCGCCAAGATCAGCCTGGAGCCGGGCCAGGCCCGGCAGGTCACGTTCCGCCTGGAGGCCGATGACCTGTCCTACTGGTCGCCGAGCCACCGCCGGCGGGTGCTGGAGGCCGGTTCCTTCGAGCTCGCCGTCGGTGCCTCCTCCCGGGATCTGCGGCTCAGCACCGCCATCGACGTGGCCGCGCCGCCGCTGCCCGTCCGGCTGGACGCCATGGCCACCTTGCAGGAATGGCTCGCGGACCCGGCCGGATCCGCCGCGCTGCGCAAGGCCGTCGGCACTGACCCCGAGGGCAGGCCGCGCGGCATCCTGGGTGATAACCAGCTCGTCGAGGTCATCGGCAACTTCCCCATCAGCAGCCTGGCCGCGTTCCCCGGCCTGGGCCTCGACCACGCCACGGTCAGCCGCCTCACCCGGCAGTTCAGCGGCTCGAGCGCGGGATGACGGACAGGAGACGGGATGACGGACAGGAGGGCGGGATGACGCTGGTCGCGGAGCGCTTCGACGCCCGCCCCTGGAGCGATGATCAGCTGGACCCGCTGTTCGCCGGGGCCTTCCCGGCGTTCATTATCGCGGACCGGGTGGCGAAGCAGTACATCGGCCGGGTCCGGGAGTGGTTCACCGACCTGAACATCATCCTGATCGACGAGGACGATGTTCCCGTGGCGACGGGGTGGGGTGTCCCGATCCGGTGGACCGGGGAGATCGCCGACCTTCCTTCCGGCTACACCGACGCCACCAGGCGCGCGGTCGAGGGCCGGGAGCGCGGCGCCCAGCCGGACACCCTGGTGATCTGCGGCGGGATCGTCAGCCCGGCCAGGACCGGCCAGGGGCTGGCGGGCGAGCTGATCCGGGTCCTGCGGGAGCTGGCGCCCGCGGCCGGCGCGCAGAAAGTCATCGCTCCGGTCCGCCCGACCCTCAAGCCGCAGTACCCGCTCACCCCGATCGAGACGTTCGCGCGCTGGACCAGGCCCGACGGCGCCCCGCTCGACCCGTGGCTGCGCACCCACTGGCGCCTCGGCGGCCAGATCATCGCCATGGCGCCCCGGTCGCAGACCATGACGGGGACCGTCGAGGAGTGGCAAGCCTGGACCGGGATGTCGTTCCCGTCGACCGGCGAGTACGTCATCCCGCACGGGCTGAGCACGCTGCGCATCGACCGGGAGACCGATTGCGGCACCTACACCGAGCCGAACGTGTGGGTGCGGCACCGGTAACCAGGCGCCCGCCTCCGGCGCGGAGACTGTCACCCAGCTCCTGAGCGCTGAGCGATGAGATGCAGGAGGGCGGCCACGGCCCGGTACGGGTCGCTGCGGCCGGCCCGTTCCTCGCAGTCGAGGATCAGCTCCAGCTGGCTGGCGTCCGGCAGCGGCGCGTCGTCATCAGCCAGGTCAGTGAAGATCCGCACGCCATACCAGGCCTCCAGGTCCAGCTGCCGCGCGGCCAGGGCAGCGGCCAGGTCGCTGCGGCGATCAGCGCGGGCCGCCACGCCGATCCGGTTGACGTAGGAGACACCGTCGAACGCCGCCTGCGCCGCCGGCCAGTCGCCGCTCAGCCCCGCTCGCATCGCGAGCGCGTCCCCGTTGCGGACCAGCAGGGAGGCCTGGCCGCCGGGGGAGGTGACGGCAGCGATGGCCGTCAGCAGCGGGCCCGGGTCGGGCAGGTACATGAGCACGCCGTGGCACAGCACCAGGTCGAAGGCCGCCGGCGCGAAGACGGCCGCCGTGTCCAGGGCATCGGCCCGGACCAGCCGGACGCGGCTGGCGACCTCCGGCCGCTCGGCGCTCAGGGAGCGGCCCAGGTCGGACAGCAGTGCCGCGGAGCTGTCCAGGCCGGTCACCAGGTGGCCGCACCGGGCCAGCACGAGTAGCTGGCTGCCCTGCCCGCAGCCGATGTCCAGCACCCGCTGCGGCGGCCGGCCGGTGAGGTGCCCGGCTAGCTGTCGGGCGACCAGTTCCTGACGGACGACCTGGCGGAGCGTTCCGAGGCGAGCACGCCACCTATCCTCCCCGGCTCGCCCCCACCCGATCGCCCCTGAGCCCGTCATCGACACGATCGCAGCGTAATCCACGCCCCGCCGCCGTCAGCGCTAGCGCTACTACACTTTTGGATGTACTGTTATTGGAGATAGTCAGGGAGGCGAGTGCATGACCAGAGAATCGATCCGCGGGTCATCGGACCGCAGCGTCCTGATCCTGACCAGCCTGGCCGGCTCGCCGAAGCACGGCTACGCGCTGATCAAGGACATCGAGGAGTTCGCCGGGCTGACGCTCGGTGCCGGGACGCTTTACGGTGCGCTGGCCAAGCTGGAACAGGCCGGCCTGGTCGCGGCGCTGCCAGAGCAGGACCGCAGGCACCCCTACCAGATCACCCCGGCCGGCCGGGAGCAGCTGCGCGAGCGGCTGTCCGAGTCGGTCCGCATCGCAGAGATCGGGCTGCGGCGCATCGCGGCGGCGCCGTCATGAGCCGCCGGATGCGCTGTCTGCTGGCGCTGTATCCGCGCGCCTGGCGGGACCGTTACGGCCGGGAGGTCGCCAGCCTCACCGAGGAGCTCATCCGCGCGGGTGACTGCACGCCGCTGCGGGCCGGTCTCGACCTGGCCGCCGCGGCAGTCGTGGAACGGGCCCGCGCCCTGCGCCGGGCCGCCGTGCTGATCACGGCGGCGCCCATGGCGGGCGCGCTCAGCCTGGTGGTGCGCAACCTTGTGTTCACCGTCGTGGTGCCAGGGCTGGGGGGAGCCTGGCTTCCGTGGTGGATCCTGACCCGGCAGGGGCACACCGCCACCCCGGCGGCGTGGGAGGCGGTCGCCGTCATCGCGGCCGGGACGGCCCTGTACGCGTGGTGCGTCTGGGACTTCGCGGCGGTGGGACGTGGCACTCCCGGCCCGTGGGACGCGCCGTCGCGGGTTGTCGCGGCTGGCCCCTACCGCTGGGTGCGCAACCCGATCTACCTGGCCGCGGTCCTGATTGTCGCGGGGCAGGCCTGGCTGTTCATGTCGCCGCGGCTGCTGGCCTACGCCGGCGCCATGGCGGTCTTCTTCCACCTGTTCGTCACCGGCTACGAAGAGCGGGCGCTGCGCCGCCGCTTCGGCAGCACTTACCAGGAGTACCGGCGCACGGTCCCGCGCTGGATCCTCCGCCCGCCGCGTCGCGGCTAAGGATGACATTCCCGGCTGGCGGCCGGGCCTTGCGCCCGGACCGGCAGCCGGCGCAACCAGCAGTGAGGTGAGCAGATGAGCCTGAACGCAGAATCTCCCGCCCGGGCCGTGAGCACTGCGGCCACGACCAGGCTGGCCAGGGTGCGGCGGGGCAGCCTGGCCGTCCTGGGGCTGATCGTGGCGGAGTACGCCATCGGCATGTACGTCAACTTGTACGTCACGATCCCCCCGGCCGACCATGGCCGGAGCCTGGGCAGCGCGATCGCGAACGGGCCCGCGACGCTCAGCATCCACGCCGTGATCGGGCTGCTGCTCGGGCTGGGGGCCCTGGGCGTACTCGCGCAGGCCGTCCTGGCTCGCCACCCGGCCACCATCGCGGCGTCTGCGGCCGGCCTGTTCGCGCTGGCCCTGGCCGCCATCATGGGAGCCGGCTTCACCAGCAGCGGCCAGCGTGCTGAGTCCATGGGAATGTCGGTCCTCACCGGCGTCGCGCTGCTGTGCTACGCGGCCAGCCTCTACGTGCTGCGCTCGTCCCGCCGGGTCTGATCCCGGCTGATCCCGACATGGGCTCGGGTGATCAGTCCAGGCCGAGGCCGCGCCGGCCGTTCTCGCTGAGGTCGTCGGGCCGGAAGCGGTTGGGCCAGTCGCGCTCGTAGTTCTCGTCGGGGAAGTCGCGCGGGCTGGAGCCGGTGATGAAAGCCTCGCGGGCAACGGCCGCGTACCGCTCGTTGCGAGGACACCAGGGGGCGGCCGGGATGTACATGACGTTGCCCCAGCCCTGCTGGTTCTGGACCGGCGCCACGCTGTGGATCATGTCGCAGTGCCACCAGACCGAGTCGCCGGCCCGGATGTCCGGGATGCCGGTCAGCGCGTCCATGAGCAGCGAGTGCCAGGTCTGGTTGGCCGGGAAGACCTGGTTGGTGGTGACGCCGCACATGTCGTCGTCGGCAACGTCGGACAGCAGCGGGCGCAGCATGAGGTAGCCCATGGCCTCCGGGATCGGGACGGTGTGCAGCACGCCCTGGTCGTGGCCCATGTCCGACAGCGCGGTCCAGCCCTGGAAGGTGCGGAAGGCCGAGCACATCGTGGTTCCGGGGTACTGGGGACCGTCGGTGCGGTGGGCGGGGTCCCAGGGGTCGTAGGCCTCGACGGTGCCGTCGAACAAGTGCCGGAACGCCTGCTGGCAGGCCTGAGTCAGCCACAGGTCCAGCGTGCCGGGGTCGAGGTGGGTGCCCAGGCCGACGGAGTCGGCGCCCTCGGGACGGCGGCGGATGCGGTCGGGATAGAGCAGCTGCCGCTGCGGGTCGAACCACCGCGCGCCGTCCCGGGCTCCGCCGCCCTGCACGCCGTCGGCCTGGCTGGTCCACTGAGCGTTGAGAAAGGCCTGGACGCGGGCCATCCGGTCGCTCTGCCGGGCCTGCATCTGGGCCGGGGACCAGTAGATCGGGTAGATCTCGGGCCGGGAGCCGACGCTGCCGAAGAAGTCGTCGGCCGGGCCCCGGTAGGTCTCGAAGAACCGGTTGGACTCGACGTAGTCCATAATGTCCCGATCCCAGCCCAGGGCCTGGTCCCGGTCGAAGTGACCGCGCACGACCAGGCAGCCGCGCTGATGGAGTCGGGCGAGCTGCTCCGGCGGCACGGTGCCGGCGGCGATGTCGGCATAGTCGATGACCGGCCACACGGTTTCACGGCGGGCCTGCTCCGCCGCGATCTGCTCGTCGGCCCGGCGCACTCGCTGCTCGATCACGGCGAACACCTCCTCAACGGAGCGGCCGGAGGCTTGGATGCGGGCCCGCAGCGCCGCCTTGATCTGCCGGACCGCGCCGGGCAGGTCATCGGGCGGCGTATCCCAGTGCGGTAGTTCCGGCAGCTCCGTGCGGACGTACGTGGAGGTGGCCATGACAGCTCCTTGGGGAGGACTCCTTACCAATAACACCATAGGCCCGGTCGGCGCATTTGGGCAAGAGTCCTGTCTAAACTAGCGTGGTGACTGCGACCAAGCCCTCGCTGGAGCTCTTGCGCGAGCTGAGCGACGAGCACGTACTGCGGGCGCTCATGGACGAGACGCGCCTGACCCGGGCGGGGCTGGCCACGCGGACCGGGATCTCGAAGCCGACGGTCGGCGAGAGCGTGCGCCGCCTGGAGGCAGCGGGAGTCGTCGTCGACACCGGGGCCCGGAGCACCGGCCGAGGCCGGGCCGGCTCCTACTACGCCCTGGCGGACGGCATCGGCTGCGCCCTGGCCGTCAGCATCGCCCCGGAAGGCATCACCGCCGAGATCGCGGACGCCTACGGCAATGTCGTGGCCCGCACCATCGAGCCCGTCAGCCGGCCGGTCCAGACGGCCAGGGTGACGGCATCGGTGCACGAGGCGTGCCTGCGGGTGGCGGCGCAGGCCCGCGCGCCGGTCCGGCTGGCCGTGGTCAGCGCGGCCGACCCGGTCGACCGGGCCACCGGCCGGCTCATCCAGCTGCCCGACGCCCCGTTCCTGGTCGGTGAGCTGTCACCCGTCGAGGCCCTGGCCGACCTGGTCGCCGGGCCGGTCCTGGTCGACAACGACGTCAACTGGGCGGCTCGCGCTGAGCGAGCGGCGGCGCAGGCCGGCTCGGCCGACCAGGCCGGCTGGGCGGACGACTTCGTCTACCTGTACCTCGGGGAAGGCCTGGGCTGCGCGGTTGTCAGCGACGGCGAGGTCCGGCGCGGCCACGGCGGCATCGCCGGCGAGATCGCCCACGTGGTCACCGCCGGCCCGGGTGGTCGCGCGATGGCGTTCATCGACGTGTTCGCCGAGCTGGGCGTGCGCCACCCGGACTCGACCGCGATCGACGTCGCCGCGCTGACCGCCGCCCTCACGGGCCCGGGGGCAGCGGCCAGGGCGGCGCTTGACGCCGTCGGCACGGCAGTGAGCGGCGTGCTGTCGGCGGCCGTCGCACTGGCCGACCCGGCGGTCGTCGTGGTCGGCGGCACCTGGGGAGCCGACCCGATCCTCCTGGCGGCCGTGCGGGCGGCCGGTGACCGCCTCGCCCGCCCGGTGGCGCTGCGCCCGTCCCTGGTACCACAGGACGCGGCGCTGGCCGGGGCCCGCGTGCAGGCCGTGCTCGAGCTGCGCTCGGCCATCACCGGCTACCGCCGGACCGTGCTCCGGGCCCGGTAGCGACCCAGCCCGGCCCGCGGCGCCCGGGTCTTGCGCAATTAAGCGGCCGCGGCGGAATATGACCCGGTGTCCTGGGCAGTCCTGCGGAGACCGCCGACAAGCCGATGAGGAGAAGAACTCATGAGAGTCGCCGTGCTCGGTACCGGCACCATGGGCGCGGGCATCGTCCGCAGCATGCTGCGCGCCGGCCTGGACGTCACCGCGTGGAACCGGACCCCCGAGCGAGCCGAGCCGCTGAAGGCCGACGGCGCGACGGTGGCCGTCACGGTGCCGGACGCGGTGGCCGGCGCGGATGCCGTGCTGACGATGGCCTTCGATGCCGCGGCGGTGCTCGAGATCGCCGAGGCCATGATCCCCGGGCTGGCCGCCGGCGCGGTGTGGATCCAGGCCGCGACGGTCGGCCTGGATGGCATCGCCCGGGTGGAGCGCCTGGCGAGCGAGCACGGCATCCCGCTGCTGGACGCGCCGGTGCTGGGAACCAAGCAGCCGGCCGAGGAGGGCAAGCTCGTCCCGCTCGTCTCCGGCCCGCGCGAGCTCGCCCAGCGCGTGCAGCCCGTCTTCGACGCCATCGGGGTCAAGACCATCTACGCGGGGGACCGGATCGGCCAGGGCATGGCCCTCAAGCTGGCCTGCAACGCCTGGATCGCCTCGATGACCGCGGCGCTCGGGCAGTCGCTCGGGCTCGCGGCCACCCTCGGAGTCGAGCCCGGCCTGTTCCTGGAGGCCATCGGCGGCGGCCCGGCCGACACGCCCTACGCGCAGCTGAAGGCCAAGGAGATGCTCACCGGCCGGTACCCGCCCTCGTTCTCCGTCGAGGGCGTGCTGAAGGACGTCGGGCTGATGGTCGATGCCGCCAGCCGGGCCGGATTCCGCCAGGACCTGCTCCGGACGCTGCACGAGCTGTATGCCGCCACGGCCGCGGCCGGTCATGGCGGCGACGACATCGCCGCGGTCTACATCGAGTTCGCGCCCGGTGGCGCTGACGGGCCGGGCAGCTAGCCGCCGGCCGGCCCCGGCACCCGCCGAACCGGCCATCGGCCCGGCCACCCGGCCGGACCGGCAGAAACCGGCCATCGGCCCGGCCATCCGGCCGGACCGGCAGAAACCGGCCATCGGCCCGGCAGCGAGCCCCGCCCGGCCGGGTGTTAAATGAAACTGTCCGTGCGGGCGGCGGCAAGGAGGAACATTCGTGGGCCTGGCGAAGAAGCTGTTGCAGTGGCCGGTGCTCCGCCAGGCGGCGGACGGTGACCCGCTAGGCCGGGGGATCTCCGCGCGGGGCCATCACGACTGGACGCCGCGAACCAGCACCGCCGACCGGGTGGTGCGGAGCGTCTGCCCCTACTGCGCCGTAGGCTGCGGGCAGCAGGTCTTCGTGAAGGACGAGAAGGTCGTCCAGATCGAGGGCGATCCCGATTCCCCGATCAGCCGGGGGCGGCTATGCCCGAAGGGCTCGGCCAGCGAGCAGCTGGTCAACTCGCCCGGCCGGCAGACGGCCATGCTGTACCGGCGGCCCTACGGGACGCAGTGGGAGCCGCTGGACCTGGAGCAGGCCACCGACATGATCGTCGACCGGCTGCTGGAGTCGCGGTCGCGGCGCTGGCAGGACGCCGACTCCGGCGGCCGCCGGCTGAACCGGACCATGGGGATCGCCTCGCTGGGCGGGGCCACGCTGGACAACGAAGAGAACTACCTGATCAAGAAGCTGTTCACCGCGGCCGGCGCTATCCAGGTCGAGAACCAGGCCCGTATATGACACTCCGCCACCGTCCCCAGTTTGGGGGCCTCCTTCGGCCGCGGCGGCGCCACCAGCTTCACGCAGGACCTCCAGCAGTCTGACTGCATCGTCATCCAGGGCTCGAACATGGCCGAGTGCCATCCGGTCGGGTTCCAGTGGGTGATGGAGGCGAAGGCCCGCGGCGCGAAGGTCATTCACGTGGACCCGCGGTTCACGCGCACGTCCGCGGTTGCCGACATGCACGTGCCGCTGCGGGCCGGCAGCGACATCGCCTTCCTGGGCGGCATCGTCAACTACATCCTGAGCAACGAGAAGTACTTCCACGAGTACGTGCTCGCCTATACCAACGCGTCCACCATCCTGCGCGAGGACTTCCGGGACGTCGACGACCTGGACGGGGTCTTCTCCGGTTACGATCCGCAGACCGGCACCTACGACACCGAGTCATGGTCCTACGAGGGCGTGGAGGGCCTGGGGGCGCCCGGCAGCCGCACGCCGCCCTCGCACGCCGGCGGTGAAAGTGAGGAGTCCCGCGGGTCCCGCGCCGGCGGGCACGAGTTCGGCGGCCACGGGGTTCCGCTGGAGCATGGCGAAGCCCGGCATGACTACACCCTGAAAGACCCCCGGTGCGTCTTCCAGGTGCTGAAGCGGCACTACGCCCGGTACACCCCGGAGATGGTCGCGGCGGCATGCGGCGTTCCGGCCGAGCAGTTCCTGCAGGTCTGCGAGGACGTCACCGCCAACAGCGGCCGGGAGCGGACCACCGCCTGGGTCTACTCGGTCGGCTGGACCCATCACACGGTCGCCATCCAGTACATTCGCGGCGCGGCCATCATCCAGCTGCTGCTCGGCAACATGGGACGGCCGGGCGGCGGCATCCTGGCCCTGCGCGGCCACGCCTCGATCCAGGGCTCCACCGACATCCCCACCCTGTTCAACCTGCTGCCCGGTTACCTGCCGATGCCGAAGGCCGGCGAGCACGATTCGCTGCAGGATTACCTGGACACCGTGGCCAGCGAGAACCAGAAGGGCTTCTGGGCCAACGCCAGCGACTACACCGTCAGCCTGCTCAAGGCCTACTGGGGAGAGGCGGCCACGGCGGACAACGACTTCGCCTTCGACTACCTGCCCCGGCTGACCGGCGACCATGGCACCTATCAGACCGTCATGGACATGGTGGAAGACAAGATCGACGGGTACTTCCTGCTCGGGCAGAACCCCGCGGTCGGGTCGGCGCACGGCAAGCTGCAGCGGCTGGGGATGGCCCATCTGAAGTGGCTGGTGGTCCGCGACCTGAACATGATCGAGTCAGCCACGTTCTGGAAGGACTCGCCCGAGATCGCGACCGGAGAGCTGCGCACCGAGAGCATCGCGACCGAGGTCTTCTTCTTCCCGGCCGCGTCGCATGTGGAGAAGGAGGGCAGCCTCACCCAGACCCAGCGGATGCTGCAATGGCACCACAAGGCGGTCGAGCCGCCGGGTGACTGCCGCAGCGAGCTGCATTTCTTCTACCAGCTCGGCCGGAAGCTCAAGGAGCGCCTCGCGGGATCGACTGATCCGCGGGATCGCCCGCTGCTCGATCTGACCTGGGATTACCCCGTCGATGAGCATGGTGAGCCGTCAGCGGAGGACGTGCTGCGCGAGATCAACGGCTGGCACCTGAGCGGCGAGAAGGCCGGGCAGCCGCTGAGCTCGTACACGGAGATGAAGTCCGACGGCTCGACCTCGGGCGGGTGCTGGATTTATACCGGCGTCTATGCGGACGGCGTGAACCAGGCGGCGCGCCGCAAGCCGGGCCGGGAGCAGTCCTGGGTGGCCCCGGAATGGGGCTGGGCCTGGCCGTCCAACCGGCGCACCCTGTACAACCGGGCCTCGGCGGACCCGGCCGGGCAGCCGTGGAGCCAGCGCAAGGCCTACGTGTGGTGGGACGAGCAGGCCGGCAAGTGGACCGGTCACGACGTGCCGGACTTCCCGGCTGACACCGCGCCGTCCTATCGTCCCGAGCCCGGCACCGGCGGCGCCAAGGGGCTGGCCGGCGATGACGCCTTCATCATGCAGGCCGACGGCAAGGCCTGGCTGTACGCGCCGGCCGGGCTCCTGGACGGGCCGATGCCCGCGCACTACGAGCCGCAGGAGTCGCCGGTCCGCAACCCCTTCTACCGGCAGCAGGCCAGTCCCGTCCGGCAGGTCTTCAAGCGGCCGGATAACCCGCAGAACCCGTCCGCCGGCGAGCCCGGGGCCGAGGTGTTCCCGTACGTGTTCACCACCTACCGGCTCACCGAGCACCACACGGCGGGCGGGATGAGCCGCTGGCTGCCGTACCTGTCCGAGCTGCAGCCGGAGTTCTTCTGCGAGGTCTCGCCGGCCCTGGCCGCCGAGCGCGGGCTGGAGCACCTGGGGTGGGCCACCATCGTCAGTGCCCGCACGGCCATCGAGGCGCGCGTGCTGGTCACCGACCGGGTGGTGCCGCTGCGGGTCGGCGGCCGCGTCGTGCACCAGATCGGCCTGCCCTACCACTGGGGCGTGGGTCCCTCGGCCCTGGTTTCCGGCGATTCCGCCAATGACCTGTTCGGAGTGACCCTGGACCCCAACGTGCACATCCAGGAATCGAAGGTGGCCTCCTGCGATATCCAGCCCGGCAGGCGGCCGGTCGGGCCGGCCCTGCTGCGCTTCGTCGAGGAGTACCGGCAGCGGGCCGGGATCACGATCGAGACCGGTAATCAGCAGCGGACACCGGGAGCCGCTGACGCGCCGAAGGAGAGCCGCGATGGGTAACTCACTGGCGGGACCGCTGCCCGATCCCGCCGCGGACGCGGGCTGGCTACCAGCCCAGCCGCGGAAGGGCTTCTTCACCGATACGTCGGTCTGCATCGGCTGCAAGGCCTGCGAGGTGGCCTGCAAGGAATGGAACGGCGTGCCCGAGGACGGGCTCGAGCTGCTCGGCTCCTCCTACGACAACTCCTTCGGCCTCGGCGCCTCGACCTGGCGGCATGTCAAGTTCATCGAGCAGACCCGCCCCGCCCCGGCGGCCACGGTCAGCCTGGGCATGCCCGGCACCGGGCTCCCCGGTGCCAATGGCGCGGCCGGGCCGGCGACCGAGTTCCGCTGGCTGATGGAGTCGGACGTCTGCAAGCACTGCACCCATGCCGCCTGCCTGGACGTCTGCCCGACCGGCGCGCTCATGCGCACCGAGTTCGGCACGGTCGTGGTCCAGGAGGACATCTGCAACGGCTGCGGATACTGCGTGCCCGCCTGCCCGTTCGGGGTGATCGACCGGCGCATCGGTGACAAGGACACCAAGAACGTCGGCATCGCGCAGAAATGCACCCTGTGCTACGACCGTCTCCAGGATGGCCAGGAGCCGGCCTGCGCCAAGGCCTGCCCCACTCAGTCGATCCAGTTCGGCGACCTGGACGAGCTGCGCGAGCGGGCCGCCGTCCGGCTGGCCGGCCTGCACGACGCCGGGATCAGCGAAGCCAGGCTGTACGGCGAGAGCCCGCAGGACGGCGTGGGCGGGACCGGCGCGATGTTCCTGCTCCTGGACGAGCCAGAGGTCTACGGACTGCCGCCGGACCCGGTGGTGCCCACCCGTGACCTGCCGGACATGTGGAAGCGGGCCGGCCTGGCGGCCGGCGCCCTGCTCGCGGCCGCGGCGGCCGCGTTCGTGGGGCGCTCGTGACGACCTCGCCGGACCCGCCGGCCGCGCGCGGGGAGCAGGCCGTGGCCGCCGGGATGGGACCCGATCGCAGCGGGCGCGGGGGCCGGCGGCGAGGCCGCCGCCGCGACGAGCACCAGATGGTGCCCGACGCCACCTTCACCTCCTACTACGGGCGGCCCATTGTCAAGGCGTCGCCCTGGCAGGCGGACATCCCGGCCTACTTCTTCATGGGCGGCCTGGCTGGCGGGTCATCGCTGCTCGCGGCCGGAGCCGACCTGACCGGCCGGCCGGGCCTGCGGCGAGCCGGCCGGCTGACCGCCGCCGCGGCGCTGACGGGGTCCCTCTGGGCGCTCGTGCATGACCTGGGCAAGCCATCGCGCTTCCTGAACATGCTGCGGATGCTGAAGGTGACCTCGCCCATGTCGGTCGGCACCTGGATCGTGTCGGCGTACGCGCCGCTGGCCTATCTCGCGGCCGCGCAGGAGCTGCCCGGCGCGCTGCCCGCCCCGCTCCGCCGCCCGGTCGAGCTGGCCGGAACGCCCGCCGGCCTCGCGGCGGCGCTGATGGCCCCGGCGGTGGCGTCCTACACCGGCGTCCTGCTCGCCGATACCGCCACGCCGACCTGGAACGCCGCCCGCAGGCACCTGCCGTTTCTGTTCGTGGCCTCGGCCGCCACGGCGGCCAGCGGGATGGGAATGCTGGCTGCCCCCGTCGCCGATGCCGGCCCGGCCCGCCGGCTCGGACTGGCCGCGGCCGTCGCCGACCTGGCCATCAACCAGCACCTGGAGACCACGATGGGGCTGGCCGCCGAGCCGCTGCACGACGGGCGTGCCGGGCAGCTGATGACCGCGGCGCGCGTGCTGACGGCGGCCGGGGCGCTCGGCTCGCTGCTGTCCCGGCGCAGCCGGGTAGCCGCCGTGGCCTCGGGAATCGCGCTGCTTGGCGGGTCGGCGTGCCTGCGCTTCGGAATCTTCGAGGCTGGCCAGGCCTCCGCCCGGAACCCGAAGTACACCGTCACCCCGCAGCGGGACCGGATGCGCGCCGAGGGCCGCCCCGGCGCCTGAGAGCCGTTCCGGCGACCGGGCGCTGGGGCGGCACTGCCTGCCTGCAGGATGTGCAACCGGCCGGTGGCTGGCCAGCGTGGCAGGTGGGGCGCAGGCCCGCACTGCTGTGCTGGCCTGCGCCCTGGCCCTGGCCTAGCAGCGCCGCCTGGCTGGCTGCTGGCCGGTCAGACCCGCTGGTAGTCGAAGTCTCCGCGCTGCCCGGTGCCGAACCTCCGCAGAGCCCCGTCGGGCCCGGACGCGTTGGGCCGGATGAAGATCCAGTTCTGCCAGGCGGCGAGGCGCCCGAAGATCTTGGTCTCCATCGTCTCGGGGCCCGTGAAGCGCAGGTTGGCTTCCATCCCGGTCAGGGCGTCCGGAGAGAGCGACGCGCGCTCCTGCGTGGCGATCCGCAGCTCGTCGGCAAAGTCGAGATCGTCCAGCGCCATTGTCACCAGGCCGGCCTCCTCGCAGGCCCGGGCCTCCAGCCGCTGCCCCGCGCGGGCCAGGGCCTGCTGCAGCAGCTCATCGCGGCCCCAGAACCTGGACTGGAGCCGGGACAGCCCGTTGCCCATCGGGTAGCGGCCGTGGTTGCCCGCGGTGAGTACGATCGCCGCCGGCGTCGCGGCCGGATCGACGTCCTCGTAGACCCCCTCCAGCATGTACTGCCGGTCGCAGGCCAGCGCCAGCTCCAGCAGCAGGCCCGCGAAGCAGCTGCCGGGCTCGATGACGGCTACCAGGCTGCGGCTGGTCACGTCCAGGCGCTTGAGCGTCCGCTTGTAGTAGTGCGCGATCTCGTTCACGAGCCAGTCGCCGGCCAGCTCGGCCAGCTGCGCGTCGTAGGCCAGGACCAGGTCAGGGTCGCCTTCGGTGCGCAGCACCCAGGTACCCAGCTCGGTCTCGTTGGTGCGCAGCCGCAGGATGAGGTCATCCAGCGCCCGGGTCAGCGCCAGCGGCCAGTACCCGGCCCCCTGCTCGGCCACGCCCGCCGCGCCGGCCGGCGGCCCTTGCGCCGGGCCCGCCACGGTGATCTCGACGACACGAGCGGCCCGGTTCAGCCTGGCCGACACATACGGATAACGGATCTCCTCGTCCGTCTCCCGCCGCTCCAGCGGGACCAGCTCGATACCCGGCGAGGCGCCGGCCCGCTCTCCGCCGCGCGCCGCGGCGGCGCGCGGCGAGGCGGCGGCGGTGTCGCGGGCCCGCCGGGCCACGTGCTCGGCGAAGTCCCGGCGGGGCACGGCGGCGTCGACCAGGCCCCAGGCCACGGCGGTCGCACCCCGGTAGCCCTCCGGCCTGGTAGCGAACAGGTCGGCGCGGTCCTTGCGGACCAGCCGCTTGTCCGTCACGCGGGTCAGCCCGCCCGTGCCGGGCAGCACCCCGAGCATCGGCAGCTCCGGCAGCGACACCGTCGAGGAGCCGTCGTCGATGAGCACGATCTGGTCGCAGGCCAGCGCCAGCTCGTACCCGCCGCCGGCCGCGGTGCCGTTCAGCGCGGCGATCCAGGCCTGCCCGGAGTTCGCGGTCGCGTCCTCGATGCCGCACCGGGTCTCGTTGGTGAACTTGCAGAAGTTCACCTTCCAGGCGTGCGAGGACTGCGCCAGCATCCGGATGTTGGCGCCCGCGCAGAACATCCGCTCCAGGCCGCCGGTGAGCACGACGGCCCTGACCTCCGGGTGCTCGAACCGGAGCCGCTGCACGGCGTCATACAGCTCGATGTCCACGCCGAGGTCGTAGGAGTTCATCTTGAGCTGGTAGCCCGGCACCAGGCCGGCGTCCTCCGCCACGGTGAGCGTCAGGGTGGCGACGTCTCCCTCGATCCCCAGCCGGAAGTGCCGGTAGCGGTCCGGCGCCGTGTCGAACTCCACCTTCGGCGGGTGCGCCAGCTCCGTCGTGGTGCTCATCAGACCAGGCCTTCCTCGGCGAGGTGCACGTAGTCGAACTCGATGGGCTGGTCGTTGATCCCGGTCTGCGGCGGGCTGATCCAGGAGGCGAACTTGCCGTACTCGTACTCGGGCACCATCAGCCCGGCGACGAGGCGCCGGTCGGCGGCCGTGGGCAGCCACTCGTCCGCGTTGGCCTGCCAGGCGGCGTCGTCCAGCACCTGCCCGCCGGGGCTGATGTGATGCCTGGCGTAGACGCCGACCCGCCGGTTGAAACCCTCGTGCGGCAGGATGAGCCGCTGCTCCAGGCCGGCGTCCTCCAGCTCGGCGTTCCACCGGCGAGCGCCTCGGGCGCAGTCGGCGGCGTACTCGTCGCGCAGGTCGAGGTTCAGCGCCGACAGCGCCGGGACCTGCCGGGTGGTGATCTGC
Source organism: Streptosporangiaceae bacterium (assembly GCA_036510065.1). Lineage (GTDB taxonomy): Bacteria > Actinomycetota > Actinomycetes > Streptosporangiales > Streptosporangiaceae > DASUBV01. Next base: position 76,518 of record DATCEO010000243.1, on the reverse strand, counting down.
CCGGCCTGCACGCATCGCATCGTGCGCATCTCATCCAGCAGGACGTGATCGTCCTGGCGGCGGGTTTCCTGCCAGCGGCCCTTCAGCCCGGCCGAGTAGTAGTTCCCGGCGTTGGTGGACTGCTCGGACCCGAACAGGTCCATCGACACCGAGAACTGGAAGTTCAGGTACCGCTGGATCACCGGCAGCGGGATGCCGCCCCAGGGGGCGATGTCGGCCGTCCCATGCTCGGCCATCAGCTGCGCGGTGCGCTTGACGATGCGCTGCACCCCCGTGGTGCCGACGAACATGTGGTGCGCTTCCTCCTTGAGCATGAACGCGCAGGTCCGGGCCAGCGGGTCGAACGCCGACTCCTTCAGGGTGCCCAGCTGGTACTTCCCGTCCCGGTCGGTGAAGTAGGTGAACATGAAGAACTGCAGCCAGTCGGTCGTCTCCTCGTTGAACGCGCCCAGGATGCGCGGCGCGTCGAGATCGCCGGAGTTGCGCCGCAGCAGCTGCTCGGCCTCCTCGCGGCCCTCCCGGCCGAAGTAGGCGTGCAGGAGGTAGACCATGGCCCACAGGTGCCGCCCCTCCTCCACGTTCACCTGGAAGAGGTTGCGCAGGTCGTAGATGCTCGGCGCGGTGGCGCCGAGGATGCGCTGCTGCTCGACCGAGGCCGGCTCGGTGTCGCCCTGGACGACGATGAGCCGCAGCAGGGCCGCGCGGTGCTCACCGGGCACCTCCTGCCAGGCCGGGTCGCCCTTGTGCTGGCCGAAGCTGACCCGGCGGTCGGGATCGCGCTCGGCCAGGAAGATGCCCCATCGGTACTGCTCCATCGGCACGTGGTCGAAGTGGGCCCAGCCGTCGCGGCCAACGGCGATGGCCGTGCGCAGGTAGACGTCCTTGGTGGGCAGGGCCGGGCCGAGCGTCTTCCACCAGTCGAGGAACTTAGGCTGCCAGCCTTCCAGCGCCCGCTGCAGGCGGCGGTCACCGGCCAGGTTGACGTTGTTGGGGATCCGTTCCGAGTAGTCGATGGTACTCAGCGGGCCAGTCGGGCTCGGGGCGGATCCCATCGGCGCGTCCGCAGTCATCGCAGCTCCTGATCTTCGACCGGTGGGCCCAGATCCGGTCGGCCCGGCACGTGCGCCAGTTCCGGCCCTGCCCAAATTCTACAGTTCATCTGCATGGTGGCAATAATTTGTCGTCTAATTCTGGACCGCGGGCCGGTGGCGGCCGGGCCTGGCCAGGCCCGGCCCGGGTGCGGGGACTAGTCCGCCGACCCGGCGATGCGGATCCATTCCGCCGTTGCCTCGGCCGTCCACCTGGCCCGCTGGCGCCGGAACAGCTCGGCGGCCCGGGCGCCGCTCCAGGGCTCGGGCAGCAGCTCGGGCGGGAGCGCCGGATCGACGAACGGAAACCGCCGCCAGGCATGGACCAGCTGGACCAGGCGGGTGAGAGGATCCTGGACGGCCTGGTGATCGGCGGGCTGACGATCGAACTCGGTCAGGAATTCCCCGTAGCGCTCGTCGATCTGCTGGAGATCCCAGGCCTGCGCCACCATCGCCGACAGCTGTCCGCCGCCCCGGTGCTCGGCCACGAAGATCTGCGCGTCATCGCGCAGGCCCGCCTCCGCCAGGACCTGCTCAGCCTCCGGCGCACGGTCGGGATGCGTGCTGATCCAGACACCCGGCGCCGGGCTGCCCAGCCCGGCCCAGGCCAGGCGGGTCCGCAGCAGGTGACGTGCTCGGCGTTCCGATTCGGGCGGGCGCGCCAGCACCAGCAGCCAGCGGCCATCCCATTCCCGCTGTTCCCCGCTGAAGCCGTATATGCGCTCGGCGCCCTCGGTCAGCAGCCGGACCGCAGGCGGGCTCAGTGTCCACAGCGTCCGTCGGCCCTGACGCTGGCGGGTCAGCCACCCGTCCGCCGCCGTGCGCATCAGTGCCTGACGGCTCGTCTTCTCCTCGACGCCGAGCCGCCGGAGGACGCCGATGAAGGTGGACGTCCATACGGCCCGCGACTCAGGCAGCACGAACTCCCCGAGGACGGTGAACAACAGCGCGCGAGCACTCTCCGCGCCCGCCGCGTGACGGCGCGACAGCACGGGCTCGCGGTCAGTGCCCGCGACGTCGATGATCGACACGGGCCTCCTCGATAATCGCCTGAGCGGGGCGGCCAGCCCTCTGGCCTCGGTGAGGCGCTACAGTCGCCTGAAAATTCGCCAAGTAAGCGTAGGTTATCTGGTGCCTGATCCCCGGCCCGGCACAATTGGCGCCCGGCGTCCTGCGTCGACGCCCTAGGGCTTCGCCTCAGCTATCACGCGCGGCTACCCGTGCCCCGGGGGTCACCCAGTCTCTGCCGATGTCCCTGCAGTTCGACGACATGGGAGGACCGGAGCTGTCGCTGGAACAGCAGCGGGGGCCCAGCCATGTCGCTGGCGGCCCGCCAAGCCCCGTGGGACGACGTGGCGGCAGCACCCCAGGCCGGCCTTGCGGATCAGCCGGCGTTCTTGAGCCGGTCGACGAGGGCGTCATGCTCCTCCCACAGCCGGTCGGGCAGGTGGCTGCCGAACGTGGTGAAGTACTCGCGGGTGAGGGCGGCTTCGTCTTGCCAGGTGCTGGCGTCGACCGACAGCAGCAGCCGCAGGTCGTCCTCGCTGAGGTCCAGGCCGTCGGTGTCCAGGGCGCCGGGCGCCGGGAGGCTGCCGATCGGGCTGGAGGTGGCGCCGCCCCGGCCGGACAGCCGCTCGGTGATCCACTTCAGGACCCGGCTGTTCTCGCCGTAGCCCGGCCAGGCGAACCGGCCGTCGGCGTCCTTGCGGAACCAGTTGACGGCGTAGATGCGCGGCAGCTTCTCCGGGTCGGTCTTGGTCCCGACGGCCAGCCAGTGACCGAAATAATCGCCCATGTTGTAACCGCAGAACGGCAGCATCGCGAACGGGTCATGGCGCAGCTGCCCCACCTGGCCGGCGGCCGCGGCGGTCGTCTCGGAGGCAATGGTCGCGCCGAGGAAGACGCCGTGCGCCCAGGAGTAGGCCTCGGTGATCAGCGGCACCGCAGTGGCGCGGCGGCCGCCGAACAGGATCGCGGAGATCGGCACCCCGGCCGGGTCCTCCCATTCCGGGGCGATCGACGGGCACTGGCCGGCTGCGACGGTGAACCGGGCATTGGGGTGGGCGGCGGGCTCGCCGGAGGCCGGGGTCCAGTCGCGGCCCTGCCAGTCGGTGAGGTGCGCCGGGGGCTCGGCGGTCAGGCCCTCCCACCAGACGTCACCGTCGTCGGTCACGGCGACATTGGTGAAGATGGTGTCCCGGACCAGGGTCCTGATCGCGTTGATGTTGGTCGCTGCGCTGGTACCGGGCGCGATGCCGAAGAAACCCGCCTCGGGGTTGATCGCCCGCAGCCGGCCGGCGGAGTCGAAGCGCATCCAGGCGATGTCATCGCCGATGGTCTGCACCTGCCAGCCGGGGATGGTGGGCTCGAGCATGGCCAGGTTGGTCTTGCCGCAGCCGGACGGGAAGGCGGCGGCGACGTAGCGCGGCTCGCCGGAGGGGGGAGTGACCTTGACGATGAGCATGTGCTCGGCGAGCCAGCCCTGGTCGCGGGCCATGACCGACGCGATCCGCAGGGCATAGCACTTCTTGCCCAGCAGCGCGTTGCCGCCGTACCCGGAGCCGAACGACCAGATCTCCCGGGTCTCGGGGAAGTGCGAGATGTACTTGGTCTCGTTACACGGCCAGGGCACGTCGGCCTGACCGGGCCGCAGCGGGGCGCCGACGGAGTGCACGGCCCGGACGAAGAACCCGTCCTGGCCCAGCTGCTCCAGCACGGGCGTGCCGACGCGCGTCATGATGCGCATGGAGGCCGCCACGTAGGCCGAGTCGGTGATCTCCACGCCGAGCTGGGAGATCTCCGACCCGAGCGGGCCCATGCAGAACGGGACGACGTACATGGTCCGGCCTGCCATGCAGCCGGCGAACAGCCCGGCCAGGGTCGCGCGCATCTCCGCCGGGGCGATCCAGTTGTTGGTCGGCCCGGCGTCCTGCTCGTCCTGCGAGCAGATGAACGTGCGATCCTCCACCCGCGCGACGTCGGAAGGGTCGGAGCGCGCGGCGAAGCTGCCCGGCCGCAGCTCGGGGTTGAGCGGGATGAGAGTGCCCTGCTGCACCAGCAAGGCGGTCAGCTGGTCCTGCTCCTGCTGCGAGCCGTCGCACCAGTGCACGCGGGCGGGCTGGGCGAGCGCGGTGATCTCGTCCACCCACGCGAGCAGCCCGCTGTGTGAGGTCGAGGACTGGTTCAACCCTGCAATAGTGTCGCCCACCTGGTCTCCTCTGGGCTCCGGGGGAGAGAAGCTATGTATCTTAACAAGGTGCACTGAAAGATCGCCGACTGGTAGGCCCTGGATGTGTGGAGGTTTGTGGTGCCTGAACCGCCATTCTGCAAAGTTTGTGAAGACGGCGCCTGATGTCGGCAGCCAAGGCCCGCGTGGGCGTCCGGCTCCGCCGCTTCCGCGAGGAACGCGGCCTGACCCAGGCCGCCCTGGCTAGCGCGCTCGGCATCTCACCCAGTTACGTGAACCAGCTGGAGTCGAGCCAGCGCCCGATGACGGGGTCGGTCTTGCTCCGGCTGGCCAGCGTCTTCGATGCCGACCTGCAGCAGTTCTCGACCGAGGACGCGGACCGGCTCGTGGCGCAGCTCCGGGACGCGCTGACTGATCCGTCGGTCGGGGACCCGATCTCGATGGCGGAGATCCGCGAGCTCGCGGTGGCGATGCCGGCCGTCGGCCGTTACGTCATGGAACTGCACCGCCGGTACCGGCACGGGCGCGACGTCAACGAGGCGATCATGACCCGCATCGACGCGGGCGCGGCGGGCTCGATGTCGGTGCCGCCGCCGATGGCCTACGAGGAAGTGCAGGAGCTGTTCTACGGGCGGCGTAACTACTTTCCGCCGCTCGACCTGGCCGCCGAGCAGATCTGCGCGGAGGCGGGCCTGGTGACCGGCAACGCCGCCGCCGGCCTCACCGAGCGACTGGCGCGCAGGCACGGCATCCGGGTCACGGATCTGCCGGCCGGTGAGGCGGACGTGAAGCGGCGGTTCGATCCGGGCGCGCGGGAGCTGGCGCTGTCGCCGCTGCTGAACCCCGGCCAGCGGGCCTTCCAGCTGGCCACTCACCTGGCCTCGGTCGAGCTGGCGGGGGAGATCGACGAGATCGTCACCGAGGCGAGCCTGTCCAGCGACGAGACCCGCACGCTGACCCGCATCGGCCTGGCCAGCTACTTCGCGGGCGCCCTGGTCCTGCCGTACCGCGAGTTCCTGGCCGCCGCGGAGAGCCTGCGCTATGACGTTGTCTTGCTGCAGCGGCGCTTCCACGTCGGCTACGAGACCGTCGCGCACCGGCTCAGCACGCTGCAGCGCCCCGGAGCGCGGGGGGTGCCGTTCATCTTCGTGCGGGTCGACCGGGCCGGCAACATCTCCAAGCGCCAGTCAGCGACCAGCTTCCACTTCTCCCGGGTCGGCGGCTCGTGCCCGCTGTGGAATGTCTACGAGGCCTTCGCCCATCCGGCCGAGATCCAGACCCAGCTGGCCCAGATGCCCGACGGGCGCAGCTACCTGTGGATCGCCAGGACCGTCTCCCGGCGCTACGGCGGCTACGGGACGCTCGCCAAGACCTTCGCGATCGGGCTGGGCTGCGACCTGCGGCACGCTCAGCGCCTGGTCTACTCGCACGGGCTCGACCTGGCCAGCCCGTCCGCGCTGATCCCGATCGGGCCCGGCTGCAAGGTATGCGACCGGGACACCTGCCCGCAGCGCGCCTTCCCCGCGATCGGCAAGCCGCTGGACGCGAACCCGCAGCACAGCCGGTTCATCCCCTACGCGCCCCGCATGACGGCCGACGGTCACGCCTGAGCCCCGCGTGCCGGCGAGCTGGTCGCACTGGTCGCACCGGCCGGCGCCCCCGGGATCATTGCTGGTCGGGCGGGGGATGACCGGCTTCATCGGCCGGCGCCGGCGCCGGCGGGTGGCTGGTGTCCCGGCTGGCCGCCTGGTGGGCGAGCCCGGCCATGGCTGCCAAGAGGCTGGAGTCGCGCAGTCCGACCAGCTCCCAGGCCCGTGCGATGGCGAAGGCGAAGAATCCGATGGTGAGGCCGCCGAGGTTGCCGATCTGGCTCGTGTCGTGAGGTGCCCCCTCCAGCCTGAGGCCGTTGGCCAGCTGCAGGCCGTACAGCCCAAAGGGGATCAGGAGCAGAACAGCCTGACCGAGCCGGATCCGCACCCGGCCCTTCCGGTACAGCAGGATGAGCAGCCCAGCCGTCGAGGCCAGGCCGGCGGCTGCCAGGGTGACGACCGCCGGGCCCAGCCTGGCTTCGGGCAGCAGCGCGATGAGCGCGATCACCAGGGTGTCGACGAGGACCGAGAACGCCGCGGCGGCCCGGACCTGATGCTCGGCGATGGCCTTGGCCCCGGCTATTTTCTCCGGGGACACCGAGATGGCGACGAACAGCAGCCCGATGAGCGCGCCGGCCACGGTAGCGCTGGCGCTAAAAAATCGTGATAGCTGACGGGAACCACTGGGCCAAGCTACCGGCCGTAGCAGGCCCGCTCCTACCGAATGCCGTCCCAGAGCGCTCGCTCGTCACCGGCCGGGTCGCTGACCTCGGTGACCTTGTCGGTGAGCAGGGCCACTGTCCGGGCCGGCGGGGCGTACGGCGCCCAGCCCGGGGTGCCGTCGGTGATGAAGGAGACCCAGGCGCCGTGCATGGTGTCGGCCACGGCCTGGGCCGGGGCGTCGCCGATGCGCGGGCGGGTCTCGGGCCGGGTAATGGTGTCGAACACGAACGGGATCTCGGCGCCATGGCAGGCGCCGAGTCCGTGGTTGTCCTCCGGGCCCGGGTAGTCGAAGCGGTACACCCAGGTCGGGGCGGCTGCGTCGGCGGCGCGAGCCTCGGCCACGCGCAGCGGCGGCACGGCGAAGAACCAGTCGGTGACCACGGCGGCGAGCAGGTCCCCCGGGCTGGCGCCGGGCCGGTTGGCCCGGTAGACGGCCAGGCCGTCCGGGGTCAGGCCGTAGGCGCCCGCGGCGGCCTCCAGCGTGGCGTCGTCGATCAGGTCGATGGTCGCGGCGGCGACCAGGAACAGCCGGGCCTCGTCCCGGTTCGAGCCGATCATCAGCGGGATGTCGCGGCCCTGCCCGGCGGCGATCGCCTCCAGCGGCGCGTGCGGGAGGACCTCGCCGTCCACGGTGGGCGCGAAGGGCAGCAGGCTCATCGCCAGCGACCCCCAGCGGGCCGGATCGGGAGCGGTCTGCACCTCGACGACGAGGTCCGAGGCCGTCCGTACCAGCGTGTCGAGCGGGAGCTGGCTGATCGCCTCGCGGGACGGCGGGATGCCGAGCGCGTCGGCCAGGTAACCGCCGACCATCCGTCCCTGGTCGGGGGTTAGCGTGTGCGCGGCGGCGCCGCTCTGGGCGATGGCGCGGGCGAACAAGCCCTCGGTCATCGGCATGGACAGCAGGGTGGTGACGCTCATGGCACCCGCGGACTCGCCGGCCACGGTGACCCGGGCCGGGTCGCCCCCGAACGCCGCGATGTTGTCCTGCACCCAGCGCAGGGCGGCAATCTGGTCGAGCAGGCCGAGGTTCGCGACGCCATCGTCGAGGAACAGGAAGCCCTCGGCGGCCATCCGGTAGTTGATGGTCACGCACACGACGCCGTCGCGGGCGAACGCCGAGCCGTCGTACTCGCCGACCGACCCCGACCCATTCATGAACGACCCGCCGTGAATCCACACCAGGACCGGCAGCCCCGCCGAGCCCGCCCCGCCCGCCGGGCCGGCGTCCGGGGTCCACACGTTCAGGTTCAGGCACTCGTCGCCGGCGATGACGACCTCGGGGAACAGCGGCTGGTACTGCGGCGGGTAGTCGCCCTTCGGGACGGTCGGCCCGTACTCGGTGGCCAGCCGCGTGCCGCTCCACGGCGCCGCCGGCTGCGGCGGCCGCATCCGGTTCTCCCCGAAGGGGGCAGCCGCGTACGGAATGCCGAGAAACGCGCTGATCCCGCCCGAGCTGCGCCCCTGCAGCGCGCCCCCCGCGCCCCCCGCGCCCCCCGCGACCGTCACTACCGGACCCTGCACCGCATCGCTCATCTGTCGCTCCGTTGCCACATCACCGCTATGTGTTGCATACTGTGCTCCACGTCAACAGGCCTGTCAACAGTCCGAGGAGACCGGGATCGCGCCCATGGGCCCCAGTGCACCTGGGCAGATGGCGGCGGAGACGCCGCTGCGGCGGCAGCTGGCCGGCGCCGAGCCGGCCCGCCCGACCGCCCTGGACGCGCTGCGCGAGGCCCAGCGCACGTTCCAGGCCGGACGTCGGGTCGACATGCAGGGCCTGGCCCGCAAGCTGGGGGTGGACCGGGCCACGCTGTACCGGTGGGTCGGCACCCGCGAGGAACTACTCGCCGAGGTGCTGTGGAACCTGATGGCCACGACCGTTCAGCGGCTGCGCGAGGCGTCGCCGCCGGGCGCGCGCCCGGTGGCCGCGGACATCGTCACCGGGGCCGCCCGGGCGGCGATGAGCAACCTGGGCATGCAGCGCTTCCTCGAGCGGGAGGGCGACCTTGCCCTCCGGCTGCTCACCACCAAGGCCAGTGAGTTCCAGCAGCGGCTCATCCAGCTGATCGCAGGCGTCGTCGACGACGACCGGCGGCACGGCCACCTGCACAGCTCCGTTCCCGCCGCTGACCTGCCCTACGTGCTCGTCCGGATCATGGAGTCCTACGTGTACCTGAGCCTCATCACCGGGGACGAGCCCGACGCCGCGCGCGCCGCCAGCGTCATCCACGCGCTGCTGCCGGCCCGGTGATGCGGCCCCCGGTGGCGCCGCCCGGCCCGGTGGCGCTCGTCCTGGCGTCGGCGTCCACGGGGCGGCTGCGCGTGCTGCGGGACGCCGGGATAGACCCGGAGGTCCTGGTCAGCGGGGTGGACGAGGGCGACGGGGAGGGCCTGGCCACCGCCGCCCTGGTCGCCGTCCTGGCGGAGCGCAAGGCCGCCGCGGTGGCCGCCCGGCGGCCGGATGCGCTGGTGCTGGGGTGCGACTCGCTCCTGGACCTGGACGGGATGAGTTTCGGCGAGCCAGCCTCGGCCGCCCAGGCCATGGCGATGTGGGCGCGGCTGTCCGGCCGGGCCGGGACGCTCCTGACGGGCCACTGCCTCATCGACGGGGCCGGCGGCCGCCGGGTGCGCGGCGTCGGCCGGACGGTGGTGCGCTTCGGCGTGCCCAGCCCGGCCGAGGTAGCGGCCTACGTTGCCAGCGGCGAGCCGCTGGCCATGGCGGGAGCGTTCAGCATCGACGGCCGGGGAGCGCCGTTCGTGGCGGGCATCGACGGTGACCCGAGCAACGTCGTCGGCCTGTCGCTCCGCTGCTGCGGCAGCTGCTGGCCGAGCTGGGGCTGGTTATCACCGACCTCTGGAGTCAGCCCCCGGCGGCGGACCAGGCTAGTCCCTGACCGGTGCCGGGACCGCGGCCGCCAGCTGCCGGTGGCGGCGGGTGGCGGCGATGAGACGCCCGGCCAGGGCCACCGCCTGGTCCCGGATTTCCGGGATCGCGGTCGTCTCGTACCAGACCCCGCGCAGGGTGGGGCCGAGCGTGAAGATCGCGGCGCTGGGTCGCCCGAACGCGTCCAGGACCGCGCCGCCCGCGTCGGCGTCGATCCCGAGCCGGTGCGGGTCCGGCCGGGCCAGTCCGCTGCCGAGCAGGCTGGCCAGCAGGGGATCCTGCGTGGCGGTGATGTCCGGGTCCGGGCCGGTCGCGTCGACCAGCCAGTCCGCGCTCAGCTCGAAGCCTGCCCTAGCCTGCTCGATGCTGACCCGCACGCCGCTCTCCTGCCCGGTAGCGGCGCTGACGCGGCCCCGGATCACGCGCAGCTGCCCGGCGGCCCGCAGCTCGGCGACCCTGGCCGCGGTCGCCGGCGGCATCCGGTGCCGGTGCACCTCCCAGTACCGGGCGACGCAGCGCAGGAACAGCCGCTGGTCCGCGGGCGTCAGCCGCTGCCAGAGCTCCGGAACCTGCGGGCGCAGCGCGTCGACCGCGTCCTGCCAGCCGCCCGGGTACTGCTCGGCAAACCTCCTGACGTAACGGATCAGGGGGGCTAGCCCGGCCTCCGCTGGCGGGGCCGGCCGGGCGGGCAGCAGGTTCACCGCGGGCCGGTCCGCGGCGATGTGCACGCGGGGGAGCAGCCCGTGCCGGGACACCGCGTGCACGACCGTGGCCGGGCTGGACCGGGTGGCCGCGACGGCCACGTCCACCATCGTGAGGCCCGTGCCCATCACCACGACCGGGCCGCCGGTGCCGATGCCCGCCAGGGCGCCGGGCGCCCACGGGTCGGCGATGAACCGGGGCCCTGGCGGTACCGGGAAGCGGGACCTCCGCGCCGGGCTGCCGGTGGCCAGGACCGCGATGTCAGCTTGGAGGTGGCCGCCGGTGGCCAGGCGCAGGCTCAGCGGTCCGCCCGGCCCGGTCGCGGTGATCGCCGTGACCTCCGCCGTCAGCTGGCTGACCCGGGCCAGCGGCCGAGCCCGATCCCGGGCCTGCGCGAGCAGGTCTTGCAGGTAACGGCCGTAGGCCGACCGGGGGAGGAACCCGTCGTGGTCGACACCCGCGCCCCGGGCCCAGCGCAGGAGATGATCGGGATCGTCCGGCACCGCGCTCATCCGTCCCGCGCGCGAATTGAGGAGGTGATCGGGGCAGGAGGTGGAGTACGCCTGGCCCAGCCCGTGCCGGCCCAGGCGATCCAGCAGCATCACGCGCAGCGGCATCTGCTCCGCGACGGCGCGCCGGAGCAGGTGCACGACGGTCAGCGTGCCGCTGGCGCCGCCCCCGATCACGGCGACGACCGGCCCGTGGTGACATCCGCTGTCCGCTGTCTGCATCGCGCCAGAATAACCGTTATTACCTATAGAGTAAATAGACAATGCGGAGGGCTAGCCGCCGATGAGCAGGTGCGCGCCGCAGTCGGCGGCGGCCGCGACGCTGGCGTGGGTCGAGAACAGGCGCGTCGCCCCGGTCATGTCCAGGACCTGCCGGACCGGCGCTGCTGGCGCGGCCAGGAGCAGCGCGTGGCCGTCCCGGCCGGCCTGCTCCCTGGCCCGGACCAGCGCCCGCAGGCCCGCGCAGTCGAGGAACTCCAGGGCGGCCAGGTCCACGATAGTGACTTTCGCCCCGGCGGTGGTGGTCGCTAACAGGTCAGCTAGGTCGCGGCCGGTGGCCAGGTCAAGCTCGCCGTGCAGCTCGACGACCGCGCAACTGCTCCGGCAGTCGGTACTGAAGTGGGCCCAGAACATGACCTCTCCACGGTGGCTGGAATCCAGGCGGGGTCTAGGCCTGAGGGTGCAGAAAGGTATGCCTGGATGGCAAATCTCAGGATGGCAGTCCGGTCTCATTATGAGACCCGCGGCTGGGAGATGCTAGCTTCCGGCCAGGGTCACCATGCGCCCGGCGATCACCCGGCTGCGGCTGGAGCCGATGATGATCAGGCTCTGTGCCCCCAGGTCCTGCGCGTCGAGATCACCCAGGGCGGCGAGCCGGGATAGCTGCTCCGGGTACTGCGCGTCCTGGACGACCGCGACCGGGGTAGCGGGGGGCCGGTACCGGCGCGCGATGGCCAGCACGTCGGCGAACTGGCGGTCGTGCGGGCGCCCGGCCGACGGGCAGAAGGTGATCACGAAGTCGGCTTCGGCCACGGCCTGGACCCGGCGGGTAGTCACCTCCCACGCGGAGTCCTGCGCGGGGGAGATCATCGCGTGGTTATCCCCCCACGGGGCCCCGATCGCCGTCCCGCAGGCCAGGTCGGCCGTGACGCCGGGGACCTGCACGATGTCGATGTCGTCCCCGGCGAGGTTCAGCAGCAGGCTGGCCATCGCGTGCAGGGCCGGTCCCGCGGGGAAGGTCACCGCGACCGCGTGCCCCTGCCGGGCCTGCGCTGCGGCCGCCCGGACGCAGCCCGCCTCGTCGCCCGGCTCGCCGGTGATCAGGCGGGTCCCGACTCGCAGCAGGTCGGCGACCTGCTCCAGCGACTGGCCCAGGCCCGCCACCACCGAGGCGCGGCGCAGCTCGCGGACCGCCCGCGGACTCAGCAGGTCCCGGGTCCCGGGTCCGGTTCCGATCAGGGCCAGGCGGCCGCGAGGCCAGATCCGCGCCACCGCCACGCTGACGCCCGCCGACTCGTGCTCGGGTAGCACCAGCTCAGAGGCTCCCGCCAGCGCGGCCCCCTCGGCCACGCTGATGGTCGTGACGCTGGCCGGGAGCCGGCGGCGCTGCGGCGCGGCGGCGGCCTCGAGCCGGCCGGCCGGATAGGCCAGCAGCGGCCACCCGCGATCCCGGGCCGCCTCCTGGAGCCCTGGTTCCTCGACCATGGCCTGCGTCGCCGCCATGGCCGCGACGCTGGCCGCGGACAGGCCGACCTCGGCCAGCGCCCCGTCGGCCAGCCGCAGCACCTCCTCGCCGGTCACCCCCTGGCGCGCATCCACCCCGATGACCAGCGAGGGCGGCCGCAGGATGGCGTCCCGGGGACCGACGCGGACCAGGCAGTCGGTGACGAGGATCCGGTACTCGCCGGCCTCGCCCACGTTGTCGGGCAGCGGCGGCAGCGGCCACGTGCGCTCCGACTCCAGCCGCACCCGCTCGCCGTCGAGCAGGGCTCGGCTCACGGTCCCGATGGCGCCCTCGGTCGGCCAGTCCAGCAGGCTCAGCCCCGGCAGGCTGATGGCGTCCGTGGCTGTCGTGATCACCACGTCGGCCCCGAACACCTCGGCCACCCTGGCCGCGAGCGCGTTCGCGCCGGCGGCGTGCCCGCCTACCACCGCCACGGCGTGCCGCGCCGACTCATCGACGCAGACCACGGCGGGATCGGTCCACTTGCTGTCCAGCAGCGGGGCGATGAGCCGCACGGTCGCGCCGACCGCGAGAAAGCACACCAGCCCGTCACACTGCGCCCACGCTCGCTGCAGCGCCTGCCGGGTCGGCCCCTCGTAGCTCCGCACCTGGCCGGGCCAGCAGGCCGCCAGCCGGGCCGCGGCGGCGCGGCCGCTTTCGGTCACGGCGATCAGCCCGATCACGCGAGCACCTGGATTCCCCCGATCCCAGGCCGCCGGGGGAGTGGGCCGGGTGATAGCTGCATGGCTCGACCGTACCCGCGGCCGCGCAGCAGCGCGCACCGCCACGTGTTTGCCGAGCCCCGCCCCGGGCACCCAGGGCGGCGACTGCGGGTGACCTGGCTCCCGCGAGGTCCGGAAAGGGAGTCGCCATGCGCATGCAGCTACAAGCCCCGCCGTTGCGGCGCCGCCGCACGCAGGTGGAGCGCCCGCACCCGGTCGGCAGCCGGAAGGTCGTCGTCCTGCGGCTCGCCGGCGGCGCCGTCGCGCTCTGGGGGGTCTTCGTCCTGCTCGGCCTGCTGCTGACCCATGTCCTGTACCGGGGGTCGGCTCACCGCGCCGACCTGAGGGTCGATCTCTGGTTCGCCGCGCACCGCACCGGCCTGTGGAACGACGTCACGCTGGTCGGCACCAGCATGGCCCAGACGGAGACCGTCATCGGCGTGGCCATCCTGCTGGTGCTGCTGCTGCGCTGGCGGCTCGGCCGGTGGTATGAGGCTGGGGTCATCATCACGGTCATGGTCGGGGAGCTGCTGATATTTTTCGGCGTCACCGCGACGGTGCACCGGCCCCGCCCGCCGGTGGCCCGGCTGGATGTGGCGCCGCCTACCTCAAGCTTCCCCTCCGGGCATACGGCCGCCGCAGTCGCGCTCTACGGCGTTATCGCCGTGATGGTGCTGTGGATGTTCGGTCGCCGATGGGCGACCCGGGTTGCGGTAGCCGTCCTGTGCTGCGTCCCGGTCTTCGTCGGGCTGTCCCGGCTGTACCGGGGGATGCATTATCCGAGCGATGTGCTCGCAGGCGCGCTGATGGGGGGGCTGTGGCTACTCATAGTGATCAGCACGCTGCTCCCGCAACGCCACGCCCGGCGGGCCCTTCACTAGGAGCGCTCCGATGGATTCAGACGAGCCGCTGAAGCTAGCGCGGGAGCGGGACGTGACGCCGCCAGGGACTGATCCCGCCCCGGCCGCGGGCGCAGCGCCAGACCCGCCGCCCGCGACAGAGACGGCCAGGGTGGCGGCACGACCCCGCCGGGCCGCCTGCGTCTGCATCGCGGCCGGCCTGCTCTTCGGCCTGCTCGCACTCTGGATCGCGCGCCGCGGGGCGGCCGTCCCCGCAGTGGACACGACGATCCACAGCTGGGCGCTCTCGCACCGTGGTCCCGACAGCGTCGCCGTCGCCAGCGCGGTCCGCTGGGGCGGCGTTACCACCGTGGTGCTGCCCGCCCTGATCGTGATCGGCGCGGTCACCGCCAGCGCCCGCACGCTTGGCGGCCGCCTCCGGTCCGGCCTGCTGCTCTGCCTGGTCGCCAGCGCCGGGGTGTATGCCGAGATCCTGATCAACCACGGCATCGATCGTCGGCGGCCGCCAGTGGCGGACTGGGCCGGGGCGGCGTCCGGAGCAGCGTTTCCCTCCGGCCACACCACCGCCGCCACGCTGTTCGCCCTTTCGTGTGCCTCGGTTATCGCGGCCCGGCTGCCCGCGGGCTGGCCCCGTCGGTCGGTCTGGGCCGGGGCAGTCGCCTACGCCGCGGTGGTGGGCTGGTCCCGAGTCTGGCTGGGGGTGCACTGGCCCGCGGATGTCGCGGGCGGCTGGCTGTTCAGCGTGGCCTGGTGCGCTGGCGCCGTGGCGGTGATCGGTATCCTGCGGCGCCCGGCTGGCGCCCTGCGCGACCGCCTGCGGCGAACGCCTGCCTAAACGTCGGTGGCAGCGCGCGCCGCCCGTGACAGCGAGCGCCTGGGCCATCCGGCTATGGTCACGCGGTGTAGCGTTCCCGTTACCAAGGCATTACTAGCCCTAGGAGGGGAACATGCAGCTCAGGATGAAGCTAGCCACTGCGGCTGTTACCGGCGCTACCACGGTGGCGCTGGCGGCGGGGGTGCCTGCCCTGGCGAGCAGTCACGCAAGCGGCAGCAAGTCCATCACCGGCCCGGAGGTCATCGCCGGGGCGGTGCACGGCAAAAAGGCACTCGCCAACGCCACCATCATCCCGCTGCACTGGCGGGGCCTGGTGAACACCCACTCGGTCATTAACCTAGGCGGCCGCGGCCCGCACAAAGGCAGCGTCAAGGCGCTCCGGAGCCCGGCTGGAAACCTCACCGTAAAGGTCACCAGCAAGCCGCACGCCAGCCAGGTATTCAACACCAGGAGCTGCCGGTTCACGTTCACCCAGGACATCCCCCTCACGATCGTGGGCAGCAAGAGCACCGGCGCGTTCGCCGGCGCCTCCGGGCCTGGCGCGGTGCAGGTCTCCTTCTCCGCGACCGGCCCGAGGTTCACGTCCGGGCCGAAGAAGGGCCAGTGCAACCCCAACGGCCGGTCGCTCGCCAAGGGCGCGGTCGCGAGCTTCCTGGCCAGCCTGGTGCTCACCCTCAAGTAGCAGTCACCGCATGACGGTCAATCCGAAGACGGGCCAGGCTTCCCCAGGTGACATGGGACGGGGCCTGGCCCGCTCCCGGCGCCTTCGGGAAGATTCACACCTTGCGCCAGCGGGCCTCGCACAGCCCGTAGATGCCGAAGATGATCAGGCCCAGGGCGGCCAGGATCAGCAGCACCTCACCGAAGGGCTGGTTGCGCAGGCTGAGCAGGGCCTTGTCCAGGCCGCCCGACTCCGAAGCGTTGTGGGTGATAGCTGCATCGATCACCAGGATGCCGACCACGGCGAAGACCGCGCCGCGGGCCGCGGTACCGATCGTGCCGAGCCACTTCACGACCTTGCGGGTCTGCGGGCTCATCCGCCCCATCTCCAGGGTCTTCATGAACTTGTGGCGGATGCCCTCCACGACGAGCGCCAGGCCGCCGATCACGATGATCAGCCCGACGAGGCCGACCAGGAACCGCCCGCCGGTGTGCTGCATCGCCTTGGCCGTCAGGTCCTGCTGCTGCTTGGCCTGGTTGCCCTGCGTGCCGGAGATGACCTCGAACGTCAGGGCGGCGAAGCCCGCGTAGACGATCGCGCGGCCCAGCGACTTGAGCCGGGGCCCCGCGCCGTTGCCCTCGCCGGCAACGCCGTAGAAGGCCTCGCTCAGGCGCCAGAGCGCGTAGGCCGCGAAGCCGATGCCGAGCAGCCAGAGCGCGACCAGGCCGTAGGGCTTGCTGGCGAGCAGCTGCAGGGCTCCCTGCTGGTCGGCCTGCTGGCCGCTCTTGCCGAGCGCCACCAGGATGGCCACCACGCCGATGAGGATGTAGATGACTCCGCGAGCCGTGAGGCCGGCCCGGGCCAGGGCCCGCGCTGCCGTGCCCTCTGATGCGCGCCTGCCGCTGGATGCCACGTTCCGGGTTGCTGTCGATCGCATACCGCTGAGTACCTCCGGATCGCCCGGCTAAACGTCAGAGAATTGGCCGCACTTACCAGGTGCCCCATTTCAGGGCGGGTTCTGGCAGGTCCGGCGGGTGCAGGAATGCGGGAGGACTGGCGAGGTCCAGCGCGTCCCACGGCGCGGCGGCCTCGGCGTCCCGCGCGGTGAGGGCTGGCAGGTTCCACTTCTCCTCGACGAGCTTGAGCACGGAGGTGTGATCCAGCACCGTGCTGCAGACGTAATCCGGGCGAGCGTACGGGGACACGATGACCGCGGGAACCCGGAACCCGTACCGGTCATACCAGTGCGGCCCCCGGTCGAGGTTCTCCTTGCTCTCGACCAGCCCGGGCAGGAACGGCCGCAGGAACGCCTGCAGCTTGGTCGGGCTGCCGATCAGGCTGCGTCCCTCGACGTCATCGGGCGGCACGGCGGTCGGCGGCGAGACGTGATCGTGGTAGCCGCCATGCTCGTCGTAGGTCCAGATCAGCAGGGTATGCGGCCAGCCCTGGCCGTGCATGACCCGGCTGATCACCTCGGCGGCGAAGCTCTCGCCCTTGCGGATGTCCTGGGGATTCTCCTCAGAGTAAGCATCGAAGTCCGGGTCCACGATGCTGAACGCGGGCAGCGTGCCGTTCTCGGCGTCGTCGAAGAACTGCTCCATGCTGCGCACATGCTGCATGTACCGGCCGATGCCGAGCGGATAGACGTCCGCCGTGAACGTCAGGTCCTTCTGGACGGCCGCCGTCACGGACTTCACCGCCCGGCCGGCCGACTTCAGGCGGCGCCGGGTCATCTTGCGCTTGTGCCGGGCGTAATGCTGTAGCCGGGACTGGTCCCCGGCCACCGGGTGGTAGTTGGCCCAGGAGATGCCGTTCCGGGTGAGCAGGTCGAAGATGGTCCCGGTGGGCGGGTAGTCGAGCAGGTCGTAGGGCGCGTCATCGATCAGGCCGTGCGCGGTTCCGGCGATGAGGAAGCGGCGATTAGGGAACGTGGGGCCCAGGCACGAGCTGAACCAGTGATCGGCCAGCGGGAAGGTCCGCGCCAGGCCGTAGTAGAACGGCAGGTCCTGCTCGGTCCAGTAGCCCATCCCCGCGGCGGCTGCGGCGGGCGGAACCTTGGCGTCCGGGCCGGCCTCGGCGATCAAGGCCTGGGAGCTGGTCACGAACCCGTCGCAGTTCCCCTGGCCCCACTGGTGATGGCTCGCGCGCCAGCTCTGCGACGGGATATCCGGCTGCTGGACGGTCGAGGACAGGTGGTAGGCGCGGACCGGCTCGCCGCCGGCGTCCGGGTTGGACAGTTCCGGCTGGCCTTCCGGTCCCAGCGGGAACCCCTCGCCGCGGCCCCGCAGCATGCCGAAGTAACTGTCGTAGGAGTGGTTCTCCATCATCAGGACCACGATGTGCTTGATCTGCGGCAGGAGATCCGTGCCGGCGGGCACGGACGGCCGGGGCAGGGGCCCCGGGTCGCGCGCCGCGCGCCGGTGCGCCAGCCGCCTCAGCTCATACCGTTCGAGCAGTTCCCACACGTCAGCTCCGCTTGGGGTCGGGTGCCCCGTATCGTCTCATAGGCGGTGCCGCGCTCGGGCAAGATCCCCGGCCGCGTCCCCCGTGGCCAGCGCTCCCCGCGGCCCGCACCCCCGGCGGCTCGCGCGGGATCAGGCCATCGTGCCGCCGCGCTGGACATCCCGGCGGGTGACCGCCAGAAAGGCGACCAGGCAGGCGATCAGGAGGAAGAGGACAACGCTGACTCGCCCGTCGCCCCAGCCCAGGCCGGTGACGGTCACGGGCTTGCCGACCCAGTCGGCGAAGGACGCGCCGAGCGGGCGGGTGATCACGTAGGCGAGCCAGAACGAGAGGATCGGGTTCCAGCGCAGCCACCGGTAGCCAATAGCCGGAATGATGATCAGCGCGGCGTAGAGCACCAGGGAGTAGAAGTACCCGAGGTGCAGGGTCACCGCGGTCAGGTCGCCGAGCGCGGTGCCCATGGCGAAGGTCGCCACGACGGCGGCCCAGTAGAACGCCTCCCGGCGCGGGGTGTCGATGCTGTGGATGGACAGCGTCTTCTCGGTCCGCTGCCAGCTGAGGAAGACGACGGCGAGCACGATCGCGTACAGCGTCGAGGAGACGGTGTACGGCACGCCGAAGCCCACGTGCAGGACGTCCGCGGCCATCGTGCCGAACACGCCGACCATCAGGACCGCGAACCAGTAGGTCCAGGCGATGTAGCGGCGCACAGAGAACTGCAGGGCGAGCGCGATCACGAACCCGACGAACCCGAGGCCGACCGCCAGCACGGGGTTCATCACGTGCACCAGGAAGTCCGACGTCGACTCGCCCATGGCAGTGGACAGGCCCTTGATGACCCAGAAGTAGGCCGTGATCTCCGGAACCCGCAGGGCCCCCGGGGTGGTGGCCCGGCGGCGGCGGCTGGTCCTGGCCCGCTGCGCGCCATGGCGCCCGGCGGCCGGGGCGGCCGGGGGGCGGCCGGGCGGCTGGCGCCTGGGCGCACCGGGACCGGGGCGCAGGTCGCTGGCCGCGGCCGCGGGCGGCCTGGTCCAGTCCTCCGGACGGGAGGCACGTGGGTCCATGTCATTTCCCTTCGGCGAGTCCGCCTTCATGAGCCCGGCGGCTGTGCCGGTCGGCCCTCCTGCATCCGCCCGGACCAGGAGGTGCGGTCGCGCATCAGCGCGAGAGGACAACGACAGGACCTGTCGCAGTAGACAGATAGTAGTGGCTGGAGCTGGGCCTAGCTGGACCAGCCAGCGGCTGGTCGACGAGCGGCGGGTGACGAGCGGCCGGATGATGCCTAGCATCGCTAGGTATTAATGCCGAGAAGCTCAAGGGTCACCTTGACCTGCTCCTGCTATCGGTGCTGGCCTCCGGGCCCGGCCACGGGTACTCCATCATCACGCGGCTGCGGGACCGCAGCGACGGTGCCTTCGATCTTCCCGAGGGCACCGTGTACCCGGCCCTGCACCGGCTCGAGGCCGCCGGGCTGCTCGACAGCACGTGGGAGGTGATGGCGGGCCGCCGCCGGCGGATGTACCGGCTGGCTCTGGCCGGCGAAGCGGCGCTCGCCGAGCAAGCCCGCCAATGGCGGTCGTTCAGCGGATCGGTCGCCAGGGTCATCGGCGGCACGGCGTGAGTGCCCTGTCGCCGCCCGTGCGCACCCTAGGGAAATCGGGTGAGCGCGGCGATGAGCGAGGTCCCGGCCGGGGATCCGGCAGAGGACTACCTCGACCGGCTGCTGCTGACGCTCGGCGGATCCCCTCGGCAGGTCCGGCACATGCTGGCCGAGGTCGAGTCGCACCTGCAGGACGCCGTGGCCGAGGGAATGGCCGCCGGGCTGACGGCCCTGCAGGCTAAGGAGGCCGCCGTGGCGCGGATGGGGCCCGCCCACGGGACCACCGGCGCCGGCGCAGCGATGAGCCGTCCGAGCGCCGCCCTGATCCGCCGGACCGCGCTGGTGGCGGTCGGGGTCTCCGGCGCGATCAGCTGGCTCATGGCCATCGTCGGCGGGGAGACCTTCCTGACCGCTCCCTTCCCGCCGGGCTCCTATACCCGGGCCGACTGCGCCCGGTGGCTCGCCGGCGATCCCGCCACCCGCAGCTGCGTCCGGGCCATGATCGACGACCACACCGGCGAAATCGTCCTGCAGAGCTTCGCGCTGGGCATCCTCGGCCTGCTGGTCCTGGGGGCGTACTGGTGGATGCGACGGCGCTGGCGGGACCGCGGCACGCTGACCGCGCTGCCCGCCGGCACCACGGAGGTGGCCGGGGTGCTCCTGGCTGCCCTGGTCACGGTGGTCATGACGGGGACGGGCCTGGGCACGGAGATGATCCAGCGCGGGGTCGGTGCCGGCCATCCGCTGAGCCTGGCCATCGCGGCCCTGGCCGCCGCCATCTTCTTCGCGATCCGGCTGCGGCGGACGATCCGGCTCCGGGGCACCTGAGGCTGGCCGCGACCCGGCGAGTAGGGGCAGAACCGCCGAGCCAGCCGGGCGACGCTCAGGCGGGCAGGCGGGTCAGGCGGGTCAGGCGGGTCAGGCGGGTCAGGCGGTGCTCACGCGGGGTGCTCGATCCGGTCGCCTGACCACTCGGTGTGGAAGGTGCCCTCGGCGTCGACGCGCCGGTAGGTGTGGGCGCCGAAGTAGTCCCGCAGGGCCTGGATCAGCGCGGCCGGCAGCCGGTCGCGGCGCAGCCCGTCGTAGTAGGCCAGCGAGGACGAGAACGCGGGCGTCGGGATGCCCGCCGCGGACGCCTGGGCCACGACATGCCGCCAGCTGTCCACCCCGTCGCGGACCGCGTCGGCGAAGTACGGCGCCACCAGCAGGGTGGGCAGCCCGGAATCCTGGTCGTAGGCCTCGCGGATCCGGTCCAGGAACCGGGCCCGGATGATGCAGCCGCCCCGCCAGATCGTCGCCATCGCGCCGCGGTCGATGCCCCAGTCATACTCCGAGCTTCCCGCCGCGATCTGGTCAAATCCCTGGGCGTAGGCCACCACCTTCGACGCGTACAGCGCGCGCCGGACCTGCTCGATGAAGGCCTCCCGGTCGATCCCCGACAGCTGCTCGGCCTTGCCCCCGAACGCCTGGCGGGCGGCCGCCCGCTGGTCGGCGTGCCCGGACAGGGCCCGGGCGAAGGTCGCCTCGGCGATGCCGGTGATCGGGATGCCGAGGTCGAGGGCGCTCTGCACGGTCCACCGGCCTGTGCCCTTCTGCTCGGCCTGGTCCAGCACGACGTCCACGAACGGCTGGCCGGTCCGGGCATCGGTGTGCGCCAGCACCTCGGCGGTGATCTGGATCAGGTAGGAGTCCAGGTCACCTTCGTTCCAGGTGCGGAAGATCTCGGCGATCTGGCCCGGCTCCTCGCCCAGGCCGGTGCGCAGGATGTCGTAGGCCTCGGCGATGAGCTGCATGTCGGCGTACTCGATGCCGTTATGCACCATCTTCACGAAATGACCGGCGCCGTCCGGGCCCACGTGCGTGCAGCAGGGTGTCCCGTCGACCTGCGCGGCGATCGACTCGAAGATCGGCCCGATCCGCTGGTACGACTCGGCGGAGCCGCCGGGCATGATGCTCGGCCCGTTGAGCGCGCCCTCCTCGCCTCCGGAGACCCCGCAGCCGACGAAGTGCAGCCCCTGCTCGCGCAGCGCCGCCTCGCGCCGGCGGGTGTCGGTGAAGTGCGCGTTGCCGCAGTCGATCACGATGTCGCCCTGGTCCAGCAGCGGCACCAGCTCCTCGATCACCGCGTCGGTGGGCGGCCCCGCCTGGACCATGATGATGATGGCCCGCGGCTGCTTGAGGCTGGCCACGAAGTCGGGCATCGACTCACTGGGGAGGAACGTGCCCTCGTCCCCGTGCTCGGCCACCAGGCTGCGGGTGCGCTCCGGCGAGCGGTTGTGCAGCGCGACGGCGTAGCCGTGCCGGGCCAGGTTGCGAGCCAGGTTGCGGCCCATGACCGCCAGGCCGGTGACACCGATGTCTGCGACAGCGTGCTCAGTCATGTGTGGCTCCTCCGGTCGCTGGCCGCCCTTTACAGCAACCTATAACGGGCCGTCCTGAGGGTGCGCGGGGGCGGCGGGCCAACTACCATGTGCAGGCGGACGCCGAGTCGGTTCCGATCGGTATCCACTGGTCAGCAGGCTCGGCAGGGAAACAGCAGGCTCGGCAGGGAAAGAGGAAGCCCGTGGCAGGCCAATCATCGATGGGCGAGCTCGAGTCGACCGCCTTCCGCTCCGCCCTGGGCGTCATCCGGGCTGTGGAGCCGCGGGTGGCCGATGCCATCGCCGCCGAGCTCGCCGATCAGCGCGAGATGCTCAAGCTGATCGCCAGCGAGAACTACGCCTCGCCGGCGGTGCTGCTGGCGATGGGTAACTGGCTCAGCGACAAGTACGCCGAGGGCACGATCGGGCGCCGGTTCTACGCCGGCTGCAAGAACGTGGACACTGTCGAGGCGCTGGCCGCCGAGCACGCGCGGACGCTGTTCGGGTCGCCGCACGCCTACGTGCAGCCGCACTCGGGCATCGACGCCAACCTGGTCGCCTTCTGGGCCATCCTGATGCAGCGGGTCGAGCATCCCGAGCTGGAGCGGCTGGCCAAGCGGAACGTCATGGACCTCGATGACGAGCAATGGGCCAGGCTCCGCGCCGAGCTGGGCAACCAGCGGCTGCTCGGCATGTCGCTGGACGCCGGCGGCCACCTGACCCACGGGTTCCGGCCCAACATCTCCGGCAAGATGTTCGACCAGCGCAGCTACGGCACCGACCCGCAGACCGGGCTGCTCGACTACGACGCCCTGCGCGAGCAGGCCCGGGAGTTCCGGCCGCTGATCATCGTGGCCGGCTACTCCGCCTACCCGCGGCTGATCAATTTCGCGACCATGCGCGAGATCGCCGATGAGGTCGGGGCCACGCTCATGGTCGACATGGCGCACTTCGCCGGGCTGGTGGCCGGCAAGGTGCTCACCGGCGACTTGGACCCCATCCCGTTTGCCCACCTGACCACCACCACCACCCACAAGTCGCTGCGCGGACCGCGCGGCGGCATGGTGCTGTGCGGCGACGAGCTCGCCGAGTTCGTGGACCGGGGCTGCCCGGCCGTGCTGGGCGGCCCGCTCGCGCACATCATGGCGGCCAAGGCGGTGGCGCTGGCCGAGGCCTCGACGCCGGACTTCCGCGACTACGCGGCCCGCATCGTGGAGAACGCGCGGGCGCTGGCCGACGGCCTGCTCCGGCGCGGCGTCACCCTGGTGACTGGCGGCACGGACAACCACATCGTGCTCCTGGATGTCTCCTCGTTCGGGCTGACCGGCCGGCAGGCCGAGTCGGCGCTGCTGCAGTCGGGCATCGTCACCAACCGGAACTCCATCCCGCGCGACCCCAACGGCGCCTGGTTCACCTCGGGCATCCGGACCGGCACCCCGGCGCTGACCACCCGCGGCCTCGGTCCCGACGAGATGGACGTGATCGCGGACCTGATGGCCACGGTGCTCAAGGAGACCTCGCCGGGGACCGCCGCCGACGGATCGCCGGCCAAGGTCAAGTACCAGCTCGACGTCAAGGTGGCCGAGCGGGTGGCCCGGGAGGCCGCCGAGCTCGTGGCCGCTTACCCGCTGTATCCGGGGGTGGACCTGAGCTAGGTAACTGGCTCCAGCTCGGGCGTGCCGTCGCGCAGCCCCCAGCGGCCGGACACGGCCAGCACCACCAGCGCGACCGCCGACAGGAGCAGCACCAGCGGCGTCGCGTCCCCGATCAGGCGCCGGTCCACCAGGACAAGCACGTGGTCGGGGAACCGCCCGGCGTTCCCCGGCATGTTGGAGATCGTGGCCGCGGTCAGCCGCGCTATGACCAGCCAGTCCAGGCGCGAGGCGGGGTAGAGCACCAGCACGCAGATGATGATCGCGTCGTACCAGGGCAGCTGGTAAGGCCAGATGAACAGCCAGGCCACGCTGATAGCAAGCGCGGGGCGCAGGGCGGGCCGGAGCCGGTCGCCCGGCGGCATCCGCAGCAGCAGGAGGACCGCCAGCCCGACGAACAGCACCGCGGCCAGCACGATCAGGTTGGGGATGTGCGTCACGTGATCGAAGATGATCCGGTAGGGCGTGTCCGCGCTGGTCTTGTCCCGGCGGGCCAGCAGCGCCCGGGCGGCCGGCCTCCCGAGCCAGGCATAGGTGGGGACCAGGACGGCCAGCGCGCCGCCGGCCGCCGCCAGCAGCGCGGCGGGAGAGCGGCGCAGCGCCCAGGCCAGGCCGATGGCGAACAGCAGATAGTTGATCTTGATGTCGGCCGCGATGCCGACCAGGACGCCGGCGGCCACCGCGCGGTACAGCCGTCGCCGGACCGTGCCCTGCGACTGCCGACCGATCGCCAGCAGCCCGAGCAGGCCCGCCGCCGCGGCCAGCACGTCGACGTGCCCGGCCGCGATCAGGCCCCACAGCAGCAGCGGGTTCAGCGTCCAGAGCAGGTGGGCGCGCAGGCGCTGAGCCGGGTTGGAGCGCAGCAGCCGGTCCACGACCACCGCCACCGCGCCGAAGGCCAGGGCGTTCCACAGCTTGAGCCAGAAAACGATCCTGGCGGCCGATAGCCCGCCGAGCTTGGCCGCGAGGAACTGCTCCAGGGTCGCGAACGGCCCGTAGAGGCTGACCTGGCGCTGCCACTCGATCGGCACGGACTGGGCGGTCGCGTCGTGCACCGCGCGCAGGAAATGCGGCGTAGTCACGTAGGGGTTATGGCCCAGGGCCAGGAGCCGGCCGTAGGCGGCATAGTCGAGGGGGTCGGTGGAGCCCGCCGGGGGCAGCACGGTCAGCGCGGCGATCACCACGATGGCCGTTACCGCGATGAGCCGCATCGAGGGCCGGGCGCCCTTGCTGACGGCCAGCAGCCCCGCCGCCAGGCTGGCCCCGGACAGGATGGCCGCCCCCCAGAGGGCCACGATCACCACGCCGGCCTTCACGTGCGCGGACTGGATCTCCCACGGCGGCCCCAGGTGCGGCATGGCCAGCGCCGGGAACATCCAGACCTGCCGGATCAGCGACGCCGCGATCATGATCAGGATTGCGGTGCCGAGTCCGGCGGCGGCCAGCCAGCCGAGGATCCGGGCCGACCTGGCGGTCGGTGTGGCCGGGCTAACCGCGGACACCGGAGGCGTTCCGCGCAGTGAGTCGGTCATGGTGCCTTCGAGCTGGAATCGGCAGCCAGCCGCGCCCGATGCTGGCTGGCGAACATGCCGGTGCCCTAGGTGCGCGGTGGCTCTGTCATTGTCACTCAGGCGCGCGCCGATGCCTCCATCGCCGCGCGCCACAGGTTCGCTGCTCTGAACTCAAAGTGAGGGCGGTAACCAGCCGAACGGACTGCACGAGTCCGCCTACAGACTGCGGTCAGCCGACATTAGCTACTTATCGGGTCACCTCGCTACTCAACCTACCCTGAACGGCCCCCGAAGATGCTGCCGAGCGGCAGAAACGCGCCGGGCGCGCCGCCCCTGCCGGGCCGCGCATGCCGGGCCGCGCCTGCGGGCCGGCCCGAGGTGCCCGGCTTGACGCTCCAGTTAGTATTGGTTACCGTTTTCATTTGTAGTAACGGCGCCGCTGCGATCCGCGGCTTGTCCCTGGCCGGCCACCTTCTGCGCGGCCACCTTCTGTGAGGAGAGCGATGTCCCTGCGCCAGCTGGCCGGCCTGACGGCCGCGGCCGCCGCCGTCAGCGTGCTCGCCGCCGCCTGCACGGCCAGTTCCGCTGCGGGCACCGCCACCGCTCACAGCGGGACGGTCGTGGCGGTGGGGGCCGAGAACCAGTACGCGAACGTGATCGCCCAGATCGGCGGTAAGTACGTGCAGGTCACCGCCATCGAGAGCAACCCGACCACCGATCCGCACACTTTCGAGGCCAGCGCCAGCGTCAGCCAGGTCATCGGCGCCGCCGAGCTCGTCGTGCAGAACGGCCTCGGTTACGACTCCTACATGAACACCATCGAGAACAGCGCGCCCAGCCCGGCCCGCCGGGTGATCGTCGCGGCACATCTCCTGCGGCTGCCCGACTCCACGCCGAACCCGCACCTGTGGTACGCGCCGACCACCATGCCGGCCGTGGCCCGCGCCATCGCCGCTGACCTGTCCCGGCTGCGGCCGGCGCACCGGGCCTACTTCCAGGCCAGCCTGGCCAGGTTCGACGCATCGCTGCGGCCCTGGCTGAGCGCGATGGCAAGCTTCCGGGCGGCCCACGGCGGGACCCCGGTGGCCACTACCGAGCCGGTCGGCGACTTCCTGCTGCAGGCGCTGGGGACCCGGAACCTGACCCCGCTCGGCCTGCAGACCGACGTCATGAACGGCCTCGACCTGGCCCCGCAGTACGTGACACTCCAGGACAAGCTGCTCCAGCAGCACCAGGTCAGGGTGTTCCTGTATAACCAGCAGGTGGCGGATTCCGTCACCCAGGCCTTCTTGGCCACGGCCCGGCGCGCGGGGATCCCGGTGGTCGGGGTCTACGAGACGATGCCAGCCGGCTACAGCTACCAGTCCTGGATGCTGGCCGAGGTCCAGGCCCTGGCGAAGGCCGTCACCGGAAAGGTCTCGACCCAGAAACTATGACCATGACCCCTGTCACCTCCGCCCCGCCCGGCAGCGCGACGGACGTCCTGACCGTCGACGGCCTGAGCGTCCGGCTGGGCGGCCGGGACGTCCTGACCGACGTGCGGTTCAGCATCGCCGCCGGCGAGTTCGTCGGGCTGATCGGCTCCAACGGCGCGGGCAAGACCACCCTCCTGCGGGTCATCCTCGGCCTGACGCCGCCCACCGCGGGCACGGTCAGCATCTGCGGTGAGCGCCACGCCGCCCGCAAGGGCCTGGTCGGCTACGTGCCGCAGAAGATCCAGCTGGATCCGGACATGCCGATCCGGGCCCGTGACCTGGTCGGGCTCGGGCTGGACGGGCACAAGTTCGGCCTCCCGCTGCCGTCCCGCGCCCGGCGGCGGCAGGTGGAGGAGATGCTCCAGGCGGTCGGCGCTGCCCGGTTCGCCAACGAGCGGGTCGGCAACCTGTCGGGGGGCGAGCAGCAGCGGGTCATGATCGCGCACGCGCTGATCAGCAGCCCGCGGCTGCTGCTCCTGGACGAGCCCCTGGCCAGCCTCGACATCAGCAGCGTGCAGGAGATCATTGCCCTGCTGGCCAGGATCTCGGCCGAGCGCGGGGTCAGCGTCCTCATCTCGGCCCATGAGATGAACCCGCTGCTGCCGGTCATGGACCGCATCGTGTACCTGGCCGGCGGCCGGGCGGCCACCGGGACCACCAGCGAGGTGGTCCGCTCGGAGGTCCTCAGCGGCCTGTACGGCCATCACGTCGACGTGATCCGCGTGCACGGCCGCATCCTGGTCGTCGCCGGGAGCGGCGACGGACTGGACATCCCGCCCAACCCCGGCGAGCAGCCGGGAGCGCAACTGCCGGGAGCACAGCTGGGGGAGCAGGTCGGGCACGGGCAGTCGCTCAGTCACGGGCCGCCCGACGACGGACCGCCGGACTACGGGCGGCCGGACTACGGGCGGCCGGCGGACCGGCCGTGACCGGGTTGCTGCATGTCCTGTTCGCGCCGGGCTTCTTTACCAGCCCGCCGGTCCGGCTGGCCCTGCTGACCGGCGGCCTGGCCGCGTTCGTCTCCGGCGTGGTCGGCGCGTTCACGGTCCTGCGCGGCCAGTCCTACGCCGGCCACGCCCTGGCCGACATCAGCGTCACCGGCGGATCCGGGTCCTACCTGATCGGGATCAGCCCGCTGCTGGGGTTCGCCGGGACCGGAGTCCTGGCCGCCGGGATCATGGACTCCATCGGGATCCGGCGCCCGCGCGGCCGGGACCTGGCCACCGGGATCGTGCGCGGCGCCGGGCTCGGCCTGGCGGCCCTGTTCCTGTACTGGGACACCACGCACAGCAACACCACCGGCATCACGGTCACGGTCTTGTTCGGCTCCATGTTCACCATCAGCCCCGCCGTCATCCCGCTGGTCATCGTCTGCAGCGTGCTGGCCCTCGCGATCGTGGCCGTGCTCTACCGGCCGCTGCTGCTGAGTTCGGTCAGCGGCGACCTGGCCGCCGCGCGCGGCATCCCGGTGCGGATTGTCGGCTTGCTCAGCCTGATCGCGATCGCGCTGGCCGTCTCGCTGTCCGCGCTGACCATCGGGACGATCTTGTCCACGGCGCTGCTGGTGGGCCCGGCGGCGACCGCGCTGCGGATCACCCGCCGTCCCGGCCGGGTCACCGTGACGGCCGCGCTGCTCGGCGTCGGGGTGACCTGGCTGGGCATCGTCCTGGCCTACGACAGCTTTACCTGGCCGCCGCGCCACGATGGCTGGCCCGTGAGCTTCTTCGTGGTGGCGCTGACCTTCGCTGGCTACCTCCTCGCGCAGCTCGTGAGCGGGCGCCGGCCCGTGCGCCGGGCCGTCCGCCCAGCCGCAGGCAGAGCCACGGGCCCGGCCGCGGGCCCAGCCGCAGGCAGAGCCGTGCGCCGGGCCGAGGGCTAGCCGCCATGTTCGCTGCCTTCATGATCAACACCTGGATCGTCGCCACCATGGTGGCCGTGGTGGCCGGCGTGGTGGGGTTCTTCGTGGTCATGCGCGGATCGGCGTTCGTGGCCGACGCCGTTCCGCAGGGCGCCTTCGCCGGCGCGGCCGGCGCCAGCCTGATCGGCGTCAGCACTCTCGTCGGGCTGAGCGTGTTCGCCCTGGCCGGGGCGCTCGGGATCGGCTGGCTCGGCCGCCGCGGCCGCCATGATGTGGCCACGGCGCTGACGCTCGTGCTGATGCTCGGCCTGGGCGCGCTGTTCCTGAGCTTCACGTCCCAGTACTCGGCGGAGATCTTCGCGCTGCTGTTCGGCGAGATCCTCGGCATCAGCTCCGCCGCGATCCTGCCGGTCGCGCTCCTCGGGCTGGTCTGCATCGCCGCGATCACCGTCATGTACCGGCCGCTGCTGCTGTCCTCGCTGGCACCCGAGTCCGGCGAGGCCCGCGGCGTGCGCGCCGGGCGGATGGAGCTGCTGTTCCTGGTCGTCGTGGCCATCGCGACCAGCATGACCCTCCCGGTGGTCGGCGCGCTGCTGATCTTCAGCCTGATGATCGGGCCGCCCGCCGCGGCCCGGGCGCTGACCAGCAGCCCGCAGCGGGCCATGGCGCTGTCGGTCGTCATCGCCCTGGCCCTGGCCTGGGTGGCCATCGCCGCGTCCTACGAGACGAACTGGCCAGTCGGGTTCTTCGTCGGCGTCGGCGGCGCGGTCTGCTATGCGGGCGGGCGCGGCTGGGCGGCCTGGTCCGCGCGACGACCGGACGCTTCCCGGCCCGCCGCTTCCCGGTCCGCCCCGGCCTGACCGGCCCCGGCCTGACCCGCCCCGGCCTGACCGGCCCCGGTGACCGGCCCCGGCCTGAACCGCCGAGCCGCGACGGCGCTGCCACCTGGCCAGGCTGCCGCCGATCGCGCCCACCGCGATCGCGGTCACGTGCCCGACGGCCGCGACCTGGAACTCGCGCAGGCCGCCGAAGATATCCCCCACGAAGATCAGCAGCGCCAGGTCGAGCAGGGCCGCCGCCCGGGCCAGCCGCCCCCCGTACAAGATCGCCACGGTAATGGCGGCGACCAGGACGTAGGACGGCCCCACATCGATGATGTAACGAGCGGTGACGGGCAGGAGGCCTTGCGTTATTCGGTATTCCTGGATTCCCTCGCTGACGAGAGTCCCGGCAATGTGCGCGGCGGCGCAGACCACGGCCGTTCGCCAGTTCCCGAGCACCTTATTGGCCCCGAACAGGCCCAGCGCGATCAGCCCCGGCCACCAGATGCCCGACTCGGCGGGCAGGAACGCCGACACGACCAGGCTGCCCACCGGATCGTGCTGCAGGTTGTGCACGTTCGTGCTGGCCCAGGCCAGCAGCGCCACCTGATCCCGGCCGGGCAGGACCGCGTAGACAATCTCGGTGGCGGTCACGGCCGCCAGGTAGATCCACGTCACCGCGTACCGGGCCAGGAGCGTCCGGGCGGCGTGGCGGCGCATGACCATCAGGTTAGACAGGCGCCCGGCGGCCGAGCCCGGCGCACCGCCCGCCGCGGCGCGCCCCGGCACCAGCCGCCCCGCCAGTCATCAGCCCTGCTGGAAATCCCTGCTCAGCCAGATCCGCTCGCGCTGGTACTGCTGCACCCGGACGATGTACTGCTGCGCCGGCGCCGTATGCCAGCGGCCGGCGAACCAGCGGCCCACGCAGCCCCACAGGTCACCCTTGCGGTAGACCTGGCCGTGCGGGACGTTGTTCAGCCAGACCTCGTACCCGTCGTAGCAGGAGCGCCAGATCGCGTAGGCGGTGTCGGCGTTCATCGCGGTCGAGTGGCCGATCCCGGGCCAGCTGGCCTGCTCGTAGGGGAACCGGTTCTGCAGGATGCCGTAGCTCTGCGGGCACAGGCCGGGCTTGCCGTCGGCGCCCGGCTGATGGCCGGGCGGGCACGCGCTGGCGTCGGCTGCCCAGTCGCCAAGGGTGTTCTGCTGCCACCAGCTCTCCACCGCCGCCTGGGCGAAGACCACGCTCTGGTCGATGCCCCACTTGCAGGCGGCCCAGCGTAGGATTTCCTTCGTCGTGCCGGTGAAGTTGCCATTGATGCGCGGGGCGATCAGCCGGTTGGCCTGCGGAGTATCGCCGCCCGCGAAGAAATGCGCTCCGACATGCTGGCCGGTGGTGTGGTTAGCCGCCTTATTCGCGGCCTTGTTCTCCGCCATCGGGCGGGCCCGGACCCAGCGCGCGCATTTCGCGCCGGACGGGAGGGCGGCTCCGGGCGGCAGGGTACGGAAGTGGACGGGCGCGGCTCCTGGCCTGGCGGCGGCCGCGAGGGCCGCCGGCTTGGGGGCGGCTCCGGTGGCCGCTCCCGAAGCGGCGAGCCCGGAGGTGACGCCCGCGCTGGTGGCTCCGGCGCCGGTGACGCCCGCGCTGGTGGCTCCGGCGCCGGTGACCCCCGCGCTGGTGGCTCCCGCGCCGGTGACCCCCGCGCTGGTGGCTCCCGCGCTGGTGGCTTCGGCGGGGCTGGCCTGGCCGCTGCTAGCGGTGCTGCCGTAAGCCGCCGCCGCGGGATCGGGGCCGCCGGCCATGGGCGTGCCCAGGCTGGAATAGTGAACGATGGCCGCTGTCCCGGCTATGACGATCGCCAGCAGCGCCCCGACGCGCCCCCACAGCCAGACGTGCCGTCTGCGGCCCGCGCCATTTCCGGTTCCCATGGGTCGCTAGCAGACTCCTGCGCCGATATCGGTGTCAACCGGATCGCCACTTTATGGCTACTGCTATTCGCCAGAGACGACGACCGCGGTCCCCTTCCGGCCGCGTGGTCTCTATCGGCTGCGTGGTCTCTATCGGCTGCGCGGTCCTTCTGCCACCCGCCTACTGCCCGCGCGGTCCTTTACCGGTCCGGCGGCCGGCACCAGAGCAGCGAGTACCGCCAGAACACCCGGCGGCGGATCACCGCCCCGGGAACGAGCTGCCGGGCGGCTGCGCGGACGTCCGCGAGCGTGTCCCGGGCAGCGGCGACCGGCATGCCCGTGGCGTCCGGGTTCCCGGCCCGGCCGCCCAGCGCGCGAGCGGCACCAACCACGCCGTTGGCGGTCAGGCTGATGGCTTCATGCGCGTAGTCGGCGGGAGTGGCGTTCCGGTAGAGGCCGATGACCGCGAGCACGCCGCCCGGCCGCACCAGGCTCGCCAGCCGCGTCAGGCCGGGGATCAGCGGCAGGTGATGCAGGCTGGACAGCGCGGTGACCGCGTCGTAGCCGCCCAGGGCCAGCGGAAGGCCGGGGTCGAGCAGGTCGCCGCGGACCCAGCGCACGCCGACGGCCTGCGGCCGGCGGCCCCGAGCGAGGTCGATCATGACCGGGGACAGGTCGATCGCGTCCACCCGGCCGGCCCGCCCGGCGAGCCGGCTCGCCAGCGCTCCCGCGCCGCAGCCCGCGTCGAGGACCAGCGCGGGCGCGGGGGGCAGCTGACGAAGCAGCCACCGCTGGTAGAACGCGTTGTGGTCCCACTGCCAGGCCGCGGGCAGCTGCGGAGCGGGCAGTCGGCGAGCGGGCGGGCGGCGCGGCGGCATGCGTCACCCTACGATGAGCTGCCCGCCGCAGAGCTCCGGCGCACGCTAGCCGGCCAGCCCACGGAGCTTGACGTTATCGAATAAACGTTCGATAGTGTGATCATGGCAGCAGAGATCGCGCAGGTCAGGTCCGCGCAGGTCAGGTCCGCGCAGGTCAGATCACTGTCCGCGCCGGATGACACGCTTGTGGCCCCGGGCCAGGACATCCTGCCGGTCCTCCCGGCACTGCGGGGACTGCTGCCCTCCGCCGGGTTGCCGCGCGGTCAGGTCATAACGGCGGACGGCGCGGGACTGCTGTGCCTCGCGCTGGCCGCGGGGGCGTCGGCCGCGGGGGCGTGGTGCGCCGCAGTCGGCCTGCCATCGCTGGGGGTACGCGCGGGTGTCGATGCTGGACTCGATCATGACCGGCTGCTGCTGATCGCCGATCCCGGTGCCGCCTGGCCGCAGGTCGTGGCCGCGCTGCTGGACGGTTGCGACATCGTCCTGCTGCGCCCGCCGGACCGGCCGTCGGCCCAGCTACGGCGCAAGCTCGAGGCGGCCGCCCGGCGGCACGGGAGCGTGCTCCTGATAGCGGGGGAGTGGGAGGGCGCGCAGACCCGGCTGCTTGTCGCCGACCGGGAGTGGGTCGGCATCGGCGCCGGTTACGGGCGGCTGCGCGCTTGCCGGGTGCAGGTGGTGGCTGAGGGCCGGGGTGCGGGAACCCGGCCGCGGGCGGCCTGGCTGTGGCTGCCGGGTCCCGACGGCGCGGTGACCCCGGCGCCCGACGTGAACCCCGGCCTGGCCAGTCCCCGCCCGGCCGCGGCGCTGTCCGGTGCGGCGCTGGCGAGCGAGGCGCTGGCGAGCGAGGCGCTGGTGGGTGCCGGGTGACGGAGACAGCGCGCGCTCCGCGCCGGGTGCTGGTGCTGTGCTGTCCCGAGTGGGCGACCATCCCGCCGGACGCGGGACCGGGGCTAGGGCTAGACGCGCGGGCCTTTGAGCAGGTGGTGGCCACGGTCGAGGAGTTCTGCCCCAAAGTGGAGGTCCTGCGTCCGGGGACCTGCGCGATCGGGGTCCGCGGCCCGGCGCGCTACTTCGGCGGAGAGCCGGAGCTGGCCGGGAAGCTCGCGGCCGCTGTCCGCCAGACCGGGTTCGCCTGCCAGATCGGCGTCGCCGATGGCTTGTTCGCCGCGGAACTGGCCGCCAGCGCTGGAGAGGCCTCCGGGGCGGCTGTGATATCTGGGCTAGCTGGGATTTCTGGGACGACCGGGGGCCCGGGGGTCGCCGGGCTGATAGTACCGCCGGGCGGGACGCCCGCGTTTCTGGCCGGCCAGCCGGTCAGCGCGCTGGGAATGCCCGAGCTGACCGTCCTGCTGCCCCGGCTGGGCATCACCACCCTCGGCGGGTTTGCCGCGCTGCCCGCCGTCGAGGCGGCTAACCGCTTCGGAATGCAGGGCGTGCTCGCGCACCGGCTGGCGAGCGGGCTTGCTCCCCGGCCGCTGGCCCCTCGGCCGCCCGCGGCCGACCTGTCCGCGGCGCAGGAGTTCGATCCCCCCGCCGAGCAATCGGAGCCCGTCGTGTTCGCGGCCAAGGCGCTGGCGGAGGACATGCATGCCCGGCTGGCGGCCAGCGGACTGGCCTGCGTGCGGGTTCAGGTGCAGGTCCACAGCACGGACGGACGGCAGTTGACCCGGTTCTGGCGGCACGATGGCCTGCTCTCCGGGCTCGCCGTCGCCGAGCGGGTGCGCTGGCAGCTCGATGGCTGGCGGCCTGGCGCCCCGGTGGACCGATCACCTGCCGGCAGCAGCGAGGGACCTGTCTCCGGGGCGGCGGCCGGAGGCATAACGCTGCTGCGGCTGATCCCGGATCAGCTGGTCCGGGCGGTGGGTCGGCAGCTCGGCCTCTGGGGAGACGCGGTGGTCAGCGACCGGGTAGCCCGCGCGGCAGTCCGGGTCCAGGCGCTGCTCGCGCATGGCGCGGTGACGCGGCCCGTGCTCGCGGGCGGTCGCAGTGCGGTCGAGCAGGTCCTGCTGGTCCCCTTCGGGGACGCGGCCACCCCGGAGCGCCCGGCGGACCGGCCGTGGCCGGGCAGCATTCCGGCGCCGGCCCCGGCGATCGTCTACCCCGTTTCGCTGCCGGCCAGGGTGACCGACGGCTCCGGCGAAGCCGTGTCCGTGACTGGCCGGGCCCAGGTATCCGCCCCGCCCGCCTGGATGGCGGCGGCCGGATCGCCCGCGCGGGCCATTACCTCCTGGGCCGGCCCGTGGCCGCTCACCGAGCGATGGTGGGATCCGGCGCGGGCCCGGCGACAGGCCAGGTTCCAGCTGGTAACCGACGACGGGTGCGCCTGGCTGGCGGTTGTGCAGGACGGCCGCTGGCTCGTCGAGGCCAGCTACGACTGACCGGGGCCATCGCTACTGCGGAACTGATCCCGAGCTGCCGGTGACCTGATCCAGGATTGTCGCTCTGACCAGCTCTGGGTCAGCCCACCAGATGCGCCCGCTCCACCTGGAAATGCTCCAGTACCTGCCGCGGGTCGCCCGCGAGCGTGTATTCCTGCGTGGCCGCCGGGGACCGGCCGTACCCCCGAACGTCATAACGGATGACCCGGCACTCGGCCGTCAGCGCAGGCCAGACCCGATCCCACTGACGGGAGTCGCCGACGCCGGGATGCAGCAGCACGACGACCGGGCCGCTGCCCCCCGAGTCCTGCGCCCAGACCACGTCGCTGCCCACGGGCACGGTAGTCTCCATGGCCGTCCACCCTAGGCGCGGTGTGGCACTGCGGCATCCGAATAAACCCGGCGCCTAAGCTCCCCGTATGAGCGTGCAGCGGCGCGAGTCCCCGGCGCATGACTACCCAGGGCATGAGTGCCCAGGGCATGAGTGCCCGGCGCTGGACCGCGCCCTGGCCCGTCGACTCGCCGGCTGCGTGCGCAGCGAGCCATGGCTGCTGCGCGCCCTGGACGCCGTCGCCGCGAGCGGCCTGCCGGACGCCTGGATCGGCGCCGGGGTCATCCGGGACGTCGTCTGGGGCCAGGCCTGCGATGGCTTCGATCCGGCCGCGGTTCGCGATATCGACGTCGCCTTCTTCGATCCCGGCAATCTCAGCCGCCAGCGCGACCAGGACGCTCAGCAGATCCTCGAGGGCCTGGCTGAGCTGCCCTGGGAAGCCACCAACCAGGCAGCCGTGCATACCTGGTATCACCGTTACTTCGGGGGACCACCCGTGCCGGCGTTCAGCTGCGTGCACGACGCCGTCGCCACCTGGCCCGAGACCGCTACCTGCGTCGCTATCCGCAAGGCGCCCGGCGGCATCGAGATCTGCGCCCCGCATGGCCTCACCGATCTGATGAGCAAGACCTGGCGCCAGAACCCGGTCAGGGTCAGCATCGACGTCTCCCGGGCCCGGCTCGCGCGCCACCGCGAGCGGTGGCCGGATATCGCCGTCGTGCCCCTCGCCATGGCGGAACGCCCTGGTCGGCGGCCGCCCCTGAGGCCGCCCGGGCACGCCACGGGTCAGGGCGATCATGGGCCCTCGGCCGCCGCCAGCCGTCCCGGCCCTGCCAGGTCGTGATGGCGGCGACCGCCTACCCGTCTCGGCCCTGCCAGGTCGTGATGCATGCCTCGTTGCCCTCGGCATCGGCCAGGATCCAGAACGCGGGAGCCTCGGCATCGGACATCAGCGTGCCGCCCGCGACCAGCGCGGCCTGGATCCGGCGCTGAGCCTCGTCATGCGGGACGGAGATGTCGAGATGGATGCGGTTGCGCTGCAGGCGCGGAGCGTCCATCTGCTGGAACCAGATCGTCGGT
The DNA here is from genome assembly GCA_036510065.1 of Streptosporangiaceae bacterium. GTDB lineage: Bacteria > Actinomycetota > Actinomycetes > Streptosporangiales > Streptosporangiaceae > DASUBV01. The sequence continues at coordinate 40,723 of DATCEO010000243.1, read as the reverse complement.
CCCTCCCCGACCGGGTCGACGATCGCATCCTGCGGGCCCGCATGGCCGGGCTCGTCGGCATAGCCCAGCGCGGCCTTCCAGAACGGCCGGATGGCGGTGAAATCCAGCGCGTCGATCGCGATCTCCAGAGCCTGGACCGATCGCGTAGCCGCTCCGCCGACATCGGCATCGGTCGCCAGCCCGAACTCGCCCGTGACCGCGGAGATCCGCCGGGCCAGCTCGATCTCGCGCTCAGTCACCCGTCCAGCGGCGAGCGACTGCAAGGTCAGGACCAGGCGATCAGCGCGGATGTCCGCCCGCAGGGACTCGTCGGCGTCCGGGCCGGCCGCGGCGACCACCCGCCCGGCGACGGCTGCCGCCTGCGCCAGCGACTCCACTGCCACTGAGGTCCGCGCGACGTCCAGGATCAGCCGCCAGCCCATCTCGGTGATGGCGACGGAGATCTCCTGCCGGGTGGGCTTGCGACTGGCCTGGTGCGTCCGTTCTTCCATAAAAGCATCGTGGCAGTGGTCACTGACATTGCGCCCTGGGAGGCCGGATCCGCGTCGGCCGGACAGGCTCCGGACATAACGGCCAGCCAGGGATGGCCCGGATGGACAGCCCGGAGCGCCCCGGCCAGCCAGGCCCGCCGCTGCTCGGTCAGCAGCGGCAGCACGCCCGCGAAGTCGTCCAGGTCTTTGGGCCGGGTGTACTTGGCCTTGAACAGCAGCGCGACCTCCGGCGCGAGGTACGGGATGCCATCGCGGGATCGCAGGATCAGCGTGCTGTAGGGCCGGCGGATGCGGTCGTCGCGGCGGCAGATCCAGCTGTCGCCGTCGTGCGGCTCGCGGAACACGTCGAGCCGGTAGATCTCGGTACCGCGATCGCGTCCCCAGGTCTGGTGCATCACGGCGGCCGCCGGGCTGCTTTCCGGCCAGAGCCGCCCCGCTCCGGCCACGTCGAACTCCAGGTCGGCCAGGGCGGCACGGATCACCGGGAATTCCGCCGCCGGGACGGCGATCTCCAGGTCGTCGTGGACGCGGGTCTGCGAGCCGCGGAAGAGGTCCAGCGCACATCCGCCGGCCACATACCAGGGCACCCGCACCCCGGCTAGCCGCTCAGCCGCCTCTGCAGGCAGCCATGGTTCCCACCGCGGGTCGCCAGCGGGGCGTCCGCCGGGCGGGAGAGCCGTCTCGCTCACGGGTCGATGCTAACCGGCCGCCGGGCGGCGAGTCTTCGTACCCGGTGCGAGGTCTGCGTGTCGGGCGGCCGCAGTTTGTGCTGGGGCCAGGTCTGCGTGCGGGCGCTCACAGTTTGTGCTGGGGCCAGGTCTGCGTGCGGGCGCTCACAGTTCGTGCCGGAGGCCCGATTCCGCGCCCAGCGCCCGAGTACCCGCCGTGGCCGGACGTTTTCCATGATCACGACTCTTTTTCCGCGCTATGCGCGGAAAAACCGACGTGATCAAGCAAGCTCATCGAATCTTCATTCGAATCTCGTCGGTTTTGTCAGTACCACTCGCTATGCTTATCGAAGATGAGGTAAACGCAGCGAGTTGGGCGGGCAGGAGGTGACCGCGATGCTGGGACCTGATCAGTCAGGATCAGATCAGTCAGGGCCAGATCAGCCAGCTCAGCAGGACGGCATTCTCCTGCCGGATGAGGAGGCTGGCGCGGACATGCCGCAGGGCCTGTCGTGGTCATGGGAGCTCGACTTCGAGACGCTGGTAGCGGTCCTGAACGAGCCCGCGCCCTGGAACCGCCCGCCGGACGGCGCTCTGTCGCCGACCGCCCCCGCCGGAGACGAGGACTCTGACGAGGACGAGGCGCTGCATGAGGCCATCCTGGCCGGTAAGACCCGCAGCGTGCCGCTGGCGGCGGTGGCGGGACGGGTGGCGGAATCCTTGCCGCCCAGCCCCGATCTGGCCGGCTGGCTGGCCACTGCCTCCCCTCGGGAACTGGAAAGCGGCTCGCTGCCGGGCGTGGCTGCTTCCTTCCGGCGGCTAGCCTCCTGGGCGCAGGCAGGAGAACTAGCTGCGGTCGCCGAGATGGCGTCCCGGTCCGCCGCCGCCGACGACAAGATCGGGGTGGATGACGAGGGCCGTCCGTCCCAGCTCCCCGACGAGGCCATTGCGCAGGTTTCGCTGGCGCTGGCGATGACGCGGATCGGCGCATCCTGGTGGACCGACCTTGCGACCACGCTGACCTGGCGACTGGCCGCGACTGGCGCTGCGCTGGCGGGCGGGCAGATCGATCTTTCGCGGGCGCGGTTGATAGCCGAGTCGACCGGGATGCTCGACGACGACACCGCGCGAGCAGTAGAGGCCACGGTCCTGCCCGGGGCCGGGGACCGGACCACCAGCCAGCTGCGTGCGGCGCTGCGGCGGGCGGTGATCGCTGCCGATCCGGAGGGCGCGGAGCAGCGCCGCCAGGAGGCCGAGCGGAGAGCCAAGGTCAGCCTGTACCCAGACGAGGACGGCACCGCGTCGCTCATCGGGCAGAAGCTGCCGGGGACCCGGGCGGCTGCGGCGATGGCCCGGATCAGCGCACTGGCCCGGGGCCTCAAGGCATCTGGTGCCGGGGGCGGAATTGACCTGCTCCGGGCCCAGGTACTCATCGGCCTGCTCCTGGGCACCATGCCCGGCACCCCGGCGGCTCCCGATGGCCCGCCTGACGAGCCGCCGCCCGACAACGGCGACGATGACGAGAATGACCCTTCCGGCCCCGCGTGCCAGCCCGGCAACGTGCCCGACCCGGACGTGCCTGCCCCCTCTGACGCGGACGCGCCCAGCGATGACTGCCTGCCTGACCCGGACGTGCCCGCCCCGTCTGACGCGGACGCGCCCAGCGATGACTTCCTGCCTGATCCGCTCGGCGGAGATCCGGCCTGGGCTGTGCCGCTGGAGTTCGGCGGCGAGCTAAGCAACGACGATGACTGGAATATCGAGCTTGCCGGAACTGTCCAGTCCTGGGCCGCGCTGCCGACCTTGATCTTGCCTTCCGGTGCCGGGCCCGGGCCAGGCCGGCCGCCGGCCGGGTTCGGGCCCGGGCCTCCGCCGGGTGGCTCACTCGATCTCACCCTGCCGTGGGCCACTCTGGCGGGTTGCTCGCCCGAGTCTGGCTACCTGGGTCGCCTAGGACCGATCACGCCCTATCAGGCCCGTGAGATCGCCGAGGCAGCAGCTGACGACCCCGCCGTTCAGTGGAGAGTCATCCTGACCAGCCGGACCGGCCAGGCCATCGCTGTCACCCGTGTTCCTCGCGCTCGCTCGCGGACCGGCCCGGCGACGTGGCGCGGCATCTCGGTGGCCAGATACGAAGACACGACGGGTCTGGTGGGCCGGGTCACCCTGACCATCTCCGAGGACATGTTGCTGGACCCACCCCAGTCGGAGATGGCCTCCGATGGCATCCTCGCTCGTGCGCTGCGTGCCGCTGGCCGCGAAGCGGCTGCCGCTGCCGCTCGTGCCGCCGCTGACGCCGCCACCGAGAACGGCTGCGCACATGTCGCCGCCGCCGCCGGCTACCGGCCGCCAACCCGGCTGCGGGAGTACATCGTTGCGCGTGATCTGACCTGCAGGTTCCCGTTCTGTCGCCAGCCGGCCTGGCGCGGCGACCTAGACCACACGGTGCCCTATGACCGGGGCGGCAAGACCTGCAGCTGCAATCTCGGCGGACTATGCCGCCACCATCACCAGCTCAAGCAGCACCTCGGCTGGCAGCTGAGCCAGCTTGAGCCAGGCATATTCCGGTGGACCACTTCGTCTGGGCGTTCCTACCTCGTTAGTCCGGACCGCCACGTCGCGTAACGGATCAAGGCCAGGGCGGAGATCGCGTACGGGGAGGAGTAACCATGGGTTGGGACAACCCGCCAGTGCCGTGGCGGGAGTTCGAACGGCGGTTGTCCTGGGGCACCACCCGGGCCCAAGGCACCAGCGCTGGCGAGGAAGAACCCGGCCGGACCGATGAAACCCAGGCGCGCCAGCCTCATCCCGTGGCCTATCTACCGACCGGTCACGGCCGCGACCAGCGGCGGCCCCGCAAGGAGGACGGTTCGACCGACGAGGCCGGTTCGACCGACGAGCAGGGCTTGTCCGACGAGCACGGCTGGTCTGGCCAGCGGGGGTCGCCCGGCAAGCCTCGCCGGCGCCCCCAGCTGGCCTGGGCGGAACTGCATTGTCACTCGTCGTACAGCTTCCTAGACGGGGCATCCAGCCCAGCCGAGCTGGTCAGCGAGGCAGCCGAACGGGGCCTGACGGCGCTAGCCATCACCGACCACGATGGGATGTACGGGGTCCCTCAGTTCGCTCAGGCCGCGGCGCGCCTCCGGGATAGCGGCGGCACGCTCGGAACGGTGTTCGGCGCGGAGCTCAGCCTGGACCTGGGAGCCGCGCCGGGCCCAGGACCACGCCCCGCCCGGCTCCCGCGTGCCGGATCTCGCGGAACCCCGCGCGCCGGAACCCCGCGCAACGGAACCTTGCGCGCCGGGACCCCCCGCGCCGGAGCTCGCGACCCCGCTGGGCGGCACCTGCTGATCCTGGCCCGCGACCCGGAGGGCTACGCGCGGCTGTGCCGGGTGATCAGCGAGGCTCAGCTGGCCGGCGGGGAGAAAGGCCGCCCGATTTACGACGAGGCGGCACTAGCGGATGCCCATGACGGTCACTGGGTCGTCCTCACCGGGTGTCGGAAGGGCTCGGTTCCGGCTGCCCTGGCCGCTGACCTCCATGCCCTCGCGGTGGCAGATCCGGCCCTCGCGGCCACGGCTTTCCCCCTCGGCGAGGGGGCCGCCGATCACCGGCCCGCCAGCGACCTCTACTCCGGCGACCCCGGCGATCTTCACCTCGGCGGCCTTCACCCCGGCCATCTCCAGCCCGACTATCTTCACCCCAGTCATCCCCCCGCCGCCTATCCGCTCGCTGGTGACCGGCCCTGGGGCGGCCCGCCTGCCATCGACCGGGCCGCTCGCTACCAGACTGCCCAGCGCGAGCTGCGTGCGCTGATCGACGTGTTCGGCGCGGAGAACGTGAAGGTTGAGCTGACCATCGGCCACCAGCCGGCCGACGATGAGTGGAACGACGCCCTGCATGAACTGGCGGCGGCCGCCGGGGTGGACACGGTCGCCACCAGCAACGTGCACTATGCCGGTCCCCAGAACGCACGGCTGGCCCAGACGCTGGCGGCGATCAGGGCCCGCAGCAGCCTGGCGGAGATGGACGGCTGGCTGGCCGCGTCGGGCGGAGGCTATCTGCGCTCCGGTGAGGAGGCGGCCAGCCGCCTGAGCCGGTACCCGGGTGTCGTCGAACGGACCCTGGAACTAGCGGCCGACTGCGGCTTCGATTTCCAGGTGGTGGCGCCGAAGCTGCCGGACTACGTGGTCGAGGGCGATCACACGGAGGAGACCTGGCTGCGGCACCTGGTCCAGGAGAAGGCCCCGGGCCGCTACGGGCCGCCCGAGGCGGAGCGCGTCGAGGGTGCCTACGCGCAGATCGCCCGCGAGCTTGACGTCATCGTGGAGCTGAAGTTCCCCGGCTACTTCCTGATCGTGTATGACATCGTCCGGTTCTGCGAGGAACGGGGGATCCTCTGTCAGGGCCGGGGATCAGCGGCGAACTCGGCCGTCTGCTACGCCCTCGGGATCACCAGCGTGGACCCGGTCCGACACGGATTGCTCTTCGAGCGCTTCCTGTCCGCGGGCCGGGACGGGCCACCCGATATCGACCTGGACATCGAGCACCGGCGCCGCGAGGAGGTCATCCAGTACGTCTACGACTTCTACGGCCGGGAGAGGGCGGCGCAGGTCGCTAACGTGATCTCGTACCGGCCGCGGATGGCGCTGCGGGACGCGGGTCGTGCGCTCGGCTACTCGCCGCCAGAGCTGGACGGGTGGGCCCGGCAGGTCGGGCCGCGGGCATACGCGCCGGGTCAGCCGGTCCCGCCGGACGCGGGGATCCCGGAGCCGGTGATCGAGCTAGCCGGGCAGATGCAGCGGCTGCCGCGGCACCTGGGCATTCACTCGGGCGGCATGGTGATCTGCGACCGTCCGGTGGGGGAGGTGTGCCCGGTGGAGTGGGCGCGGATGCCGGGCCGCACGGTGCTGCAGTGGGATAAGGACGACTGCGCGTACGCGGGCCTGGTCAAGTTCGACCTGCTGGGCCTCGGCATGCTGACGGCGCTACGGGACTGCTTCGAGCTGGTGGAGGCGGCGCACGGGGTCCGCTGGGACCTGCACACGATCCCGCAGGAAGATCCCGGCGTCTACGAGATGCTGCAGGCGGCGGACACGGTGGGCGTCTTCCAGGTCGAGTCGCGCGCGCAGATGGCGACGCTGCCACGGTTGCGGCCAGAGAAGTTCTATGACCTGGTCATCGAGGTCGCTCTCATCCGGCCGGGTCCGATCCAGGGCGGCTCGGTGCATCCCTACATGCGCCGCCGGCACGGGGACGAGGTGCCCGAGCTGCCGCACGAGTCGATGCGGCAGGCGCTGGACAAGACGCTGGGCGTTCCGCTGTTCCAGGAGCAGATGATGCAGATCGCGATGGACTGCGCGGGGTTCAGCGCGACGGAGGCGGACCGGCTGCGGCAGGCGATGAGCTCCAAGCGCGCACCGGAGCGGATCGAGGAACTGCACGACCGGCTCGTGGACGGGATGACCTCGCGGGATATCCCGCTGGAGGTCGCGGAGGACATCTACGTCAAGATCCTCGCGTTCTCCAGCTACGGATTCCCGGAATCGCACGCGATCAGCTTCGCCTACCTGGTCTACGCCAGCGCCTGGCTGAAGTGCTACTACCCGGCGGCGTTCACGGCGGCGCTGCTGCGGGCCCAGCCGATGGGCTTCTACGCACCTGCCAGTCTGATCGGCGACGTGCGCCGGCACGGCGTGCAGGTGCGCGGCGTGGACGTGAACGCCAGCGGTGTCCTGGCCATACTGGAGAATCCAGGACCGGATGACCCCGGCCAGTCAGTGCCGAGCCGCCACCCTGAGCCGGGCCAGCCCGTGCCGGGCCAGCCCGTGCCCGGTCAGCCGGTCATCAGGCTAGGCCTGTCCGAGGTGCGTAACCTCGGCTCGGCCGCGGCCGCCACCATCGAGGCTGGCCAGCCGTATGCGGACCTGGAGGACTTCGCCCGCCGCACCGCGCTCCCGGCTGCCGCGCTGGAGGCCCTGGCCATGGCGGGCGCGTTCGGCTGCTTCGGCCTGAGCAGGCGCGAAGCGCTCTGGGCGGCGGGTGCGGTCGCCACGATCAGGCTGGGACAGCTGCCGGGCACCACGCTGGGCATGACGGCGCCCCCGCTGCCGCCGATGACCGCCGCCGAGGAGACGTTCGCCGACCTGTGGGCGACCGGCACATACGGGACGCATCCGATCGAGCACATCCGGGAGCTGCTGGCGGCGGAGGACGTACTGCCCGCGCAGGCCCTGGCCACGGCGGCGGGGGGCGCGATGGTCGCGGTGGGCGGCCTGGTCACCCACCGGCAGCAGCCGGGGACCGCCGGGGGCGTGGTGTTCCTGAGCCTGGAGGACGAGACAGGGATGGCCAATGTCATCTGCCCGCCGGCGGTATGGCAGCGCTACCGGAAGATCGGCGCGGACGCTAGCGCGCTGCTGATCCACGGCCGGGTGGAGCGGCTAGACGGGGCGGTCAGCCTGGTCGCCAGCCGGCTACAGAAGCTGCGGGTGGTGGCCGCCGCGCGCAGCCGTGATTTCCACTGAGCGGGTGCCCCGGCCAGTCCGGCAGGTTCAATGTCCCCGGCGCCCGTTCGGTGGTCCACCTCCCCGGGGCGCTGAGCGCTCGCCGTTTCGTGATCGGATGGAAGCATGAAGGTCCGAATCGGAATCAGTCTCGGCCCGGCCGCGGTGCCGGACGGCTTCGCCGCCGCCGTGGATCAGCTCGAGGCGGCGGGCATCGACTCGCTGTGGCTGAGCGAGATGGTGTACGGCTCGCTGGTGGAGCCGTTCGTCGGGATGGCCTACGCGCTGTCCCGGACGACCCGGCTCAAGGTCGGCACGGGGGTAGCGGTCCTGCCGGGCCGGCACCCCGTCCTGGTCGCCAAGGAGCTGGCGTCGCTGGCCGCGCTGGCGCCCCGGCGCGTGCTTCCGGTCTTCGGGCTGCAGCCGGCCCGGCCGGGGGAGCGCGCCCTCTTCCCCGCCCCGCCCGGCCGCCGCGGCGCGCTGTTCGACGAGTCGCTGAAGCTGCTGCGGCTGATGCTGACGCAGGACCAGGTCTCGTTCACCGGCGAGTTCTTCACGGTGGAGGCGGCCAGCGTTGGCCCGCGGGGGGCCAGGCCGCTGGACATCTGGCTCGGCGGCAGCGCGCCCGCGGCGCTGCGGCGCGTCGGCAGGTATGGCGACGGCTGGCTGGGCAGCTTCCGCACCCCCGCGGAGACCCGCGGCGACCGCGAGGCGATCCAGGCGGCGGCCAGCGAGGCCGGGCGGGAGATCGAGCCGGATCACTTCGGCATCAGCCTGCCCGTCGCGACCGAGGGCATCCCGCCGGAACTCGCCCGGGCCGTCTCCGATCGCCGCCCCGACCTCAAGCCCGCCGATCTCGTCCCGGCTAGCTGGGCGGAGGCCCGCGCGATGATCGAGGCCTACATCGAGGCGGGGCTGACCAAGTTCGTGGTCCGGCCCGCGAGCGCCGCTCAGTCGTTCGACGAGTTCCTCGACGAGTTCCGCGCCGAGATGCTGCCCCTGGAGAACTGAGCCGGCCTCCCGGCCCAGCCCGCCGATCCTGGCACTCGGTGGGCGGCACCTTGTCCGCGTGACGATTGTTCGGTACGTTTCCTAACGAATTATGGAGGCACCCCGAACCTCGGGCCGGATGGCAGGCGGACGCGATGGCGAAGTTCAGCGATGTGACCCAGCGGCGATCCCGAGTTCGGCTGCGCGGCCCGGCCGCCATCCTGGCCGCGACCGCCTCCGCGCTGGCGCCAGTGCTAGCGGCGGGCACCCCCTCCGCTTCAGCCAGCACGGCTTCAGCCAGCACGGCCGCCACCGGCAGGACCGCCACCAGCACGACCGGCACAGCTTCAGCCAGCACGGCCGCCGCCACCCCGCCGCCGGCCACCGCCGTGAGCCCCGAGGTGCGGGTCAACCAGGTCGGCTACGCCCCGCGCAGCCCCAAGCTTGCCTTCGCCATGCTGCCCAGCCGGGTCGCCTCGGTCCGCTTCACGGTCTACGGCGAGCATGGCGTCGTGTTCCGCGGCCGGTCGGTGACTGACGCCGGGAGCTGGAACTCCGGCTATCACGCGATCTACCAGCTCGACTTCTCCGCCCTCACCCACCCGGGCCGTTACCAGATCAAGATCTCCGCGGCCGGAGCGACCGCCGTCTCGCCGAGCTTCCGGATCGCCGGGTCAGCCGCGCTCTACCACCGGCTGGTCCTCAACGCGGTCCGTTACTTCACCTCGGAGCGCGACGGCGGCAACGTCGTCTCCTCGGTACTCCATCGCCAGCCCGCCAACCTGACCGACCGGCGGGCGCTGGTCTACCAGGCGCCGCGCTTCGACGGCAACGACAACCTGCTCGGCACGTTTCACCGCATCGGCGGTCCGGTGAACGTGGCGGGGGGCTGGTTCGACGCGGGCGGCGGCTACGAGAAGTTCGCCTACACGACCAGCTACGCCGACGGGCTCATGCTGCTGGCGGCGCGCGACTTTCCCGGCCGGTACCCGACGCTGGCGCCCGAGGCCGATTTCGGGCTGGGCTGGCTCAGCCGGCTGTGGAACCCGGCCCGGAAGGTGCTCTACACCCAGGTCGGCGTGGGCACCGGGAACGCGAGCAACACGATTCAGGGTGATTACAACTTCTGGTTCCTGCCGCAGGCCGAGGACCGGCTGGACGTCAAGCCCGGCGGCAACCCGGGCCCGAGCGGGTACTACGTCAAGTACCGGCCGGCGTTCGAGGCCGCGCCGCCGGGCCAGCGGATCGACCCGGACTTCGCGGGCCGGTTCGCGGCGGACTTCGCCCTCGGCGCCCAGCAGGCCGCACGGCAGGGCCACGACCGCGGCCAGGCCGAGCACCTGCTGGCCCTGGCCCGCGGCGTCTACGCCATGGCCAAGACCAGCCACGTCGGCAACCTGCTGACGGCCTACCCGCACGATTTCTACCCGGGCTCGCAGTGGAAGAGCGACATGCTCTGGGGCGCGGCCGAGATCGCCCTGGCCGACGAGGCGCTGCACGCGCCCCGGCCGAGGGTGCGGGACGACCTGACCGTAGCGGAACGCTGGGCCAGGGCCTACATCGCTCAGGGCCACCCGGCCGGCAGCGACACCCTCAACCTCTACGACACCGGCGCGCTAGGCGAGGCGGAGCTGCTGCAGGCGACGCGGAACGGCTGGTCGGGGCTGGCGCCGGGCGCACTGCTCGGTGATCTCGCCGCGCAGCTGCGGGTGGGCGAGACCTGGGCGAAGGGCGACCCCTTCGAGCTCGGCACCGCCCTGGGGCCAAGCGACGCGGCGCCGCACGCGTTCGGCCTGTTCATCACCGACGCACTGTTCCAGCGGTACGGCGGGCCGCGCACCTACCAGGCGTTCGCGCAGCAGCAGCTGAACTTCGCCCTCGGCGGCAACGCCTGGGGCAGCTCGTTCGTGGTGGGGGCGGGGAGCACCTTCCCGCACTGCATGCAGAGCGAGATCGCCAACCTCGCGGGCTCGCTCACCGGCCACGGTGACCTGCAGCTGGGCGCGGCGACGGACGGCCCCAGCAGCCGGGGCAACTTCACGGGCCTCGGCACGGTCAGCGGCATGCGGGCCTGCAGCGCCGGGAACTACCGGCCGTTCAACACCAAGGCCGCCGTCTACCAGGACAACGTGGTCAGCTGGCCGTCAGTGGAGCCGGCCGAGGACTACACGGCGAACTCGCTGCTGGCCTTTGCCCTCGCGGCGGGCGGCCCGCCGACCCCCCGCTACTGACCGCCGACCGCTCACCACTGACCGCCGACCGCGCGGCGCGTCACCCGGCGGCGACTACGGTCTTGGCCGCCGGGCTGCCACCAGGGTGGAACACGCCCAGGACGGTCAGCGTCGCCGGACCGGTGTTCTCCAGGCAGTGCTGCTGGCCCGGCGGCAGGTGCACGCACGTGCCGGGAGCCAGCCGATGGTCGGCATCCCCGGTATGCACGATCCCCTCGCCCGCCAGGACGAGGACGACCTCGTCGTAGGCGTGCTGGTGGGCCGGCGCCCGGCCGGGCGGGATCTCGCCCAGGAACTGGGTGGCCCGAGCGCAGCCGCGGTCGGGGCCGAACAGCACCCGGAACCGCCGGTCCCCGGTCATCTCCACCGCGCAGTCGGCCAGATTGGACACCACGACCGGCCGCGCCGAGTCCGCGTCGTCCGATCCCGCCGCCGCGGGCAGCTCGACCACATCCAGGCCGACCGTCTTCGGCTCGGCCGCCTGCAGCCGGTAGCTCACGCCAGGCGGCAGCCATATCCCCTGGTAACGCCCGACCTCGCCAGTCCGCCCGTCCACATCCAGCCGCCCGGTGCCGCTGATCAGGAACCACAGCTCGCCCGCCGGGCCCGTCGTGCCCGCGTGCGATGCTCCCGGCGGGACGTCGACCAGCCGCCGGACCAGCCGCCCGCCCGTCCCCGCGGTATCCAGGACGGTACGGACGGCTGCACCGGAGGCGGTCCGTTCTGGCCGGATGTCTGGTCCGTGGACGATAGCGGGGCGCACCGGCTAGCCCAGGTCCGCCACGAGCTCGGCCAGGGCCTGGTTGAACCGGTCGATCTCGTCGCGGGTGTTGTAGTGGGCCAGCCCGATCCGCAGGGCATCACCCCAGGCCACCCGCTCATGCAGGCCGAGCGCCCAGTAGTGAGTGCCGCTCCAGACGCCGAAGCCGCGGTCGGCCAGGGCCTGCGACAGGGCGGCCGAGGGAATGCCGGGGAAGTTGATCAGGAACGTGGGGACCCGGCTGGCCATGCCAGGCAGCCCGTACAGCCGCGCCGCGGGCGGCAGGCCGGCCAGCAGCCGCTCGCCGAGCTGCCGTTCCCAGTCGGCGGCCGCGGCGAACCCGCCAATGTCGTCCAGGTAGCCGAAGGTGGCGATCAGGCCGGCCAGCAGCTCGTAGGGCATGGTGCCGGCCTCGAACCGGTGGCCGAGCGGCTCGGTGGCCGCGGGCCGGACCCGGTAGGGCCGCCAGGACTCCAGCAGCTCCCGGCGGCCGAAGGCCAGGCCGAGGTGCGGGCCGCAGAACTTGTACGCGGAGCACGCCAGCACGTCGGCGCCGATGGCGCGCACGTCGATCGGCTCGTGCGGCGCGTACTGCACGGCGTCGACCCAGGCCAGGGCGCCCGCCCGGTGGGCCAGGTCGCATACGGCCCTGGCATCGACGATGGTCCCGGCCGCGTTCGACGCCCAGGAGAAGGCCACCACCTGGCTGCGCGGGCCGAGCTGGCGCTCCAGGTCCGCCAGGTCCAGCGTGGTGTCGGGATGGACGTCCGCCTGCCGGATGACGAGCTGGTGATCGCGGGCCAGCTCCAGCCAGGGCCCGATGTTGGCGTCGTGATCGAGCCTGGTCAGGACGATCTCGTCGCCGGGCTGCAGCGTTCGGCCCAGCGTCCGGGTCAGGGTGAAGTTCAGCGCCGTCATGCTCTGGCCGAAGATGACCTCATCCGGGTCGCAGCCCAGGAACCGCGCCGACTCGGCGCGCGACTGCGCCACTATGGCCTCGATGCGCTGGCTGGTGGCGTAGGGCGCGCCGGTGTTGCCGCTCGCCTCCCGGTACGCGCGGGCGACGGCCTCGCCCACCTCGTCGGGCACCTGGGTCCCGCCGGGGGCGTCCAGGAAGACGAAGTCGCCGCTCAGTGCCGTGAACCGCTTGCGCACGGCCGCGACATCGAACTCCGGGGCGGGTTGGTACTTCGGCACGGGTCGCTCCCTCCGGGGCCTGGGGCTAGCAGGCGTCCCGGCATCGGGAGATGGCCCCTTAGGCGGCAAAGTAAAGCAAATAGCTGAGGTGGTCAATGCAGGTCACGGCGGCCCCGGGAGGTTCGTTAGACTCGGCCACTCAATCGATCGATAGGCAGACTTCGACGACGAAGGTCAGCCGGACTCCGATCTGGCGGTCTTGGCGGCGCGGAATCTCGGTGCCGTTCGGGAGCTCGGGTCGCTCTGAGGTAAGGACGAAACGTCGTGCCAAGGCGACAGCCAGTTTCCAGTGCGGTCGGTTCCCCGGCCTGGTCGAGCCTGTCGACCAAGCGACGAATCGAGCAGGCGGCGCTGCAGCTGTTTGCGGCCAAGGGCTTCGAGGCCACCGGGATCCGGGACATCGCCGAGCGGGCGGGCATCTCGACCGCGGCGCTCTATCACTACATGGGCAGCAAGGATGAGCTGCTCATCGACTTCATGCTGTTCAGCATGACGCAGCTTACCCATGTGGCTCGGGCGGCGCTGGCCGCGGCCGAGGGGCCCGCGGCCGAGCTCGCCACGCTGGTCCGAGTGCATGTCGGCTTCCACACCCTGGACCCGCAGCGGTCGCTGGTCGCCGATGACGAGCTGCGTGCGCTGTCCGAGGCGGCCTTCGCCCGCGTGATGGAACTGCGGGATGCCTACGAGAGGCTCTGGGCGGACACCCTGGAGCGGGGACTCGGCAGCGGCATTTTCGACTTCTCCGACGCCAGGATCACCCGCCTGGCCCTGCTGGAGATGTGTAACGGCGTCGCCCGCTGGTACTCCGATGCCGGGCCGATGCGGCCCGGCCAGATCGCCGACGCGTTCACCGACCTGGCCCTGGCGACGGTCGGCGCCGGCCGCGGAAGCCAGCCGCCGCAGCTAGAGGACCTGCGTTCCCTGCCGACCAGCGATGTCCTGAATCTTATCGAGCGCCAGCTGGGAGCCGCGGACGCAACCGACTCGAGCGTCTCGAGCGTCGCCGTCCCGCGGTCCGCCGGAGTCGCCTGAGGCCCACCCGCCTCGGCGGCGCCTTGGCTCGTGGACATCATCTGTGGCAGATGCGCCAAGAGGGACTGTTGGGCCATTGCCATCCGATCGATCGATCGATAACATCACCGAAAGCGGATCGGCTCGACCATAGGGAGTCCGATGTCATCGCAACTGCACGGGCCCGCAGCAGGTCAGCCCGCGGACGCCAGCCAGAACACCGAAAGGCTCGAGCGCCACGCCATTGGCCTGCCGGCCGTCACCGCACAGTCCGCGGCGCTCATCGGCCCGGCCGCCGGCTCGGTCGCGGGACTGGCCTTCATCGTGGGGTATTCCGGCGCCGCTACGCCGCTCGCCTTCCTGATCGGGCTCGTCGTCTGCGTCTGCGTCGCTCTCGTCATCGGCGAGTACGCCAAGCGGCTGCCGAGCGCGGGGTCGTTTTATACCTACCTGACCCGGACGTTCGGGCCGAAGACCGGTTTCGTCACGGGCGTCATGCTGTTCGGGGCCTATCTCCTGCTGTTCCCGTTCCAGCTGGACTTCTTCGGGAACTTCGTCTCCTCGCTGCTGGCCGCCTCCGACGTGCACATCACCTGGATCGTCTTCGCCGTGTTGCTGATCGTGGTGAGCACCACGCTGGGCGTCCTCGGAGTCAAGCCATCGCTGCGAACCGGTTTGATCGCGCTGGGGATCGAGATGGCGATCCTGACGGTCTTCGCGCTCGTCATCATCTTCCAGGGCGGCGCTAGCGGTAACACGCTGGAGGTGTTCAACCCGGCCTCGAGCCTCAAGGGGTCCAGCGGCCTGCTCACCGCCGTGGTCTACACGATCTTCGCCTTCGTCGGCTTCGAGTCCGCGACGACGCTCGGCGACGAGGCCCGCGAGCCCCGGCGCACGATTCCGCGGGCGGTGATGCTGACCACGGTGGTGGTGGGAATCTTCTTCGTCGTCGTGTCCTACGCGGTGACCATCGGCTACGGGCTCTCTCCCAAGCACGTCAACGCGCTCGCGACCGCGGCGACGCCGTTCAACACCCTGGCCGATCACTACGGCAACGGAGTGCTTAGCGTCTTCGTGAACCTCGCGGTGATCTCCAGCTTCAGCGCTCTCAACATCGTCACGGTCATCGCGGTCAGCCGGATCCTGTGGAAGATGGGCCGCGACCGGCTCCTGCCGGAAGTCTTCGGCCGAGTGAACCGCCGGCAGTCGCCGCACGTGGCCTGCCTGGTGGCGGGCGGCTTGGCGCTCGTGGCGTCGGTCGGCTTCGGGCAGGCTTACGGGCCCCTGGCCTTCGCCTCCTGGCTTTCCTACTTTGCGACGCTGTTCTTCATCGCCGCCTACCTGTTGATCAGCGGCGGTCTGATCCGCTTCATCTGGCGGGACTACCGCTCGGAGTTCAGCTGGCTGCGGCACGGGGCCCTGCCAGTGATCTCCATCGCGGCAATGGTCTGGGTGCTGTATGGCAACATTCACCCCTATCCGCCGGCCCCGCTGCGCTGGTTCATCTACGCCACGATCGGCGTGATCATCGTGAGCATCGGCATCGCCCACTGGATAGAGCGGCGACGCCCGGATGCGATGCTGCGGGCAGGCCAGCTGCTTGCCGACATCGAGGTCGAGGAGGAAACGGCCCTGGCCAGGCCGGGCCGCTACGGGACCGGCGAGGTCGGCGCCTAGATGGCCATCATCTTCGAGCGCCAGGACGGGATCGCCAAGATCACGCTGAACCGGCCAGAGGTCATGAACGCCCTCGACCCGGCGACCTACGATGAGATCACGCAGGCATTTGCCGAGGTCGAGCGCGACCCGGCCATCCGGGTCGGAGTCGTGACCGGCGCTGGAGACCGGGCGTTCACCGCCGGGGCGGACCTCAAGCTGATGCATACCGGGGCCGCCGACCAGGCGCGGTGGTCGCCGTGGCGGCGTGACCGGTGGGACTTCGGAGCCACGACGTCCAAGCCGCTGATCGCTGCCATCAACGGGTACGCGCTGGCCGGCGGCCTGGAGCTGGCCCTGGTCTGCGATATCCGGATCGCGTCGCCGAACGCCATCTTCGGCACGCCCGAGGTGAAGTGGAACCTGCTGCACGGCTACGGCGCCTTCCGGCTGCCCCGCATCATCTCGCTGTCGCACGCCATGGAGATGCTGCTGACCGGCGAGTTCATCGATGCGGCCACCGCGGAGCGGATCGGGCTGGTGAGCCGGATCGTCCCGGCCGAAAACCTGCAGGCGGAGGCGGCCCGGATCGCCGCGCGGATCGCCGCCAACGGGCCGATGGCCGTGCGGATGACCAAGGAGCTGGTCCAGCACGGGCTCGAGGCTTCGCCGGCGGAGTATTTCCGGCTGATGCAGGAGTACTACAGCCGGGTGGATGCCACCCCCGATCAGGCCGAGGGACTGCAGGCGTTCGCGCAGAAGCGGTCCCCGCGCTACTCCGCCGACTAGCTGAGGCGACGAGTGAGGAGCAGGAGATGAAGATGTACGCCTTCCACTGCGGCGGCGAGAAGACGCTGCGCTCGGTCTTCGATCCGTTCGACCCCGATTGCGGGTCCATGATTCACCCGCCGTACTTCTTCTACCTGATCCGTCATCCCGAGGGCGACGTGCTGTTCGACAACGGCGCCCACCCGGCCTTTATCTCCGACCCGCGCAGCCGCCTGGGAGACGCCGCGGATCTCTACGACATCGTGATGGCGCCGGGTGACGACGTGGTCTCCCGACTGCACACACTCGGCGTGGAGGCTGAGGGCATCGGCCACGCCGTCCAGTCCCACCTGCACTATGACCATGCCGGCGGCCTGGAGTTCCTGACCGAGGCGATCGTCTACGTGCAGAAGGAGGAACTCTCGTTCGCGTACTGGCCGCCGGTCTACCAGCGCGACGTGTACGTCCGCCAGGATTTTGACTCCGTCCGGAACTGGAAGCCGCTCCGCGGCGAGTACGACATCTTCAACGACGGCCGGCTGGTCATCTTTCCCACGCCAGGTCATACGCCCGGCCACCAGTCGCTGCTGGTGAAGCTGGACAGCCAGGTCTACATCCTGACCGGCGACGCCGTCTACGACAAGGAGAAGATGACGGCCCGCTGCCTGCCCGGACTGCTGTGGAGTCCGGACGCGCTGGTGGAGAGCTGGGAACGGATCGAGGAGCTACAGCGCCGGCATGGCGCGCAGCTCATCGTTACGCACGATATTCACTGGGAGCAGACGATCAAGCTCGGTCCGGGAGAGTGGTACGAGTGAGCGAGATGCCCGCGCCCGCCCAGGCCGACCTGCTCGACCTCGTCCGGGCCGCGTGCGAGGCGGACCCGGGCCGGCCGATCCTCATCTTCGAGGATGGCGTCGTCGTGACCCGCGGCCAGCTGTGGGCCGAGGTGGAGTCGTTCGCCGGGTACCTCCAGCCGCGGGTGGAGCCCGGCGACCGGGTGGCGGTGATGATGGTGAACCGGGCCGAGTTCATGATCACTTGGCTGGCCGCCGTCGCCTGCCGCGCGGTGCTCGTCTCGCTCAACCCGGCCGCGCGCAGCCATGACGCCGGACACATCCTGGCGGACTCGGCGGCCAGGATCGCGGTCGTCGGCCCCGAGCACGAGGCCCTGTTCCGCGAGCTGCAGCCGTCCTGCCCGGCCCTGGCGGAGATTGTGGTGGCCGGCGATCAGGAGCCGGGCGGCCTGGCCGCCTACGCCGCAGCCCCGGCGCCCCGGCCGCGCCCCGCGGAGGCGGCCGCGGACGTCACCAACGTGTACTACACCTCCGGCACCACGGGACCGCCGAAGGGGTGCATGGTCGGCCACGACTACTGGCTGCGCTTCGCGGACCTGGTGATCAGCCTGTACGGCATCACGGCCGCCGACCGCATGCTGTGCTGCCTTCAGTTCTTTTACAACGACCCGCCGTGGCAGCTCCTGGTGGCGCTCCGCGCTGGGACTGCCCTGGTCGTCATGCGCCGGTTCAGCGTGTCACGCTACTGGCCGGTCGCGCGCGAGCACGACGTCACAGTGCTGTTCGGTATCGCGGCCACCGCCAGCCTGCTGCTCAAGGCGCCGGTCAGCGTCAATGACACCGACCACCGGGTGCGGCTGGCCATCCAGGTCGGGATTCCGGCGCCCCTGCATAAGGACCTCGTGACGCGCTGGGGCGCCCCCTGGATGGAGGCGTACGGGCTCACCGAAACGGGCCTCATCGTCGCCATGCCGGCCGAGTTCGCCCAGGAGATGATCGGATCTGCCTCCATCGGGCGACCGTGCCCCGGTGCCGACGTCGCGATCGTTGACTCCGCCGGCGCCGAGGTCCCCGACGGTGACCCCGGGGAGATCGTGGTGCGGGCCCCCGGCCTTATGCGTGGTTACCTGAACCGGCCCGAGGCGACCGCCGAGACCTACCGCGGGGGATGGCTGCACACCGGCGACCTCGGTCGTCGCGACAGCCGCGGGTTCCTGTACTTCCAGGGCCGGATGAAGGACATCATCCGGCGTGCCGGGGAGAACATCGCGGCCGCCGAGGTCGAGACCGTCCTCCGGTCGCACCCCGGGGTGCTCGAGGTCGCGGCCGTGCCGGCGCCCGACACGCTGCTCGGTGAGGAGGTCAAGGTGCACGTCCTGCTGGCCGGTGAGCACACCCCCGAGTCCGTGCCGCCCGCCGAGCTCATCGCCTTCAGCGCCGCCCGGCTGGCCCGGTACAAGGTCCCGCGGTTCCTCGAGTACCGGGTCGAGGACTTCGACCGGACGCCATCCATGCGGGTGAAGAAAGAAGGCCTCGATCGTTCCCGCGATCCCTCCCGGGTCTGGGACCGGTCGACGGGACTTGGCTGGTAGCTACGACAAAGGAGGCCCCATGGCTGAGGTGATCGATTTCCGGGTCCGGCTGCCGCTGGAGCTGCGGCCGTCGGAGGATCTGCCCGATGACTACCTGGCTCAGTACGACCGGGTGCTCGACCTGTCGGCCAACCGGCACCGCACGCTCGCCGACCTGCTGGCGGACATGGACGCCAGCGGCACCGGACACGCCGTGGTGCACGCTGAGTACGAATACGGTGACGTGGCCGACGCGCTCAACGACGCCGTTGCCAAGGTGGTCTCGGGGCATCCGGACCGGTTCTCTGGCTACGGCACGATCTCGATGAGCCCCCTCAAGATCCCCCGGGCCCTGACGCAGGTCCAGCGGGTCGCCGACCTCGGCCTGACCGGGCTCAGCCTGCAGCCCTCGTTCTTCGGCCTCCCCATCGACGACCGGATGCTTTATCCGGTGTACGCCAAGGCGGGCGAACTCGGCCTGCAGGTGGCCCTGCACACCGGGATCAACTACACGGTGACCTTTCCGATCCGCAACGACCAGCCGATCCAGCTCGATCAGGTTGCCTGTGACTTCCCGGACCTCGTGCTGATCGCCTGTCATGCGGGATGGCCGTGGGTGCCGGAGATGGTGGCGGTGCTGCGCAAGCACCCCAGCGTCTACGCGGAGTTCGGCGGCCTGGCGCCCCGCTACGTCTGCGAGGCGAACACCGGCTGGGAGGTCATGTTCCGGTTCATGAACAGCCTGCTGGGCAGCCAGGTGCTCTACGGCACCGACTGGCCCGTCTTCCCGATGGACCAGGCACTCGCGCAGTGGCGGGCCGGCGGCCTGCGCGAGCATGTCCTCGACGCGCTGATCGGCGGGAATGCCCAACGCCTGCTCGGCCGGGAGGCCAGCGCTGCTACCGGTGGCCTGTCCTGAGCCCGAAAACGCTGGCCGCGTTGCTGCCGAGCGCGCCGGAGATGTCGTCGGCGGTGCAGCCGGCCTCCAGCAGGACCTTCTCCACGGCCCGCGCGTTGCGCTGGACGCCCGGCACCCCCGGCCAGTCGGTCCCGAAGATCATCTTGCTCGCCAGCCGCCGCAGCGAGGACCCGTAGTAGTCGGGCAGCCGGAGCGGCGGCAGCCCGGAGATCTCCAGCCAGACCTGCGGCAGCATCGTGGCCAGGAACGCGGCCTGGGCGTACCACCAGCCGCGGCCGCCGTGCGCCAGCACCACCGTCAGGTCGGGGAAGTCGCGGAAGACCGGGTCGAGCAGGACCGGGTCGGCGTAGGCGTTGGCGGACCCGGCGAAGGTCGAGGTGCCGCAGTGCACGATGACCGGCAGGCCGCGTTCCTGCGCCCAGGCGTAGGCCGGGTAGAGCATCCGGTCGCTGGCCTCGAACCCGCCGTGCACGGGATGGATCTTGCACGCCACCGCGCCCAGGCCGACCTGGCGAGCCAGCTCGGCGGTCACCGGGTAGTGCAGGTGCGGGTTGATGTTGGCGACCGGCCGGAACCGATCCGGGTTGGCCCGGACCAGCGGCAGGACATCCTCGATGGGCTGGATCCCGGTGGTCTTGGGGCTGTACTCGGCAAACAGCAGCACGTGATCGACGCCCTGGCTGGCGAAGTGATCGTCGATCATGGCCGGCCGCGGCGTTCCATCGCTCTCGTAGAGCTCCTCGATCATGGCGGCGTCCCCGAAGGTCTTGGCCCAGGCATGCCAGTCGGCCGAGAGCGTGGGCAGCCTGGCCACGTGCACGTGGGCGTCGACCAGCAGTCGTCCCTCCAGCACCGGCTCAGCCCCGCCCGGCGCCGGCCGGCTGGCCCGGGGTCTCAGCCTGGTCCGGAGTAGCGGGCTGGTCACTGAGGAGCGTCAGCGCGTGCTCGCGCAGCCGGAACCGCTGGACCTTGCCGGTCGCCGTGAGCGGGAATTCCGGCAGGAACAGCACCTGCCGCGGGCGCTTGAACGCCGATAGCCCCGCCCGGCAGAACTCGATCAGCTCCTGCGCGCTGGGGTCGGATCCGCGGCGGGCCACCACGCAGGCCACCGCCTTGTCGAGGCCGTCGCTGTCAGGGATGGCGACCACCACCGCCTGCTCCACGTCGGGGTGGGCGCGCAGCCGCCCTTCGACCTCGGCCGGCGACACCCACATGCCGGCCACCTTGAGCACGTCGTCGCTGCGGCCCAGGCAGGTGTAGTAACCGTCGTCGTCGCGGGCGTAGATATCGCCGGTGCGCAGCCACTCGCCCCGGAAGACCCGGCGCGTCACCTCGCTGCGGCACCAGTAGCCGCTGGCGATCGAGTCGCCCTTGACATACAGCGCGCCCGGCTCCCCGTCGGGCACCGGCTGGCCGTCGGGAGCCTCGATCCGCAGCTCGTAGCCGGGAACGACCTCGCCGGTCGTGCCCGGCCGCACCCGGCCCGGCCGGTTGGAGGCGAAGATGTGCAGTGCCTCGGTGGAGCCGATGCCGTCCAGGACCTCGACGCCGAAACGGGCGGTGAACCGCTCGTAGAGGTCGGCCGGGAAGGCCTCCCCGGCGCTGACCGCCAGCCGCACGCTGGCGAAGATGTCGGCGGGCAAGTCGGCGGCGAGCAGCGCAGCGTAGGCGGTCGGCGCGGCGAAGAACAGGGTGGGCCGCTGGCTGGTCAGCACGCTGGCCAGCCGGGCGGGCGTCGCCCGCGCCCGGTCCAGGACGGTGCGCGCCCCGACCGAGAACGGGAAGGTCATCGTGTTACCCAGGCCGTAGGCGAAGAAGAACTTGGCGGCGGAGTAACACACGTCGTCGGGTCGGATGCGAAGGACGCTGGCCGCGTAGGTCTCCGCGGTCACGCGCAGCGCGGCGTGCCGGTGCATGGCCGCCTTGGGCGTTCCCGTGGTCCCGGAGGTATAGAGCCAGAAGGCCGGGCTGTCGGCCAGGGTCGCCGGCGCGGTGCGGGCCACCGCCAGGTCCGCCGGCCCGGCGGCGGCCAGGAACCCGCGCAGGGTCCGGATCCGCGGGCCCAGCCGCGCCCGGGACGGCACCAGCAGCGGCTCAAGATCCTCGGTCTCCCCGGCGACGACCACCTCGCGCACCGACGGCAGGCCGGCTGCGTCCTGCGCCGCGGCGACGAACTCCGAGCTGATCGCGATCAGCCGGGCCCGGCTGTCGGTCGCTAGCGTGGCCAGGTCCGCAGCGGTCACCATCGTGCTCACCGGGACCGGGACGGCGCCGATGTAAAGGCCGCCGAGGAACAGGGCCAGCAGTTCGGGGGAGTCGGCCATGCACAGCAGGAGCCGTTCCTCGGGCCGGACCCCGGCGGCCACCAGCGCCCCGGCCGCGTGCCGGGCCAGGTCGTCGAGCTCGCGGTAGCTGAGGTTGACCACCATGCCGCTGGCGTCGACGGCCGTCACCGACACCCGGCTGGGCGTCGCGGTGACGTGCCGGCCGAGCAGCCACTGCGCGGCGTTGAAGAACTGCCCCGTGCCTGCTGGCCCCGTGCCTGCTAGCCCCGTGGTCACGATGCTGGTTCCTTTCCGCTGGCCGGTCACATTATCCTGACGTGCTACAGCAATCCAGGCAAGGTCGAAGTGCCTGTAGACAATCGCGGGCGGTCCAGCGCAGATGGGTTAGGTCAGGGCGCCGGACGTGGCAACATCAATGAGGATGAACGAGCTTCATGTCACCCTCGGTGACCGCAGTTACAGCTTCGGTGCTGGCGAAACGGTGCGGATCGGGCGTAGCCCGGACAACGACATCGTCGTCAGCGACCCGACAGTTTCCCGTCAGCATGCCCAGCTGAGCTCAGGGGCGAGCGGCTGGGAGTTCGAGAACGTCGGCCGGGCGCTGAGTTTCCTCAACGGGGAGCCGGTGAGCAGGACGCTGCTGAGCGGCCCCGCCCAGATCCAGCTGTCCTCGATCCGGGGGCCCGTCCTGTCGATCACGCCGGGGGAGACGCCTCCTCAGTACGAGCCGTCCCGGTACGGGGCACCTCAGCCCGAGCCGACCCAGCAGGAACTGCTGCAGTACGAGCCACCGCAGTACGAGCCACCGCAGTTCGAGCCGCAGTATGAGCCGCCGCAGTATGAGGCATCCCAGTACGAACCGCCGCAGTATGAACTGCCCGTGCCGGGGATCCCGCTGGCCGACGTCCCGCCGGCGAGCTTCCCGGGCCTGCCCGAGGACTCCGGGCCATCGCACATCCAGGACCCGCCCGACTACGCGGCCCAGCGCGAGCACGCAGCCGAGCCCGGCGAGCCGGCCCAGGCCGACCGCACCAGCGTCCTGCAAAGCCCGGTTCTGCCCGGCAGCGGCGCTTACCCCGACGATCCCGCTTACCCCGGTACCCGCGATTTCCCCGGTGCCCACGCCTCCCCAGGCGGCGGCGCCCATGCCGCTCCAGGCGCCGGCGTCCCCGGCCTGGACGGCCTCAACGGACTGAACGGCCTCAACGACCCGGGCTACCCCGGCGGAGCGGGCGGCCCGGAGGCGGGGGGCTACCCCGGCCGGGGGGCGCCGCGAATCCGGCCGGTGCAGTCGCCGCAGCCCGTTGACGAGATCGCAACAGCGCTGCACATCCTGGTCCCGATCCGGAGCTGGCTGCACGATCCGGGCTGGCGCCAGTTCCTGCGGCTCCTGGTCATCCCGTACGGACTGCTGCCGCTGATCTTCATCGCGCTGTTCGCCTCGTCCAGCAACCTGTCGACGCCGGGCTGGGCGTACAGCCTGTACATCGCCCCGCTGTGGGCGATCGTGTTCTGGCTGCTGATCCGGCCCGGCCAGGTCGAGCGGCGGGAGGTCCTGATCGGCATCGGGGCCATCGTCTTCGCCCTTATCTGGATCCGCGTCGTCACCGTCCACATCAACGGGCTGATGGGCCATCCTGGTCGGCCGCTGCCCTTCTTCGGCGCGGTCGGCGTGGGCATCAACGAGGAGATCACCAAGGCGCTGCCCATCCTGCTCGCGGCGCTGCTGCTGCTGAAATACCGCTCGGTCAAGCTCGACGTCCGGATGTGGATGTTCCTGGGCACGATCGTCGGGCTGGCGTTCGGGGTGACCGAGCAGGCCGGCTACACCCTCCAGGACATCCAGGGGATCACCTCGGCTCGGGCTAACAGCCAGGCGATCGTGGAGGTGCTGGCGTTTTCCGAGCGGGTCTTCGTCGACGGCTTCCAGCACGCGATGTGGGCCGGCGTCTCGGCGTTTTTCATCGGGATAGCGGTGAACTATCCGCGTCGCCGCATCCAGCTCATCGCCTTTGGCATCGCGGTCCCGGCAGTCCTGCACGGGCTCTACGACTGGAGCGCGGGGGCGTTCGCCTCGCTCTGGATCCCGATCATCATCCAGGCGCTGTCCCTGTTCCTGTTCCTGGGCTACACGATGTCGGCGGCCGCCATCGAGCGGCAGGTCCGGCGGACGCCCATGTTCAGGGGCGAATCGATGCTCATGGAGCGGATCACCGACGGGGACCCGCCGCCGCGCGGCGCCCCGCAGTCATCTCCTCGGGACGCGCCACTGCCGGCGGAGTGGCTGGAATCCGCCCGTGACGTGGCCCCGCCACCGGCGGCCTGGCGAGAATCCTCCCGGGAGCCGGCTCGGGCGTCGGACTGGCTGGAATCCTCCCAGGACGCGGCCGCGCCACCCGAGGACTGGCGGCAACCTTCCCGCGAGGCGGCGCCGCCACCGGCGGACTGGCGGGAAACTCCCCGAGACGCGGCGCCGTCGACAGACCGGCTAGAACCTTCCCGGGAGGCGGCACCATTGCCGAGAGAGTGGGCGCAGTCCCCCCGAGACGCGGCCCCGCCACCCGAGGACTGGCGGCAACCTTCCAGCGAGGCGGCGCCGTCGCCTGCGGACTGGCCGCCGTCAGCTCAGGATCCGGCGGAGCAGCGCTCAGACTGGCCGCAACCCGCCCAGGACCAGTCGTCCCCGGCGGAAGACTGGGAGCGACCGCGCCAGGACTGGGAACTGCCGCCGTCAGCCGGCGAGAGGCGCTAAACCGGCTGGGAGGCTAATCGGCTGGGGAGGCTAATCGGCTGGGGAGGCTAATCGGGGCAGCGGGCGCTAGCCGGCAGGGGGCGCTAACCGGCTGCGGTCGTGCCGGTCCAGCCGGCTCGGGTCCGGCAGCCGCTCGGGCCGCAGGCCGAAGAACATGCCGAACATCACGCCCAGGTCGAGGATGGCGATCAGGCCGCCGATGTACGGCCCCGGACCGCCAAGCCAGGCCAGGTAGCCGCAGAAGGACAGCACGATCACCAGCGCGCCCAGGGCCCGGGGACGTCCCGACTGTGCCAGTCGCTCCGGCACCTCGTAGGGCGCGCGCTCCACGTAGTTGGCTGTGGCCGCCTTGTCCTGCGCGATCCGCAGCCACAGGTCATACATTTCCGGTGCCTGGTCGCGCAGGGCAATGGCCTGCTCGACCGAGATCTCGCCCGCCGGCCCGCGTGACTGCACCGCGCGTATCGGGCCAGTACCCTCCGTGGCTGCCTCGCCCGTGGCTTCCGCCGGGCCTCCTGCCGTGGCTCCCGCGGTCGTGCCTCCGGCGGCCGTGCTCGCGCCGCCAGGGCCGAAGCCAACCTGGCCGACCCCACCCGCTCCGGCAGCCCCTGGCCCGGCAGCCTCCGGGCCGGCAGCCTCCGGGCCGGCACTGCCGGAGCGGACACTGTCCGGGCCGGCACTGCCCGGGCCGGCACTGCCGGAGCGGACACTGCCCGGGCCGGCACTGCCCGGGCCGGAACCGCCGGAGCGGACATTGCCGGAACCGCCGGAGCGGACACTGCCGGGGCCGGCCGACCCTGAGCCGACACCGCCGACGGCCCTGAGGCCGGCAGCCTCCGGGCCGGTGGCCATTCGCTCCCCGACTGGGCCTTCCAGACTGGCGGAACGGGGCGCGTTGGCGGGACTAGGCACAGGGCCGCCCGCGGCGCGCTCGGAGTCGGTCATGCGGATAACGCCGTGCCGCTCTCGTCGCCTGCGTCCACCAGCGCGTCGTGGTGCGCGCTGATGATCGTTCCCATGGCGGCCCGGAACGGGTCGCTGCCGTCATCCCCGGTCAGCGGCGCGGGTGGCAGCACGCCCCGCATGGTCCGGTAGACGGTCGCCCCGGTCAGGTCGAAGATGGCGGCGATGCCCATGGCGAAGGCCAGCACCCCGCGCGGCCCCAGCCGCAGCGCGTCCAACCACGGGGCTGCCAACCACGGCGCCTCCAACCACGAGGACCCCGACCGCTGGGCTCCCGACCTGCGGGTTCCCCGGCGCGGCGACCTGACCGTCGGCATGGCAGGAAGATCCCCGGTCCCTGCGGCGCGCAAACTCGGCCCGACCCCCGGCCCGGCCCCGGCCCGGCGCCCGGCTCGGCGCTCGGCCAGGACCCGGCCGGACAAGACCTCGCAAGTCAGCACGAATAGCCGGCCACGCCCAGCCACGCCCGGCCTCGGCGTGCCGCCCGCCCGAGGCAGACGGTGCCCGTTCCGGCGCTCGCGGGCCGCTCTAGCCTGGCTGACGCCCTAGAATGCGGTCTTCCGCTGAACTTCTCGCTCAGCTTCCCGCTCGCCCGCCCGGTCATCTAGTAAAGGCTTCGACATGCGCTGGTCACAGGTGCACATCCCGACCCTCCGCGAGGACCCGGCCGACGCCGACGCGGCCAGCCACCGGCTGCTGCTCCGGGCCGGGTTCATCCGCCAGCTCATGGCCGGGCACTACTCGATGCTGCCGCTCGGGATGCGGGTGCGGGCCAAGGTCATAGCGGTGATCCGCGAGGAGATGAACGCCATCGGGGCGCAAGAGTTCCTTCTGCCGGCGATGCAGCCCGCCCAGATCTGGGAGAAGACCGGCCGGCTGGCGGTCATGGGGGACGAGATGTTCCGGCTCCGGGACCGAAAGGGCGCCGAGCTGGTCCTGGGCGTGACGCACGAGGAGATCTTCGCCACCCTCGCTACCGAGCTGTCCTCCTATCGCGAGCTGCCACAGTTCTGGTACCAGTTCCAGCTCAAGTTCCGGGACGAGCCCCGGCCCAAGAGCGGGCTGATCCGGGTGCGCGAGTTCACCATGAAGGACTCCTACAGCTTCGACCTCGACCAGGCGGGGCTGGACGCCTCGTTCGACGCCCACCGGACGGCCTACGAGCGGATCTTCGCCCGGCTGGGCATCCCCGCCTTCGCGGTCGAGGCCTCCAACGGGACCATGGGCGGCAGCGACTCGGTGGAGTTCATGTGCCCGACGTCGGCCGGGGAGGACCTGGTCGCCCGGTGCCCGAACTGCGACTACGCCGCCAACCTGGAGAAGGCCACCTCCGCCCTGGCGCCGGTCCAGGACGCGCCCGGCCCCGACGCGCCGGCCACGCTGCCGACTCCGGGCGTGCGGACGATCGAGGACCTGGCGCAGCGGCACGGGCTCGGCGCCGACCGGCAGATCAAGACCCTGGTCGAGGTCATCGACGGCCAGCTGACGCTGGTCCTGCTGCGGGGCGACCACCCGCTGGCCGATCAGAAGCTCACCGACGCCACTGGCGCGGCGAGCATCCGGCCCGCCCAGCCCGACGAGATCGTGGCCGCCCTGGGCGCCTCGCCGGGCAGCCTCGGCGCCGTGGGCGTCACCGACCTGCCGGTGATCGCCGACCTCGCGCTGCAGGGCCGCACGGACATGGCCACCGGCGCCAATACCGACGAGGTGCACCTCACCGGGGTCAGCGTCGCCCGCGACATCAGCGTCGGGACCTGGGCGGACCTGCGCGAGGTCGCGGCGGGGGAGCCCTGCCCGCGGTGCGGGACGCCGCTGGAGCTGATCCAGGCCGTGGAGGTCGGGCACATCTTCAAGCTCGGCCGCAAGTTCACCACCGCCCTGGGCGTGTCCGTGCTCGGCCCGGACGGCAACGCGGTGACGCCGATCATGGGCAGCTACGGCATTGGCATCGAGCGGGCCATCGCCGCGATCGCTGAGGTTCATCATGACGACGCCGGGCTGACCTGGCCGGTGGCCATGGCGCCGGTGGAGGCCACGGTCATCCTGCTGTCCACCCGGGACGAGGCGGCCCGGACCGCGGCGGAAGCGCTCTACCAGGGGCTGCTGGCCGCCGGCGTCGACGCGGCCATCGACGACCGGGAGGAGCGGCCCGGGGTCAAGTTCAAGGACGCCGAGCTGACCGGCATCCCGTTCCGGCTCACCGTCGGCGCCCGCGACCTGGCCGATGGCCTGGTGGAGATCACCAGCCGGGCCACCGGCGAGAAGGAGCGGGTCGCCGTCACCGACGCCGTGCCGCACCTGCGAGCACTGCTCGGAAAGTAACGCCAGCCCGGGCCAGGTCCCGCCCGTCCCGCGCAGCACAGCGGCCGGCGCCGGCTCGCAGGCCTGGCGCCGGCCGCTGCTCGACCCGCGGATGACGCCCCGCTGGTCAGCTCTGGTACCGCAGGATCACTGCGACGACGCGGCCACCGGGGTTGTTGAAGGCGTGGGTGAAGCCGGCCGCCAGGGCCTGGCCGGAGCCGCGGATCCCCGCGACCGCCAGCACGCTGATCTTCGGGTTGACGACCGGCAGGTGAGCCACGGTCAGGTGACCGGCGGAGTAGTGCGCGAGGCGGGACGGGGCGCCGCTGCCGCCCAGCAGCGGAATCCACAGGCCGCCGTGCGCGTCCGGGGCGACCTGGCCCGGGACGCTGTAACCGCTGACGATGCCGCCCGCCGCCTTGGCCCAGTGCTGCCCGTTGTAGTGCAGCACGACCAGCGGGCCGCCGTCGTCCTGCGCGTTACCGTTCCCGACGGCCCACACGCTGCTGGCGGACTGCGCGTAGATGGCCGTGACGGCGGGATTGTTCAGGCCCTTGTTCCCGGGCGGGAGCAGGCCCGCTACCGAGGTGCGCGACCACGAATGGCCGTTCCAGCGGGCCACGCTGGCGCCGCCGAAGGCCCAGACGTTGCTGGCCGACAGCCCGCTGCCGCCCTGCAGTCCCCGCCCAGACGCCGCGTGCGTCCACGTGTGGCCGTCGAAGTGCCAGGAACCCAGGCCGCTGCCGGGAAAGACAGGCTCTCCGAACACCCAGACGTCGTCCCGGCTGAGCACCACCGCGCCGCCGACCTGGCGGGCGAAGGACCGCTCGACGGCCCAGCTGCTGCCGTTCCAGCGCAGCGCCCGGGAGCCGCTCCGGCCCCCGGTGAAGGCTCACACGTTGGTGGGGGAGGACGCCTCCGCCGCGACGACCTGCTCACCGCTCTTACCGGGGAACGGCACCTGAGTCCAGGTGGCGCCGCTGCGTCGCCAGGCGGCCGGCTTGGACTGTCCGTTAAAAGCCCATCCGCCGTTCGCGCCGACGGCCGTCACCGCAGTGAACCCGCCGGCGTCGCCGGCGTGCACCCGCTTGACGATGTGCCACGACGGGCTGGCGGCGGTGCTCGCCGACGCCGGTACCGAGGCCGCGCCGGTCACCGCGAGGGCCGCCGTGGCGGCCGCGGCCCCGCGCGAGGCGCGGCTCCGCCACAGTGACCGCCGCGCGGGCACCGCGCTCCGGTGCCGCCCCGGCCGGTCGGCCAGGCGCTGGTCTGCCGGGACGGACGGCGACGCTTCCCCGGTCGCCTCTCCGTCTACTATCTTCTCGTTCTGGCTCGCCAGGGCGCTCCAGTCTGGAGTGCTGCTAGGCATGTGCCCTCCCATGCGTGCGGCGAAGTTGCTTTCCCCGAGTTGCGCAGTACCTGCGCACGTCCCCCTGTAAGACCCTCGGGACGGCCGATCGGATAGGTGAGGACTGGTTACAAAGCTGTAACTATCGGCCAGCCGCTCGTTGCGGCTGTCCAGCTCGAGCCACAGGACCTGGGTATCCGCCATGGCGCGTCTCCCGCCGTGCTGGGTGCCGGGCCGCGAGGCTGCGGCGCCGGCCTTCCCTGGTAAGAGGAGCGGGTGGCGGATTCCCAACGAGAATCCAGGTAACGAGTTGATAACAGCGCTCGCCCCCGGCTGCGGGCGACGCTGGCGAGGGGCCGGGCGTAGGCCTAGAGCCGGGTCCAGGCCTGCGTCAGGACGCTGCGCAGGATCTGCTCGATCTCGTCGAACTGCTCCGGGCCGCAGGTCAGCGGCGGGGAGAGCTGGATGACCGGGTCGCCGCGGTCGTCGGCCCGGCAGATCAGCCCGGCGTCGAACAGGGCGGGTGACAGGAACCCGCGCAGCAGGCGCTCGGACTCGTCGTCGTCGAACGTCTCCCGGCTGGCCTTGTCCTTGACGAGCTCGATCCCGTAGAAGTAACCGTCGCCGCGGATGTCGCCCACGATCGGCAGGTCGTTCAGCTTCTCCAGGGTGGCCCGGAAGGCGCCCTCGTGCGTGCGGACGTTGGCCAGGAGGTCGTCCTTCTCGAACACGTCGAGGTTGGCCATCGCGACCGCGCAGGACACCGGGTGGCCGGCGAACGTGACGCCGTGCAGGAAGCTGGCCTGTCCGCGCGCGAACGGCTCCATCAGCTCGTCGCGCACCAGCATGCCGCCCAGCGGCGCGTAGCCGGACGTGACGCCCTTGGCGAAAGTGATGATGTCGGGCTGGTAGCCGTACCGCTGCGAGCCGAAGTAGTAGCCCAGACGGCCGAAGGCGCAGATGACCTCGTCGGATACCAGCAGCACGCCGTAGCGGTCGCAGATCTCGCGGACCCGCTGGAAGTAGCCGGGCGGCGGCGGGAAGCAGCCGCCGGAGTTCTGCACCGGCTCCAGGAACACCGCCGCGACGGAGTCGGGGCCCTCGCGCAGGATGGCCCGCTCGATCTCGTCGGCGGCCCACTGCCCGAACGCATCCCGGTCGTCGGCGACGAAGGACGGCGCCCGGTAGAAGTTGGTGTTCGGCACACGGACGCCGCCGGGCGGCAGCGGCTCGAACGGTGCCTTGATATCGGCCAGGCCGGTGATCGCCAGCGCGCCCATGGAGGTGCCGTGGTAGGCGATGTTCCGGCTCAGCACCTTGTACCGGCCGTGCTGGCCGATGGTCTTGAAGTACTGCTTGGCCAGCTTCCAGGCCGACTCCACGGCCTCCGAGCCGCTGGTCGTGAAGAAGACCCGGTTCAGGTCACCCGGCGCCAGGCTAGCCAGCCGCTCGGCCAGCTGGATCGCCTGCGGGTGCGCATACGACCACAGCGGGAAGTAGGCCAGCTCGCTGGCCTGCCGGGCCCCGGCCTCGGCGACCTCGGTCCGGCCGTGCCCGATCTGGCTGACGAACAGGCCGGCCAGGCCGTCCAGGTAGCGCTTGCCGTGCTGGTCATAGACGTACTGGCCGGAACCGCGCACGATGACCGGCATCTCGGCCTCGTGATAGGACGACATGCGGGTGAAGTGCAGCCACAGATGGCGCCGGGCCGCCTCCTGGAGTGCGGCGATCTCCTGCGGGTCGTACGAGGTCATCTGGTCCCCCAGCTATAGGTCTGCTTGCACAGCTTGAGATAGACAAAGGTCTCGGTCATGGTCACGCTCGGGATCGACCGCACCCGGCTGAGGATCTCCAGGAGCTGGTCGTCGTCCTCGCAGACCACCTCGATCAGCAGGTCAAAGGATCCGGCGGTGATCACGACGTAGTCGATCTCGTTCATCGCCGCCAGGTGGTCGGCCATCCGCTCCAGGTCACCGCTGCAGCGGATCCCGACCATGGTCTGCCGCGGGAAGCCCAGCGTCATCGGATCGGTGACCGCGACGATCTGCATCGCGCCGACCTCGATCAGCCGCTGGACCCGCTGGCGCACAGCCGCCTCGGACAGGCCGACGGCCTTGCCGATGGCGGCATAGGAGCGGCGGCCGTCCTGCTGGAGCTGCTCGATAATCTGTTTCGAGACGTTGTCCAGAACGATCCTCATGCTGTCGGCGTCCCGGCCGCCTGCGTTGCCACGGTGCCGTGCGACGGAGGCGATCGGAGTCCCCGGCGTGTGCGCCACTGTCGGCCTCCTTCGCAGCTTCAATCGTCCCACGCAATCGGTGCCTGTCAACTGATTCCGTAGCACGCGGCCGCTTTCGTCACTGATTCACTTGTATAAGGTCGGATTCTCTGCCAGCATCGTGGCGTGATGGCCTTGCAGAACTTCGTCGGCGCCAAGCCCGTCCCGGCCCGCGATGGCCGGACCAGCGCGGTCGTGGACCCCAGCACCGGAGAGCCCTACCTGGAGGCGCCGGTCTCCGGCGCGGCGGACGTGGACGAGGCGCTCCGGATCGCGGCGGAGGCGTTCGAGACCTGGCGGGACACCACCCCGGCCGAGCGCAGCCTGGCGCTGCTGCGATTCGCCGACGCCATCGAGGCCCGCGCCGAGGACCTGGTCGAGGCGGAGTCGCGCAATACCGGCAAGCCGGTCGCGATGACCCGGTCCGACGAGGTGCCGCCGCTGGCCGACGAGCTGCGGTTCTTCGCCGGCGCCGCGCGCATCCTCGAGGGCAAGGCAGCGGGGGAGTATCTGCGGGGCCACACCTCGATGATCCGCCGCGAGCCGGTCGGGGTGTGCGCCCAGGTCACGCCCTGGAACTACCCGATGATGATGGCCGTCTGGAAGTTCGCGCCCGCGCTCGCAGCCGGGAACACCGTGGTGCTCAAGCCGTCCGATACCACGCCGGTGTCGACGCTGCTGCTGGCCGAGATCGCGGCCGAGTTCCTGCCGCCGGGGGTATTCAACGTCATCTGCGGTGACCGGGACACCGGCCGCGCGCTCGTGTCGCATGAGATCCCGCAGATGGTGTCGATCACCGGCTCGGTGCGGGCCGGCATCGAGGTCGCCCAGGCGGCGGCGGCCGGCCTCAAGCGCGTGCACCTGGAGCTGGGCGGCAAGGCGCCCGTGATCGTTTTCGACGATACCGACGTCGAGCAGGCGGCCCGGCTCATCGCCGACGCGGCCTATTACAACGCGGGCCAGGACTGCACGGCGGCCACCCGCGTGCTGGCCGGCCCCGCGGTCAGTGCCGATCTCACCGACGCCCTGGCCCAGCGGGCTCGCGGCCTGCGAACCGGCGGGCGGGACCTGCTCGATGCCGACTTCGGCCCGCTGAACAACCCGTCACAGCTTGAGCGCGTCGAGGGCTTCGTGCAGCGGGCGCCCGAGCATGCCACCGTCGTGACCGGCGGCCACCGCGTCGGCGACCGCGGCTACTGCTTCGCCCCGACCGTCGTGGCGGGCCTGCGCCAGGACGACGAGATGATCCAGGACGAGATCTTCGGCCCGGTCATTACCGTCCAGCAGTTCAGCGCGGAGGACGAGGCGCTGCGCTGGGCCAACGGCGTCAAGTACGGGCTGGCGGCCAGCGTCTGGACGCGCGACCACGGCCGGGCCATGCGGATGGCGCGGCAGCTCGACTTCGGAGCGGTCTGGATTAACACCCACATCCCGTTCGTCTCGGAGATGCCGCACGGCGGGTTCAAGAACTCCGGGTACGGCAAGGACCTGTCGACGTACGGATTCGAGGACTACACCAGGGTCAAGCACGTGATGAGCAACATCGAGTCATGAGGGCGCTGGCCGGGGCTCGTCCCATGCCGTACTGGCTGGACCGGGCCGACGCCCCGGCGCCGCTGCCACCCCTGGCCAGCCGGGAGTCGGCCGACCTCGCGATCGTCGGCGGCGGGTATACCGGGCTGTGGACCGCGCTGCTGGCCAAGGAGGCCGATCCCGGCCGCGACGTCGTGCTGTTCGAGGGCCGCCGCGCGGCCTGGGCGGGCTCGGGACGCAACGGCGGCTTCTGCTCGGCCAGCCTCACGCACGGAGTCGGCAACGGGCTCACCCGGTTCCCCGCCGAGCTGCCGACCCTGCACCGGCTGGGCCTGCGCAACCTGGACGAGATCGAGAAGGCGGTCGGCCGCTACGAGATCGACTGCGATTTCGCCCGGACGGGGGAGCTCGCCGTGGCAACCGCCGGCTGGCAGGTCGAGGCGCTGCACGAGACGGCGGCTGCGGCCCGCGCGCTCGGCGCCGACATCCGGCTGCTCGATGAGTCCGCCGTGCGGGCCGCCGTGAACTCGCCGGCCTACCTAGGCGGCATGTGGGATACCGGCGGCTGCGCCACGGTGGATCCGGCCCGGCTGGCTTGGGGCCTGCGGCGGGCCTGCCTCGAGGCCGGGGTGCGGATATACGAGCACACGCCGGTCACCTCGATCGGCGACGAGCGCAGCGGACCGGCGGGCCGGCACGGCAGATCGGCGGGACGGCTGGTCCTGGCCACGCCGGGTGGCGTCGTACTGGCCCGCCAGGTCGCGCTCGGCACAGGCGCGTTCGCCCCGCTGCTGCGCCGGCTGGACAGCTACCTGGTGCCGGTCTACGACTACGTCCTGGCGACCGAGCCGCTATCGGCGCAGCAGCTGGCGAGCATCGGCTGGCAGGATCGGCAGGGCGTGGGCGACAGCGCGAATCAATTCCACTATTACCGGCTGACTAGCGACAACCGGATTCTGTGGGGCGGCTACGACGCTGTCTATTACTACGGCGGCCAGGTCGCGGCCGCCCTGGATCAGCGGGCCGCCACCTTCACGATGCTGGCCCGGCATTTCTTCGAGACCTTCCCGCAGCTCGAGGGGCTGTCCTTCACCCACACCTGGGGCGGGGTCATCGATACCTGCTCACGCTTCTGCGCCTTCTTCGGCACCGCTCGCCGGGGCCGCCTGGCCTACGCAGCCGGGTACACCGGGCTGGGAGTCGGCGCCAGCCGGTTCGGCGCCAGCGTGATCCTCGACCTGCTGTCCGGGGTGCCGACCGAGCTCACCGAGCTGGAGATGGTGCGCAGCAAGCCGATCCCGTTCCCGCCCGAACCGCTGCGCTCAGCGGGCATCGGCCTGACTTGCTGGTCGCTGGCTCGCGCTGACCGCCGCGACGGGCGCCGTAACCTCTGGCTGCGGGCGCTGGACCGGGTCGGCCTGGGCTTCGACTCCTGAACAGGTCGCTGTTCAGCCAGCCGCGCCTGAAGAGGCCTGCGAGCCTCTGCCGCCCCGTCCCCGCGGCGCGCTACGATCACCGTCATGAATCCACTTTCGGGCGTCTTTGGTGAAGCCTGGCGGATGTACCGGGCACATGCCCTGCACCTGATAGTGATCGCTTTCGTCATCTATCTGGCCGCCGCCGTTCTTGACGGGATCATCTCGCTGGCCGGCGGTCTCATCGTCGCGTTCCTGGGCATCATCATCACCCTGCTGGCGGGATTTCTCGTCCAGGCCGCGCTGGTCAAGGCGGTCCAGGACATCCGAGACGGCCGGGTGGACCTGTCCTGGAGCGAGACCGTCAAGGCGGCGATGCCGTCTCTGCTGCCAGTCACGGTGGCCGCGATCCTGGCCGGTATCGCCATCACCATCGGGCTGATCATCCTCATCGTCCCCGGCCTGTACCTGATCACTATCTGGGCGGTCATCGTTCCGGTAATCGTGATCGAGCGGGCCGGTGCCCTCCAGTCCTTCGGCCGGAGCCAGCAGCTGGTCCGCGGCCGCGGCTGGCATGTCTTCGGCACGCTGGTCCTGGTGTGGATCATCACCATCGTCCTCAGCCTCGTCCTCGGCCTCCTGCTGGCCGCCCTGCCGCTCGGACTGCGCAACGGGATCAGCACGGTGGTATCCGGGACGGTCGTGGCGCCCTTCCTGGCCCTGATCGTCACGCTGATCTACTACCGGCTGGTCGGAGCTCCAGTTGCTGGCCCCGGCGACTATGGCCCGCCGGCCGGCGGGCCTGGCGGCCCGTACGGGCCGCCAGCCGGCGGTGCCGGTGGTTACGGGCAGCCCGGCGGCTACGGCGCGCCAGGCGAGAGCCCCGGTGGTTACGGGCCGCCCCCCGGGGGCGAGTACCCCCCGGCCGGCCCCCCGCCCAGCTATCCCCCCACCTCTTCGCCGCCCGGCGGTCCGCCCGCCTGATCGCTTCGCCCCGCGCCTGGGTAGTAACTCCAGACCGGGGGCGGAGCCGGGCCTCAGCGGCCGGCGCGGGGGGAGCGTGCAGTGAGCGCGGATGAGCGCCGGCGGTCGCAGGACGAGCGCCGATGAGCGTGCAGTACGCGGGACTGCTGATCGTGGCGGTCGCGGCGTTCGTCGCGCCCATTGTCGCGGGCCTGATACCCCGGCGGCTCGTCCCGCCGGTGGTCCTGGAAGTGCTGGCCGGCCTGGCCATCGGGCCGCAGGGCCTGAACCTGGTGCACGCGACCGGCGCGGTCTACGTCCTGTACCTGCTGGGGTTCGGCTTCCTGCTGTTCCTGGCCGGGCAGGAAGTAGAGCCAGAGCGCTTTCGCGGCCCGGCCTTTAACCTGTCGGCCCTCAGCTTCGCGATCAGCATCGGGCTGGGCTTCGCCGTGGCCGCCGCGCTCGGGCAGATCGCGCCCGGCGCAGATATCCGGCTGCTGGCCCTGTCCCTGACGGCCAGCTCCCTGGGAGTACTAGTCCCGGTGCTCCGGGACGCCGGCGACATCCATACCGACTTCGGGCAGCTCGTGGTGATATCGGGCTCGGTCGGGGAATTCGGCTCGCTGCTGCTCCTGACCATTCTGTTCTCCGCTCAGCCGGAATCCACCCCCGTCCAGATCCTTTACGTGGTGGGGCTGGGCGTGGCGGCCCTGGCCGGCGCGATCGCGCTGCGACGGTTCTGGCGGTCGCCGTGGATGCGCCGGGTACTGCTGGCCTCGGATGACTCGACCTCGCAGCTGCGGGTCCGCGGCGCCTTCGTGGTCCTGCTGGTGTTCACCGCTCTGGCCCACGAGTTCGGCGTCGACGCGCTGCTCGGCGCGTTCGTGGCCGGCATCGTGCTGCGAGTGGCCGACCGGGACGACCGGCCGACCCAGAAGCGCTTCCAGGGCAAGCTGCACGCCATCGGCTACGGGTTCCTGGTCCCGGTGTTCTTCGTCGTCACCGGCGTGCAGTTCGATGTCCGCTCGCTGCTGGCCAGCCCGTCCGCGCTGGCGCTGCTGCCCGCGCTGGTTGCCGCCATCCTGCTGGTCCGCGGCGGTCCGGCGCTGCTGTTCCGGGGCCGCGTGGGTAGCCGGCCGGCCGTTGCCGCCGGCCTGCTGCAGGCCACCACGCTCACCTTCCCGGTGGTGGTCGCCGAGGTGGGCCGCAGCCTCGGCCTGCTGACCCCGGCGACGGCCGCGGCGCTGCTGGGCGCCGCCGTGGTGTCGGTGCTACTGTTCCCGGCCCTGGCCCTGGCCCTGCGGCCCTGGTCACCCGCCCGGCAGGAGGCGCAGTGATCCTCGTGACAGCATGACTGAGTTGTCCCTGACATCCCGTCACTTGGCCGGGTGGCCGGCTGACGGCAGACTGGGTCCGGGCCAGCAGGACCGCAGGACCGCAGAAGGGCATGGTTATGGAGCAGACGGCAGGCCAGCACCGCACGCACTGGATCGGCGGGAAGCCGTGGACGGGCCAGCCGGGTGAGCGCGGCGACATCTACAACCCGGCGACGGGCCAGGTGAGCGGCACCGTCGACTATGCCGGCCGGGCGGAGGTGGACGCGGCGGTGGCGGCGGCGGCCGGGGCCCTGCCCGCGTGGCGGGAGACCTCCCTGGTCAAGCGGGCCGGGGTCATGTTCGCCTTCCGCGAGCTGGTCCGGTCGCACCAGGCCGGCCTGGCCGCCTTGATTACGGCCGAGCATGGCAAGGTCGCCTCCGACGCGGCCGGGGAGGTAGCGCGGGGCCTGGAGGTGGTCGACTTTGCCTGCGGAATCCCGCACCTGCTCAAGGGATCCTTCTCCGAGAACGTGTCCACCGGGGTCGATGCCTACTCGATCCGCCAGCCGGTGGGGGTGGTCGCGGGCATCACCCCGTTCAACTTCCCCGCGATGGTCCCGATGTGGATGTTCCCCATCGCGCTGGCCTGCGGGAACACGTTCATCCTCAAGCCGTCGGAGAAGGACCCGTCGGCGTCGCTGCTGCTGGCCGAGCTGCTGGCCGAGGCCGGGCTGCCCGACGGCGCCTTTAACGTGCTGCACGGCGGGAAGGGAGCGGTCGACGGCCTGCTGACCCATCCCGATGTCCGGGCGGTGAGCTTCGTCGGGTCCACGCCGATCGCCCGGTATGTGTCGCAGACGGGGACGGCGGCGGGCAAGCGGGTGCAGGCGCTGGGCGGCGCGAAGAACCACATGGTGGTGCTGCCGGACGCGGACCTGGACCTGGCCGCGGACGCGGCGGTGTCGGCCGGGTTCGGCTCGGCGGGGGAGCGGTGCATGGCCATCTCGGTCGTCGTGGCGGTCGACCCGGTCGGCGACGAGCTGATTGCCAGGATCACCGAGCGGGTGGCGGGGCTGCGGGTCGGGCCGGGCGATGATCCCGGCTCGGAGATGGGCCCGCTCGTCACCCGGGCGCACCGGGACAAGGTGGCGTCCTACCTGGACTCCGGCGCTGCCGAGGGCGCCGTGCTCGCGATTGACGGCCGGCAGCACCCGGTGACCGGCGGCGCGGCCGACGGGTTCTGGCTGGGCCCGAGCCTGCTGGACCACGTCACGCCCGCGATGAGCTGCTACACCGACGAGATCTTCGGGCCGGTGCTGTCGGTCGTGCGGGCCGACAGCTACGCCAGCGCGCTGGAGGTCATCAACGGCAACCCGTACGGGAACGGGACGGCGATCTTCACCAACGACGGCGGCGCGGCGCGCCGGTTCACCCATGAGGTCGAGGTGGGCATGGTCGGCGTGAACGTGCCGATCCCGGTGCCGATGGCGTTCTACTCCTTCGGCGGCTGGAAGGCGTCGCTGTTCGGCGACACCCATGTCCACGGCACCGAGGGCGTGCACTTCTACACCCGCGGCAAGGCCGTCACCTCGCGCTGGCTGGACCCCAGCCACGGCGGCGTCAACCTCGGCTTCCCGGTCAACCAGTAATAGCGTCAATCAGTAGCAGCGTTAACTAGGAGCAGCCCAAGGTGACAGACGGCGATCGCGACCCGCACGCGGCCACGCCGGCGGCCCGGCCGCGGGCGCGGGCGCTGGGCATCCCGTTTGACGGGACGCCGGGCCGGTGGAACGCGATCACCGACGTGCCCGGCGTGGAGGTGGGCTACGCCACCCTCGTCGCGGGCGCATCGGTCCGGACGGGGGTGACCGCCATTCACCCGCGCGGCCGGGCCCAGCCTGGCGACCCGGTGCTCGCCGGCTTCTTCTCCCAGAACGGCAACGGGGAGATGACCGGCGTCTCCTGGATCGAGGAGTCCGGCACGTTCTCCGGTCCGGTCGCCATCACCAACACCCACGCGGTGGGCGTGGCGCACGCCGCGGTCATCGCCTGGACGGTGCGCCACCACCCCCGGCTGGCCGACGCCTGGCTGCTCCCCGTGGCCGCCGAGACCTGGGACGGCTACCTCAACGATATTAACGGCCGGCACGTGACCGAGCAGCTCGCCGCGGCGGCCCTGGAGGGGGCGGCCGGCGGCGGGGTCGAGGAGGGCTCGGTCGGCGGCGGCACCGGGATGAACTGCTACGGCTTCAAGGGCGGATCGGGCACCGCGTCCCGGCTGGTGGATTACCGCGGCGCCGGCTACACGGTGGGCGCGTTCGTGCAGGCGAACTTCGGCTCCCGGCAGGAGCTCACGCTGGCGGGCCTGCGGGTGGGCCAGCTGGTGACCGCAGCCGATCCGATGGCCGACAGCTTCGCCGCCCCGCCCGGCGCCGGCTCGGTCATCGTCGTGGTGGGCACCGACGCTCCGCTGCTCCCGCACCAGTGCAAGGCGCTCGCCCGGCGGGTGACGCTCGGCCTGGCGCGGACGGGCACCACTGGTTCGCACTTCTCCGGCGACCTGTTCCTGGCCTTCTCCACCGGCAATCCCGGCGGGGTCACGCCGGGCGTGCAAACGCTGTGGGCCGACGCGGCGGACGGCCCCGGCGGATCCGGCTATGACCAGCTGCGCTTCATCCCGTGGGGGTTCCTCGACCCGTTTTACGCCGCGGTCGTCCAGGCCACCGAGGAGGCGGTCGCCAACGCGCTGGTTGCCAACGAGGACATGACCGGCCGGGATGGCCACCTCAGCGTCGCCCTGCCGCGGGACCAGGTCGCGGCCCTGTTCCGGCGCTGAGACGGCGGCGGTCGTATGGTTCACGGTAGGGCCGCCGTGCTTCCCGGCCGGAGAACGGGAATAATCGCCGGGTCAGCGTCGAGGCAAGGGAGGCACCTATGGCCGCGGTGGTCCGGGCGGGACTGGTTCAGCAGCACTGGACCGGCGACAAGGACTCCATGATCGCGGCGGCGGTTGAGGCCATCGGCGCGGCCGCGTCGGCCGGGGCGCAGGTGGTGTGCCTGCAGGAGCTGTTCTACGGGCCGTACTTCTGCCAGGTGCAGGACGCCGACTACTACTCCTACACCGAGGCGATCCCCGACGGCCCGACCACGGACCTCATGCGCGAGGTGGCCAGCCGGCACGGCGTCGTCCTCGTGGTGCCGATGTATGAGCAGGAGCAGCCGGGCCTGTACTACAACACCGCCGCGGTGATCGACGCCGACGGCAGCTACCTGGGCAAGTACCGCAAGACGCATCTGCCGCAGGTCAAGGGGTTCTGGGAGAAGTTCTACTTCCGGCCCGGCAATCTCGGCTATCCGGTGTTCGACACGGCCGTCGGCCGCATCGGCGTGTACATCTGCTACGACCGGCACTTCCCGGAGGGCTGGCGTGCCCTCGGGCTGGCCGGCGCGCGGATCGTGTTCAACCCGTCCGCGACCAGCCGCGGCCTGTCGTCCTACCTGTGGCAGCTGGAGCAGCCGGCCTCGGCGGTGGCCAACGAGTACTTCATCGGCGCCACGATCACGATGCCGTGCTGGCGGGCCACGTCTTGCAGCAGCCGGGTGGTCGGCCCGTGCGGGATGGCCTCGGTATAGGAGTAATAGTCGGCGTCCTGCACCTGGCAGAAATACGGCCCGTAGAAAAGCTCCTGGAGGCAGACCACTTGCGCGCCGGCCGAGGCGGCCGCCTGGATGTGGTTCACCGCCGCCGCGATCATCGAATCCTTGTCCCCGGTCCAGCGTTGCTGGATAAGCCCGGCCCGGACGATTTCAGCCATCGCTCGTGCTCCTCTACTGTTCGTCCTGTCCCAAGTAGATCCCTATCTTCCCGCCTGGGCAGCCTGGTCGGGGCACCGGGGTTCCGTCAGCGCCGCGGCGGCGAGTCCGGCGGCTCGCTCGGCGCGCCGTGCGGCAGGACGAGGCCCGCGGCGACGATGAGCGCGCCCGCCGCCACCAGCCGCAGCAGC